>CAYUSA010000007.1:0-74732 GCA_964447335.1 uncultured Actinomycetes bacterium
TGGCCGGCGCCGCGGTGTTGGGGCTCGGCGCGTACGCGGCGACGCTGCGGCGGTTCCGGCGCACGGTCCTTCCGCGCGGCACGTACATCGCGCTCACCGAGCCGATCCCCGACCGCCTCGAGGAGCTCGGGTGGACCGGCGGCGAGGGCCTGTACGACTTCCGCACCGCGCTGCACTACGTCCGGACGACGCGCGACGGCCGGATCGCGTTCGGCGCCGCGAGCTCGCGCGCCGGGCTCGGGACGGGGCTCGGCCCCAGGCTCCGCTACGACGAGACGAGCGTGGTCCGGCTGCTGAAGGACTTCGCGAGGTGGTTCCCCTCGCTCGAGGGCGTGCGCTTCGAGTGCGCCTGGGGTGGGCCGATGGACGTGACGGGCCTGCACCTCCCGTTCTTCGGCACGCTGCCGGGCGGCGGCGTGCACTACGGGCTCGGGTTCACGGGTGGCGGCGTCGGGCCGTGCCGCCTCGCCGGCAAGATCCTGTCGGGGCTCGCGCTCGGGGTGCAGGACGAGCACACCACGCTGCCGCTCGTCGGGCTCGAGCCGAAACCGTTCCCTCCCGAGCCCTTCCGCTCGCCCGGTGCGCTCCTCACGCACGAAGCCATCGTGCGCAAGGACGAGGCCGAGGACGAGGGCCGCCGCCCCAACCCGCTCGTCGGGTTCGCCGCGCGCCTGCCACGTCGCCTCGGCTACCACCTCGGGCCGTAGCGTTCGGCCCTCGGGCGTCGGGGCGGGCGACCCCAACCATCCCCGCCGGGCCGTGACAGCGTCGTAGGCTGAACCTCTACGGGGGTGCGCCGTGGCCGACGTCGTCGTCGCCGACAACCTCACGAAGTCCTACGGCAAGCGCCGCGGCGTCGTCGACCTGTCGTTCACCGTCGCGCCGGGCGAGGTGTTCGGCTACCTCGGCCCGAACGGCGCCGGCAAGACCACGACGATCCGCACGCTGCTCGACTTCCTGCGCCCGACCGCCGGGCGCGCGTCGGTGCTCGGCCTGGACTCGCACCGCGACAGCGTCCAGATCCACCGGCGCGTCGGCTACCTGCCGGGTGAGTTCTCGCTCTACGACCACATGACCGGCGGCGAGTACCTCGAGTACCTCGCGAACCTCCGCGGCGGCGTGCCGAAGGAGCAGATCGCCGACGTCGCCGAGCGCATCGACCTGGAGCTCGGGGTGAAGGTCAAGACGCTCTCGCACGGCAACCGGCAGAAGCTCGGGCTCGTGCAGGCGTTCATGCACCGGCCGGAGGTGCTGATCCTCGACGAGCCGACGCAGGGCCTAGACCCGCTGATCCAGCAGGCGTTCTACGCACTCGTCGCCGAGACGCGTGCCGACGGCCGCACGATCTTCCTGTCCTCGCACGTGATGCCCGAGATCGAGCGCGTGTGCGACCGCGTCGGCATCATCCGCGAGGGCAGGGTCGTCGCCGTCGAGGACATCGGCGACCTTCGCGCCAAGGAGATCCGCACGCTCGAGATCCACTTCGCCGCTCCCGTCGAGCCGGGTGAGTTCGCCGGCCTTCCCGGCGTGCGCGGGGTCGAGCCCGTCGGGGACGCGCTGCGCATCACGATCTCTGGCGGGATGGACGCGGTGATCAAGCACGCGGCACGGTACGACGTGGTCGACCTCACGAGCCACGAACCGACGCTCGAGGAGATCTTCCTCACCTTCTATGGCAAGGAGGCCGACGGTGGCGACTGAGGCGCTCGCGGCTCGGCCGATGCTGCGGACGGTGCTCCGCAAGACGCTCCGCGACCAGCGACGCTCGCTCCTTTGGTGGGGCATCGGGCTGTTCTTCGCAGGCGCGACGTACGCGCCGTTCTACCCGAGCATCAAGGACAACGCGGAGACCCTCCAGAAGTACATGGACAGCATGCCGGAGTTCCTGCGCGACGCCTTCATGGGCGCGAGCGGCGACTTCACCTCGCCGGCCGGCTACCTCAACACCGAGCTGTTCAACTTCTTCGCGCCGCTGCTCCTGCTGCTGTTCGCGATCGGCGCCGGCGCGAGGGCGATCGCCGGCGAGGAGGAGCGCCAGACGCTCGACGTCCTGCTCTCGACGCCGGTCGCGAGGCGACGTGTCGTCATCGACAAGTTCGCCGCCATGCTGCTTGCCGGCGTGCTGCTCTCGGCGCTGCTCTGGGTCTCGGTTCCGCTCACCGGCCCGCCGTTCGATCTCACGCCGAGCCTGAGGGACCTCACGGCGGCGGTCGTGATGTGTTACCTGCTCGCGATGGCCTTCGGCGCTATCGCGCTCGCGATCGGGTGCGCGACGGGGCGGCGGAGCCTCGCCGTCGGGGTCGCGGCCGGCATCGCGGCCGGGACCTGGCTCGTCGACCTGCTCGTGCCGGCGATCGACCAGATCGCGTGGCTGCAGTACCTGTCCCCGTTCCACTACTACCTGGACGCCGAGCCGATGATGAACGGCCTCGGCGTGCTCGGCTCGGCGGTGCTCGCGGGGATCGTGGTCGTGGCGTTCGCGGTCGCGCTCGTCACGTTCGAGCGTCGCGACCTCGCGGCGTAGCGCGCTACGGCGCGGCGAACGGCTCGTAGCCGGGCGCGACCGCCGGCCACGGGTTCGCCCGCTCCCACGCCGCGCCGACGCCGAGCACGAGGTCGTCGCGCCAGCGCGGGCCGGTGATCTGCAGGCCGAACGGGATGCCGTTGCTCGCGACGCCCGCGGGGACCGAGAGCGCCGGGTGCCCCGTGAGGTTCGCCTCGCCCACGTTGTAGCCGTCGCCCTCGGCGGGGCCGTCGGTGCCCGGGAGCGTGCCGTCGGCGAGCCAGCCGATGTGGCCGAGCGTCGGACATACGAACACGGCGTCGTCGCCGAGCAGCTCGTCCATCTCGCGCACGTAGCCGAAGCGCCGTTGCCGCGGGCCGAGGTAGTCGTCGAGCGTGAGCTCGAGCGCGGCCTCCATCGCGAACCGGAACGGCGGCGAGAGGTTCGCGAGGTTCGCCTGCACGACCTCGCGCCCGATGTAGGCGAGCTCCTCGGCGGCGACGGTCGTGAACCAGTCCTCGCCGGGGTTGCCGGTGCGGAAGATCGTCGAGGGCTCGACCTCCTCGACCGGGATGCCGAGGTCGCGCTCGAGCCGGCCGATCGCGGCGGCGTAGAGCATCGCCATCTCCTCGGACAGCGGGCCCCAGTCCCAGGTCCGGGGCGAGGCAATCACGCGCGTCACGTCGGCGCCGCCGGGCGACCAGCTCGGGAGCGCGGTCGGATCGCCGGCGACCGGCCCGCGCATGACGTCGAGCAGCAGGTGCACGTCCTCCACGCTCGAGCCGAGCGGACCCTGCGTCGTGAGGTCGAGCCACGACGGCGTCGGGCGGCGGCCGACGAGGCCGTTCGTCGGCTTCAGCCCCGCGAGCCCGCAGAACGCCGCGGGGATGCGGACCGAGCCGCCGCCATCGGTGCCCGTCGCGAGCGGCACCATCCCCGCCGCGAGCGCCGCGCCGGACCCGCCCGAGGAGCCGCCGGGCGACCACGTCGGTCCCCACGGGTTGCCGGTCGGGCCGAACACCTCGTTGTCCGTGAAGCCCTGGAAGGAGTACTCGGGCACGTTCGTCTTGCCGACGACGATCGCGCCGGCGGCTCGGAGGCGCTCGACCACGATCTCGTCGCGGGGAGCGGCCGGCGAGCCCTCGAGCAGGCGCGAGCCGTTCACCGTGCGCATCCCGGCGACGTCGGTGTTGTCCTTCACCAGGAGCGGCAGCCCGGCGAGCGGGCCCGGGTCCTCGCCCGCGGCGATCCGAGCATCGAGCGCGCGAGCCTCGCCGGGGGCCTCCTCGGCGCGGAGCGCGACGACGGCGGAGAGCGGCGCATTCAGCCGGTCGATGCGCTCGAACGCCTGGCCGACCAACTCCTCGGAGGAGACCCGGCGAGCTCGGACCGCCGCGGCGAGCTCGGCGAGGCTCATCGCGCTCCTCGCCGTTGCGCGCACGGTAGGCTGCGAGCGAGGTCGCGGAGACCTCCCCTGACGATGACGACATCACGCTCGAACGCATGCATGCCGGTCCGAGGCTATCGGTCGGCGACCTCGGCCCGCAACCGCGCCGCGCCCGCGGCGGACCGGCACGCGTGAACACGACGCGGCAGCGTGCGCTCACGAACGCCGCGGTCGCGGCCGGACTGACGCTGCTGTTCGGGCTCGCGCTCGTGTCCCTCGCGCCGAAGGGCGGCGACACCGGCGTCGTGACGTCCCCGACCTTCTCGCCGAGCCCGCTGGTCGCGTGCGAGCCCTCATGGGCGCCCGTCGACAGCCCAGACCCCGAAGACGGCGGCAGCCTGCTGCTGGGCATCGCGGCGGTCGCGCCGGATGACGCCTGGGCGGTCGGCGGTGCCGGCGATCCGCTCGAGCCGACCTCGACGCTCACGATCCGGTGGAACGGCGCCGAGTGGGACGTCGTGCCGAGCCCGAACGCCGGTAGCGCTCAGAACCGCTTCGACGCCGTCGACGCGCTCTCGCCCGACGCGGCGTGGGCCGTCGGACGCTCCTCGGACGGCGTCGGCGACTCGCCCACCGCTGCGCAGTGGGACGGCGCGACGTGGACACTCCTGCTGCTGCCGAGCGATCTCCCCGAGGGCGCCCTCACGGGCGTCGTCGCGATGTCGACCGACGACGTGTGGGTGGTCGGGTACGCGGGCAACGCGCTCGGCGGCGAGGAACGCGCGATCGCGCTCCACTGGGACGGCCTCGCGTGGACGGAGGCGCCCGTGCGACCGGCGATCGGCGGCGGCCGCAGCGGGCTCGTGGCGATCGGCGGCATCTCGCCGAGCGACCTGTGGGCGGTCGGGTACCAGCACAACCGCTCCGCGATCCTGCGGTGGGACGGCCACGTGTGGTCGCGCTCCCCGAGCGAGGTCCCCGGACGGCTCACGGCGGTGACGGCCCTCGCGCCGGACGACGCCTGGGCGGTCGGCGAGGCGATCCTGCACTGGGACGGCAGCGCGTGGACCGAGCTCGGCACCGTGCGCGGCGAGGGCGAGCTCCGCGGCGTCGCCCCGGTGAGCCCGACCGACCTGTGGGCGGCCGGTGCTCACGCGGCCGGCGATGCGGGTGTCTCCAAGCCGCTCGTGCAGCGGTGGGACGGGGCGAGGTGGTCGCTCCTGGGCAGCGAGGGCGTCCCGGGCTCGGTCACGCTCACCGCGGTCTCGGCGCTCCCCGACGGCACCGTGCTCGCGGCCGGCTACCGCGACGCGAAGAGCGGCCGCTCGACCTTCGTCATCCGCGGCGCGACCTGCCTTCCCACGTAGATCGCCGGTCAGCCGCGCTTCCGCGGGCGTGGATCCGCCACCGTGGGGCCTCAGACGACCCGAACGCCGTCCTTCCACACCTGCTCGACGCGGTCCTTCAGCGTCGCGAACGCGTACGGGTCGCCGTCCACGACGACGACGTCCGCGCGCTTGCCGGGCTCGAGCGTGCCGAGCTCGTCCCGCAGGCCCATCAGCTCGGCGGCGCTCGAGGTTCCGGCGACGAGCGCCTGCTCGGGCGTGAAGCCGTGGCCGGCCATGAGCTCGAGCTCGCGCAGGTTCGTGCCGTGGGGCGCGACCGGGCAATCGGTGCCGAGGGCGACCTTCACGCCGGCCTCGGCCGCGCGGCGGAACGCCTCGAGCTCGGGGCGCCCGAGCGTGCGGAGCTTCTCGCGCACCGGCTCGGGGATCTTCGGGTCGTTCGCGAGCTCATCGGTGGTGTCGCCCGCGGTGAGCGTCGGCACGAGCCACGTCCCGCGCTCGAGCATGAGCGCGATGCCCTCGTCGTCCAGGAACGTGCCGTGGTCGACGGAGCGCACGCCGGCGCGGACCGCACGCTTGATGCCCTCGGCGCCGTGGGCGTGGGACATCACCCACCGGTCGAGGTCCGCGGCGGTCTCGACGATCGAGCGCACCTCCGCCTCGGTGAAGTTCGGCTGCCGCGGATCGTCGGTAGGTGACAGGAACCCGCCGCTCGAGGCGATCTTGACGACGTCGGCGCCGGCGCGGATCACCTCGCGCACCTTCACGGCGACGCCGTCGACGCCGTCGCACACGCCGTCGGGCATGCCCGGGTACGGCGTGCCCCACGCACCTCGAGCGCCGCTCGGCAGCCAGGGGTCGCTGTGGCCACCGGTCATCGCGACCATCGTCACCGAGATCTGCATCCGCGGGCCGAGCAGCAGCCCCTGCTCGACGGCGGCCCTCATGCCGGCATCGGCGCCGCTCGCGTCCCGCACGGTCGTGATGCCCAGGGCGATGGTCCGCCGCATGTTCTCGGCCACCCGGAAGAAGCGGAGCGAGAACGGCTCGTTCATCAGCCGGATCTCGTCGAAGTCCTCGTACGAGGACGCGATGTGCACGTGGACGTCGAACAGTCCGGGCAGCAACGCCTTGCCCGCGCACTCGACGCCCTCGTCGCCGTCGAGTCCCGGTCCGACCTCGACGATCCTGCCGTCCTCGACCACGACGTCGGCCTCGGCGAGGGGCGCGCCCGTCCCGTCGAAGACCCGTCCGCCGCTGAACACCGTCCGTGCCATCGATCCCTCCTCGCTCGTTCGCGGGACCGGCAGCGCGCCGGCCGCGCCGAGCCTACACTCGCGCCTGTATCGCCGTTCAACGACGGGAGACCCGCGCATGGACATCCGGTTGACGCCCGAGGACGCCGAGCTGAAGGCTCGCGCTCGCGCCTTCTGCGAGCGGGTGCTCATGCCACTCGAAGACGAGTGCGAGGAGCACGACGGCCTCTCGGCCGAGAGCCTGGCCGCCGCGAAGGCGCAGGTGCTCGAGCACGGCTTCGCCGCGATCAACCACACCATCGCCGACGGCGGCCTCGGCTACGACACCTTCCAGCAGGTGCTGATCGAGGAGGAGTGGGGCAAGGCGACCGGCGCGCTCTGGGACATCCCGTGGCGCCCGTCAATCCCGCTGGCCGTCGCGACCGCGGCCCAGAAGGACGAGTACCTGCGGCCCGCGTGCCGCGGCGAGCGCCGCGACTGCTACGCGATCACCGAGGCCGGCGCCGGCTCGGACCCCTCGATGGTCGAGACCACCGCGGTCCGCGACGGCGACGCCTGGGTCCTGAACGGGACGAAGTGGCACGTGACCTCGGGCGACGTCGCAGACTTCCTCCTCGTGCACGCGCACGTCGACGGCGATCCCGCGAAGGCGACCGTGTTCATCGTCGACAAGGACCTGCCCGGCCTGCGCGTCGTCCGCACGCCGAAGTACATGCACACGTTCGTGTTCGAGCACCCGATCTTCGCGCTCGAAGACGCGCGTGTCGATGGCGACAAGGTGCTCGGCGAGGTCGGGCAGGGCTACGAGCTCACGAAGGACTGGTTCGTCGAGGAGCGCATCATGATCGGCGCTCGCACCGTGGGCGCCGCGACGCGCGCGCTCGACCTGTCGCTGGAGTTCGCCTCGCACCGCGTGCAGTTCGGTCGGCCGATCGTCGAGCACCAGGCGATCGAGTTCATGCTCGCGGACATGGCCGCCGAGCTCATGGCCGCGAAGTCGATGCTCTATCGCGTCGCGTGGCAGGCCGCCCGGGGCGGCACCCCGCGCAAGGAGGTCCACGCGCTCGCGAGCGCCGTCAAGCTCGTGTGCTCCGAGACCGCCGGGCGCGTGATCGACAAGGCCGTGCAGATCCACGGTGGCCGTGGGTACATGCGCGAGCAGCCCGTCGAGCGGATGTATCGCGAGCTCCGCGTCGACCGCATCTGGGAGGGCACCTCCGAGATCCAGCGCACGGTGATCGGCAACGAGCTCCGCAAGCGCGGGGCGGGAACCTACACGGGCTGGCCCGAGGACGACGGAGCGGACCGGCGATGAACGTCACCGTCGGCGTCGACGTCGGCGGCACGAAGATCCAGGCCGCGGCGGTCCGGGACCAGCAGGTGATCGCCTCGTTCCGCACGGCAACGCCGCTCACCGGCGCGCGCGACCTGCGTCGGGCGATCGTCGAGGTCGTCGGCGAGACCCTCGCGGCCGCCGAGGCGGACCGAGGCGCCCTCGACGCCGTGGGTCTCGCGATGCCGGGGACCGTCGATGGGAAGGCGGGGACGGTCGCGAACTCACCGAACCTGCCGGGCTTCGAGTCCCCGAGACCCGTGGCGATCGGGCCGGCCCTGTCGCAAGCGCTCGGGGGCGTGTCGGTAGCGCTCGGCAACGACGTGAGCGTCGCCGTGCTCGGCGAGCACCGGCGCGGCGCGGGACGCGGCTACCGCAACCTGCTCGGCGTCTGGGTCGGCACGGGCGTCGGCGGCGGGCTCATCCTGAACGGCGAGCTGTTCGAGGGTCGCGGCGCGGCCGGCGAGATCGGCCACACCACCGTCGAGCCCGCGGGCCGGATCTGCTCGTGCGGCCTGCCCGGCCACCTCGAGGCCTACGCCGGCCGCGGGCGGATGGAGGCCCGCGCCCGCGAGCTCGTGAAGAAGGGCCGGCGCACGAGCCTGTTCAAGGTCCAGGAGAGGAAGGGCAAGGACCGGGTGACGAGCGGCGTGTGGCTCGAGGCCATGCGCAAGGGCGATCGCATCGCGAACATGCTGATCGACGAGGCCGTCTGGGCGCTCGGCGTCGCGCTCGCGTCTGCGCAGAACCTGCTCGACCTCGAGGCGATCGTGATCGGCGGCGGACTGGGCGACCGGCTCGGGGTTCCCTTCATCGAGCGCGTGGCCGAGGAGATGCGCCCGCAGCTGTTCGTCCCCGAACGCCCGCCGACCCTGCTGCCCACCGCCTTCAAGGACCTGTCGGGCGCGGTCGGCGCCGCGGTGCTCGCCGGGGACTGAGCCCTCGGGCCGACCCGCGCCGACTACGTGTCGTCCACGCAGCCGACGACCTGCTCGGGCAGCCCCGCGATCTCCAGGCCTCCGCCGCCCTTCACGAAGTCGTACGGGATGCCCTCCCACAGGCCCGGGAGCCCCGGATGGCCCTTCGCCTGCGTGTCGGCGCTGTCGAACTGGAACCCGACCCAGTCCGGCGAGCGCCAGCCTCGGGTGTCGTACGGCGCGGCGGCGGCGACGCCGCGGCCGAACCGTCGGGACTCGACGAGGAACCGCCCCTGGAAGGCGGGGTCGCGCTCGGCGTAGAGCTTCACGTACCAGCGATCGATGGTCAGCAGGTAGCCCTTGTCCGAGGGCGGCGACTCCGGCCCCTGGAAGTACCGGATCTCGACCACCGCGAGCGGTCCCTTCACGCCGGTCGTCCGGCGGATCACGCCGAGCGTCTGCAGGTACGCGGGGGTGCCCTCCTCCGGCGCCGTCCACCCGTTCACGCAGTCCATCGCGGCGGGACCGCTCGTCGGCGGCGTCTCCTCGGGCCGCGCGGGGGGCGTGACCGAGGGCGTCGCGACCGAGGTCGCGGTCGGAGAGACCGGCGGTGGCGGCGTCGTCGCGCTCGGCGTCACGCGGTCCCCGCCGTCGCCGCCGCACGCGACGAGCGCGAGGGCCGTCGCGGTGGCGAGCACGAGCGGTCGGAACCGACGCGGAAGCACGAGAACTCCTGGGGAACGGGCCACGGCAGGATACCGTCCGGTCGATCCCTTGGTAGGTTGGACCGACCGATGGCAGGCCCGCACGAGGAGCAGTGTCCGCTCGGCTTCCGGAACCCCGAGTCCGAGGCCGATCCCGCGTACCGGCGGCTCGAGCACGATCGCGCGCCGGGTTTCACGTTCTCGCGCCGCGGGTTCCTCACGACCTCGGGACTCGCGCTCGCCGGGGCGACGATGGTCGCGTGCACCGGCGGGGGGCGCAAAGCACCGGTCGTCACGCCCTCGGCGACCGCGACCGTCACCGCGACCGAGACCCGGTGGCCGATCAAGCGCGCGATCTACCTGATGATGGAGAACCGCAGCTACGACAACCTCTTCGGACGGTTCCCCGGCGCGAACGGCGCGACCGTCGGCGTGATGAACGGGCAGGAGGTGCCGCTCGCGGACTGCCCGCATTGGCTCCCCGGCGACATCCCACACGACCGCGCCGCGCATCTCAACGACGTGAACGAGGGCGCGTACGACGGCTTCGGCCTCGGGCAGTTCGGCGACCCGTGGGCCTACACGCAGTTCGCGGGCGATCGCGTCCCGAACTACTGGCAGCTCGCGCGCGACTACGTGCTGTCCGACAACTTCTTCGCCTCGGTCGGCGGGCCCTCGTTCCCGAACCACTTCTTCTTCGTGGCGGGTCAGTCCGGTGGGGCCCTCGACAACCCGGAGAACATCGAGGTCCGCTTCGACGACGGGAACAAGAAGTTCAAGAGCTGGGGCTGCGACGCGGTCGGCGAGAACGTGTTCGTGTTCGTGAAGGACGAGCAGGGGAACCTGGCGAAGCACGACACATGCTTCAACTTCAAGACCGTCCCCGAGCAGCTCGAGGAAGCCGGGGTGCCGTGGGCGTACTACTCCGCCGGCAAGTACCAGACCGGCTACTTCTGGAACGCGCTGAACGGGGTCTCCGGCGTGTACCACACCGACCTGTGGCGTCCCGAGCGCATCCGCGCCGTCGACAAGCTGCCGGACGACATCCGGGCGGGCCGGCTGCCCTCGGTCACGTGGGTGACGCCGCGGTTCGAGCTCTCCGACCACCCGCCCGAGAGCACCTGCTTCGCGCACGACTGGCTGACCGACGTCGTGAACGCGGTGATGACGAGCGACGGGTGGGAACACACCGCGCTGTTCGTCACGTGTGACGAGTGGGGCGGATTCTACGACCACGTCCCACCGCCCGAGGTCGACGACGTCGGCCTCGGCTTCCGCGTGCCGATGCTCGTCATCAGCCCGTACGCGAAGAAGGGCCTCGTCGACGACCTCGAGGGCGAGTTCTCCTCCCCGCTCAAGTTCATCGAGGACAACTGGGGCCTGCCGTACCTCACGAAGCGGATCGAGCGCACCCACAACTACGAGCACGTCTTCGACTTCGGGCGCAACCCGCGCACGGACGCACAGCCGCTGCCGAAGCTCGGATCCTGCTACGGCACCCCGTGGGAGTTCCCCGGCGCCGACTATCCCGGCTGGCCGCAGGACACGACCCCCGATCCGACCCAGTTCGTCTAGACCAGGCGCGCCCGGTGCGCCGACCCGCCGATTTGACCGGTGAACACCGCTGGCGCATACTTCCTTTCGGTCTGAAAGGAAGGCCGCATGGACCACTCGGTCACGATCCTCGAGGTGCTGCGACAGCGGCTGGAGGCATCGCGCGGAGAGCTCGCGGAGCTGACCGGTCTGTCCGCCGCCACCATCAGCCGCGCGATCGCGAGACTGCGGCGCGAGGGCCTCGTCGACGAGCGGGCGGGCGATCCCCCGGGGATCGGCCGCCCCCCTCGCATCGTCCGCCTGCGCACGGACGCGGCCTACGTGCTTGGGATCGACGCCGGAAGCTCGCGGATCAGGGCGGTGGTCACGGATCTGGATGGTTCGATCCGCGCCTCGGCGACCAGCGTCGTGCGCCGTACCCGCGACGCGATGTCGGTCGTGGAGGCCATCGTCCGCACGGCGGAGCAGGCTCGCGGCGAGGTCGCACGGCGTCCCGTGCTCGCGGCCGCCGCCGGCGTGTCGGGGATCGTCGACCGGCTCGCGGGACGGGTGCTCCTTTCCCCCGACCTCCCCGGCCTGCAGGGTGAAGCGCTCGGGAGCCGGCTCGAGGAGCTCCTCGGCCTGCCGACCGCGATCGACAACGACGACCTCCTCGCGGCCGTCGGCGAAGCGGCGTTCGGAGCTGCGAAGGGATGCTCGGACGTCGTCTTCCTTTCCCTCGGCTACGGCCTCGGCGCCGGGATCATCGTGGACGGCCGGCCGGTTCGCGGCTCGAGCTCGTCCGCCGGAGCGATCGCCTTCCTGACACCCGGCCGGTTGGAGGATCGAGCGTCCGGACGGGCGATCCCGACTCGGTACCTCGATCGGGTCGCCAAGCGACGATCCCGCAACACGATCCAGCAGACCGCCAAGATCGACGCCGAGGAGGTGGTCCGGCGAGCCGGGCAGGGCGATGCCGTGGCGGAGGCCGTCGTCCGGAGCGTCATCGACGCCCTCGGCAACCTGGTGGTGAACGTCGCCGCGCTCCTGGACCCCGAGGTCATCGTGCTCGGAGGCGGCCTCACGCAGGGCGGACGGGACTTCGTGGAACCGCTCGAGGAACGGCTCCGCAACGCGGTCCCCTACCCGCCGAGGCTCGCGCGATCCACGCTCGGCGACGACGCGGTCGCTCGCGGAGCCGCCGTCCTTGCCCTCAGCATCGCGAAGCACCGACTCGCAGACCGCGATGGCACGTCAACCCGCACGCCCGACCCCCGGCGGATCGGGGTGCTCGAGCTCGTCTAGGAAGGAGGAGGTGTCCATGCCCGAACTGCGAACGGCTCGCTCGCAGTCCCTCTACGCGGAAGCCCAGAAGGTGATCGCCGGCGGCGTGAACAGCGGCGCCCGCGGTCCCGCAGCCGGGTGGGTTCCGGGTCCGCCGGTGGTCGACCACGGCTCTGGTCCGTACCTGTGGGACGTCGATGGCAACCGGTACATCGACTACCTGCTCGCACTGGGCCCGATGATCCACGGCCACGCGCATCCGCACATGACCGAGGCCGTCACGGCCGCGATCCGGGACATCGGCACGATGTTCGCGCTCCCCTACGAGCTGGAGGCGGAGGCCGCCCGGCGGATCACCGCCGTGGTCCCCTCGGCCGAGCTCGTCCGGTTCTCGAACTCGGGCACCGAGGCCGTCCTCCACGCGACGAGGATCGCCCGCGCCGCGACCGGACGCGACGTCGTCATGCGGTTCGAGGGGCAGTACCACGGGTGGGCCGACCAGCTCGAGTGGAGCCACCACCCGCCGCTCGACGCCGCCGGTCCGCACGAGCGCCCGAACGCGATCCCCGGCTCGAAAGGGATCCCGGCCGCGATCGGCCCCACGCTCGCCGTCATGCCCTGGAACGACGCCGAGGTCGTCGAGGCCTTCATGCGTGAGCGCGGGAACGAGGTGGCGGCGATCCTCACCGAGCCAATCATGGGCAACACGGGCGTCATCCCGCCGAAGCCCGGCTACCTGGAGGCGCTTCGGCGCATCGCGACCGAGCACGGCGCGGTCCTGATCTTCGACGAGGTCATCACCGGGTTCCGGGTGGCGCTCGGCGGCGCCCAGGCCAAGTACGGGGTGACACCGGACCTGACCACGATGGCGAAGGCGCTCGGCGGCGGGTTCCCCGTGTCCGCGATCGTGGGACGCCGGGACCTCATGGAGCTCGTGTCCGAGGGCGAGGTGCTCCACGCGGGCACCTACAACGCGAGCGCGCTCGCGATGGCCGCGGTGTGCGCGTCGATCGACCTGCTCTCGGAGCCGGGCACGCACGAACGGCTCTTCGCCCGGGCCGAACGGCTGATGGAGGGGTTCCGCGGGATCTTCGCGGCCCGCGGCATCCCGGTCCAGGTGCAGGGCGTCGGGCCGATGTTCCAGGTCTGGTTCAGCGAGACGCCGATCCACGGCTATCGGGACGCGGCGCCGCACCTGAACTCGCCGAAGTACGCGGCCCTCGCGCTCGCCCTGCACGAGCGGGGCGTGATGGTGCACCCGAGCAACATCGAGCTCTGGTTCGTCTCCACCGTGCACACCGAGGACGACGTCGACGCGACCCTGACGGCGTTCGAGGACGCGGTGGCGGCCACGGCGAGCGATCTCGCGTCGGGATGAAGGGGGGTAGATAGATGCGAACACGCAGGGTCTTGGGCGCCACGATCGGGGCGCTCCTGTTGGTGACGTCGCTCGCGACGGCGTGCACGAGGGACGAAGGAGGAGGCGCGGCACGGACCACGCTCCGGGTGGGCTGGTCCTCCGAGCCCGACAAGATGAACCCGCTCACGTCCTGGAGCACCGAGGCGTACGAGGTGCTCTCTCTCGTCTACGACAACCTGCTCGGCTACGACGAGAACCTGAAGACCGAGAACCAGCTCGCCGAGAGCTTCGAGTACTCGACCGACGGCCTGTCGATCACGTACCACCTGCGGCCGGACGTCACGTGGCATGACGGAGAGCCGTTCACGTCGGCCGACGTGAAGTTCACGTTCGAGCTCATCAAGGAGGGGAGCCTCGGCGCCTACGCCCAGTGGCTCACCGGGATGACCGGGGTGGACACGCCCGACGACCAGACCGCGGTGGTGTCCTTCGACGCGCCGCAGGCGTTCAACCCCGGCCTCGCGATCCCTATCGTGCCGGAGCACATCTGGTCGGCCGTCCCCGCGGACGAGCTCAAGAAGTTCCCGAACGACACGCCGGTCGGCACGGGGCCGTACCGCCTCGTCGAGTGGAAGCAGGGAGAGACGGTCACCCTCGAGCGGAACCCCGACTGGTGGGGCGACGCGCCGGCCGCCAAGCGCATCGTGTTCGTCCTGTACGGCAACGAGGACGTCATGGCACAGGCGCTCCGCGCCGGCGAGGTGGACATCCTGACGGAGGTCCCGCCGACGATCTTCGACGGGCTCGTGGGCGCCGAGAACGTGAACGCGATCTCGCTCCCGTCGTTCTCGTTCCACCACATCGGGTTCAACGTGGACACCGACCCGGCCTCGAGGGGCAACCCACTCCTCCTGGACCCGGTGATCCGCCGGGCGCTCAACTACGCGATCGACCGCGACCAGCTGGTCGAGCTCGCGCTCGCCGGCCACGGCCAGCCGGGGAGCGTGCTCCTGCCTCCGGCCTTCGGGGACTGGCAGTACCAGGTGACCGCCGAGGAGGAGATGAACGCCAACCCCGAAGCGGCCATCGCGCTGCTCGAGGACGCCGGCTACACGGACACCGACGGGGACGGCGTACGGGAGAGCCCCGATGGTGCCCCGCTCGAGTTCCGCCTCATCGCGATCGAGTCCACGACGGTGGACGTCCGGGCCGCGGAGCTGTTCCGTGACGCCGCGTCCGAGGTCGGCATCAAGCTCGACCTGCAGACGATGGACGAGAACACGCTCGGGGACATCGTCTACAACCTCAAGGACCCGGACTGGGACATCTTCGTGTGGGGCTGGGACTCCGGCGTGGCCGATCCCGACTACATGCTCGGCATCGTCCTCTGCAGCCAGATCGGCGGCAACAACGACGTCTTCTACTGCGATCAGGGGTACGACGCGCTGTACGACCAGCAGGCGACGACCGTCGAGGAAGCCGCACGGATGCCGATCGTGCATCAGATGCAGCAGATGTTCTACGAGTCGGGCGTCTACATCGTGATGTGGTACCAGGACAAGCTCCAGGCCTACCGGACCGACACCTGGGAGGGCTGGACGGAGACCCCCGGAGGGATCGTCTTCAACTTCACCCGAGACAACTACCTGAACGCGACACCCGTGGCGTGAGCCGGGACTGAGGGATCGGGCAGGCCGCGATGGGCGTGTTCAGGGCGGGCTACCTCCTGCGCAAGGCGGGGCAGCTCGCCATCACGCTCTTCGCGGTCATCACCTTCAACTTCCTGCTGTTCCGCGTGCTGCCGGGTGATCCCGTGCAGCTGATCGCACGGGCCGGGCACCTCACCCCGGAGGCGGCCGACCAGCTCCGAGCCACGTTCGGGCTGGATCGGCCGCTGCCGGTCCAGTACTGGTACTACCTGCGTCGCCTCTTCGCGGGGGACTTCGGCTTCTCGTACACGTACGGGCGCTCGGTCAACGGCATCGTCGCCGAGCGCATGACCAACACGCTGATCCTGCTCGGCGCGGCGACGGTCCTCATCGTGCTGCTCGGGGTCGGGCTCGGGATCTTGGCCGCGGCCAGGCGGGACTCCAAGGTGGACTCCGGGCTCGTCGTGAGCTCGCTCGTGTTCTGGAGCTTCCCGACCTTCTGGACGGGGATGATCCTCTTGTTCCTGCTCGGCGTGTGGCTGCACGCGTTCCCGATCTCCGGGATGACGACGCCGGGCGCGGTCTACGCCGGGACGCTCGACCGATGGTCGGACATCGTGAGCCATCTGTTCCTGCCGACGATCACGCTCGCGCTCGTGGACATCGCGCAGTTCATCCTCATCACGCGGAGCTCGCTCGTCGACGTCCTCACCGAGGACTTCATCCTCACCGCGAAGGCGAAGGGGCTCCCCCGCCGTCGAGTGATCTGGCGGCACGGGTTCCGCAACGCCCTCCTCCCGGTGATCACGGCGTCGGCCCTGTACATCGGCCTGGTGGTGGGCGGCGCGATCCAGGTCGAGACGGTCTTCTCCTACCCCGGGATGGGCCGCCTGATGTACGACGCCGTGCTGCGGCGCGACTACCCGATCCTCGAGGCGTGCTTCCTGATCTTCGCGGTGACGGTGATCCTCGCGAACTTCGTGAGCGACCTCCTGTACCAGGTCCTCGACCCGAGGGTGCGGGAGACGTGATGGCCGAGCCGGCGCGAGTGGAGGAGGGACTCGAGCGGCATGCCGCCGTGCGCCGGGCGTGGCGAGAGCTGTGGGGCGACGGCCTCGGCCGGACCGGGGTCCTGCTGCTGCTCCTCGTCACGGTCGTGGCCGTCGCCGGCCCGATGCTGTTCCCGTTCGACCCGAAGGCCGTCGGCGCGTCGTCCTCGGACATCTTCCAGCCACCCTCGGCGCCGCACTGGTTGGGAACGGACGAGCTCGGGCGGGACGTCTTCCGGCAGGTCCTGGCGGGGGCGCGGATCTCGCTCCTGGTCGGCCTGGTCGCCACCGCCATCTCGATGCTCGTGGGCTCGTTGATCGGCCTCGTGTCGGGCTACGCGGTCGGCAAGCTCGACGCCGTGATGATGCGCTTCACCGACTTCTTCCTGGTCATCCCGACGCTGCCACTCGTGATCGCCCTCGCGGCGATCTTCGGGCAGAGCCTCGGGATCATCATCCTGGTGATCGGGCTCACCGGATGGCCGGGGACGGCGCGGATCGTCCGCTCCCAGGTCCTATCCCTCCGGGAGCGGCAGTTCGTCACACGGATCCGCTCGTTCGGCGCCTCCGATCTGCGGATCGTGGGCGTGCACATCCTGCCGAACGTCCTGCCGCTGATCTTCGCGAACACGGTGCTCGTCATCGCGGGCTCGATCCTGTCCGAGGCGACCCTCGCGTTCCTCGGTCTCGGCGACCCGGTCCACGTGTCGTGGGGCACGATGCTGCACTTCGCGTTCGTCACCGGCGCGACCGGCCGAGGCGCGTGGTGGTACTTCCTGCCGCCCGGCATCGGGATCGTGGTGGTCGTGCTCGGCTTCACGCTGATCGGGCACACGCTCGACCGGATCCTCAACCCTCGGCTGCGGGAGCGCTGATGAGCCTGCTCGAGATCCGCAGCCTCGGGATCCGCTACGCGACGAAGGCCGGCGTCGTGCAGGCGGTGGACGACGTGGACCTCACGGTCGACGAAGGGGAGATGGTCGGCCTCGCGGGCGAGTCCGCGTGCGGCAAGACGACCGTGGCGCTCGCGATCCCCCGACTCCTGCCCGACAACGCCACCGTCACGCAGGGCTCGATCCGCCTGGCCGGGGTCGACCTCCTGTCCGCCCCCGAGCACGCGATGGAGCGGAGCCGCTGGTCGGACGTCTCGGTCGTGTTCCAGGGCGCGATGAATGCGCTGAACCCGGTCCAGACCGTCGGCGCGCAGATCCTCGAGCCGATCCGTTTCCACGAACCCGGCACGCCGAAAGAGCAGGCGAAGGCGCGGGTGGGTGAGCTGCTCGAGCAGGTGGGTATCCCGGCGACCCGGGCCAGGGAGTACCCGCACGAGCTCTCCGGCGGCATGCGACAACGCGTCATGGTCGCGATGGCGCTCGCGTGCCGCCCGAAGCTCGTGATCGCCGACGAGCCGGTCACCGCGCTCGACGTGATGACGCAGGCGCAGATCCTCAGCCTGCTCCGGGACCTGCGGCGCGAGTTCGGCATCGCGATGATCCTGATCTCACACGACCTGTCGGTGATCGCCGAGACGTGCGACCGCGTGGCCATCATGTACGCGGGGCGGATCGCCGAGGAGGCGCCGGCTGAGGCCCTCTTCGGAACCGCCGATCGGCGCGGGCGTCCCGCGCATCCGTACACGCAAGCGCTGCTCGAAGCCTTCCCGAACATCCATCACGAGCGGACCTTCGTCGAGGGCATCCCCGGGTATCCGCCCGACCTGTCGGCCCCCCCGCCGGGATGCCGGTTCGCCGACCGGTGCCCGAGGGTGATCGACCGGTGCCGGCGCGAGAGCCCCGCGCTGCGCGAGGTGGGCGACGCACACCTCGCGGCGTGTCACCTCGCCGAGGAGGACGGATGAGCGGCGAGGGCGCGGCCCGCCCCGCGGACCCGGCACTCCCGGCCGAGGCGCCCGTCGCCGAGCCCCTCCTGCGGGTCGAGGACCTCGCCGTCCACTACCCCGTGCGCCGGAGCGCGGGGGCGTTCCGGGCGCGCGAGGTCGTCCGCGCGGTGGACGGCGTCTCGTTCGACGTGCGGCCGGGCGAGGTGCTCGCCCTCGTGGGAGAGTCGGGATGCGGCAAGACCAGCATCGCTCGCGCCGTCATGCGCCTGGTCGAACCCACCGCCGGCCGCATCGTGTTCCGAGGGAACGACATCACGCACCTGCGGGGGCGCGAGCTGCGCGAGCTCCGGCAGCGGTTCCAGATGATCTTCCAGGATCCGTACGAATCCCTCGACCCACGGCAAACGGTCTTCGAGACCGTCTCCGAGCCGCTCCTCATCCACGGGCGCGGCCGCGACGCGAGCGAGCGCCAGGAGCTGGTCGATCGAGCGCTGGAGCGGGCCGGTCTCCACCCGCCGGGGGAGATCGCCCGGCGCTACCCGCACCACCTGTCCGGGGGTCAGCGCCAGCGGGTCGCCATCGCGGCCGCGATGGTGCTCGACCCGACGCTGGTCGTGGCCGACGAGCCGGTCTCGATGCTGGACGTGTCGCTGCGAGCCGGGATCTTGAAGCTGATGCTCGAGCTGCGCGAGCGGCGCGATCTCGCCTACCTGTTCATCACGCACGACCTCTCGCTCGCCTGGGTGGTGGCCGACCGGATCGCGGTGGTGTACCTCGGCCGCGTCGTCGAGATCGGCCCGGCCGCGGAGGTCATCGGGCAACCCCGCCACCCGTACACCCGAGCCCTCGTCTCGGTGGTCCCCGTCCCGGAGGCCGGGGCCGCCGAGGAGCAGATCCTGCTCGTCGGCGAGGCGCCCTCGCCCACCTCGATCCCACCGGGCTGCCGGTTCGCGTCGCGCTGCTGGCTCCGGCGCGAGCGGGGCGACCCGCAGGAATGCACGTCTACGGATCCCGCGCTCCGCGGCGAGGGTCCGACGGAGCACCTCTCCGCCTGCCACTTCACCTAGGGAACCGAGGAAGGAGTCCGCCATGCCCATCGACGATCACGATGTCGAGGAGTTGCTCTCGGCGCTGATCCGGATCGAGTCCGTGACGCCCTGGTTGATCCCGGACGGAACCGGCGAGAAGGACGTCGCCCGCTTCATGCGGAGCTGGCTCGAGGGTTCGGGCGCCGAGGTCACGGTCGAGGAGGTCGAGCCCGGACGGCCCAACCTGCTGGCCCGGCTCCGGGGCACGGGCGGCGGGCCCACGCTCTGCCTGAACGCACACGCCGACACGGTCGGCTTCGACAACTGGCGGGACCAGGCACTCGAGCCCCGACGCGAGGGAGACCGGCTCATCGGGCTCGGCGCCGCCGACGACAAGGCCGGCTGCGCGATCGCGCTCCTCGTGCTGCGCCAGATCGCGACCTCCGGCGTGCCGCTCCGCGGCGACCTCCTGGTCGCCTGCGTAGCGGACGAGGAGGGCGTGTCGATCGGCACGCTGGACCTCGTCGACCGTCACCGCGACGAGATCGACGCCGCGATCATCCTCGAGCCCGACGCGCTGCCGCGGTGCGTCGTGGAGCACCAGGGCTTCGGCTGGATCGATGTCGTCGTGCACGGGAAGGCCGCGCACGGCTCGACCCCGGACGAGGGCGTCGACGCGATCGTGCACATGGCCGAGGTCATCACGCGCCTGGCGAAGCTCGACCGCGAGGTCTTCGTCCCGAACCCCGATGCGATGAACGGGCGCACGGTCTTCCACACGGGCACGATCGTCGGCGGCACCGACTACGCGACCTACCCGAGCCGCTGCACGCTCGGCATCGAGATCGGGACGCAACCGGGCGAGCGGCTGGCCGACCGCGTCCGCGAGATCGAGGCGGTCTTCGCGGAGGTGCGCGAGTCCTACCCCGACTTCCGAGGGCAGGTCGATGTGAAGCTCGAGCGCGAGCCCTTCCGCGCCGAGGGCCACGAGGCCCTGTGGAAGGCGCTCGACGTCGGGGCACGGCAGGTGCTCGGCCGGTCGCTCGAGGCCGTCGGCCTGAACGCGTGGGCCGACTCCGCGCTGATGCAGTCCGCCGGCATCCCGACGCTCATGGCCGGCCCACTGGGCGGCAACTTCCACGCGCCGCAGGAGTGGGTCTCGATCGGCGAGACCGTCCAGGTCGCACGCATCGTCGAGCACGCCGTGCGGAGCTTCTGCGGCTAGCGAGCGCGAGGGATCACGAGCGCGTCGACCGCGACGCACCCGCCGGGACCGCAGATCACGGGGTTCGCATCGAGGGCGTCGAGGTGCTCGCCGAGGTCGTGCGCCAGCCACGACAAGCCCACCACGGCCCGCGCGAGCGCGCCGACATCGGCGGGCGCCGCCCCCCGCACGCCGGCGAGGAGCGGCCGGATCTGCAGTCGGTCGATCATCCGCACCGCCCTCGCCTCGTCGAGCGGCGGGAGCCCGAGCCGTCGGTCCTTCAGCACCTCGACCAGCACACCGCCCGCCGCGACGAGCACGAGCGGCCCGAACTGTGGGTCCCGCACGACGCCGAGCGCGACCTCGATCCCGGCCGGCGCCATCTTCGCGATGGTGACCTGCGGCCCGAGGTGCCGCTCGAGGTCCTCGTATGCCTCCTCGAGCGAGGGCGTGTCGTCGATCCCGAGCCGCACACCGCCGACGTCGGACTTGTGCTGGACGCCCGGCGCGGCGGTCTTCATCGCGACCGGGAGCCCGAGCCGCTCGGCGGCCCCGATCGCGTCCTCGAGCGTGTCGGCCCGCAGGCTCGCGACCGTCGGCACGCCGTAGTCCGCGAGGAGCGCGAGCCCCTCGAGCTCGTCGAACGGCTCGCCGCTGGAAAGGCGCGCCCGCCAGCGTCCCCGCGTCTCCTCGGATGCCGGCGAGTGACCGGCCACCGGCGTCCACGCGCGGTGGTCGCGGTGGTCGAACAGGTGCCGGAACGCCGCGAGACCCGTGAGCGTGCCCTCGAGCGCCGGCGCCCCGACCTCGTACAGCCGCCGAACGTCGTTCCGGTCGATGCCCCCGGCGAAGTTGCTCATCATCGCCATCGGCTTGTCGGTCTCCGACCACACGCGCAGGAAGCACGAGAAGTAGCCCTCCTCGTCGGCGTCGTCGGTCACCAGGTCCACACCGAACGCGAGCGCGGCCACCGCGGGGTCCTGCACGAGCGCGCGGAGTGAGCCGGTGATGACCCCACCGGCATCCCGACCGGTCCCCCAGAAGTCGAGCGGGTTGATCGGCGGCAGGCCCTCGTCGAGGAGCTCGTCGAGACGCCCGGTCGCCTCCGGCCCGAGCGTCGCGAGCGGCACGCCGGCCGCCGCCGCCGCGTCGACCATCATCGCGCGCTCGCCCCCCGAGTCGTGCGCCGTCGCGAGCGCACCCGGCCCCGCGCGCCGACCCGCGACGAACAGCGCGAGGGTGTCGGCCATCTCGTCGAGCGACTCGACACGGTGGACACCATCGGCCTCGAAGAGCGCCTCGTACGCGCCGTCCTCGCCCGCGAGCGCGCCCGAGTGCGCGGTCACCATCTCGCGCGTGAGCGCCTCACGCCCGACCTTCAGCACGACGACGGGCACGTCCCGCTCGTGCGCGAGGATCATCGCTGAGCGGAAGCCCCGGGGATCGCGGATCGTCTCGATGAACAGCCCGATCGCCTTCGTGCTCGGCAGGCCGAGCGCGTAACGCATGTAGTCCGAGGTCGTCGTGACGAGCTCCTGCCCGCTCGAGACCACGACGTTGAACCGCAAGTCGCGGTCGTTGTGCAGGAACGCCGCGAAGGCGGAGCCCGAGTGGCTCACGAACGTGATGCCGCCCGGGGGCAGCCCGACGGGCTCCTCCCACCCGGTCGCGCGCAGGCCGCGCTCGACGTTCACGAACCCCATGCAGTTGCCGCCGCAGATGGCCATGCCGGCCTCGCGCGCGATCGCCGCCATGCGCTCGACGAGCGGGAGCTCGTCATCGCGCGGCTCCTCGAACCCGCTCGCGTAGACCACCGCCGAGCCGACCCCCGCCTGCGCGCAGGCGGTCAGCGTGTCCTCGAGCTGCGCGTTCGCGAGCGCCACGATCGCGAGGTCGACCGGCTCGGGCACCTCGGCGATCGAACCGTAGCAGCGGTTCCCGAACAGCTCCTCGTACCGGGGGTTGATCGGGTACACGGCGCCGTCGAACCCCCCGAGCTCGACGAGCTCCCGCAGGGTTTCGTGACCGACCGAGCCCTCGCGCGCGCTCGCGCCGATGATCGCGACCGAGCGCGCCTCGAGCATGCGCTCGAGCGCGCCGCGAGCCGAGTCGGTGCCCACCCCCGGTGCCGTCACGCGCCCGAGGCTACTTCTTCTTCGGCAGGGCCTTGTCCTTCACGGCCATCTTGAAGGCCTGCCAGCCCGGGATGCCGTTGACGCCGCCGCCGCCGTGCGTCGCGCACGAGCCGTGGTACAGGCCCTTGACGGGCGTGCGGAAGTCCGCGTACCCGGGCGCGGGCCGCATGTGGAACAGCTGGTCCACGGCCAGCTCGCCGTGGAAGATGTTCCCGCCGATCATCCCCAGGTCCTGCTCCATCTCGTGCGGCCCGATGATCTGCCGGTCGATGACCGCACTCTTGAAGTTCGGCGCGAGCGCCGTGTACTCGTCGATCGCGCGGTCGGCGTACGCCTCGAGCTCCTCGGTGTGCGGCTCGGTGTTCCACTCGTGGGGGCACCACTGGCTGTACATCGAGAAGATGTGGATGCCCTCGGGGCAGAGCTTCTTGTCCAGCGATGTCGGGATCGTGCCGTCGACGAACGGCCGGATCGCCGCCTTCTTGTCCATGTGCGCGTCCTGGAAGGCACGCTCGGCGTAGTCGGTCGAGAAGCACAGCTCGACCGAGCCCGTGTGGTGGTCCTGGAGCTCCTTGCCGGGGTCGGCCGTGAAGTCCGGCAGCTCGGAGAGCGCGACGTTGATCTTCACGACGCCCGAACGCGTCCGCCACCGCTCGATGTCCCACACGAAGTCCGCCGGCAGGTCGTACCGGTCGATGAGGTCGAGGAACGCGATCTTCGGGTGGACCGTGGTCACGCCGACCGGGGCGCGCAGCTCCTCCCCGTTCTCGAGCGCGACACCCACGAACCGTCCGTTCCGTACGAGGATCTTCGACACCTTCGCGTTCAAGCGGATCTCGCACCCGAACGACTCTGCCGAGCGGTGGATCGAGTCCGACACCGCCCCCATCCCGCCCTGCTGGAACCCCCACGACCCGAGGTGACCGTCGCCGACGTCACCGATGGAGTGGTGGAGCATCACGTACGCGGTGCCGGCCTCGTCGGGCCCGGCCCACGTGCCGATGACGCCGTTCACCGCGAGCATGCCCTTGATCGCGTCGGACTCGAACCACTCGTTCAGCAGGTCCGTCACGCTCATCGTGAACAGCTTCGTCACGCTGCCGACCCCGCGGACGCCGAGCTTGCGCATCTTCCACGCCGTGTCGACGGTGGATAGCACGTCCCCGAACGCCATCGAGCCGACCTTCGGCGGCACCTTCAGCAGCACCGGCCCGAGGACGTCGGCGACACCCTGCAGCCACTCCTCCCACTTCGGGAGGATCTCGGCGTCCTTCTTCGAGAACTGCGAGATCGAGTCGTAGCTCTTCGCCGCGTCGTCCGCGTAGACCTTGATCGAGCGTCCGTCGGGGAACGCCTGGTAGTACGGGCCGAAGGGCGTGACGTCGTAACCGAACCGCTTCAGCTGCAGCTCGCGGATGATCGTCGGGGGCATGAGCGACATCACGTACGAGTAGGTCGTGACCTGGATCTCGGGGTGATCGGGGAACGGAGCGCTCGTGTCCGCGGCCCCGCCGGTCTTGTGCCGGGACTCGAGGACGACGGCGCGCGCGCCCGCCCTCGCGAAGTACGCGCCTGCCGTGAGACCGTTGTGCCCGCCGCCGATGATGATGGCGTCGTAGACGTTCGCCATGTCGTTCTCCTTCGGGCTGACCTCGCGCGAATCATGGCCCCAGTTTGAACGGCGAGTCAAGCGGAGGGCCGCCGATGCGCCGGTTGACAACCCTGCTCCAACGGCTAGAGTGCCTTGAACCCGCGTTCAAGGTGACGCCGCCCTCGGCCGCTGGCTGAGTGGCGTTCGAACGGCGTCGGAGGGTGCGGATGAGCTCTGGGAGCCCGAAGAGCAAGGCTCGGCACCAGGAGATCCTGGATGCCGCGGCCCGCGTCATCACCGACCGCGGCCTCGCCGAGACCAGGATCTCCGACATCGCCGAGCGCGCCGGCGTCTCCCCCGGTCTGATCCTCTACTACTTCGAGTCCAAGGACCGGCTGCTCTCCGAGGCGCTCACGTACGCGAACGACCAGTTCTACCTCCGCATGTCGCGCGAGATCCGCAGGATCCCTTCGGCGAGGGACCAGCTCCGGCGCCTGGTGGAGCTCTCGGTCCCCGGCTACCTGCCCGAGTTCGGGCGCCTCGACGAGTGGGCGCTCTGGATCGAGGTCTGGGTCCGGGCGCTCCGCGACCCCGACATGGCGAAGGACCGCGAGATCTTGGACCAACGGTGGCGGGGCCAGATCGCCGACATCGTCCGGGGCGGTCAGGCCTCCGGTGAGTTCGGCTCGACCGAGGCACCCGAGGAGCTCGCGCTCCGCGTGGCGTCACTGATCGACGGCCTCGCGATCCAGGTCATCATGAACGACTCCCAGGTCGGGCCCGACCACATGCACCGCACGTGCATGGACGTCGCCGCGCGCGAGCTCGGCTTCGAGCTCCAGACCGCGAAGACCTGATCCTCGCTCAGCCGTTCTGCTCGGCGAAGCGGCGAGCGTCCTCGAGGTGCTCCTCGTAGTGCTCGATCGTCTCCCAGACGAACCAGCGCTCGGCAGGCTCGGTCACCTCGGGCAGCGCGTCCCACGCGGCGAGCATCCGGCCGCGCGCCATGTCGACGCCCTGCTCGACGTCGGCGAGGTGCATCCGGCGGGACTCCTCGAGCGTGCGGGCGTTCTCGGCGTTCGTCCGCTCGTCGTCGTCCTCGGGCTCGACGAACGTTCCCTCGCGCATCTCGCCGAGCATGCGGGTCAGGTCTTTCCACCAGTGCGCGATGTGCCAGAGCACGTCCTTCATGCTCCAGCCGTCCGCGTTCGCGCCGGGGCGCTCGTGCTGCTCGGGGGTGAGACGGTCGACCGTGGCCCGGAGCTCGGCCCAGGCGTCGCGTTCGCGCGTCGTGAGCGTGTCCTTGTCCATCAGCCCGCCAGGATACGCGCGCCGCGCTTCGCCAGCTGGTCCGCGACGATGTTGCGTTGGATCTCCGAGGTGCCCTCCCAGATGCGGTCGACGCGGACCTCACGGTAGAAGCGCTCGGCGACGTTCTCGCGCATGTAGCCGCGCCCGCCGAAGATCTGCACGGCGCGATCGGCGACCCGGTTCGCCATCTCGCTCGCGTAGAGCTTGGCCATCGAGCACTGGGCGTGCTGGATCTTCACGTCCACGCCGCGGTCGATGTTCTTCGCGAGCTCGTAGGTCATCAGGCGCGCGGCCCACAGCTCGGTGAGCGAGTCCGCGAGCATGTGCTGGATCGCCTGGAAGGCGATGATCGGCTCGCCGAACTGCACGCGGTCCTTCGCGAACGCGGTCGCCTCCTCGATCAGCCGCTCGGCGGCGCCGCAGCTGCGGGCCGCGATCATCAGCCGCTCGTAGCGGAACCACTCGTACGTGAACGCCAAGCCGTCCCCCTCCTCGCCGATGAGGTTCGCCGCCGGCACGCGCACGTCCTTGAAGGCGACGATCGCATGGGTGTCCGGGTACGTGTGCGAGTACGCGGGTTCGCGGACGAGGTGCACGCCGGGCGTGTCCTTGTCGACGAAGAACATCGCGTGCTCGCCCGCGTGGGGGCCGCCGTCGATCTTGGCCTGGAAGAAGCAGTAGTCGGCGGTGTTGTACGAGGTCACGTGCATCTTCGTGCCGTTCAGCACATAGGTGTCGCCCTCGCGCCGGGCGGTCGCCTCGATCGCGTCGACGTCCGAGCCGGCACCGGCCTCGGTGATCGCGTAGCACTCGTGCCGCTCGCCGCGGATCGAGGGCACGATCCAGCGCTCGAGCTGCTCGGACGAGACGACGGCGGGCGCCCACGCCGGAGGGGTGTGCACGCACCAGCCGAGCCCGTTCGTCACCCGCCCGATCTGCTCGGAGACGAGCACCTGCTGGAGCATCGTGAACCCGCCCCCGCCGAGCTCGGCCGGCATGTTCATCGCGAACAGGCCGAGCTCGACCGCCGCGCGATGGTGCCGCTCGCGGACCTCGTCCGGTATCCGGCCGCCGTGCTCCTCGGCGTGCACCTCCCAGGGCATCAGCTCCTCGTCGACGAAGCCTCGCGCCGTCTCCTGGATCCGGCGGTCTTCCTCCGACAGCGGGTACGTCCCCATGCCCCACCTCCCGGCGGGAGCATACGCCGAACTGAACGGCCGTTCAGACGGCCGCCTCGACCGGCGTGGGGTGGTCGAGCTTCCCGGGTCCGCCGATGAGCTCGAGATCGCGCAAGCCACCGGCGAGACCGCGGGTCAACCGAGGCCTAGGAGCAGGAGCCCACCGACGACCACCGCGACGCCCGCGAGCTGGGTCGCCGCCGGGCGCTCCCCGAGCCACAGGATGCCGGCCACGACCGGGATGAGGACGAAAGTCGCCGAGGCGGCGGTGACGATCGAGATGAGGCCGCGCTCGCTCCCCATCGAGTAGAACGCCATGCCGGCGATGTCGGCCACCCCGACGAGGGCCGCGCTTCCGATCCCCGAGAGGCCGCCGGCGGACAGGGGCGGCCGCCGCACGAGCGCGAGCGCGAGGAGCGACAGCACCGAGAAGACCCGGCCGATCAGGGCCGCGGTGAGCCATCCGAGCTGTTTCGCCTCAAGGCCGAGCACGTAGGAGGCGAGCCCGAACAGGGCCATCGACAGCAAAGCGACGGGGACCCCGGCGCGCGACATGCGCTCGGCCCCGGCCTCCCGGAAGTCGGTCGAGGTGAGCACGACCCCGACCAGGGTCACGACGATGCCAGCGAGGAGCGCGCCGCCGAGCGACTCGTCGAGCAGGATCACGGCGAGCGCGATCGCCGGGACCGCGTACGCCGCCACGATCGGCGAGACGAGCGCGATCGGCCCGAGCGCGAGCGCGCGGTAGAGCAGGACGTAGGCGAACGCCGCCACCGCGCCGTTCGCGGCCAGCATGCCGACGTCGCCGATCGTCCCCGACCAGGCGGGGCGGTCCACGAGGTACCACGTGAGGATGAGCGCCAGGCTCGCGAGCTGGGCGAGCACGAGCGTCGTGAGGCTCCCGATCCTGCGGCCGACCACCGCGGCTCCCACGTCCGCGAGCCCCCAGGCGAGCGCCGCGCCGAGACCGAAGATCACGCCGGCGCTCGAGCCTCGGCGAGCGCGTCGACGGCCACCGCGCCCTTCCTCGCGACGAGCAGCGGGTTCGCCTCGAGCGAGGTCAGGCGGTCGCGGAGGTCGTGCGCGGCCCGGGCGATCGCCTCGACCGCCTTGGCGACGGCGCGCAGGTCGTGCTCGGCCGCGTCCAGGCCGCATCGCGCGGCCTGCGACCCGACGTAGGCGAGCGCCTGCTTCAGCGTTAGCGGCGCCGCGACGAAGGTCGCCTCGCCGGCCTCGGCGAGCCTGCCCCCCGGGCGCATCGTGATGTAGGCGCCGAAGCGCTCGTCGATCACCGCGCCGACGAGCAGCTCGAGCCCGTGGGCCATCTCCTGCACGAGCACCTGCGGCGACCTCGCGCCGGCACGGCGGGCCGCCTCGAGCACCTCGGCCGCGGCCACCTCGACGTCCGTCGGGTTCGTGAGCCCCAGGCGCACGCCGCCGAGCTTGGCCTTGTGCGGCAGCTCGGGGGCGAGCGCCTTCACCGCGAGCGGGAAGCCGATCCTGCGAGCCGCGGCCGCGGCGGCGGCCGGGTTCTTCGCGACGAGCTCCCTCGGGCGGCGCATGCCGTAGAGCTCGAGGAGCTTCGCCCCCTGCAGCTCGTCCAGGGGACCCGACAGGCCTCGGAGCATCTGGAGCGCCTTCGCCCGGTTCTCGTGCGGCGGCAGGTCGGCGATCGATCGCCCGCGCGCCTGCTGCAGCTCGACGAGCGCGCGGATCGCTCCCGTCCCCGCGTGATGCCCCTGCAGGAACGGCAGCTTCTCCTCACGTGTCCACGCCTTCGCCCGAGGGATGTAGGCGAGCGGGCTCATCGAGACCGAGGCGAAGGACACCCCGGTTTGGCGCTGGAGCTCTCGCACACGCTGGAGGAGGTGCTCGGCCCAGACGACCTCATTCTCCAGGCGCGGCGGGAAGGCGTCGAACGCGACGAACCCGATCGACGGGTCGCTCGCGAGCGCCTCGAGTGCGCCCTCGAACATCTCGGTCTCGACGGCGGCCTGGCCGGTCACGTCGAGCGGGTTGTTCTGCGAGGCGAAGTGGGGCAGCACCGTCCGGAGCTTGGCCTTCGTCGCCGGGGCGAACTCGGGGAGCGTGAGCCCCCGGGCGCCCGCGGCCTCGGCGAACAACGTGCACGCGCCACCGGACTGTAGGGCGGCGGCGACCCCGGTCGAGCGGAGCTTGCGGTGGTGCGAGAGCAGCACCGCGGCCTCGAACATCGTGACCGGGTCCTCGACGAGGATCACGCCGTGGCCCCGGAGCCATGCGTCCCGGAGCGCCGTGTTCCCGGCGAGCGCGCCGGTGTGCGCGACGATCGAGCGCCGAGCGGCCTCGCTGCGGCCCTCGGGCGCGCATACGAGGATCGGCTTTCGCGCCTCCCTCAGCGCGTCGAGCCCGCGCTCGATGCCCTCGACGTCGCGCATCGTCTCGATGTAGGTGGTGACGACCTTCGTATGGCGATCCTCGGCGGCCCACGCGAACATGTCGCCGAGGCCGATCACGGCCTCGTTGCCGACGCCGAGGACGATGCGCAGCCCCACGCCGCGGTCCGAGGCCATCTGGTTCATCGCCCACGCGACGGTCCCCGACTGGCTGATCACGCTGATCCCACCCGCGACGGGCTCGGGCGGCGGCGTCGTGCCGTACGGCGCGACCTTCTCGACGTAGTTCACGTAGCCCTCGACGTTCGGGCCGAGGACCGGCAGCCCGTGCGCGAGCGCCTTGCGGCGCAGTTTCTCCTGGAGCGCTCGACCCTCGTCCCCGGCTTCGGCGAAACCCGAGGACACCACCATCACGCCGCGCACGCCGGCCTTCGCGACGTCGTCGAGCATCCGCACGACGACCCGGGCCGGCACGACGAACACGAGGAGGTCCACGCCCTTCGGCAGCTCGAGCGGTGAGGACAGGCACCGCCGCCCCCAGACCTCGTCGTACTTCGGATTGATGGGGTAGAGCTCCCCGGTGAAACCGACGTGCCGCAACGAACGCTCGATCTCGGGCGCCCACGAATCGGGGGACTCGGAGGCCCCGACGATCGCGATCGAACGGGGCGCGAGGACTGGCCGCAGGTCGAACCGCTTCATGGCTGCTCGCCACGGTGCTGCGCGTCGCGCCACGCGATGGCGGCCTTCAGCCCCTGTTCCTCCGTGATCCGGCGGAACTCGTCCCGCGCCGGCAGGTTCGCGGTCTCGATGATCGTGTCGAGCTCCGTGTTCGCCTCGAGCGCGGCGCGGAACCCGGCGACGTCCCAGGCACGGTTCACCGAGCGTTTCGTCATCTGCACGACGAACGGCTCGTTGCGTGCGATCTCCCGGGCGAGCGCGAGCGTCGCGTCGTCGAGCTGGTCGCGGGGGACGACGCGGTTCACCAGGCCGATCCGCAGCGCCTCGTCCGCCGGCACCCGGTCCTCGCCGGTGAACAGCAGCTCCTTCGCCTTGCGCACGCCGACGACCCACGGCAGGAACATCGAGACGACACCCGAGCCGAAGCGGATGTCCACGTACCCGAAGAAGGAATCGTCGGCCGCGACGGCCAGGTCGCACGCGAGCATGAGGTCGGTGCCGCCGGCCAGGCAGTACGAGTGCACGCTCGCGATGACGGGCTTCGGGTGATCCACGATCCGGAGCATCTGCTCGGTCGAGTGACGCAGCTCGTCGTGCCAGTCGCCCGAGTCGAGCACGCCGCCCTCGGCGTCCTCGTTGAGGTCGTAGCCCGCGCAGAACGCGCGTCCGGCACCGCGGAGCACCACGACGGCCACGGTCTCGGCTGCCGCCGCCGCGTCGAGCTCGCGCGTGAGCGCCTCCAGGAGCTCGTGGTTCAACGCGTTCAGCGTCTTGCCGCGGTTCATCGTGAGCCGGCGGACGGGACCCAGGTCCTCGACGAGCAGGACGGGCTCGGCGGCTTCCTCCCTCATGGCGGTCCTCCCATCCGGGCGTGCGGGTGGCCGAATCATACACACGGTCCTGAACGGTCCTTCAGTCGCACCGCGCCCGAGCAAGCCCTCGTCCGTGCCCGAACCGCTGCCTTGGAGCAAGCTGGGTTGCGCATCGCCCCCCTGAGTGCTATTCAACGGGCCTGTACCGCCGCTCAAACCGACGGAACGACGCGAGGAGGGCGCATGTCACACCCGCGCGAGCGCACGAACGGCCGGCTCAGCCGACGGGACTTCCTGCGGAGGTCGGCAGGCGCCGCCATCGCCCTCCCCAGCCTGTCCGCGATCCTCGCCGCCTGCGGCAAGCCGGGTGAGTCCGGCGGAGGCAATGGCAACGGCACCGTCGAGCGGGTCCTCGCTCGACCCGACAACCCCGTCACGCTGCCCCTGAACGGCGATCCGATCGCGACAAGCACACCGTTAGAGTCGGGCACCCTGCGCATCTACAACTGGGCCGACTACCTCTACAAGAAGGTCACGAAGGCCTTCGAGGAGGAGTACGGGGTCGACGTCGAGCTCACCACCTACAACAACATGGAGGAAGGCATCCAGAAGATGGTGGCCGGCCAGGTCCAGGCCGACGTGTTCTTCCCGACGACGGACTACGTCGCCCGCCTCGTCGAGAGCGACCTCATCCAGCCGCTCAACCACGAGTTGATCCCGAACATGGAAGCCAACTACTGGAAGACGTTCTGGGACCCGGGCCCGTGGTACGACCGCGGGTGGAGGTACACGGTCCCCTACACGATCTACACCACGGGTGTCGCCTACCGCCGCGACCGCATCAGCGACACGGACGCCGACTCAGCCGGGTACGAGATGTTCTTCGACCCAGAGTTCAAGGGCCAGGTCAGCTACTACGACTCGTACCGCGACGCGATCGGGATGATGCTGCTCCGCAATGGAGACACCGACCCCAACTCGAACGATCCCGCAGCGATCGACGCTGCGAAGGAAGCCATCATCGAGATGATCAACGAGAACGACGGGCGACTCACGATCAACGGCACCTACTCGAAGCTGCCGGAGGGAGAGTTCAGCGTGTCCCAGGCGTGGTCGGGAGACATCGTGGGCGCCCAGTGGTACCTGCCGAAGGGGACGAGTGAGGACGTCCTCGGCTACTGGTACCCGTCCAACAACAAGGGGCTGATCGGCAACGACACGATCACGATCCCGGCGACGGCCGAGAGCCCGCGCCTGGCTCACGAGTTCCTGAACTTCTTGCTCGACGAGAAGTGGGGCTTCGTCAACTTCCGCGACTGGAACGGCTACCAGCCACCGATGACCTCGATCGACCCCGACCGTCTGATCAGCGAGGGCGTGGTCCCGGAGACGCTCCCGAGGGCCGTCGTGTCCGAGGAGATGTTCAGGACGGCGTACGTCCAGGGTGAGCTGTCAGCCGAGGCCGACAAGCTCTGGCTCGACGCCTGGGCCGAGATCCAGGCGGGTGGCTAGCACCGCCCCGGCCGACCCGCAGCCTTCCCGCCGACGTCGGAAGGCTGAAGCTGCAGGCTCAGGAGTCTGGTACCCGAAGTGGTACTGGCCCTCGTTCACGGGGCCGGGGCTCATCTGGCTCCTGCTGTTCTTCCTGCTCCCGTTCTACGTGGTGCTCTCCGTCGCGTTCGGCACGGTCGAGGAACTGTTCCGCACCCCGCTCCCCGTGTACCAACCCTGGTGGTGGGACTTCGCGACGTTCGGGGATACGCTGAGGAAGTTCTACGGGCCGGACGCGATCTACCTCAGCCCGCTGCTCCGGACGCTCTTCTACGTGTTCGCGTCGAGCCTGATCTGCCTCGTCATCGGCTACGCGGTCGCCTACTTCACGGCCCGCCATGCGGGGAGCCGCCGAGGGCTGATCCTGATGTTGCTGATCGCGCCGTTCTGGATCAGCTACCTGATGCGCATCTACGCGTGGCAGAGCCTGCTCCAACCCGACGGCTACATCAACGACTTCGTCAGCCTCATCGGCTTCGAGCGCTTCGACTGGCTGGCCGGCAAGCCCATCACGGTGATCCTCGGGCTCGTCTACGGATACATCCCGTTCATGATCCTGCCGCTGTTCGGCTTCCTCGACCGGATCGACCAGAACCTGCTCGAGGCCGGCCGAGACCTGGGGGCGAGCCCGATCCAGACGTTCCGACGCGTGACCTTGCCGCTCTCGAAGCCCGGCATCCTCGCGGGCCTGGTGATCGTCTCCCTGCCGATGTTCGGCGACTACTACACGAACGACCTGTTGGGATCCGAGACGACCTCGATGTACGGGAACCTGCTGGATTCCTCGGTCTACGAGGCCGGGCGAGGACCCGAGGCCGGCTCGCTGGTCCTGATCCTCATCGTTCTCGTGATGATCCCCATGATCTACTACCTGCGCGAGACCCGCCGCGCGACGGGGGCGGCATGAGCTGGGCGACGCTCGACCGGGGAACCGCGGCGGCCAGGGCCGCCCGGCGCTCGACCGGCTGGGTACGGAACCCGTGGCGGAAGCCAAGGTTCCTGCAGGCGATCACGCTGGGCTACCTCGCCTGGTCGATCGTCCCTGTGGCCATCGCGATCGTCTTCTCCTTCAACTCGGGACGATCGCGGAGCACGTGGCAGGGCTTCTCGATGCGCTGGTGGTACCGGGACGAGTTCAACTCCCTGTGGACCGACGAAACGCTGCGATCGGCGATGATCCAGACGTTCAGGCTCTCGACCATCACCGTCCTCATCGCGGTGCCGCTCGGGACGCTGTTCGCGATCGGTATCGACCGCTGGCGCGGTCGGCCGGCCGGCGCGGCCAACTTCGTCATGCTCTTCTCGTTCGTGATGCCCGAGATCATCCTGGGGACTTCTCTCTTCCTGCTCTTCAGCAACCTCCTCGAGGGCGCGGTCAAGCTCGGCACGACGGCGCAGATCTTCGGTCTCGTCACCTATCAGATGTCGTATCCGTTCATCATCGTCCGAGCCCGGCTCCTGTCGATCGGTCCGGAATACGAGGAGGCTGCGATGGATCTCGGCTCGACGCCGAGCCAGGCGCTCCGGCGTGTGCTGGTCCCGCTCCTCGGACCGGCGATCCTCGCGAGCGTCGCGCTCGTCTTCGCGGACTCGGTCGACAACTTCGTGACCGTCCGATACCTGTCCGGGCAGGCGCCGACCGAGCCCCTCTCGGTGAAGATCTACACGGCGGCCCGCGCCTCACCCACCCCTGCCGTGAACGCCGCCGCCACCGTGATGCTCGTCGCCACCCTGAGCGCGATCAGCGTCGTCTGGTTCATCTACCGGCGGGTCATGGGCCAGAAGGGCGAGGATCTCGCGGCGATCGCCGAGCTCTGAGCGAGGGCCCGGGCTCGACCGCCGTCTCGCCCTGAAGACGTCGCCCGCGCTCGCGAGAGGCGAGCGCGCGGCTACGGAGCGGGGAGCGGCTCCTCCATGCGATGGAGCTCCTCGAGCGAACCGGTGTCGAGGAGCACTCGGAGGGCGTCCGTCGGGAAGTGGACGGTGATCGACGTCCCCTGCTCGAAGGGGATGCCCTCGCCCTCGTTCGGCATCCAGGCCTGGAGCGTCTGGCCCGGCGCGAGGTGGACGATGGCCTGCAGGGTCGAGCCGACGTAGACGACGCGCTCGATCATGCCGGGGACGCGGTTCTCGCCCGAGGTGCCGTGCTCCTCGAGGCGAACACGCTCGGGTCGGATGGTGATCTTCACGTCGCCGCCGACATCCAGGTCGCCCTTGGTCGCCACCAGCTCGAAGTCCCCGACGCGGACGCGCGCATGCCCGTCCGCATCGCGACCGATCGCCTTCGCGTCCATGAGGTTGGAGACCCCGAGGAAGTCGGCGACGTAGGCGGTGGCGGGCTCCTCGTAGACCTCGCTCGGCGTGCCGACCTGCTCGACCCGGCCGTTGCTCATCACGGCGAGGCGGTCGGACATCGTGAGCGCCTCCTCCTGGTCGTGCGTCACGTAGATGAACGTGATCCCGACCTCCTGCTGGAGCGACTTGAGCTCGATCTGCAGGGCCTTGCGGAGCTTGGCGTCCAGGGCCCCGAGTGGCTCGTCGAGCAGCAGCACCTCGGGGTTCAGGATCAGCGCCCGGGCGAGCGCGACCCGCTGCTGCTGCCCGCCGGACAGCTGCGAGGGCCGGCGCTTCTCGTACCCCTCGAGCCGCACGAGCGCGAGCGCGTCGGAAATCTTCTTCTTCGCCTCGGTCTTCGAGACCTCCTTGTAGCGGAGCCCGAACCCCACGTTGTCGGCCACGGTGAGGTGCGGGAAGAGCGCGTAGTTCTGGAAGACGGTGTTGACGTTGCGCTTGTGGGGTGGCGTCTGGGCCATGTCCACGCCGTCGAGCAGGATCTGGCCCTCGTCCGGCCGCTCGAATCCCGCGATGCAGCGGAGCGTGGTCGTCTTGCCGCAGCCCGAGGGCCCGAGGAGCGAGAAGAACTCCCCCGGCGGCATGTTCAGGTTGATGCCCGCGACCGCCGTGACGTCGGCGAACCGCTTCACCAGATCGACGAGAACGACCTCTCCACCGGCCATGCAGGCCGCAGGATAGCGCACTAGGCTCCCCCCTTGCATGACGGTTCAAACCATCCTCCTGCGGTCGCTTTCGACGCTGCTCGGCAGCTACTTCGTCTTCGGGCTGTACTGGGGGATCTGGGTGGTGGTGTTCGCCGACTACCTGGCCGACCGGGGGCTGACCGAAGGGCAGGCAGGCCTCCAGCTGGCCGCGCTGTCGGTCGCCTCGATCCTCACGATGACGCTGCTCTCGCCGCGGCTGCAGCGCCTGGGCATCGCTCGTGCCGTCACACTCGGGCACCTCACCATGGGCCTCGGCGCGGCGCTCGTGGGCACGGCGCCGGACCGGCTGGCCGTGCTCGGGTTCGTCGTCGTCGGGATCGGCAACGGTCTGCTCGACGTGTTCGTGAACGTCGGCGGCCAGATGGTCGAGGCGCGGCACCGCCGGCCGGTGCTCCAGTTCGTGCACGCGACGTACAACGTCGGCGGCATCGTCGGCGCGCTCGGCGCGGGGCTCGCGCTCGCGATCGGCGCACCGTTCCGCGTGCCCCTTGCCGCCGCCACGGTGGCGTTCGGCATCGCCGCGGTCTGGTGCGCGTTCTCGACATGGCTCCGAGCGCTCCCGGCTCCGAGCGCGACCGAGACGAAGGTCTCGCTCGCGGTGTTCGCGCGTTCGCCGGCGCTCATCCTCCCGGCGCTCGTCGTGCTCTCGGCGTTCGCCGTGGAGGGCTCGATGGACATCTGGTCGGTGATCTACGTGCGCGAGGGGCTCGGCGCCGCGGCGATGACCGGCGCGGCGGCCTTCGCACTCTTCAGCCTGTCGATGGCGATCGGCCGCCTCTTCGCGGGCCGGGTGCTCTTCGGCCTGGGGTACCGGCGGACGATCCGGATCTCGGGCGTCGGCTCGCTCGTGTCGGGCCTCGCCGCCGCGCTCGCCCCGAACGTGGCCGTTGCGGGCATCGCGTTCCTGTTCCTCGGGCTCTTCATCGCCGCTGCCGCGCCCGCGGCGTTCGGTCTCGTCTCGGACGTCGACGAGGACCCGGCGCTCGCGATCGCCGGGATGACGACGGTCGGCTACTCGGGGTTCGTGGTCGGCCCGCCGATCATGGGCTGGCTCGCCCAGACCGGCGGCCTGCGCGCGACGATGCTCCTCATCGCGCTCATGTCGATGGGCGTGTTCGCGGGCGGCGTGCTCGGCCGCGGGCGATCCTCGGCGCGCTAGCGGGTCAGGCTGATGTGCACGTGCTTGGCCTCGAGGTAGTCCTCGAGGCCGTGCATCCCGAGCTCGCGGCCGATGCCCGAGTGCTTGTAGCCGCCCCACGGCGCCTCGGTCGGCGCGGCCTGGGTGCCGTTGATCCACACCGTGCCGACGCGCAGCGCCCGGGCCGTCGTCAGGGCCTTCGTGATGTCGTTCGTCCACACGGCGGCCGCGAGCCCGTACTCGTTGTCGTTCGACATGCGGATGACCTCATCGAGGTCGGAGAACGGGATCACGGTCATCACGGGGCCGAAGATCTCCTCCCGCGCGATCGTCACGTCGTTCGTCGCGTCGGCGAAGATCGTCGGCGGCACGAAGTAGCCGCCCGCGAGCCGCGGGTCGGTGGGGCGCGCGCCCTGCACCGCGAGTGTCGCCTCGCCCATCCCGATCTCGATGTAGCGCTCGACGCGCGCCTGCTGCTCCTTGGAGACCAGCGGCCCCATCGTCGTGCCCTCGTCGAACGGGTCGCCGAGCTTGACGCCCTTCGCGTGCTCGACCATCGCGGACAGGGTGTCGTCGTAGATCGAGCGCTCGACGAACACGCGCGTGCCGGCCGAGCAGTTCTCGCCCATGTTCCAGAAGACACCGTTGCACGAGCCCTCGACCGCCGCCTCGAAGTCGGCGTCGGCGAACACGATGTTCGGCGACTTGCCGCCCAGCTCGAGGGTCACCCGCTTCAGGGTCTCGGCGCCGTTGCGCATGATGAGCTGTCCGACCTCTTTCGATCTCGTGAAACCGACCTTGTCGACCTTCGGGCTCTCGACGAGGGGCGCGCCCGCGGTCTCGCCGAAGCCGGTGACGACGTTGAACACGCCCTTCGGCAGGCCGGCTTCCTCGAGGATCCTCGGGATCTCCAGGCACGTGAGGGGCGTCTGCTCCGGCGGCTTCAGGATGAAGGTGCAGCCCGCTGCGATCGCGGGGGCGATCTTCTGCACGGCCATCATCATCGGGTAGTTCCACGGTGTGATGCCGGCCGCGACGCCGACGGGCTCCTTCATCACGAAGGACATCGCGTCCGGTCCGACCGGTGGGATGTCGCCGTGGATCTTCGTCGCCCAGCCGCCGTAGTACTCGAACATGAAGGCGACCTCGGCGATGTCGCCGCGCGCGTCGACGATCGGCTTGCCGCTGTCGAGCGCCTCCATCTGCGCGAGGCGCTCGAGTTCGCGGTTCACGATCTCGGCCGCGTGGAGCAAGATCCGGCCGCGCTCGCGCTCGGGGGTGCCGGGCCACCACGACCCGTCGTCGAACGTTCGCCGAGCGGCGTCGATCGCGCGCTCCACGTCCTGCGGCTTCGAGTCGGGGGCGGTCGCCACCACCTCGCCCGTGGCCGGGTCGAACACGTCGAACCGGGACCCGTCGATCGCGTCGACCCACCGGCCGTCGATGTGGTTCTGGAGCGCCTCAGCCACGATATCCCCTCCCAGGGAACGGTTCGCGAAGGGCGCAGCCTACTACGGGTCGCCGGAACGACGTGCCGCTAGGACCCCGTGAACGCGAGCCACTCGCCGTCGGTCCACTCGGGGTCGGCCTCGAGCAGCGCGCGGTACTTCAGGAAGTCCTCGTGCATCGCGGGGTCGTTCGCGTTCTCCAGGTAGGTCGCACGATCCTCGAACATGACGACCATCAAGATCTCGTCGTGCCAGACGTCGGGGATGAGCATGTGGGTCCCCACGTAGCCCTCGACGGCGCGCTGCTCGACGGCCTCGATGAGCGCCTTCAGCTTGTCCAGGTTCTCGAGCGTCACCTGCATCCGCGCGATGGTTCCGTACACGGCGGTCCTCCCTTCCTGCCGGCCTCCCGCGGTTGGTCCGCGGCCCTCCTCGGGTAGCGAAGCCGCGAGCATACGCCCGAAGCCCTCGAGCGGGTAGTCTCGGCCGCCATGGAGCGCACCCTCGATGTCCACTCCGGCGGCGTCCGGCTCGCGGCCCGGGAGTGGCCCGGCGACGGTCCCGGCGTGCTGCTGCTGCACGGCCTCGCCTCGTCCTCGCACGTCTGGGACCTCGTGGCGCCGAGGCTCGCGCCGGCGCTCCGCGTCGTCGCCTACGACCAGCGCGGGCACGGGCGCTCGAGCAAGCCCCCCACCGGCTACGGGTTCGAGCGCACGAGCGCGGACGCCCTCGCGGTCATCCGCGCGAGCCGCCTCCGTCGACCGCTCGTCGTCGGCCACTCGTGGGGAGCCAACGTCGCGCTCGAGCTCGCCGTGGCGAACCCGCGCGAGGTCGCGGGCGTTCTGCTCGTCGACGGCGGCTTCCTCAGCCTGCGCGACCGGATGGACTGGCCGACGACGAAGGAGCGCCTCGCGCCGCCGGACCTTGCGGGGACACCGCTCCACGAGTTCCTCGAGATGATCCGCTCCTTCCTCCACGGCCACATCGGGATCACGCCGGAGGTCGAGGCCGTGTTCCTGTCCCTCATGCGGGTAGATCGCGAGGGGAACATCCATCCCCGGCTCTCGCGAGCGAACCACCTGCGGATCCTGCGGGCGCTGTGGGAGCAGGATGCGGTCGCGCTGCTCCGTCGGATCCGCGTCCCGACGCTCGTGCTCGCGGTGCGCTCGGCGCCGGAGGTCCCGGACTCGGCCGGGTTCATGCACGAGAAGGAGCGCGCGGCGAAGGTCGTGCGGGCGATCGGCGACCCCGTGAGCTTCGAGTGGATCGACGGGGTGCACGACGTGCCGCTCCAGCGGCCGCGGGCCGTCGCCTCGCGCATCCGGCGCTTCGCGGCGCAGACCGTAGGATGACCTGGTGACCACCTTCGTCCTGATCCTGCTGCTGATCGCCGCGATCTTCGGGGTGCTCGGCGCGGTGCTGAAGATCGCGCTCGTGCTGGTGCTCGGGCTGATCCTCGGTATGACGCTCCTCGCGTGGGGCACGTGGTGGTGGCTGCGGCGCCGGATGCGCGATCTCCAGCGCGAGCTCGACCGCCACGCCGCTGAGGACGGGAGGCGCCGGCGCGCGATCGACGTCCGCCACGTCCCCAACGAAGCCGAGCCCTCGAGCGGTCGCGGGCCCCTCGGGCCCGAGCGCCGCACGCCCTCGGGCGACGGCTCCTAGCGGATACCCCGCCCTCGCGAGACCAGCCGCTCGCGGTAGCGGATCGGCGCCTCGCCGATCAACCGTCGCACCGTCCCACGCGGACGCCCCGCGTCCTCGCGCCGGTCCCCCGACTCGAGCGCCCACGCCGCGGCGAGCACCAAGGGGAATCGCAGCGGCTCGGGCGGCGCCTTGGCGACCTCGGGTCCGACCACCGGCATCGACGTCCACTCGTCGCGCACCCCGAGCACGAGAGACGCGAGGATCCTGCCCCCGACCTTCGTCTGCGTGAGCCCGTGCCCGGAGAAGCCGAGCCCCGCGTGCACGTTCCCCGGCTCGAGCGTCCGGAAGAACGGCGTGAACGAGGCCGTGTGGTCGATCGGGCCACCCCATGCGTGGGTGAACCGAACGCCCTCGAGCTGCGGGAAGAGCCACAGCAGGCCACGCGCGGCCGCCTCGGCGATCCGGCGGTCGTGCGTCGCCCGCCGTCCGACGCGACCCCCGTACACGACCCCCGCCGCACCGCCGCCGATCGCGATCCGGTCGTCGTCGGTGCGGCGCAGGTAGTAGAGCATCTCGCGCCCGTCGGCGATCCCGACGTCCGACGTCCAGCCGATCGACGCCAGGCGCTCTGGGATGGGCTCGGTCACGACCATGAAGTCCGCGATCACGCCGAAGCTCCGCCGGAACCCCGGCCAGTCCGCGGCCCATGAACCGAGCGTGAGCACGACCTGGTCGGCGCGGACCGCGCCGCGCTCGGTCCGCACGACGGCGGGGCGGCCGGACTCCACACCGCTCGCGCGCGTGCCCTCGAAGATCCGCACGCCGCGCTCGAGCGCCACCCGTCGCAGCCCTCGCACGAGGCGAGCCGGCTGCACGGTCGCGTTGTCGGCAGTGAACGTCCCGTCCACGAACCGGGGCGAGTCCGCGTACGCCCGGCACGCATCTCCGTCCAGAACGACCATCCGTTCGCCGAGCCCGAGGCTCGCACACAGCTCGGCCGCGTCCGAACCGAACCCCTCCTGCCACAGCCCCGTCCTCGCGCCGAGGACGCCTTCCCGGTGGAACCACGCGTCCACGTCGTGCTCTGCGAACCAGCGTTCGGCCTCGGTGACCTCGTCCGCGAGCGCGAGCGCGTACCTCAGGCCCTCCTCCCGCCCGAACAGGCCGCAGAGGGCCGGCAGGTCGTGCCAGGACGAGGACAGGAAGCCGCCGTTACGACCGCTCGCGCCTCCGCCGCACACGTCGGCCTCGAGGAGCGCGATGCGCAGTCCGGGCTCGCGCCCTGCGAGCTCCACCGCCGTCCACAGCCCGGCGAACCCGCCGCCGACGATGCACACGTCGGCCGCGACACGGCCCTCCAGCGGCGGGCACGCTTGGCCGGGGTCGCACGCGAGCGCCTCCTGCATCCAGAAGCCGCGGTCGGCGCCCGGCGACGGGATCCCGAGGGGTCGGGGCATCACGCTCCACCCTCCGTGCGCAGGTCGCCCTCCGCCGATCCGCGCGACCGCCGACGCAGGGCCCCCGCCACGAGCAGCAGCACGCGCCCGCCGATGAGGAAGAGCAGCGTGAACGCGAGCGCGACCTCGCCGAACACGAGGAGCGCGCGGCCCCACGGCCCACCCCGGACGATCGACCGCACGAGGAGGCCGAGTGGCACGCCGAGCGCCCAGGTGAGGACGCACGTCGGCCAGCCCGTCCGCCGGTACGTGCCGAGGACGAGGGCGACGAGGAACCACGCTCCGAGGAGCGGGATGCCGGTCCGCACGATGCCCGCGGCGTTCGGCCCGTCGTGCTGCACGACCCCAACGACCACGAAGGCGGCGAGCGCCGCCGCGTCCATCGCGGCCGCGGCGCGTGGTGCGGGTCGGGCGGAGTCGCGAGCCACGGGTCCATCCTCCCAGACGCCCGGAACCCAGGCATCCGGACCCGGGCATCCGAACCCGGAGGGGCAGGAACCTTGGGCGCGCCCGGGCCGTCGTCACCGGCAGATGACGGACCTCGTTGACGCGACCCGCACAATGGACCCATGACGCCGCGCCTTCCCCGGCGGACGCCCTTCCGCGTCGCCGTCGCCATCATCGTCCTGTTGGCGCCGCTGTTGGTCGCCGCCGAGCTCCAAGACCGGCCCCCGCCGATCACGATCTCGGTGCAGGGCCGGGTCGTCCAGGTCGATCACCTCGCCACGTTCGGCGACGCGATCCGGGGGTTCTCGCTCCACGCCTCGCCCGGGCGGCTCTTCGACGTCGAGGGCCACGTGCTCAACGCGCGCGCCGAGCCCGGCGAGATCTTGCTGAACGGCGGCTCCGCCCGAAGGAGCGCGCGGCTCGCGCCCGGGGACGCGATCGTCGTCGTGGACGGGGAGAGCCGCACCGAGGGCGTCCGCCGCGTCACCGAGCGGATCGCCGGCCGGCAGCTCGGGAACCCGGCCTACACCCTCGCGACCTCCCGGATGCTCCGCATCACCCGGGTCGGGCGGATCTCCGGCAAGGTGGCGTCGACACGGTACGAGCCGGTCGGCGGCTCGAAGCGACCGCCGGCGGTCGCGCTCACGTTCGACGACGGGCCCTGGCCGCGGAGCACGCTGCGGGTCCTCGCGGTGCTGAAGCGGATGCACGTCGAGGCCACCTTCTTCATGGTCGGCTACCTGATCGAGCGCTACCCGGAGATCGTGCAGCGCGTCGAGCGCGCGGGCATGACGATCGGGACGCACTCCTGGGATCACCCGTACCGCACACCGTTCGTCGACCTCACCCCCCACCGCATCCAGACCGAGATCGAGCGCCCGGCCGACCTGCTCCGCCGGCGGTTCGACATCCGACCGACCCTGTTCCGGGCGCCGGGCGGCAGCTACGACCGCGAGGTGATCCGGCTGGCCCGCGAGGCCGGCATGCGCCTCGTGCAGTGGAGCATCGACCCGGCCGACTACCGGGACGGCGCCAGGCCCGGCGGGATCGCAAACGCGGTGCTGCGCTCGGTGCGGCCGGGGTCGATCGTGCTCCTGCACGACGGCGGGGGCGATCAGTCGGCCACGATCCGCGCCCTCCCGCGCATCATCCGCGGCATCCGCGACATGGGGCTGGAGCTCGTCGCGATCCCGGCATGAGGGCAGCCGACCGGCGTACGATGCCCCTCGCCGGGAGGAGGGCCCCGTGGAACGCGTCCGCGATGTGCTGAAGCAGCTGAACGCGATGGCCGACCATTCGCGCCTGGCCGGCATGGCGCGCTACGGCATCGCGACGGACAAGGCGCTCGGCATCACCGTCACCGAGCTCCGCGCGCTCGCGCGCACGCTCGGCCGCGACCACGACCTCGCCGCCGAGCTCTGGGAGACCGAGATCCACGAGGCCAGGCTCCTCGCCACGATGGTCGACGAGCCGGCGCGCGTGACCGAGGCGCAGATGGAGGCCTGGGTCCACGACCTCGACTCGTGGGATCTGTGCGACGGCCTGTGCGGCAACCTGTTCGACCGCACCCGCTTCGCGTTCCGCAAGGCCGTCGAGTGGAGCGCCCGCGACGACGAGTTCGTGAAGCGCGCCGGCTTCGCGCTCATGGCGTGGGCGGCCGTCCATCGCAAGGACGCCGAGGACGAACAGTTCGCGGTCTTCCTGCCGATCATCCGAGCCGAGGCGACCGACGACCGCAACTACGTGAAGAAGGCGGTGAACTGGGCGCTTCGCCAGATCGGCAAACGCAGCCCCGAGCTCAATCGCAAGGCCGTCGAGACCGCCACGCAGATCCAGCACATGGACTCGCGCTCGGCGCGGTGGATCGGCTCGGATGCCCTGCGCGAGCTGACGAGCGACGCGGTTCGGGAGCGACTGGCCGCGTCCGCGACGCGAACGTCCTAGAGCGCGAGCAGCGCCGGCGCGAGCTCCCGCAGCTGCGGCAGGCAAACATCGTTCTCGTCCTCGGACACCACCTGCACGCAGACGTGGTCGGCACCGGCATCGAGGTGCGCACGCACGCGGTTCGCGATCTGGTCGACGTCGCCCCAAGCGACGACGGCGTCGATCACGGCGTCGCTGCCCTGCCCTGCGATGTCGGCGTCGGACCACCCCATGCGCTTGAGGTTGTTCCCGTAGTTCGTCGTCTGCAGGTAGTGCACGGCGAAGCTGCGCGCGATGCTCCGCGCCTCCGACGGTTCGGTCGCGAGCACGACGGTCTGCTCCACGGCGAGCACCGGCTCGGGGCCGAGCCGTCGCCGGGCGAACGCGGTGTGCTCCACCGGGACGAAGTACGGGTGGGCGCCGAGAGCGCGCTCACCCGCGAGCTCGAGCATCCGCGGCCCGAGCGCGGCGAGCATCCGTCGCGGCTCCGCCTCCGGCTCGAGCGCCGACGATGCCGATCGGTCCATCGCGTCGAGGTAGTCGCGCATGTGGCCCCACGGGCGCTCGTACCGCCCGCCGCGGCGGGTGACCGACGGCGCGTGGCTCACGCCGATGCCGAGGAGGAACCGGTCGGGGTACGCGTCGGTGAGCATCCGCCAGCCGTTCGCCATCGCGACGGGGTCGCGCGCCCAGATGTTCGCGATACCGCTCGCGATCACCGTGCGCTCGGTGGACGCGAGCAGCCACGCGGCGTGGCTGAACGCCTCGCGGCTCGTGACGCTCTCGGGGAACCAGATCGCCGGGAAGCCGAGCGACTCGATCTCGGCCGCCGCGCCGCGCTCCTCGGCGGCCGTCTGCGCCTCGAGCGTGAAGCTCCAAACGCCGACCCTGCCGAGGGCCTCACGGAGCGCGGCGCGCTCCTCCCGCATGCCGCTGCCGAGCTGTTCATCCATCGCCGAGCGACCCTACCAGACGAGACCCAGGGGGCCGGAACCCCCTGCGTCCGAACCCTCTCGCGCTCCCCCGATCAGCGCTCCACGTTCGCCGGCACGGTCTCGGCCTCGGTGACGAGGACCGGCTCTTGCCCCGGCTCATGGCCCTCGACGTCGACCTTCGGCAACCACTCGAGCCACCTCGGCAGGTACCAGTTCCGGTCGCCGAGGAGCTTCATGCTGGCCGGCACGAGGATCGACCGGACGATGGTGGCGTCCATCAACACGGCGATCGCGAGGCCGAAGCCCATCTGCTCGAGCAACGTCAGCCGCCCCATCGCGAAGCCGCTGAACACGGCGACCATGATCACGGCCGCGCCGGTGATGATGCCTCCGGTCGTGCGAAGCCCGTAGGCCACGGACTCCGCGTTGTCGCCGGTCCTGTCGTAGCGTTCCCGGATCCGTGAGAGCAGGAACACGTGGTAGTCCATCGACAGGCCGAACAGGATCGAGAACAGGAACAGCGGAAGCCACGCCTCGATGGCGGATACGCGCTGGAACCCCGAGATGTCGGCGACGAACCTGCCGACCGAGTTCATCGAGCGCTCGATCCAACTCCCGTTCGGGTCTCCCTGCTGGAAGACCAGGACGATCAGGCCGTAGGCCGCGCCCACGGACAGCAGGTTCAGGATGATCGCCTTGATCGGCACGACGATCGACCGGAACACGACCGTCAGCAGCATGAACGACAGGCTCAGCACCAGCACGAAGATCCAGGGCGTGTACCGGTCCGAGACGTCGAAGAAGTCCTTCACGAACGCGGTCTCGCCGCCGACGAGCACCTCGGCTCCGGTCGACCCGAACGCCTCGGGCACGTACTCGGCGCGGAGTCGCTCGATGATCTGCACGGCGTCCTCGCTGGTCGTGTCCACGGCCTCGCCGGCAAGTGGGATGTTGATCAGCGTGAGCTCGCCGTCAGGGCTCACCTGCGGCGCCTCGGGCGTTCCGAGCAGCGGCTCGTCGGCGACTAGCGCCCCCAGCTGCGAGATGCCCTGCCGGATCGCGGGATCCTCCGCGCTGCCCAGAACCACGACCTGTGCGGGAGAGTCCAGGCCGGTCCTCGGGAACAAGGTGATGAGGGCGTTGAAGGCCTGCTTCGTCGGGATCTCGTCCGGCAAGGAGCTGATGCCCGACATGCCGGACTTGATGCCGCGCCCGGCGTCCTCGGGGTGAGCCTGCAGGAAGAAGGGCAGCGCGGCCACGATCAGGATGCCGGCCGACAGGACGAGGCTCACGATCGGACGGCGCATGACCCCGCGGGTGATGGTGTCCCAGAAACCGCCCTCACGGCCGTGCTCCATATCGCGCTTGCGCCCGAAGATGCGGCCTGTGTTGATCCGGTCGCCCAGGAGCCCGAGGAGCGCCGGCAGCAGCGTGAGCGACGCCGCCACCGACACCAGGACGACGACGATCGCGCCACCCGCGAGACTCCGGAAGATCGTGGTCGGCACGATCAACATGCCGGCGAGCGCGAGGACCACCGTCATGCCGCTGAAGAACACGGCGCGGTTGGCCGTCGCTCCGGAGGCGCCGATCGCGTCGAGCCTGTCCCGGCCCCGGGCGCGCTCCTCCCGGTAGCGGGAGACGATGAAGAGCGAGTAGTCGATACCGACCGCCAGACCCATCATCGAGATCATGTTGGGCGCGAAGAAGCTGAACCGCCAGAGCTGACCGATCAGCGCCACGATGCCGAGCGTCACGACGATGGCGAAGATCCCCATCACGATCGGGGTCACACCGGCGACGATCGCGCCGAACACGATCACCAGCACGATCAGGGCAACGATCACGCCGATCGACTCGCCGAAGCGCAGGTCCTCCTCCGAGACCTTCTTGAAGTCCTCGGTCGACGTCGCCTGGCCGAGGACGTAGGCCTCGAACCCCTCGCCGCTCGCGCCCTCGCGGATCTTCTCCAGGTCCGCGACGTGCTCGGCGGCGGTGTCGACGTCGCCCGCCATCACCACCGTGAACAGAACCGCGTTCCCCTCCTGCGACGGGAAGGGCCCGAGCGCGGAAAGGAGCGGGTCGGCCGCCGTCTCCGGCGCCGGCGGGAACCGCGGCGGGACCGCCTCGACGGCCCCAGGCCCCAGCGCGGCGATGTCCTGGAGGACGCGGTTCACGCGCTCGAGGAAGGCCGGGTCCTGCACGGACCCGCTCTCCGACGCGAGTATGAAGGTCTCGGTGGCCCGGTCCGGTCCCGTGAGCTTCTCCTGGAGGATCAGGTCGGCGCGCTTGGCCTCGGGCGTGTTGGTGAAGTTGAAGTCGGTCGTCAGCGCCGGGCCCAGGAGCGCGCCCGCGGCCATCCCTCCCGACACGAGCACTGCGAGCCAGATCACGATCGTCCGCCAGGGGTGGCGACTGCTCGCGCGAGCGAGCGACTCGGGGTTCAGCTTCATAGGTCTCTCTCCTTCTCGGGACCCCGCATCGCCGGGAGACGACGCACGGTCTATGCTTACACCGTACGCAGCATAGGTGTACGCTGTAAGGTGTCAACAGGAGGGGACGGATCGGTATGCCCGGCAAGACCAGGATGACAGAGAAGGATGGCGGCGCGGGTGTGAGCGCCCGCCGCGAGCCCCTCACACGTGGACGGATCCTCGAGGCTGCGCTCCGGATCATGGACGAGGAGGGACTGGAGGCCGTCACGATGCGCCGCGTCGGGCGCGAGCTCGGCGTCGAGGCCATGTCGCTGTACAACCACGTCGCCGACAAGGACGACATCCTGAACGGCGTCACCGAGAAGGTGATGTCCGAGTTCGAGTTCCCCGAGGAGACCGGCGACTGGCGCGAGGACGCCCGCGGCGCAGCGCACGCATGGCGCAGACTCCTCAAGAAGCACCCGAACGTGATGATCCTGCTCTCGGAGCGACGGTCTCCGATCTCGGCCGAGGAGGCCCTGCGCCCGACCGAGCACGCGCTCGCGATCCTGCAGCGCGTCGGCCTGTCTGCCGAGGAGACGGTTCGCGCCTTCCGAGCCTTCGGCGGCTACATCCAGGGATTCGTGCTGATGGAGATCGCGAACATGTTCGGACCCGGTGAGGCCGAGGCACCGGAACGACCCAGCGCAGATTGGGTGTCGGAGCTCCCCCAGAGCCTGTTCCCGACGCTGATCGCGCACGCGCCCTACCTGTTGCACTGCAACCCGGAAGCCGACTTCGACTTCGGGCTCGAGCTCATGATCCGCGGGCTCGAGCCGCGGACCGCTCACTAGCGCAGGCCGAGCTCCGAGCCGACGCGCGCGAACACGTCCAGGGCCTCGGTCAGATCCTCCTGCGTGTGCTCGGCCGTCACGATGGTGCGGACGCGCGCCTCCCCCTTGGCGACGGTCGGGAACACGATCGCCGGGCAGAACACGCCCTCCTCGAACAGTCGCCGCGCGAACGCCTGCGTCTTCTCCTCGTCGCCGGTGATGGCCGGGGTGATCGGCGTCTCGCTCATGCCGGTGTCGAACCCGAGCTCCTGCAGGCCGGCCTTGAAGGAACGGGTGTTGGCCCACAAGCGCTCGAGCCGCTCGGGCTCGTCGCGGATGATGTCGAGCGCCTCGAGGCACGCGGCGGTCACCGCCGGCGGCGTGCTCGTCGAGAACAGGTACGGCCGGCCGCGGTTCACGAGCCACTCGATCAGGTGGTGCGGCCCGGCGATGAACCCTCCGAGCACGCCGATCGCCTTCGACAGCGTGCCGACCTGCACGTCGACCCGACCGTGCAGGTCGAAGTGGTCGACGGTCCCGGCGCCGCCCGTCCCGAGCACCCCCGAGGCGTGCGCGTCGTCCAGCATCATGATCGCGCCGTGCTTCTCGGCGACCTCGACGAGGGCGGGCAGCGGCGCGATATCGCCGTCCATCGAGAACACGCCGTCGGTGACCAGCAGTTGACGCCTGCCCGGTCGTGCGGTCTCGGCGAGGAGGGCATCGGCGTGCTCGGCGTCCTTGTGCTCGAAGACCCTGATCTCGGCGCGCGACAGCCGGGCGCCGTCGATGATCGAGGCGTGGTTCAGCCGGTCCGAGACGATCACGTCCTGCTTGTCGAGGATCGCGGCCACCGTCCCCGCGTTCGCCGTGAAGCCCGACTGGAACATCAGCGCATGTTCGGCGTGCTTGAAGTCGGCGAAGCGGCGCTCGAGCTCCAGGTGCACCGACATCGTCCCGGCGATCGTCCGGACGGCGGCGCTGCCGGCGCCGAGCTCGCGCGCGGCCCGTGCCGCGGCCTCGTTCATCCGTGGGTGGCTCGCGAGACCCAGGTAGTTGTTCGATGCGAGGTTGATCACGTCGCGCCCATCGAACCGCGCGCGAGCGCCGGTCGGCCCCTCGAGCGTGCGCGGGTGGAGCGCGAGACCCTGCTGCTCGAGCTCCTGCAGCCTGTCCTTCAGGTACTCGAGCGCGCCCATCAAGCCGGAACGCTACCGCATCAGGCTAGGCTGTCATCATGGTCCGAACGGAGGGCGCGTGACCGGCATCCGGGCCGAGGGATTCCTAGCCGACTCGGTCGTCGCCGCTGAGGGGAAGCTCTACGTCCAGGGCGCGGGGTGGAACCGGATCGTGGTCGGTGCCTTTCCCGCGCGGCACGACCGGATCGGCATCGCGCTCCTCCTGCGGGCCGAGCCCACCGCCAGAGGCTCCCACCGGTTCGAGCTGAGGGTGCTCGGCCCCGACGGCCGCGAGCTCCCGTTCGGGGGCTCGGGCGGCGCGGAGATCCGTCCCAGCGGAGAAGTGACGATCCGCGGTGGGCCGGCGCACGATGCGGAGGAGACGGTGATCCCGCTCGCGATCAACCTGGACGGCATGGTCTTCGAGCATCCGGGACCCTACCGGTTCGTCCTGTCGGTGGACGGCGAAGACCGGCTGACCCTCCGGTTCGGCGTACAGCTACGCGCCGGGGAGACACCGCCGGTGAGCGGCGGCGGCGGCTACCTCTGACCCTGCTCAGCCGGCCGGGAACACGATCACCTTCGCCGCGTGCCCCGAGGCAGCCGTGGCGAAGGCCTGGTCGAACTCATCCAGCTTGAACCGGTGCGTGATGACCGGCGTGACGTCCACCCGACCGGTCGAGAGCAGCGTCGTCGTCTGTTGCCACGTCCGGAACATCTCGCGCCCCGTGATGCCGAGGATCCGCGCCTCCTTGAAGATGACCTGATCGTTCAGGTCGAGCGTGACGGGGCCATCCGGCAGTCCGAGGAGCGACATCCGCCCGCCCCGCGCGAGCATCCGCGTGCCCTGATCGATCGCCCGCGCGTTGCCCGACATCTCGAGCACGACCTCGGCACCGACGCCGCCGGTCTCACGCAGGACGACCTCGACGGGGTCCTCGACCTTCGGGTCCACCAAGAGGTCGGCGCCCATCGTCCCCGCGAGCGCGCGTCGCTCGTCGTTCGGCTCGATCGCGAACACCTTCCACGCACCGAGCGCCCGCGCGATGCCGACGGAGAACAGCCCGATCGGACCGCACCCGATCACCGCCACCGGGTTCGTGAGAAGGTCCTCGCCGCCCTCGGTGCCGAACGCGGCGTGCACCGCGTTCCCGAAGGGCTCCATGATCGAGGCCACGTCCGGGTGGATGCCCTCCCCCACGATCCAGGCGTTCTCGGCCGGGATGACCACGTACTCGGCGAACGCTCCGTCCGTGTCCACGCCCAGGATCCGCAGGTTCTGGCAGATGTGAGCCCGACCGGTGCGACAGGTGGCGCAGTGGCCGCAGGCGATGTGGGTCTCGGCCGCGACGAACGCGCCGGGCTTCACGTGGTGGACCTCGGAGCCGACGGCTTCGACGGTGCCGGCGACCTCGTGGCCGAACGTCATGGGGATGCGCGGGATCCGGCTCTCGGCCCACTCGTTCCAGTCGTGGATGTGCAGGTCGGTGCCGCAGATCGATGCGGCATGGACGCGGATGAGGACCTCGTCCTCGCCGGGTGAGGGGATGGGTATCTCGGTGAGCTCGGCCCCAGGGCCGGCGTGGGTCTTGCGGAGCGCCCGCATGGTCCCGCCCATCTTGGGCAGCCTACCCGACGGCGCCAGGTGCCGGACCCACGTCCCGTGACTCGGAACCTGCGGGTCGAGCGGTCCCGTCCAAGCGGCGGCGATGCGAGGATGACCTCAACGAACGGAGGCCCACGATGACGCACATCCGGATGCTCGCGGCGGTGAGCGTGCTCGCACTGGCACTGTCCGCGTGCGGCGCGCTGAACGACGACGGGAGCGGCGGCAGCGGGGGGACCATCGACCACTCGACCGGTGCCGGCGACCTCGTCCTGCGATGGGAGTACACGGGCGGCTTCATCCCCTACGAGTACTCGCTGAAGCGGGTCCCCAGCTGGTCGCTGTTCGGCGACGGCAGCGTGATCGTCGAGGGTCCGCAGATCGAGATCTACCCGGGCCCCGCGATGCCGAACCTGCTCGTCACCCGTCTCTCCGAGGACGGCGTGCAGGCGATCCTCGCGGCGGCCAAGGACGCCGGCCTCATGGACGGGGACCACGCGTACGACTACCCGTGTATCACCGACGTGCCGACGACCGTCTTCACGACCAACGCAGACGGGCGGACGAGCGTCGTGTCGGCGTACGCGCTCGGCGACGCGACCGCCGGCAGTTGCCCGAACGTCGATGATGCGAGCCGCAAGCTCCTGTACGACTTCCAGACCAAGCTCGGCGACCTCGCGAGCTGGCTGCCCGAGGGCTCGATCGGTACCGAGGCCGCGTACACCCCCTCCGAGGTTCGCATCTACGTCCTGCCCTATCAGGCGGACCCGGAGCTCCCGCAGCAGGCGATCGAGTGGCCCCTCGCGACGGGACTGAAGTCGTTCGGGGAGAGCACGCCCGGAGCGCTGGACGGCCGCTGTGGCACCGTCAGCGGCGCCGACCTCGACGCCCTCCGAGCCGATCTCCAGGCGGCCAACGAGCTCACGCCGTGGTCGAGCGCGGGTACCGAGTACCGGCTGCTCCTGCGTCCGCTCCTGCCGGACGAGCACGGCTGCTGATCCCTCGGTGGGGCTTCCCCTCAGCGGAGGCCCGGCCGATGCTCCGCCCCATGTTCCACGAGGGGAGGGGGACGCATGGGAGGGCATGTACGGATGCGGTGGATGGTTCCAGCCGCGGCCGTCGCGCTCGCGCTCGTCGCGACGGCCTGCGGCGGGAGCGAGGAGAGCGGCGGAGACGGGGGCGGCGGTGGGACCACCGTCGCGGTGACGCTCCAGGAGTTCGCCGTCGCGGCGAACCCGGTGTCGGTCCCGGCCGGTGAGGTCACCTTCGAGGCAACCAACACCGGCCCCGAGGACCAGCACGAGTTGGTGGTGATGAAGACCGATCTCGCGCCCGAGGCGCTGCCGACGAACGCCGACGGATCGGTGAACGAGGAGGGCGAGGGCGTCGAGGCGATCGACGAGATCCCGGAGTTCGACGTCGGCGGGACGCAGAGTCTGGCGCTCGACCTCGACGCCGGGAGCTACGTGCTCATCTGCGACATCTACACCGCCGAGGAGCAGGAGTCGCACTACCAGGAGGGGATGCGGCTCAGCTTCACGGTCGAGTAGCCGGCCTCACGGCGAGCCGGGGTCGGGACGTGCACGTCCCGGCCCCCAGCCGTGTCCGGGATCGTGCCGGCGCGGTCCCCCGGCGCGACGAGCTCGCGACCGCCGTGGACTAGAACTTGCGGCGTGCGGGCTTGCGCAGCGACGAGCGCCGCCCACCCCGCGCCCCGGAGAACACGACCCGCGGCGGGGCCACCTTCATGCCCTCCACCTGGAACTCGTCGTGGAGATCCAGGCGGGCGGCCATGCGGCCGACATCACCCTGCTGCTCGGCGGTCACGAGCGTGACCCCCGTGCCGCTGCGGCCCGCGCGGGCCGTCCGGCCGACGCGGTGCACGTAGGCCTTGTCGTCCTCCGGCGGGTCGTAGTTCACGACGTGGCTGATGCGCTCGAGATCCAGGCCTCGCGCCGCGACGTCGGTGGCCACGAGCACGTCCACCTTGCCCGTCTCGAAGCGCTGCAGCGCCCGCTGGCGAGCAGGCTGCGTCATGTCGCCGTGCAGGGCGTCCACACGCAGGCCCTTGGCCTTCAGCTTGTGCACGAGACGATCGGCCCCACGCTTGGTGCGGACGAACACGAGCGTGAGCTCACGTTCCTTCGCGAGCAGCTCGACGAGCGCCTCGACCTTGCCCTGCGCCGAAACCGAGATGAACTGGTGGTCGACCTCCTCGACGGTCCGATGATCGGACTCCACCGTGTGGAGCACGGCCTCGCGCGTGTAGGCCCGGGCGAGATGCCCGACCGCGCCGTCCAGGGTCGCCGAGAAGAACATCGTCTGGCGCTCCTTCGGCATCCGGCGCACGAGCTTGTCGACCTGCGGCTGGAAGCCCATGTCGAGCATGCGGTCGGCCTCGTCCAGGACGAGGATGCGCACGTCGCCGAGCTTCACCATCCCACGGGTCGCGAGGTCCTCGAGGCGACCCGGCGTCGCGATGAGCACATCGGCGCGCGCGGCGCCCTTGCCCTGCTCCTTGACGCTCGTGCCGCCGTAGGCCACACCCATCTTGAGACCCTTGGCTTTCGCCACGGGGGCGAACTCGTCGGCGACCTGCTGCGCGAGCTCGCGCGTGGGCACGAGCACCAGCGCGGACGGCGTGGCGCCCCCGCTCGAGACGCGCTCGACGATCGGGATCGCGAACGCGAGGGTCTTGCCCGAGCCCGTCTGGGACTTCGCCAGCACGTCGAGGCCGGCGATCGCGTCCTCCATCACGAGGGACTGGATGGGGAATGGCGCATCGACGCCGCGCTTCTTCAGCGCATCGACCACGGCGCGAGAAACGCCGAGATCGGAGAATGACCGGGTGGTCATGTTCGACTCCTTCTTCTCCGCGACTACATGCCGCGGTCGGTATCGAGGAGGCTCAGCCTGACCCCGAGACCGCCTGAAGGAGGGAACGAGGGAACGAACCTCACGGAACGGCGACGCCGTCCTTGCGTCACAGGCTACCAGAGGCTCGGCCGGGGGGCGGGGAAGGTCCGGAGCGAGCTACGCGCGGACCAGGATGGCGATCATCGCGAAGTGACAGGCGGCGGCGCTCACCATGAACGAGTGCCACACCTCGTGGAAGCCGAACACCGCGGGCACCGGGTCCGGGCGTTTCGTCGCGAACACGATCGCGCCGCCCGTGTAGAGGAGACCGCCGACGATCGTGAGCACGAGCACCGGTCGTGGGATGTCGTGCAGCATCGGCGGGATCGCGACGATCGCGAACCATCCGAGCGCCATGTAGAGGGCGCTGGTGAGCATCTTGAACCCGTCGATGCGCACGAGCTTCAGCGCGATGCCGGTCGCGGCGCCGGCCCAGACGACGCCCAGGATCACGACGGTCCACGGACCGTGGAGCACGAGCAGGGCGAGCGGCGTGTAGGTGCCGGCGATGAGCACGAAGATCATGGAGTGGTCGAGCCGCTTCATGCGACGGAGGGCCTTCGGCGACCAGCGTCCGCGATGGTACGCAGCGCTCGAGCCGAACACGGCCGTCAGGCTGAGCGCGAAGACGAGCGCCGCGACGCGGGCGACCCACTCCTCCGCGAGCACGACGAGCGCGATCCCCGCGGGGATGGACACGAAGAACGCGACCTGGTGGATCCGGCCGCGCCAGCGCGGCTTCGCCGGTCGGGCGTCGCCCTCCATCGGGCTCATGGTAGCCCCAGCCGAGCGGTGCTCTCCAGGGGTGGTCGGCGGCGTGATCAGGTACGTTCCGCCCGCAGGGCGAGCTCACCCTCGATGCGCTCCGCGATCGCGCGGGCCGAGATCCCGGCCCACTCGCGGAGCTCCTCGGGCGGGCCCGAGCCCGGCATCGCGCCCACCGCGAGCTTCACCACGCGACCGGAGAGCGCCGGCGCGTGCGCGAGCGCCGACAGCACGGCCTCGCCGAGGCCGCCCTCGAGCCAGTGGTCCTCCACGACGACGAGCAGCCCCGTCTCCTCCATCGCCTGGATGAGCGTCTCGACGTCGATCGGCTTCACGGAGTAGGCGTCGATCACGCGGATGCGGACGCGCCGTTCCTCGAGCTCGTCGGCCACCTGCAGCGCCTCGAACACCGTCACCCCCGCGGCGACGATCGTCGCGGCGTCGGCCGCACTCGCGCGCAGGGTCTTGCTGCCGCCGATCTCGAACTCCTCGTCGGGGCCGTAGAGCTTCGGGGTCTTCTCGCGCGTCGTGCGCAGGTACGAGATGCCGTGGAGGTCGGCCATCGCGGCGGTGAGCTTCGCGGCGGCGTTGCCGTCCGCGGGGTACAGGACCGTCGAGCCGTGCACGGCGCGCAGCATCGAGAGGTCCTCGAGCGCCATCTGCGACGGCCCGTCCTCGCCGATCGACACGCCAGCGTGGGAGCCGCACAGCCGCAGGTTCGCACGACTCACGGCCGCCATCCGCACGAAGTCGTACGCGCGGGTGAGGAACGCACCGAAGCTCGCTGCGAAGACCGTCTTCCCGAGCGCCTGCAGACCGACACCGACACCGGCCATGCACTGCTCGGCGATGTAGAGCTCGACGAAGCGCGCGGGGGCGACCTTCTGGAAGTCCTCGGTGTGCGTGGAGTTCGCGACCTCGCCGTCCAGGACCACGACGTCGGGCCGGACCGCGAGCGCCGCGAGCGTCTCGCCGAACGCCTTGCGCGTCGCGATGCCGTCCTCGTAGCTCGGGACGCTCACCACGGCGGGTACGGGCGCCGGGGGCGACCACGGCGCCGGCGCGGGGGGCGCGAACGTGATCGAGCGCGGGCCGCCGAGCTCGGAGATCGCCGCCTCGGCCTCGGCGGGCGAGAGCGCCTTGCCGTGCCAGCCCTCGTGATCCTGCAGGAACGACACACCGTTGCCCTTGCGCGTCCGTGCCACGATGAGGGTCGGGCGTTCCGCGGCCTGCGCTCGACGGTAGGCCTCGTCGATCGCGACGACGTCGTGGCCGTCGATCTCGACGGCGTCCCAGCCGAAGGAGAGCGCTCGCGCGACGTAGGCCGGGCCGTTCCACTGGAGCATCGTCGGGCCGCGCTGGCCGAGCCGGTTCATGTCGCAGATGCCCACGAGGTTCGTGACGCCGTGATGCGAGGCGTTGGCCATCGCCTCCCACACCGAGCCCTCGGCCATCTCGGAGTCGCCCATCAGCACCCAGACCCGGGCCGGGCTCGCGTCGAGCCTCATCGCGAGCGCCATGCCGAGCCCGATCGGCAGGCCCTGCCCGAGCGAGCCCGTCGCGACGTCGACGTAAGGCATGTCCGGCAGCGGCACCGGGTGACCCTGGATCGCGCTTCCCATCTTCCGGAACGAAAGGAGCCGGTCGTCGTCGATCGCACCGATCGCCTTCAGCACCGAGAACATGAGCGGCGAGGCATGCCCCTTGGACAGGACGAACCGGTCGTTCGCGAGGCTCTTCGGGTCGCCCACGTCGTAGCGGAGGTGGTCGGCGTACAGCACCGCCAGCAGGTGCGCGGCCGACATCGAGGACGTCGGGTGGCCGGAGCCCGCCGCCGTCGAGGCTCGGATCCCGTCGACGCTGAGTTGCGCCGCCAGCTCGTTCCACATCGTGACCCTGTCCATGCACTGACCTCCGCTCGCCCGACGGCGCCTCAGCTTACGGGATGCCCGTTCGGGCCCGCCGCGAACCACGCTGGTACCCTGGTCCGCATATGGCTGACTACCGAGAGGTCCGCGTCGAGCGCCTCTACCTCAAGGCCCCGAACACCGACAAGCTGCGCAAGACCGCGGCCGGCCGGCACCGGTACCTGCTCGCCGCCGGCTGGCGCGAGATGGAGCGCTCGCAAGGGGTGGACCACATCCGGGTGCGGTACGAGCGCACCGGGCACCCGCCCCTCAAGAGCCGCCTCCCTCGGCCGGAGAAGGAGCAGTTCCGGTTCGAGCGGCGACCGCGTAGCGGCCCGGGGCAGGGCGGCAGGGGCGGCGGACGAGGCGGCCCTCGCCGCTGACCGTAGGGCCCGGCCGGCGTCGTGGCACCACACCGGACATCGAAGAGGGACCCGGCGCCGCGGGTCCCTCGTTCGTTCTCGGCCTCGCTCTCGCCCCGAGGTCAGCTGGCCGAATATCCTTCGGCAGAGAGGCGGCCTCGCCGGATGGATGCCCCGTATAATGGCGGTCCATTCGAAAGATGTCCGTGGCGCCGGGCCTCCGGCGCGAGCACCCAGGGGGTCCGAGATGAGCGATGAGATCCTGGAGACCGAGGGCGGATCGCAGCCCACCAAGGCACGGCCGAAGCGCGAGATCGGGAAGGCCCACGCCTCCGAGCAGCCCTTCGAGTACCCGCTGAAGCGCGAGTTCGTCGAGCCGGACTGGACGCGCCTGCCGGGCTTCAAGGGCGTCACGACGCAGCAGTGGGAGTCGGCGCAGTGGCAGCGCTCGCACACGATCAAGAACCTCGTCGAGCTGAAGCGCGCGTTCGGCGACCTCCTGCCCGGCGACCTGTACGCGGACATCGAGCGCGACCAGCAGGAGCGCGCCACGATGTCGATGCTGATCCCCCCACAGATGGTCAACACCATGGACGAGCGCGACCTGCGCGAGGACCCGGTCCGCCGCTACATGGCGCCGGCGTTCAGCGATCGCGCGGATGAGTTCCCGAGCCATCCGATGGCCTCGAGGGACTCGCTACACGAGTCCGACATGTGGGCCGTCGAGGGACTCACGCACCGCTACCCCACGAAGGTGCTCGCCGAGATGATCCCGACGTGTCCGCAGTACTGCGGTCACTGCACGCGGATGGACCTGGTCGGCAACGACACGCTGCAGGTCCTGAAGTACAAGTTCGAGATGAAGCAGCAGGAGCGCTGGGACGCGATGCTCGACTACCTGCGACGCACGCCGTCGGTGCGTGACGTCGTGGTCTCGGGCGGCGACGTGGCCAACGTGCCGGTCGCACGCCTGCAGGAGTGGCTGTTCAAGCTGTTCGAGATCCCGAACATCCGCGACGTGCGCCTCGCGACGAAGGGCCTGCTGGGCCTGCCGCAGCACTTCCTCCAGGACGAGGTGCTCGAGGGCTACGAGGCGATCGTGAAACGCGCGCACGAGCGCGGCGTCGAGATCGCCGTGCACACCCACGTGAACAGCGCCCAGCAGGTGACGCCGATCTTCGCGAAGGCGGTCGGCAAGCTCCTCGACATGGGCTACCGCGACGTCCGCAACCAGGGCGTGCTCCTGCGCGGGGTGAACACGCAACCGAAGCAGCTCCTCGAGCTCGCGTTCATGCTCATCGACCACGCGAAGGTGATCCCGTACTACTTCTACATGTGCGACATGATCCCGAACGCAGAGCACTGGCGCCTCGCCGTGTGGGAGGCGCAAGACCTCCAGATGGCCATCATGGGGTACCTGCCGGGGTTCGCGACGCCGAGGTTCGTGTGCGACGTTCCCTTCGTCGGCAAGCGCTGGGTCCACATGATCAGCAACTACGACCGGGTGAAGGGCATCACGTACTGGAAGAAGAACTACCGGACCGGCATCGAGTTCGACGACCCCGAGGCGCTCACGCGCGAGTACCCGTACTACGACCCGGTCTCCACGCTCCCCGAGGAAGGTCAGGCCTACTGGCGCGAGGAGCTGCGCAAGCACGGCGCGCTCGTGCTCCAGCCGGTCTGATCGTCGCGGGCGCTCGGACCGCAGGGGCGGGGGTCGTTCCCCCTTCCTCAGGCGTTGATCACGTCGGAGAACAGCTCCGCGTAGGCCTGGTACTCCTCGTCCGAGAACGCCTTGTACTCGAACAGGTTCGCGTCGGCAGGATCCTCCGGCGGGAAGAGTAGCGGGCTCTCGGACAAGGTCTCGTAGTACGCGCGGTCGGCGCCCTTGGCCTCCTTCGCCTTGTCCCGCATCAGATCCTGAACGCCGTCCACCGGCGTCATGTACAGGACCCAGTCGGTCACCTGCACGGCGATCTCGGGGCGGAAGTAGAAATCCATGAACGCGTGCGCGTCGGCGGGGTGCTCGGCGCCGATCGGGATCGCGTCGCCGCTCGCCCAGATGATGCCGCCCTCGTCCGGCACGATGAACTCGAGATCGGGCGCCCCGCCGAGGTACTTCCAGTAGAAGACGTCGCCGGACCACGCCATCGAGGCCCACACGTTCTTGTCGACGAGGTCCTGCACGTAATCCTGACCGTAGTACCTGCGCACGATGTTCGCGTCGCGCTGCTCGATGAGCTTCTCCTGCGCGCGCTTCGCGTCATCCAGGGTGGCCGTCTGCGGGTCGACGCCGAGCATGAGCAGCGTCAGCGTCATCGCGTCCACCATCTCGGTCAGCATGCCGACCCGTCCCTCGAGCTTGGGGTCCCAGAGGTCGGCGAAGCTCGTGATCTTCCCGCCGACGAGGTCGGGGTAGTACGCGATGCCGGTGACGCCGCCCTGCCAGGGCACGCTGCGCGCGTTCCCCGGGTCGTACGCCGGGTCCCGGAACGCGTTCAGCATGTTCTTGTCGGCCGTCGGCAGTGCGTCCCAGTGGAGGTCCTCGAGGTAGCCGTTGTTGCCCATCTGGTGGATGAGCCAGTCCGCGATGCACATCAGGTCCCAGCCGGTCGCCTGCCCTCGCGAGAGCTGGGGGTAGAGCTTCGCGAACCAGCTCTGGTTGTCGCTGATGATCTCGCGGTAGTCCGGCTTGATCCCGGTCTCGGCCTCGAACGCCTCGAGCGTCGGGCGCCGTCCACCCTTGGCCCGGTCGATGTACAGAGGCCACTGCGCGATCTTCACCTCGCCGGCGATGTCCGGGAGCGGCTGCGAGGACCCGCCCGCCGTCGGCTCGTCGCCACCGCAGGCCGCGAGCACCGCCGCGAGCGAGAGCCCCATGCCGCCCCGCCCCGCACCGCGCAGGAAGCGCCGCCGGGAGACGGGGGCGTGCATCCACCGATCGAGGTCCCACTGACCCATCGCGTCACCCTCCGGTCTCGATACGTCGAATGCGGTTCAGAGAATCCTTCACCCACCGCGAGCCCGATGTCAAGGCAACCGACCGTGAACCGGCCCCATTCCTTGATGTATGTTCAGAGAAACAGCGGAGGTCGACGGCGTGCCGAGGAAGAAGGACCAGGGGCTACGGCGGCACCAGATCCGCGGGGCTGCACTCCGCGTGATCGCCGCGCGAGGGCTGCTCGACCTGCGGCTGCGCGACATCGCGGAGGAGGCCGGGCTCACGCCGGCCTCGGTCCTGTACTACTACCCCGAGCTCGAGGAGCTCCTTTCGGAGGCGTTCCGCCACGCGATGGAGCGGTACTACGAGCGCCGGCGCGAGCTCGTGGAGGCCGTCGAGGACGCCCGCGAGCGCCTCGTCACAGCCGTGCGCGCCGGCATGCCGACCGGCCCCGACGACGCCGAGATGATGATGCTGTGGGAGGCGGTCCCGTTCGAGCGCACGAACCCGGCGCTCGCGGACTTCGACCGGCTCTTCGTCGCGCGGCAGACGGACCTGTATGTGTCGATCCTCGAGCTCGGCGTCGCGCAGGGGCACTTCGAGCCACGGGAGGACCTGCGCACGATCGCGTGGAACCTCCTCGCGCTCGAGGACTACCACGGGCTCGGCGTGCTCCTCGGCTACCTGGGCTCGGTCGCCGAGGCCGAGCGGCTGGTCTTGTCGTACGCGGCGCTCGCGACCGGGTGCGAGCTCGCGTCCTTCGCCGGCACGACACCCCACGTCGAGATCGAGCCGGATCCGGACCGCCCGCATCCGGTCCGGACGCCGGAGCCGCTGCCGATGGCGGCGGTCGACCCTCGCGCCGAGGAGGTCCGCATCCGGACACGGGACGGCGTGCGCCTCGCGACCGACGTCTACCTGCCCGACGGCCCGGGGCCGTTCCCCACGGTGCTCGTGCGGCTGCCGTACGGCAAGAGCGAGCGCTTCAGCTTCATGCCGCAGATCGCCGCGCTCGCCACCGAGCGCGGCTACGCGTTCGTCGCCCAGGACGTCCGCGGCAAGTTCCGGAGCGACGGCGAGGCGATCGCCTTCGTGCACGAGGCCGAGGACGGCGCCGACACGCTGGACTGGATCGCCGCGCAGCGCTGGTCCGACGGCGCGGTCGGGATGTTCGGCGACTCGTACTACGGGTTCACGCAGTGGGCGGCGGCCTCGACCGGGCACCCCGCGCTGCGTGCGATCGTGCCGCGGTTCACGACATCGCGCGTCGGGGACGACTGGATGCACCACCAGGGCGTCTTCTGCCTCTACGCGATGGGCGAGTGGGCCGCGACGGCGTGGGTCGGCGCCGACCTCTACGACTTCCGCACCGCGTTCGCGACGAGGCCGCTCGCCGACGTCGTCGCGGCCGAGCACGCGGGACGGCGGTCGCCGAGCTTCGACCGGTGGATCCGCACGCCGCCCGAGGATCCCTTCTGGACGACCGGGATCTACGCGAACGGCGACCCGGCCGCGGCGCTCCGCATCCCGGCCCTGCACTGGGGCGGCTGGTGGGACGTCTTCCAGCGTGGGCAGGTCGCGGACTTCCTCGCGGCCACGGCGTCCGGGGCGCCGGGGCAGCGCCTCGTGATGGACTCGACCGACCACTTCGACGACCCGCTCGTGCCCGACGGCGAGCCCGTGTTCGACATCGAGGAGGACGACGAGGCGCTCGCGCGCTACCTGCCGGCCTCGATGGGGCCGGTGCTCGCGTTCTTCGACCGGCACCTGCGTGGGCTCGACCCGGGGCCGATGCCGCCGGTGCGCTGGCACCTCGCGAACGAGGGCTGGCGCGAGGCCGAGACCTGGCCCCCCGCCGGCGCCAGCGTCCGGAAGCTCCACCTCGTGGACGGAGCGCACGCGCGAGCGGGAGTCGAGGGCGGCGGCCTGGCCGAGCGTCCCGACGCCGTTGCGACCGAGGTCCGCTGGACGCACGATCCGTCCTCCCCGGTCCCCGACCTGATCCGCGACGGCTGGCGCCCGCTCCTCGGCCTGCCCGACGAGCGCGAGGTCGAGACCCGCGACGACGTCCTTTCCTTCACCGCCGAGCCCGAGACCAGGCCGCTCGACCTCGCCGGGCCCGCGCGGGTGCGCGCGACGGTCGGAGCCCTCGGGGCGAACGCGCACGTGGCCGCCAAGCTCGTCGACGTGTTCCCGAACGGCCGGGCACGACGGATCCTGCAGGGGATCTCGCGGGTGCCGGCCGGCGGTGGGCGGGTCGAGGTCGACCTCGGGCACACCGGCTACCGCCTCAGGCCCGGCCACCGCCTGCGGCTCGAGATCGCGGGGAGCGACTTCCCGCGGTACCTCCTTGACCCGGGCACCGACGAGGACCCGTGGAACGCGGTGCGGACCCTGCCGGCCGAGCGCGACATCCGCATCGGCGGCGGCGCGGGAGCCTCGCTCGACCTGACGGTGTGCTGATGCCCGCTGCTAGGCTCGCGCCGATGGCTCCGACCCTCACGATCCTGTCGGCGCAGGCGCGGCCAGTGCCGTGGAACGCGGCTGCCACCCTCGAGAAGCTCGAGCACCTCGTGCGGATGCATCGACAGGTGTTCCCGCACGTGGATCTGTACCTGTTCCCCGAGCTGTTCGTCACCGGCGAGGATCCGTGGACGCCGGGACCTCCCGACTACCTGCACCGCGTCGCCGAGCCGATCCCCGGACCGCTCACCGAACGGCTCGGAGCCCTCGCGGCCAGGACGCGCCGCTGGGTCTGCGCCGGCTCGGTCGCCGAGCGCGCGGGACGCAAGCTCCACAACACGGCGCTCGTGTTCGACCCGTCGGGCCGGCTCGTCGTGCGGTACCGGAAGGTCTTCCCGTGGTTCGAGGACATCGATCGCGGCCTCGAGGCGCCGCCGGTGTTCGAGATCCCTCGCGTCGGCAAGATCGGTGTGCTCATCTGCTACGACGGCTGGTTCCCGGAGATGGCGCGAGGACTCGCGTTCCGCGGCGCCGAGATCATCCTTCAGCCGACACTCACGACGACCGCCGACCGCGAGCAGGAGCTCGTGCTCGCGCGGGCGAACGCGATCGCGAACCAGTGCTACGTCGTGAACGTGAACGCCGTGCCGAGCATCGGCGGCGGGCGGTCGATCGGCGTGGACCCGCACGGGCGCGTGCTGTTCGAGCTCGGACTCGAGGAGGGGTTCGCGATCGAGACCCTCGACCTCGGCCTCGTGCGCGATGCCCGCGCGAACGGCACGCGCGGCATGAGTCGTGTGCTCGAGCACGCGCGGAACGCCCCGCCCGCGGTGTTCCGCGCCGCCCGCCCCCCGCGGGCGGGCGACTGAGCCCGGCCGCGCGAGCCGGCCTCGGGTACTGTTCCGGGACCGTGCGTGCCGTTCGGATCGTCGCGCTGCTCGCGCTCACCGCGCTCGTCGCGGTCGCCTGCAGCGACGACCTGCCCGAGTGGGTTCCCGTTCCACCGCTCGAGTACGGGACCGCCCCCGACCCCTTCGACGCCGCCGCGCTCGACACCGCCACGCCGATCAAGCACGTCGTCTTCGTCATCAAGGAGAACCGGACCTTCGACAACATGTTCGGCCGGTTCCCCGGCGCGGACGGCGTGAGCGTCGGGATGGACCAGGGCGAGCCGCGCCCCCTCACGCCGGCTCCCGACCGCCTCGAGACGGACATCAAGCACTGCTACGCGTGCTCACTCCAGGCTTGGAACGAGGGGAAGATGGACGGGTTCGCGACGATCAGCGAGGCGGCCGACCTTCACGCATACACGCAGTACCTCCCCGGCGACCTGCCGAACTACTGGCGCTGGGCCTCGGAGTACGTGCTCGGGGACAACTTCTTCGCGAGCGCTCAGGGGCCGTCGTTCCCCAACCACCTGTACACGATCGCCGCGCAATCGGGAGGGGCGCACGAGAACCCGCCCCAGGGCGAGGACCTGCTCCGCGAGCGGCACCGCTCGACCGGGCTGTTCAAGGCCTGGGGTTGCGACTCCCTCGAGACCGCCTGGGTGAACGTGTTCGACAGCGAGGGCGTCGCGAAGAAGGTCTCGCCGTGCTTCGACTTCCTCACCGAGGGCGACCTCCTCACCGAGGCCGGCATCCCGTGGGCGTACTACGCGGCGACCCAGTGGCAGAACGGCTACATCTGGTCGGCGTACGACGCCGTCCGCCACATCCGCGAGGACGAGGAGGTGTGGCAGAGCCACATCTTCCCCGTCGACGGGTTCGTGCAGCAGGCCGGGGACGGCCTGCTGCCGCCGGTCACGTGGGTCACGCCGCGCTTCGAGGTGTCCGACCACCCGGAATACTCGATCTGCCAGGGCGAGAACTGGACCACCCGGGTCGTGAACGCGGTCATGGAGGGGCCCGACTGGGCCGACACGGCGATCTTCATCACCTGGGACGACTACGGCGGCTTCTACGACCACGTCCCGCCGCCGCAGGTCGACGACTTCGGCTTCGGGATCCGCGTGCCGCTCCTCATCATCTCGCCCTACGCGAAGGAAGGGTTCGTGACCTCCGAGCTCGGCGAGTTCTCGAGCGTGCTGCGATTCATCGAGGACAACTGGGGACTGACGCAGCTGACGCAGCGGGATCGGGATGCCACGCCACTGATCTCGGCCTTCGACTTCACCCAGGAGCCGCGGGTACCGGATCCACTGCCGCTGCGAACCGACTGCCCATCGGAGAAGTACCCGGAGCCCGGACGGTACGGAGACGGCTGAGGCCCGCGCTCAGTCGAACGGCGAGCCGATGGTTCGCAGCAGCGGCCACGTCGGCCGGAACTGCGCGAGGCTCGTGCCGTAAGGGCAATCCTGGCGGAGGTCCAACATGAGCTTGTCGAAGTTCGGATTCTCGAAGTCCAGTGCGCCCGCGAGCGGGCTCGCCTGCGCGTCGCGCTCGGTCATCGGGTCCAGGCCGAAGAGCCGCTCGATGAACGCGAGCACCGAGGAGAACTCGTAGACCGTGCTGTCGACGTACCCGCCGTCGGGGTTGTCGCCCCGGCGCGTGTAGGGGCTGATGATGAGCGCCGGCGTCCGAGGCCCGAGCCCCATGATGTCGAAGTGCGGGGGCGCGACCGGGTCGTAGAACCCGCCGAAGTCGTCCCAGACGACCACGATGAGCGTGGACTCCCAGTACTCGCTCTTCATGACCGTGTTCACCTGGTTCACGGTCCAGTTCTCCCCCGCGCAGGTGCTCTTGCCCGCACCCGGGTGCTCGTTGTACGACTCGGGCGGGATGATCCAGGAGACCTGAGGCATCTCGCCGCGCCGGACGTCCTGGACGAAGTTGTCCGGCTCCTGCACCTTGTCCCACATCGAGCTGTACCGCACGTGCTTGATCATCTGGAGCACATTCATCCAGGCGTTCTCGGTCGCGTAGTACTTCCAGGAGATGCCGGCGTCCTCGAGCTGGTCCGGCAGGACCGGGATGTCGAAGCACAGGCGGACGCTGTCCCAGTAGTTGCCGATCGCGTACGCGTTGTCACCGTTCTCCGTGATCCGCTCCTCGAGCTGCATGATGTTCCGCAGTTCGCCCGCCGACAGGTGCGGCTCGAACCGCGTGGCGTTCTCGGTCGGGTCGTCGCAGTAGCTGCCCTCGTGGTCGGTGGTCGACTTGTTGTCGACGATGCCGTTGGACTGCGCGGCGACGGCGTAGAGGTGCTCGGGGAGCGTCGGCCCGTACATCGGCGTGAAGAAGTGGTCGGCGAGCACGAAGCGGTCGGCGTACGCCCAGTAGTTCGGGATGTCCTCGCGCTCCAGGTACGAGTACCCCTGCATGTCGTGACCGTACAGGGGCGCCTTCTCCGCATCGGTCGGGATGACACCGTTCATCCAGTTGAAGCCGTTCATCTTGCCGTCGTTGATCGCGACGAGGCCGCACCGGAAGCAGTGCGTGAGGTCGTGCTCGTAAACGTCGGGGCCCTTGTCGAGCTGCACGACCGGCCCGTCCGAGCATCCGTTCTCGTCACACTCGATCGTGCCGCCCTCGGTCGAGCCCTCGGCGCCCGGGTAGGTCGCGAAGTAGTTGTTGAAGGAGCGGTTCTCCTTGATGATGAACACGACGTGCTCGATGGGGTTCTCCCCGGGCACGATCGTGACGCTCGGCGTCGGAGAGGTGCCGTCGCCGTTCCCGTCGCCGTGACCGCCGTCGCCGGTCGCACCCGTCGCGCCGCTCGCCTGCGTGCCGCCGTCCGCGCGCTTCCCGTCGTCGCCGCCGACCGCCCACGCCGCGACCACGATGAAGAGCACGAGCACGCCGACGAACGCCAGGAACCCTCGCCGACGCGCAGCGCGGCGGCGCGCGAGCCGCCCACGGCCTCGAGGAACGGGCAGCCGGGAACCGGGTCCGGGCGTGTACGACACCGGCGCGAGTATCCCCTACCCGGCGGGCCGCGTCACGGCATCGCGGTGCACCGCCCGGCCTCGGACGGCGCCGAGCACGAGGAGGCAGAGCATCACGCCCAGCCCGACCAGCAGGCGCAGGTCGAGCCCCGACTCGAGGTACCCGGGCGGCGGCGGGTCACAGAGCGCCTCGAGCCGCGCGCGCATCCGGGCGAGCGTTCCCGCGGCGCCGGGGTCGGTCGCGAGGTTCTCGAGCTCCGACGGGTCCACGGTCAGGTCGTACAGCTCTTCCTCGCCGGTCGTGTAGCGGACGTACGCCCACCCCGTCGACCGGACCGCGCAGTACGTCGGCACCGGGTTCGTGCCCGCGAGGTGCTCGACGAGGAAGTCCTCGCGCCAGTCCGGGACCGGCTCGCCACGAAGGAGCGGAAGGAGGCTGCGACCCTCGGCGCCGGGCGCGGTGATCCCGACGGCCTCGGCGATCGTCGGCGCGAGATCGACGTTCAGGGCGAGCTCGGTCGGGCTCGAGCCGGGCTCGACGCCACCGGCGTCCCAACGCGCGACGAGCGGGACGCGGATCACCTCCTCGTACGGCGCCTCCTTCTTCGTCCACCGGTGCTCGCCCCACGCGAGACCGTTGTCCGACGTGTAGAGGATGAGTGTGTTGTCCAGGCGACCGGTCTCGCGGAGGGCTGCGATGAGCTCACCCACGGCGCGGTCGACGGACAGGAGCGATCCGTACTGGTTGCGACGCAGAACGTCGACCTCGGCGCGACGCTCGGGCGCGAGGGTCGGGAGCGCGCGCACCCACGACGGTTTGTCCGAGACGTCGGCCTCGTCGTAGCTCGGCGGCCGCCACGGCGGGAGATCGGCGAAGGCATCCTGGTCGCCGGGCGCGGGCGGCGCCGGCCCGTGCGGGGCCGCGGGGGCGAAGTACAGGAAGAGGGGACCTTCGGCCTCGCGCACGAAGGCGACGGCCTCGGCCGCGAGCACGTCCGTCGAGTAGTCGGCGGGCGCGCTCCCGAACGAGCGCACCTCACCGTCCACGGTGAGCTTGTAGTCGAGGTACGTCGAGTGCACGAGCGCGACCCATCGGTCCCACCCCGGCGGGATCACACCCGTGAGCGCACGGTGCTGATACCCGTCGAGGTACTTGCCGAACAACCCGGTCGTGTACCCCGCGTCGTCGAGCCACGTCGCGAGGGTGGAGCCGTCGCGGAACGCCTCGACCCGTCCGAACGGAGGCGTCTGCCGGTACACGCCCGTCGTGTGCGACCACGCGCCGGTGAGGATGCTCGCGCGGCTCGGACAGCAGATCGGGTTCACGACGAACGCGTTGGGGAAGATGGCGCCCTCGGCGAGAAGCTCGCGGTCCAGGATCGGCATCGCCCACAGCGAGTCCGCGCGCTGGTCGTCGGTGACGATGACCACGACGTCCGGCGGCCTGTCCCGGGCTCGAGCCACTCCCGGCACCGAGAGCACGAGCGCCGCGAGCACGAGCGTCGGGGCTGCGGCCGCCCCGGTGCGGCGCGTCACGCGCTCCGGTAGGCCTCGAGCGCCGCGGCCATGTGCTCCTCGCGCGTCGCGGCGGCCGGATCGCCCGCGAGGTTCACGAGCTGGTACGGATCCGCCCGCAGGTCGTACAGCTCGCGCTCGCCCGTCGCGAGCTCGATGTAGGACCATCTCGGCCGCCGGAGCTCCCACCAGGCCGGGATCCGGTCGTCGCCCACCCACTCGGCGAACACCTCGCCGGGAAGGCCCTCGTGCGAGTCGTCTCGGAGCAGGGGCACGAGGCTCACGCCGTCCATCGACACGTCCGGTCGGACGCCGGCGAGCTCGGCGATCGTCGGCGTGAGATCGACGGCAGAGACCATCGCCGGCTCGATGCGCGGGGCGAGACCGGGGACGCGGATCAGGAACGGCACGCGGATGCACTCCTCGTAGGGGCAGATCTTCTTCGTCCACCGGTGCTCGCCGAAGGAGAACCCGTTGTCGGACAGGAACACGAACACGGTCTCATCGAGCTCCCCGCGCTCGCGGAGCTCGTCGACGATCGAGCGCATCGCATCGTCGACCGCGAGGAGCGCCTCGTAGGACCTCTGCCGCGCGGAGCGCATCGCGGCGAGGTCCTCGGCGTCGAAGACCGGAAGGCCGCGGACCCACGCGGGCTTGTCGCTCACGTCGGCCTCGCCGACCGAGGGCGCGGTCGACACGACGAGGTCGGCGTAGCGCCCCTCGTGCCGGGGCGCCGAGACCCAGGGGGGGTGCGGCGCGGTGGGCGCGAACCACAGGAAGCACGGCTGGTCCGACGGTGCGTCGCGGAGGAACTCCAGCGCCTTGCCGGCATAGACGTCGGTCGAGTAGTCGGTCTCCCCGTAGTGGACCGGGTCGCCCTGCTCGACGAGCGTGAAGTCGTGGTACAGGCTCTCCGACGTCCCCTGCTCCTTGCCCCACCAGCGATCCCACCCCTGCGGCACGTAGGGGCCGCGGTCGAAGGGGTACAGGTTCAGGTACTTGCCGACAAGCCCGGTGTGGTACCCGGCGTCGTCCAGCCACGTGGCGAGCGTGGCGGTCTCGTCGATCAGCGGCCCGTCCGCGTTGTCTTGGACCCCGGTGTGGTGCGCGTACCCGCCCGTGAGGATCGTCGTCCGCGACGGGCAGCAGAGCGGCGTGTTCACGAACCCGTTCGAGAACGTCACCCAGTGGTCGCCCGGGTCGAGCACCCACGACTGGAGGAACGGCATGACCGGGACCGAGCGCGGGATGGAGTCGAAGGACTGGTCGTCCGTGAGGATGACGATGACGTTCAGGCGCGGATCGTCGACCTCGGCGCGGAGCACCGTCGGCAGGAGCGCGAGCGCCGACACGACGACGACCGCCACGATCACCGCGATCCGCGCGCGCATCTCACCCCGTCTTCCGCGCCTTCCAGATGTTCTCGGCGGGGAACCGGCGCGCCCACTCGAGCGGGGCGTACCACGGGTACGTCGTGCGGGTCCGCGGCGGCGGCCGGAGCTCGATGAGGTCCTCGATCTCGAACGCGTTCGCGCGGAACAGACGGATCCACTCGCCGTACGGGAGGCTGAAGTCGACCGACTCCTCGTCCCACTTGCGCATCCCGAAGTAGTCACGCTGGAGCCGTTCCCCGAGCGCCTCGGCCTCGTTGTCCCAGCACAGGAAGTGGAACGCGCTCGCCATGTTGAAGATGAGCCGCCCGCCGGGGCGAAGGAGCCGTGCGACCTCGGGCACGGTTCGACGAGGATCGGCGAACGTCATGGCCCCGTGATCGCAGACCACGAGGTCGAAGCTCGCGTCGGCGAACGGGGTGCGCTCGGCGTTCGCGTTCACGACCGGGAACCGCGTGTCGGCCTCCGCCATGAGGCGCGTCGCATGCTCGAGCTGGCGGATCGACAGGTCGAGGCCGACCGGCCGGGCGCCGCGACGCGCGAGCCAGATCGACCACTGGCCGGCGCCACAGCCGTACTCGAGCACGTCGAGGCCGCGGACCTCCGCGAGCACGTCGAGCGTGGACTCGGGGATGCCCCACACGCCCCAGACCGGGCGCTCCCAGCGGTTGAGCTGTCGCGCGTGCTTGGCTTGGTACTCGTCGCTCACGCGGTCCCAGTACCGGAGGTTCTTGCGGACGTGGCCGGGGGTCGTGCTCATCGGCGCGCGTGGAGCCATCCGCCCCGGCGGCCGTGACGAGCGGCGACGAGGCCGGCGGCGATCGACAGGGCGATCTCCTCGGGGCGTTGCCCCCCGAGGTCCAGACCGAGCGGCGAGCGGATGCGCTCGATGTCCTCCTCGCCGATGCCCATGTGGCGGAGCTCGTCGAGGTAGGGACCGAGGTGGCGTCGGCTCCCCATGACCCCTATGAAGCCCGCAGGCGACCGCAGGACCTCCGCGAGCAAGGCCGCGACCCCGGGGGCGTCGTGGTCGGTGAACACCACCGCCGAGCGCTCGTCGAGCGCGAGGCCCTCGACCCCGGCGGCCACCGCCCAGCCGCGTTCGTGGTCGCTCGGGCCGATGCGCTCGACGCGCTGCTCGACGAGTGCCGCGAGGTAGCCGATCCGCCCCGCGAGTGCCTGGAGCTCCCGCGCGACGTCGGTGGCCGAGACGATCACGAGCAAGGCCGGCTCGAGCACCGGCTCGAAGAGGACCTCGACCTCGCCGAGGTCGTGCATGAGGGTGCGGAGCTGCGGTTCGTCGGCCGCGAGCACCTCGGGCGCGATCGCCGCAGCGGCCGCGTCGAGCTCGGCGCACCCGAGGGTGCCGCCGAACGGGCCGCCCGGCACGATGACGACCCGGTTGCCGAGGCGGCACGGCGGCGACCCGTGGATCTTGACCGCCGTGGCTCGAACGAGGGGGCCCTCGGGGACGAGGGGGCGTTCGGTCGGGGAAGGCGGCGCGGCCGCGTGGCCCGTCGGATGCGCACCGGTCGAGCCCGCCAGGAGCTCGAGCGCGTGAGGCACCACGGGCAGCACGGCCTCGAGGCTCTCGCGCACGCCCTTCGGACTCCCCGGCAGGTTGAGCACGAGCGTCGCCCCCACGCTTCCGGCGACGGCGCGCGACAGCGCGGCCATAGGCGTGTGCTCCAGGCCCGCGCGGCGCATCAGCTCGGCGAGGCCGGGCGCCTCCCGGTCGATCACCGCGCGAGTCGCCTCCGGCGTCACGTCGCGAGGGCCGAACCCGGTCCCGCCGGTGGTCACGACGAGCGCAAGGCCCCGACCCGCGAGCGCGCGGAGCAGCGCCTCGATCTCGGCGCGCTCGTCGGGAACGACGGCCCGCTCGGCGACCTCGAGGCCCGCTGCGCGCAGCAGCTCCTCGGCCGCCGCGCCCGAGGCGTCCTCGCGCACGCCCTGCGTCACGCCGTCGGAGACGGTGACCACGGCCGCGCGGAAGGGAGCTCCCATCGCGGCCCATCCTGCCATACGAGGCGGCGACCGGACCGGACGCGCGGCGCGAGCTACGCGCCCCAGATCCGCCGGAGCCGCGGCGTCAGCACCGGTGCCTTCGCGAGCAGCGGGAAGGCCCAGGCCTTCGCGAGGGCAACGGCCCCACCCCCGAGCGCGAGGCCCGTTCCGACCGGCACGAGCGCCGACGGCCCGCGGTCGAGCGCACCCGCGAGCAGGAGGAGGAGCCCGCCGTTCAGCGCCACGAGCTGGAGCGTTCCCCCGAGCTCGGCGACCGAGAGCTGGCGACGTCGCTCGTCGGGGTGTCCGGGCCGCGCCATCGGCAGGAGGTACGTCCAGGCGCCGAGCAGCACCTGGACGATCCACCCTCCCACGAAGGCGACCATGTACGGCTCCCGGTAGGCCGCGAACGCGTCGAGCCCGCGCGCGAGCGCGACCGCGAGTCCCATCGCCCCGCCGACGAACCACGCGACCCCCGCGACGAAGTGCTTGGCCGCGATCGGCACCGGCCACGTCCTCGGCGTCCGCATCGCCGCGACCGCGAGCCAGGCGGTCCCCATCGCGCCGAGCACGACACCGAGCCCGCCGACCGCGGCGACCGGCTCCGACCGCAGCCCGAGCCCTGCCGCGACCAGGACCACGCCCACGGAAAGGGACCATCCCACGACCGGCCCGTGCCACGGCGGGATCTTGATCCGGAGCACGGTCGGCAGCAGCGTCACGAGCGTGCCCACGATCGTGAGCGAGACCCACCCGAGCACGTTCAGCGTGAGGTGTGCCTGACGCAACCCGAGCCAGGCCTCCGGGTCTCGGACCGCGCCGCTGCCGACGAGCGCGCCGAGCGTCCCGCCGAGGAGGACGGCGACCACCGCCCCGCCGTACATCGCGACCGGGAAGGGGTGGCGCTTGTTGAGCGCGCGCCGCCACGCGCGCATGACGATCAACCCGAGGATCGCCATGGCTCCCACGAAACACGCGCCGCCGGCCGCCACGAACAGGTCCAGGTGGTTCGGGTACCCGACGGCGACGAGACCGGCCCCGAGGTTCGCGAGCCCGAACTGCGCCCATACGAGCGGCAGCGGCGGCGCTGGCGTCGCCGTGAGGGTGAGCGCGAAGTTCTGCATCGCACCGCTGATCGCGACGGACACGGCGCCGGCCAGCGCGAGATGCAGGGGCAGCCAGATCCCCAGGCGGGTCGACGCGGGGAGCAGCAGCGCGAGCCCGGCGGCGGTCAGCCAGACCCGCGCCGCGCGCTGGTACGCCCAGAGGATCGAGCGCGGTCGCACCGGCACATGGAACCACGCCGCGACGGGGTCTCGCGCGGACGACCTGCTCGCTGCCCGATACGCTCGTTCCGCACACGCCATCCTCGAGCGAGGAGATCGCAGGGAGCATGTCCGACCGTCCGGCCCCGATGACCGACCTCGACTGGAACCCCGAGCGCGCTCGCGACATCGGCGAGCGCATGCTCGAGCTGTGGGTGGAGCTCCTCGCACGCCTGCGCGAGCTCCCCGTCTCGCGGATGGAACCGGCCGCGGAGGTCGCCGCCGCGATGCAGCTCCCGATCCCCGCGGAGGGCCTCGAGCCGTCCGCGATCGCCGAGCTGCTCCGCCCGCTCCTGTTCGAGCACTCGGTCTACGCCGGCCACCCCGGGCACCTCTCCTACGTCACGGGCGCGGGGACCGTCCCCGGCGCGGCCGCCGACCTGCTCGCCGCCGGCCTGAACGCGAACGTCGGCGGCTGGATGCTCTCCCCGGGGGCGAGCGAGCTCGAGGCGCACCTGCTGCGGTGGCTCGCGTCGCGGTTCGGCCTTCCGCCCGGCTCGGGAGGGCTCATGACGAGCGGGGGTGCGGCCTCGAACTTCACCGCGCTCAAGGTCGCCCGGGACGCCGTGGCGCCCGACGCCCGCCGGGTCGGACTCGGCGGGGCGCGCCTCGCCATCTACGCCTCGCGCGAGGCCCACGCGACCATCGCCGAGGCCGCGGACATGCTCGGGCTCGGCGAGGCGGCCGTCCGGGGCATCGAGACCGACGACGCGTGCCGGATGCGCCTGGATGCGCTCGAGCGGGCGATCGCGGCGGACCGCGGGGCGGGGATCCGCGCGATGGCCATCGTCGGCACGGCCGGCACCACCGGGACCGGCGCCATCGACCCGCTGCCGGAGCTCTCCGATGTCGCCCGCCGAGAGAGGGTCTGGTTCCACGTGGACGCCGCGTACGGGGGTGCCGCGGTCCTCGCGCCCGAGCTGCGTCCGCTCCTCGCCGGCGTCGAGCGGGCCGACTCCGTCGCGTTCGACCCGCACAAGTGGCTGTCGACCCCCCAGTCGAGCGCCGCGTTGCTGGTCCGCGACCTCGAGACGCTGCGCCGGAGCTTCTCGCACACCGATGTCGCCTACGTGCGCGAGGACCTCGACCTCACCGGGAGCGGGCAGAACCTCGGCGGGCTCGGGCCCCAGTGGTCGAGGGCGTTCTCCGCGCTGAAGGTGTGGGTCTCGCTCGCCGCGCACGGCGCCGACGCGTACGGGCGACGGATCGCCCACGACGTCGAGCTCGCTCGTTATCTCGACCGGCGGGTCCGCGAGCACCCGTCGCTCGAGTCGATGGCTCCCGTGACGCTCTCCATCGCCTGTTTCCGCTTCTTCCCGCCCGGCCTCCCGGAGGGACCCGAGCGAGACACCTACCTCGACCGGCTGAACGAGCACCTCATGGTCGAGATCCGCCGCGACGGCCACTCGTTCCCGTCGAACGCCGAGATCCGCGGCCGGTACGCCGTGCGGGCGTGCATCACGAACTTCCGGACCGAGGCGGTGGACCTCGACGCCCTCGTGGACGCGGCCGTCGCCCTCGGCGAGACCCTCGACGGCCGTCTGCGCCCGCCGGGCCTCGGCGGGCGGTCCGAGGCTTCGCCGCCCGGCTGAGCGCGGACGGCGACCGCAGGTCACTTCCGGCCGTGCCGGGGCGACGCCCGCGGCGGTATCGTGGCGACGACACGCGGGAGCATCCGCGGGACGACGCCTGGTGGCGTTGTGCCGCAACGCTCCCGGGAGGAGCCGGATCGTGGGCCTGATGATCCCCTGCCCGCACTGCGGGTCCCGCGAGTACACCGAGTTCACGTTCGGGGGCGAGCTCCGTGACCTCGAGTCACCCGACCCCGAGGCGGACTTCCGGCGCGTCTACCTCCGCGAGAACGCACCCGGTCCCCAGCCCGAGCGCTGGTTCCACGCCTACGGCTGCCGTCGCTGGCTCACCTTGACCCGCGACACCGAGCGGAACGTGGTCCTCGATGGCGACGCTTGACTTCGAGGGACGAGAGGTCCCGCTCCAGGACGGGGATACCGTCGCCTCGGCGCTGTTCCGTGCGGGCGTCCGCACCTTCAACCGATCGCTGAAGCAGCACCGCCGGCGCGGGCTGTACTGCGTCACGGGCGACTGCCCGAACTGCCTGTGCACGGTCGACGGCGAGCCGGGCACCCGCGCGTGCACCACCGAGGCGCGCGACGGCATGCGCGTCGAGCGCGAGACGGGATGGCCGTCGGCCGACACGGACGCGCTCTCGGTGTCCGGGCTCGCGCATCCGCTCATGCCGGTCGGCTTCTACTCGAAGACGTTCATCCGCCCGCGCTTCGCGTGGGAGGTCGCCGAGAAGTTCATCCGCCGCGCGACGGGCGTCGGGACGCTCCCGACCGACCGCGCCCCTCGGCACGTCGAGGTTCGCAACGTGCACACGGACGTGCTCGTCGTCGGCGGCGGGATCGCCGGGCTCGCGGCGGCCCTCGCGGCGGCCGAGCGCGACGGGCGTGTGCTCGTCGCGGACGAAGGGCGGGTGGGCGAGAAGCTGGCGCCCGGCGCCGCGCGGGATCGGCTCGAGGCCCTCGCGGCCGAGGTGCGCACGAACGACGCGATCACGCTCCTCGAGCGCCACACGGCGGTCGGGATCTACGAGGGACCGATGGTGCCGCTCGCCGCCGAGACGGAGCTCCTGCGCGTCCACCCGACGCGGATCGTGGTCGCGACCGGCGCGGTCGAGACCCACGGCGTGTTCGGCGGGAACGACGTGCCGGGCGTGTGGCTCGGGCGGGGTGCCGCGCGCATGGCGGGCGTGCACCACGTGCGCCCCGGCGCCCGCGCGGTGGTCGTCGCGGGGACGCAGGAGGCGTTCGAGCACCTCGAGGTGCTCAGCCGCTCGGGGGTCGAGATCGCCGCGGTGGTGGCGCCGGCCGCGCTCGCGGACCGCGCCCCCAGCGGCGCGAGGGTATTCCGCGACGGCCGCGTCGTGGCCGCCGAGGGCTCGAAGGGCGTGCGCGCGGTCGTGGTCTCGGCGGGCGGCGTTCGCGAGCGCGTCGAGTGCGACACGCCCGTGCTCTCGCCCGGCCTCCCGCCCCGCGACGCCCCCCCGCGGATGGCCCTCGCCGAGCCCCTCACGGGCCCCGGCGACGCCCTCTGGGCCGGCCTGTCCCCCGCGGGGGCCGGG
>CAYUSA010000008.1:0-69642 GCA_964447335.1 uncultured Actinomycetes bacterium
AGCTCCGCACCGGCGCCGGCGCGCACGACGAACCCGGTGCCCGCGGCCGCGATCCCGGTCACGGCGGTGCCGGTCCTGACGCGCTCCCGCCCGATCGCCGATGCCAGCGCTCCCGGCAGCGAGGCCATACCGTGACGCGGGCGCAGGAACATCGGGCCGGCCTCGCGCCCGAGCTTGCCCGCCGCGCGCGCGCCGCGGATCAGGCTCCCGAAGTCACGCTCCCACCCCGCGAGCTCGGGGAACGTGGCGGCCACGCTCAGCCGGTCGACGTCGCCCGCGAACAGCCCGCCGAGGAGCGGCTGCACCAGCGCGTCGGTGCACCCATCGCCGAGACGCCGCCGGGCGAGGGCGCCGAGCGTCTCGTCCACCGGGCTGGGCGCGGCGCGGCGTACGAGGTCCGAGAGCGCTCGCAGGCGACCCGCGAGAGAGAGCCCCGGCCACCGCGCGAAGGCATCGAGCTCCGCCGGGACACCGAGCGCCGTCGGCGGGAGTGGCAGCAACCCTCGGTCGGTCCACACGTACGAGCCGTGCGCCCTCGGCGCGACGAGCTCGAGACCGAGCTCGCGCCCGAGCTCGGTCGCCCACGGCTTGCGCGCCATGAACGCCTCAGGGCCCGCGTCCAGCTCGAGGTCGCCGACCCGCACCGCGTGGATGACACCGCCGATCCGAGCGTCGGTCTCGAAGACGCTGACGGCGAGCGCGGGCTCGGCGAGGAGCAGCCGGTACGCCGTCGTGAGGCCGGCGACGCCCGCGCCGACGACCATGACCTGTCCCGTCACGACGTCGGGCGCTCCGTCGTTTCGTGCACAAGGTCCACGACGCGCTGCAGCGTGTCGGGCGGCGTCGAGGGCAGCACGCCGTGACCGAGGTTGAACACGTGCCCGTCGCGACCGTCGGCGCGCTGTAACACACGGAGCGCCTTGCCCCGCACCGCTTCCCACGGGCCGAGGCACACCGCGGGGTCGAGGTTCCCCTGCACGGCGCGGTCGCGTCCCACCCGCTCCCATCCCGTGTCGAGCGGCACGCGCCAGTCGATCCCGACGACGTCGCCGCCCGCCTGGGCCATGAGGCCGAGCAGCTCGCCGGTCACGACACCGAAGTGGATCCGTGGCACGCCGAGGTCCGCGATGCCCTCGAACACCTTGCGCGAGTACGGCAGCACGGCGCTCGCGTAGTCGTCGGGGTCGAGCGCGCCGATCCACGAGTCGAAGACCTGCACGGCCTGCGCCCCGGCCTCGACCTGCGCCCGCAGGTGCGCGATCGAGAGGTCCGCGAGCGCGTCCATCAGGCGTCCCCACGTCGCCGGCTCGCCGTGCATGAACGCCTTCGTCCGCGCATGGTCCTTCGAGGGACCGCCCTCCACGAGGTAGCTCGCGAGCGTGAACGGCGCCCCGGAGAACCCGAGGAGTGGTACTTGGAGCTCGGCGCGGAGCATCCGGATGGCCTCGAGCAGGTGTGGCTCGTCGGCCTCGGGCTCGAGCGGTCGCAGGCGCGCGAGATCCGACTCGGCGCGGATCGGCTCGTCCACGACCGGACCGGTGCCGGCCGCGATGTGGATGCCGAGCCCGATCGCCTCGAGCGGCACCATGATGTCGCTGAACACGATCGCCGCGTCAAGATCCATGCGCCGCAGGGGCTGGAGGCTGATCTCCACGACGACCTCGGGGTCGCGGCAGGTTTCCAGGATGTCGCGGTCGCCCCGGATCTCGCGGTACTCGGGTAGGTAGCGACCGGCCTGGCGCATGAACCACACGGGCGTCCGGTCCACGGGCTCGAGGCGGCAGGCGCGCAGGAATCGGTCGTTCATCGCGACCCAAGCATATGGGTGCGCACCCGCTCGGCGACCTCGTTCGCCTGGCGGACGCAATCAGGGATGCCCGCGCCCCGGTAGGCCTGGCCGACCACGAACACCCCGGGCGGCAGGCCGTCCTCGATCGCGGCGACACGGTCGAGGTGACCGACCTCGTACTGGGGCATCGCGTCCGGCCAGCGGACGACCTCGGCGGCCTCGGGCTCGGCGGGGAGCGGGAAGATGTCGGCGAGCTGGCGGGAGACGCGCTCGACCAGCACCCCGTCGGACGCGCCGAGGGACTCCTCCATGCCGAACGCGCCGATGAAGCACCGCACCACCGCGCGGTCCGCGAACGCGGGATCCGGCCACTTGCGCGAGACGAGGGTCGCCGCCGTGACGGCGAGCCGGCCGCGCGGCGCGACGAAGCCCGAGGACTGGGGCAGCCGCTCGCCCGTGCCCCGCGGATAGACCATCAGCACGACCGCCGTCGAGACGTACGGGATCGCGTCCAGACCGACGACGGCCTCCGGCGCCAGCGTCCGCGCGAAGTCCGCCGTGACGTACGTCGGGGTCGCGAACACGATGGCGTTCGCCGCGATCTCGTCGTGGTGGGTGAGCACGACGTACCCCGCGCCGTCCCGCGCGACCCCCGCCGCCGTCGTGCCCAGGCGGAGACGCTCGGTGCCGAGCGCAGAGCCGAGCGCGTCCGTCATCCGCCGCAGACCACCGCGCAGGCGAAGGAACATCGGCGGCACTCCGGTGCCCGGCGCGCGATGCGCCGCTGCGGCCCTGGCCTGTGCGCGGGCGCCGCGCACGAGGCTGCCGTGCTCGCGCTCCCACGCGGCGAGCTCGGGGAACGTGGCGAGCACGCTCAACCTGTCGATGTCGCCGGCGAACAGGCCGCCGAGGAGCGGGGCGACCAGCGTCTCGGTCGCCTCGTCGCCGATCCGGCGGCGGAGCAGGGACCCGAGGGCCTCATCGCCCTCCTCGCGCCGGCGCGGCAGGACGAGGTCTCCGCCAGCGCGGACCTTGCCGGCGTAGGACATGCCCGGCCACCGCACCAGCTCGACCGGATCGGTCGAGATCCCGAACGGGCCGGCCGGGAACCGCAGCAGACCCTTGTCGGTGTAGACGTGGGTCGCGGCCGGTGCCGGCGCAACCAGGTCGTCGCCGAGGCCGAGCTCGCGGCAGAGCTCGACGGCCCAGGGCTTGCGCGCGAGCAGCGAGTCGGGGCCGGCCTCGAGCTCGATCCCGCCCACGACCGCCGTGCGCACCTTGCCGCCCGGTGCCTCCTCGGCCTCGAGCACGACCACCTCGGGCGCATCGGTCCCGCGCGACAGGCGAAACGCGGTCGCCAGGCCGGCGACCCCACCGCCCACGACCACGACGCGAGCCGTCACGCCGGCTCCGCTAGGTGCTCGCGCACGACGCTCGCGAGCATCCGGGTGAACGCGGGGTCCGCGTTCGGCATCTCGGTCCGCACGAAGTGCATCCCGGCGTCCTCGGCGATCTGTCGGCACAGCACGTCGAGGTCGTACAGGATCTCGAGGTGATCGGCGACGAACCCTGCCGAGCACACGACCACCGCGCGGTGACCTTGCTCGGCGAGCACAGGGATGATCTCCTCGATCGGCGGGCCCCACCAGGGATCGGCCGTGCGACCCGCGCTCTGCCATGCGGTCGTCCAGTGCGCGAGTCCGAGCGCCTGCGACACACGCTCGGCGGTCTCGCGCAGGCCTCCCTCGTATCGACATCCGTCGGGGCAGGCCTCGCAGAGCTTGCAGCGCAAGGTTCCGTCCTCGAGCTCGCGAACCGGCAGGCTGTGCGCCGAGAACACCACGATGGCGCCCTCGCGCTCGGCGGGGCCGAGGGTCGCGAGCGCGTGCGCGACTCGGCCCTCGAGCAGCTCCAGGAATAGGGGATGGTCGTGGAAGCGCTCGACGAAGGTGAACGTCGGGCCACCGCGCTCGGCGATGTGGCGCTCGACGCGCTCGCGGTACGAGACCACCGACATCCCCGACCAGTGCGGGGCCATCACGATGCCGACCGCGCGCTCGATGCCGTCGGCGCGCATCTGCTCGAGCGCCTCGGCGATCCACGGCGGCGAGTGCTTCATGCCGAGGTACGTCCGGAACCGGCCCGGCTCCTCGGCGTTCAGCTCACGCTCGAGCCCTTCGGCCTGCGCTCGGGTGATCTCGAGCAGCGGGAAGCGGTTCCCGATGATCGTGTACCGCTCCTTCAGCTCGGCGAGGAGCTCGGGCGAGGGCGGCCGCCCACCCCGGATGTCCGTGTAGTAGCGCGCGATGTCGTCGGGGCCGCTCGCGGTGCCGTACGCCATCACGAGCACGCCGATCGGTGCCTGGCTCATGGTGGACAGGATACGGACCGCGGCGGGCGGCGGGGCGGGAGGGGTGGGATTCGAACCCACGAGCGGGTTGCCCCGCTAACGGTTTTCAAGACCGTCGCCTTCGTCCGCTCGGCCACCCTCCCGACGCCGAGTCTAGTGGCCCGCCGATGTGAGGATCCGGCACGCACGCTGTTCCATGGCGAAGCTCTGCGCGAGCAGATGGCGAACCGCGTCGCCGACCGGGCCATTCAGATCTTCGGTGGGCGCGGCTATATGCGCGAGAACGTCGCCGAGCGCTTCTACCGCGAGCTCCGCGTCGACCGGATATGGGAGCGTAGCTCCGAGATCCAGCGGAACATCGTCTTCAGCCAGCTCGCCAAGCGCGGCGCCCGAACGCTCGCCGGGTAGCCGCGAGCCGTCACACGAACAGGCAAGCGGCACGGTGGTCCGCGGACCGCGCGGCTTTCGCCTGGTGGAGCTGCGGGTCCTGCTCACGGCAGGCATCCTGTGCGATCGGGCAGCGGGGGTGGAACCGACAGCCCGGGGGGACGTGGACTGGGTTCGGGGTCTCGCCCCGGAGGATCTGCGGCGTGCTCCGATCCCGGGGGTCACGCTTGGGAACCACGGACATGAGGGCTTTCGTGTATGGGTGCTGGGGGTTGGTGACGATGTCGATGGCCAGTCCCTCCTCCACGATCCGCCCCAGGTACATCACGGCGATGCGATCGGCGAAGTGGGCGGCAGTTGAGATGTCATGCGTGATCATGAGGATTGCGAGACCGCTCCGGCGGAGTTCGTCCAGGAGGCCGAGCACGCCGGCCCGGACCGAGACGTCGAGCATCGACACGGGCTCGTCGGCGACGAGCAGCTCGGGCTCGAGGACGAGCCCGGCGGCGATGGCGACGCGTTGTCGTTGGCCGCCCGACAGCTCGTGCGGGAAGCGCTCGGTGAACAGCTCGGGCGGATGAAGGCTCACACGCTCCAGGGCGGCGATCATCCGCGCATGCCGATCCGCCTTGGAGGCTCCGATGCCGTGGATCATCATCGGCTCCTCGATCGTCTCGCGCGTCCGGAAGCGCGGGTCGAGGGACTCGTAGGGGTCCTGGTAGATGATCTGGATCCTCCGGCGGAGCGGCCGCAGGTCGCCGTGCCTCAGCCTCGAGATCTCGCGTCCGTCGAGGAGGATCGAACCGGCCTCGGCGTCCACCAAGCGGAGCACCGCCTGCCCGGTCGTGGTCTTGCCGCACCCAGACTCGCCGACCAGCGCAAGCATCTCGCTCCGTCCGAGGGTGAACGAGATGCCCTCAACCGCGTGGACACGCTGTCTGGGCTTGCGGGTCAGGGTGCCCACGATGCCACGGGGCACCGGGTATCGGACGACGAGCCCGTCGACCTCGAGCAGCGGCCGGCCTTCCACGGGTTCGAGGGCCGCCTGGCTCACGACGCCACCACGTAGGCCGGGTCGTTGAGGTGACAGGCGGCGCGGTGTCCGTCGCCGACGATGAGCAGTTCGGGACGCACGTCCTGACATGGCTCGAAGGCACGATCGCAGCGCGGCAGGAACGGGCAGCCGACGAGAGGCTGGTCCAGACGCGGCGGCGCTCCCGGGATCGACACGATGTCCTCCTTGCCCTCGAGATCGGGGATCGCCGCGAACAGGAGGCGCGTGTAGGGGTGTCCCGGGTCGTGGTACAGCGCGTCCATCGAGGCCGCCTCGACGATCTCCCCCGCGTACATGACCGCCGCACGCCCGCAGATCTCCGCCACGATCGGGAGGTCGTGGGTGACCAGCACCAGCGTGAGGCCGAGGTCGTTCGAGAGGGCGACCAGCAGCTGGAGGATCTGCGCTTGCACCATCACGTCCAGGGCCGTCGTCGGCTCGTCGGCGAGGAGCACCTTCGGGTTGCAGGCCAGGGCCATCGCGATCGCGGCGCGCTGCCGCATGCCTCCCGAGAACTCGTGCGGGAACCGGTCGGCGCGATCGGCCGAGATCCCGACCATCTCGAGGAGCTCACCCGCCCGAGCCTTCGCCGCGTTCCCGGATGCGACGCCGTGCAGCTCCATCGGCTCCACGATCTGCGATCCGACCGTCTTCACGGGATTCAGGGCGTTCATCGCGCCCTGGAAGATCATCGCGATGTCGGTCCAGCGGTGCGGTCGCATCGACGCCTCGCCGCCGGCGAGGATGTCGTCGCCCTCGAGCAGGACCCGCCCCGAAACGGTCGCGCTCGGCGGCAGGAGGCCCATCATCGCCAGGATCGCGGTCGTCTTGCCGCAGCCCGACTCGCCGACGAGCCCGAACCGCTCGCCCTTCGAGAGCGACAGCGTCGCGCCCTGGACCGCGTGGAGGGTCCCGCCGCCGGGCAGGTCGAACCAGACGTTGAGGTCGTCGAGCTGCAGGATCGGCTCGCTCACGCGGGCTCCTCCGGCACGCGTCCGAGGCGGAACCCGCGCGCCGCGAGGTGCGCGACGCGCAGGCGCGGGTTCAGCGCGTCTTCGAGCGCCTGCCCCATGAGCGTGCACGACAGGATCACGAGGGCGACGGCGACGCCCGGTGGGACGATCGCCCACCACGCTCGGGCACTGATCGCGTTGCCCTTCACCGCGAAGTCGATGATCCGACCCCACGAGATCCTCGCGGGGTCGCCGAGCCCCAGGAAGGCCAGCGCGGTCTCGGCGAAGATCGCGACGGCGATCGTCAGCACGGTGTTGGCGACGAGCAGGGGCGCGACCTGCGGCAGGATGTGCCGGAACACGATCCGCGCGTTCCCGGCCCCGAGCGCCCGAGCACGCTTCACGTACACGCGCTCGCGAACGCTCTTCACCTGCGCGCGGATGATCCTCGCGGTGCTGGTCCAGAGCAGCAGCCCGATTACGAGGATGATGTGGGAGAAGCTCGGACCCCAGATCGCGGCGATCACGATCATGAGGGGAACGTCGGGGATGACGAGGAAGTAGTCGGTGATCCGCATGAGAACGGTGTCCGTCCGTCCCCCGAAGTATCCGGCGGTCACGCCCACCGTCCCGCCGATCAGGATCGCGACCACCGTGGCGGCGAACCCGACCATCAGCGAGACACGGGCGCCCCACATCATCAGCGTGAGCATGTCGATGCCTCCGTCGTCGAGGCCGAGCCAGTGCTCGGAGGACGGCGGCGCGTAGACGGGACCGACCTTCTCGTGCTGCCCGTACGGCGCGACGTACGGCGCGACCACCGCGATCACGACGAGCGCGAGGAGCATCACGAGCCCGGCCACGGCCGACGGCCGGTCCCTGAGGATCTGCCACACGATGCTGCGAGGGCGCCGGACGGGTGCCTCGGCGGTGAGGTCCGGCTCGCTCCGTATCGCTCGGCTCATTCGGTGATCCTCGGGTCGAGCTTGAAGTACAGGAGGTCGGCGACGTAGTTGCAGAACACGACCGAGAGCGTGAGCACGAGGAACGCGCCTTGGAGCATCGGGTAGTCGCGCGCGGTCACCGCGTCGTACACCGCCTGTCCGATCCCGCCCCAGGAGAACACGCGCTCGATCAGGATCGAGCCGGCCACGATGTAGCCGACCGACAGCGCCATCAACGTGCTGATCGGCAGCAGGGCGTTCCGGAGCGCGTGCCGGCGAACGATGGTCCGGTCGGGGAGGCCCTTCGCGCGCGCGGTGAGCACGTAGTCCTCACCGAGGGTCTCGAGCATCGCCGAGCGCGACACGAGCGTGTACTGGCCGTAGAGCACGAGCCCGAGCGTGAGCGACGGCAGGATCACGTGCCTCAACCAGTCGGTGAATTGGGCCGCGAAGCCGCCCACGAGGAACGGATCCTGGCTCCCACCGGATGGTAAGTGCCCGGCCGCCAGGAAGAGCAGCATCATCCCGAGCCACTGCGTCGGCAGCGAGTAGAAGATCAGCGCCGTCGTGACGCTCGCGTAGTCGACGGCCGTTCGTCGCCGCCACGCCGCGACCACCCCGGTGACGGTCCCGAACACCATCGCGAAGACGGTACCGAGCGCCGCCATCGGGATCGTCTTCAGCAGAGCCGCCCGCAGCTTGTCGGACACCGGCCGGTAGTCCTGGAACGAGATCCCGAGGTTCCCGTGCGTGAGCTGCTCGAGGTAGACCACGTACTGCTGCCACTTCGACTTGTCCAGGCCGAAATCGCGGGTGAGCTGCTCCCGCGCCTGCGGTGTGATCCCCGGGGCCCTCGCCCAGTTCGCGACCGCGGTGCCGGGAGCCGCCCGGAAGATGATGAAGTTGATGGTGATCGCCACGAACACCGTCATCAGCGCGAAGACGGTGCGCTTGATGGCGTAGTCGAGGCCCCGCATACGGGTCCGGCTACCTCCTCAACCCACCCGGTGGACGTTCGCCCAGGTCGCCTTCGAGAGCTGGTTCCAGCTCCCCTGCGGGGACAGCACGTAGCCGGCCCAGTCCTTGCTCCATGCCTCCACCACCTCGCGGTAGTCGAGCATGATGTACGGCTTGTCGTCGAACAGGATCTGCTGCATCTGCCAGACGATCTCCCTGCGCTGATCCTCGTCCAGGGTCGTGCTCTGCTGGTCGTAGAGCGCGTCGTACTCCGGGTTCGTGTAGGCGGAGTCGCTCCAGCCGAACCACTGGTCGGTGGTCATCGCGGCGAGCATGAAGTCGGGGTCGACGAGCGCGATCCAGTACCACATCGCGAGATCCCAGTTCTTGTAGTCGTCCTCGATCATCTCGTTCCAGACCGCCGTCGAGTCCTGCAGGCGCTCGTTCAGCTTGACCCCGACCTGCTCGAGGCTCGCCTGCACGATCTGGAACTCGCGCTCGATGCCCTCGACGTCGTTCGGCAGGAGCACCTCGTACTCCATCGGGTGGCCGTTCGCGATCCGGACGCCGTCGGGCCCCATGGCGTACCCGAGCTCGTCGAGCATCTGGTTCGCCAGGTCGGGATCGTAGGTCTCGGACTGGATGTCCGAGTTATGCCAGATGCCGGTCGAGGGCGGGATGATCGTCGTCGCCGGCTCGGCGTATCCGCCCCTGACCACGTCGACGATCTGCTGCTTGTCGATCGCATGGGCGAACGCCTCGCGCAACGTGGGGTCGAGCAGCTCGAGGTTGTTCGCCTTGTCGGGGTTCGAGTTGAAGATGAAGTCGTCCTCGGTGACGCCCGGCGTCGTGACGATCTCGATGCTCGGGTCCGCCTGTAGTGCTTCGATCGCGTTCGGCGGCACCGCGTGGATGGAGTCGATCTCCCCGTTCAACAGCGCCTGCACCATCGCGTCGGGGTTCGTGTAGAACTTCACGCCGTAGCCGTCGATGTGCGGCTTCGGCCCGTAGTAGTTGGGGTTCGCTTCGAACTTCGCGAAGTCGCGCTTCTGGTACTCGGTGAGGATGAACGGTCCACCGGACACGATCGGCGGCGCGTTGTCGAAGGCCTTCAGGTCCTTGCCGTCGTTGCCCTCGTGCTGCGACCAGATGTGCTCCGGGAGGATCGGGACGTGATTGAGGTTCCCGAGCACGTGCCCGACCGGCTGGTCGTACTGGAGCACCAGCGTGTTCGCGTCGGTGGCCTCGGCGCTGCCGATGTGCGCCACGTACGCGCCCGCGTTCCCCGTGGGCCCGTCCTGATACGTCATGATCAGGTTGAACGTGTACGCCGCGTCCTCGGCGGTGAGCGGCTGGCCGTCGGACCACTTCGCGTTCGGCGCCGTGTGGAAGGTCCACGTCAGCCCGTCGTCCGACGTGTCCCAGCCGGTGGCGAAGTCTCCCGTGAACTCGAGGTTCTCGTCGTACTGCACGAGGTACGGGTAGATCGACTGGTAGGCGTTCACGGGAGCCTGGTTGAAGGACACGAACGGGTTGAGCGCGTCGATCGAGCCGGTGTCCCCGATCCGGAGCACGCCGCCCTCGACGATGCCGCCGCTCGGGGTCGCCTTCTCGCCGCCACCCCCGGTGCACGCCGCGGCGGTCAGCACCACCGCGGAAACGACGGCTCCGAGCCTGACCCACCTGCGCATGTCGCCCTCCTCCTGGACCGATCCCGCCGGGCGGCCCCTCGTCCGTCCCACGCACGCGGTTGCGCGCCCATGCGGACCTCGGCCACAGCACTCCACACGGTCTCCCGGGTCCGTTCCCAGCCAGCACACGACCGCTCCGCGGACGCTCTCATGCCCGCAAGAGCGCTCGGCAGGGCCGGTTGCCCTGGTGTGGCGGGGCTGAGTGGAGGGTGCGAGCACGGCGGGCGCGCGAGGCTCGAATGCAGGTGGACCCCCCGGCCGACCCTTCCTCGTATCCCACGGATCCGCGAACTGCGGGCGGATCCGGGTCTTCGCGCCCCACAGGCCCGTCGACGACCCGGCGCCCCGCACCCGTCCCGCCGTGACGTATCCCCGATGCTGCGTACCATGGGCACGATGAAGACCGAGGACGGGGCGCGCATCCCGGCGCTCGAAGGCTGGAGCGACCAGCTCTACCGCAACCTCGTCGAGCGCGTGCCAGCGGTCGTCTACGTCGACTCGGACGAGCAGCGCCCCGAGACCCTCTTCATCAGCCCCCAGGTCGAGCAGCTCACGGGGCACGCGCCGGCGGAGTTCCTCTCCGAGCCCGAGCTCTGGTACCGACTCACGCATCCCGCCGACGTCGCGCGCATCGCCGACGCGTGGCGGGTGACCCGCGCCGAGGAGGGCGTGTTCGAGTGCGAGTACCGGCTCTTCCGCCCCGACGGATCGGTCGTTTGGATCCGCGACCACGCCCTGCCCGTGCGCGACGAGCAGGGACGGGTCGCCTTCTGGCAGGGCGTGCTCTACGACGTGACCCTCGCCAAGCGTGCCGAGCACGAGCTCCGCGAGGCGCGCGAGAAGTACCAGGCGCTCGTCGAGAACCTGCCGGCCGTGGTCTACATGGTCGCCCCCGACGACGACCGCCGGACGATGTACGTGAGCCCCCAGGTCGAGCGTGCCCTCGGCTACCCGCGCGAGGAGTGGCTCGGGCAGCCCGACATCTGGATGGAGCTCCTGCACCCCGACGACCGGGAGCGGACGCTCGAGGCCCACGACCGCCACAACCAGTCGGGCGAGCCGTGGAGCCGCGAGTACCGGCTCATCGCGGCCGACGGGCGCCCGGTGTGGTTCCGCGACGTGGCCACGCTCGTGCGGGACGCGGAGGGCCGGCCCTTGCACTGGCAGGGCCTCCAGCTGGACATCACCGAGCGGAAGGCCGTCGAGGAGGAGCTGCGGCGAGCCCGCGACGAGCTGGAGCATCGCGTCGCCGAGCGCACGGCCGAGCTCGCCGAGGCGAACGAGCTCATGGCGCTCGAGATCGGCGAGCGCCGCCGGGCCGAGGCCGAGCTCACGGTGGCCGAGCAACGCTTCCGGCTCCTCGTCGAGCACATCCCCGCCGTCACCTACAGCTGGCACATGGGCGATCGGGCCGCGGCCCCCTACACGAGCCCCCGCATCGAGCAGCTCCTCGGCTACACCGTCGAGGAGTGGCACGAGGACCGCGACTTCTGGATGTCGCGCCTGCACCCGGACGACCGCTCGGCCGTGATCGCGGCGATGCTCCGCTCCGAGACGACCGGCGAGCCCTTCAGCGCCGAGTACCGGTTCCTGCACAAGGACGGGCACATCGTGTGGGTCCAGGACGAGGCGATGCTCGTCTCGCGCGACCCCGACGGCCGGCCGCGCATGTTCCAGGGGTTCACGCTGGACATCACCGCACGCAAGGAAGCGGAGGCCAAGGCCGGGGAGTCCGAGCTTCGATACCGGGACCTCGCCGAGCAGGTGCCGGCCATCATCTATCTGATGGAGCAGCGCTCCGACGCTGCGGGGTACGCGATCACGTACGTGAGCCCGCACATCCGCACGCTCCTCGGCCGCGAGCCCGAGGAGTGGCGGACCGACGAGGACTGGCTCGCCTGCGTGCACCCGGACGACCTCGAGCGGGTCGGGCGCGCGATCGCCGAGTTCGACGCGAGCGGGGAGCCGTGGAGCGTCGAGTACCGGCTGCTGCACCGCGACGGGCACCCGGTCTGGGTCCGCGACGACGGCCGGGTGCTCGAGCGGGACGCCGCCGGCCGGCCCCTGGTCCTGCAGGGGCTCGCCATCGACCTCACCGACCGTCACGCGGCCAGCCAGGACGCGCTCGAGGCCGAGGAGCGATACCGGGTCCTCGTCGAGCAGCTCCCCGCCATGGTCTACATCGAGAGTCCGTCCTCCGCCACCGGTCAGACGCACTTCCGGTATCTGTCGCCCCAGACCGAGCGGATCCTCGGCTATCCGGTCTCCGAGCTCATGGCCGACCCCTCGCACTTCGAGCGGATGCTCCATCCCGACGATCGCGAGCGCGTGCTCCGGGCCGACGCCCGCGCCGGCGAGACCGGAGAGCCCTTCGACGAGGAGTACCGCGTTATCGCGGCCGACGGGCGCGTCGTGTGGCTCCACAGCCGGGCCACGCTCGTGCGCGGGGAGAAGGGCAACCTCGGCTACTGGCACGGTGTCGCCCTGGACGTCACCGAGCGCCACCGCGCGCAGGAGCACCTCCTCGAGCTCGAGCAGCGGTACCAAGACCTCGCCGCTCGCACGTTCCGCACCCTCGGCCTCGAGGCGGACTAGCGCCTCGACGAGCCGGGCAGCCAGAACTCGACGTAGGTTCCCCCGCCGGGACGCGGTCCGAACTCGAGCCATCCGCCCATGAGAGCCGCCCGCTCCTGCATGCCGCGGAGCCCGAGGTGCCCGGGCTCGCTCGTCGTCCCCGGCGTGATCCCGGCGCCGTCGTCCTCGACGGTTACCACCATGCCGCCGTCGCGCTCCTCGAGCCGCACGATCACGTTGCTCGCCTTGGCGTGCTTACGCACGTTCGAGAGGGCTTCCTGCACGATCCGGAACGCGGCCGTGCGCGCCTCGATCGGCAGCTCCTTCTGCGTCCGGTCGTCGATCTGTAGCTCGAAGCCCGTGGCCTCCTCGGCTCGTGTCGCGAGCTCGACGACCGCGGTACCCAGGCCGGACTCGAGCGACGGAGGAGACAGCTCGAACAGCAAACGCCGAAGCCGCTCGATCGCGCGCTGGACGCTCGTGCGGAGTCGCTCGACCCGCGCGAGGAGGTCGGGATCGCCGGTGTGCTCCGCGAACAGGTCGAGCTGCATCCCCACCGCGACCATCGCCTGGATCGGATCGTCGTGGATGTCCGACGCGATGCGGGCACGCTCCTCCTCCTGCGCCTCGACCAGGGTCGAGAGGAGCTCCTCGCGCTCGCGTTCGGCTCGGACGCGTTCGGTCACGTCGCGCGTTACGCCCAACACGAGCTGCACCTGGCCGTGCTCATCGAAGATCGGTTGTCCGCCCCAGGTCTCGAGTACCACCTGCCGGCCATCGCGGAGCGTCATCGTCACGCGCATCGGCGAGCCCCGCTCCCCTCCGGCCGCGACAGCCAGGTCCGAGCGCACGCTGTCCGCGTTCAGCGGGCCCAGTACCTCGACCACGTTGCGGCCCACCAGGTCTTCCGGCCGAAGCCCCAGCAGACGCTCGTGGGAGGGGGACGCGAACACGATCGTTCCGTCGGGCTCGACGAGTGTGATGAGGTCGGACGAGTTCTCGACGACCAGGCGGTACCGCTCCTCGGCCTGGCGGAGCGCCTGCGCGGCCTCGTGTTGCTCGGTGACGTCCAGGGCGACACCCTGCCAGGACAAGGGCGCCCCCTGCTCGTCGAAGATCGGCGCGGCCCGTCCGTGCAGCCAGGCGACCGATCCGTCCGGCCGCGCCACCCGGAACACCGAATCGAACGCACCTTCTTCCGCCGAAGCTCGGCCGACCTCCCGCACGACGCGCTCGCGATCGCCGGGATGGACGAGGGTGGCGAAGCGCGCCGGATCGCCGAGCAGCTCCTCGGCCGGGTAGCCGAAGATCTGCTCGACCTGCGGGCTGAGGAACGTGAAGTACATGTCCGAGGGTGCCCCACCGCGAACGAGCGCGAAGGAGACGGCCGGCAGCTGCTCGACGAGCGTCCGGTAGCGCTCCTCGGCCTCGCGGAGTGCACCCTCGGCGCTCTTCTGGGGTGTCACGTCGAGCGCGACACCGTGCCAGAACCTGGGCGCGCCGTTCTCGTCCCGAACGAGCGACGCGAGGCTGTGCATCCACACGGTCCGACCGTCCCGTGCGATGAGCCGGTAGACGGAGTCGAACGGCTCGCCGGTCGCCTCGGCGTGCGCGTTCTCCGCGACCACCCGCTCCAGGTCGTCGGGGTGAACGAGCCGGAGGTAGCCGTCGGGCGGAGCGTTGGTCTCGGCCGCCGTATACCCGAGGATCGACTCCACCTGCGGGCTGAGGTACACGAAGTCCGTCTTCCGCGCGTCGCTGCTGGGCAGCTCGATGTACGTGATCGCCGGCAGCGCCTCGACGAGCGAGCGGTACAGGCTCTCGGCCTCCCGGAGCGCCTCATCCGCACGGCGGCGCTCCGAGACGTCCCTCGCGAGGAAGGACACCGTCGCCGCGCTACCCGCGATCGGCTCGATCCTCGCGAGCCGGCCGAGGAACCAGCGGCGCGCGCCGCCCACCTCCAGCTCGTACTCGAGGGTCTCCGGACGACCGGTCTCGGCGACCCGCGTGACGGCCTCCTCGAACGGCCGGCCCGTCTCCGGCCCGAGGATCTCGACGATCCGTCGGCCCACCAGCTCCGAGGCCGGGGCGGCGAGCAGCTCCTCGTTCCCGGTCCACACGTTCAGGTACGTGCCGTCCGAGGCGAACTCGAACACGATCTCGTCGATCGAGCCCACGAGCGCGCGCATGCGCGCCTCGCGTTCCCGGATCTCGCGCTCGGCGCGGACCTGCTCGGTCACGTCCGTGGCGACGACCGGCCGTGCGGGCCGGCCGCGGAACGTCATCTGGCTGGAGACGACGTCCACGTCGATCAGGGACCCGTCCTTGCGACGGTGACGCCACACCCCCGCGCGATAGCCGATCGGATGCGGAGCGCGGATCGTGTCGAGCAGCGCCGGTACGTCCTCGGCGGGCCGGATGTCGGCGATCGTGAGGGCGAGGAACTCCTCGGACGTGTAGCCGTAGTGCCGCAGCGCCTCGTCGTTCGCGGCAAGGATCCGAAGGGACTCCTGGTCGTATGCGAAGACCGGCACCGGGAACGCGTCCAGGATCGGCCCGAACGTCTCGCCGCCCGCGAGAGGGTCACCTTCCGATCGGTCCGTCACGTCCCGAACTTCTCCTCCTGAGGCCGGCTCCACGGTAGTGCGTGGGTCCAACCCGGACAACCGAGCGGGCTCAGATGCGCGGCCGGAGCTCGCGCAGCGACTCGGGCAGGTACGGGTGGAGCGCCGAGGGGAGCGCCACCGACCCGTCCTCGCGCTGGTGGTTCTCCAAGATCGAGATGAGCGTGCGCGACATGGCCGTCGCGGTGCCGTTCAGGGTGTGCAGCGGCTCGACCTTGCCGTCGGCACGCCGCACGCGGGTCTGCAGGCGTCGAGCCTGGTAGTCCGTGCAGTTCGAGCAGGACGTGAGCTCTCGGTAGCGGCCCTGCCCGGGAAGCCAGACCTCGAGGTCGTACTTCTTCGCGGCGCTGCCGCCGAGGTCGCCGGCCGCGATGTTCACGACCCGGTACGGCAGCTCGAGGCTGCCGACGATCTCCTCCTCGATGCCGACCATGAGCTCGTGCTCGTCCCAGGAGTCCTCGGGGCGGCAGAAGCTGAACATCTCGACCTTGTCGAACTGGTGGACGCGGAACATGCCGCCCATGTCCTTGCCGTACGTGCCGGCCTCGCGCCGGAAGCACGTCGAGTACCCGGCGTAGCGCATCGGCAGGTCGGCGTCGTCGAGGATCTCGCCCATCCGGTACGCCGCGAGCGGGACCTCCGAGGTCCCGACGAGGTACAGCTCGTCCTCGGTCGTGACGTACAGGTTCACCTCGTCGGTCGGCAGGAACCCGGTGCCGTACATCGCCTCCTCGCGCACGAGCACGGGCGGGATGACCGGCAGGAAGCCTTTGGCCGCAAGGATCCCGAACGCGTGCTGCACGAGCGCGAACTGCACGTGCACGATGTCGCCGAGCAGGTACACGAACCTGGACCCGCTCGTCCGGACCCCGCGCTCGGTATCGAGGATGCCGAGGAGCTCGCCGAGCGCGACGTGGTCCCTCGGCTCGAAGCCGAAGGCAGGCGGCTCGCCGTGCCGGCGGACCTCGACCGCGTCCTCGTCGGTGAAGCCGTCGGGAGCGCTCTCGTGCGGGACGTTCGGCGTCTGCGCGAGGAGCGCGGCGAGCGCCCGCTCGGCCTCCTCGAGCTTCGGCTCGTGCTCCTTCAGCTCCGCCGACACGCTCGCGACCTCGGCGATCAGCGGCTGTTTCTCCTCGCCCTGCGCGCGACCGATCGCCTTCGAGACCCGGTTCCGCGTCGCGCGGAGATCCTCGACGTAGGCGGTCAGCGCGCGCCGACGCTCGTCCAGCTCGAGCAGCTCGTCGACGGCCCCGGCGAGGTTGCGCCGTGCGAGCCCGACCCGGAACGGCTCGGGGTCCTCCCGGATCGCCCTGACGTCGAGCAACCTACGGGGCCTTCTCGGACGCCGGCTGCCCCTCCGGCCGCTGCGGGGGTGCGGCCGGCTGATCTCCGGGCGCCGGCTGATCCATGATGCTCTGCCCCTGGAAGGTCGCGCCCTCCTCGATGACGAGGGTCTTGGAGGTGATGTCGCCGTCGACCCGGCCGCCGCGGGTGATCTCGGCCCGGCCCTTCACGACGATGCTGCCCTTGAACCGCCCCGCCACGGCGACGTTCTGCGCGCGGATGTCGGCCTCGACCTGGCTCTGCGCCGAGAGCGTCACGTCGCCGTCGGCGTTGATCTGCCCCTTCACCGCTCCGTCGATCCGCAGCGAACCCGCCGAGACCACGGTGCCCTCGAGCTTCGCGCCCTGGCCGACGATCGTGACCTCCCCGCTCTGCTGCTCTGCCATCCGCCGTCCCTCCGTCTCGGGTGGTGCCTGCTCCGTCGATGCCGCTTCCGCGTCCTCGCGGCGCCAGATCATGTCGCGTCCACCGCCTCCCGGGGCCGGTCGAGCGCCTGCCGGATCGCCTCTTCCTCTTCGAGCGACAGGTTGTAGCCGCTCTTCGCGGCGACGACCGGCTTGGCGTAGACGCGCGTGTCCTGCCGGCCGTTGATCGAGGTCACGACGACGCCGTTGCCGCGGTCGTCGAGCAGAGCGCACGAGAACGACAGCCGGCCGCCGACGTCCTCGAACGCGTCGTAGCGCACCAACCCGACCCGGCGCACCGCGCCCTCGATGAGCTGCTGCTGACCCTTGTCCGTGGAGTTCAGCGTCCGGACCGCGGCCTCGAGCCGCTGGATCCCGCGGGCGTGCCCCTCCAAGATCCCGCGCAGCGCATCGTCGAGGTGGATCGGGCCGCGAGGCTCGACGCGGCGGCGCCCCTGGCCGAGCGCCGAGAACACCAGCGCCAGCGCGCCGAGGGCGAGGGCGACGAGGACCATGAGGCTGAGCGTTTCGTTCGAGAACGTCACGGTGGAAGGACTCCCCCCAAACGGGCATCTACCTGGGGTTCTGCGAAGTCCTAGACTATACGACCCGAGGCCTGGACCGAACGATGAGGATCGCCTACTTCGACTGCATCGCCGGGATCTCCGGCGACATGGCCCTCGGCGCGCTGATCGACGCCGGGGCCGACTTCGACGAGGTGCGCTCGCACCTCGCGAAGCTGCCGGTCGAGCCCTTCGACCTGAACGTCGAGGAGGTCGACCAGCAGGGCATCCGCGCGCTCCGCGTGAGCGTGCATACGGCCTCGGTCGGCGTGATCCGCACGTACGGCAGCATCCGTGCGCTGCTCGACGCCGCGGACCTGCCGCCCGAGGCGCTCCGCGTGTCGCACCGCGTGTTCCGTGTGCTCGCGGAGGCCGAGGCGAAGATCCACCGCAAGGATGTCGAGTCCGTCACGTTCCACGAGGCCGACGCCGTGGACTCGCTGGTCGACATCGTCGGCACGGCGCTCGCGCTCGCGTTCCTCGGCGTCGAGCGCGTGTTCGCCTCGCCGGTGCCGACGGGGTTCGGGATGAGCCGCACCGACCACGGCGCGATGCCGATCCCCTCGCCGGCGGTCGTCGAGCTGCTCCGCGGCGCCCCGCTGTACTCCAAGGGCGCGACCGCAGAGCTCACGACCTCGACGGGCGCGGCGATCCTCGCGGGCACGGCCGAGGGCTACGGCGAGCTGCCCCCGCTCGTGGTCGAGTCGGTCGGGTACGGCGCGGGGACGCATCGGTTGGAGTTCCCCGACGTGCTCCGGGTGCTGATCGGCCAGGAGGGATCGCTCGGCGACCCCGTGCCGATCCGCCCGCGCCCCGAGGCAGGACCCTCGGGCGTCTGAGGCTCGCGCCGGTCATCCGGAGCGAGGGAACGCCGGGTGCTGCCCGAGCACGGCACGGGTCGCGCCGGCCGGGGCAGCACCCAGGCGGTACCTGGTTCAGTTGGTCTTCCAGCCGGCGCCTGCGGCCATCAGGAACGCCGCGAGCCAGCCGAGGGAGACCATCAGTCGGCGGTACCTCTTCACGGGCATCGCCTCCTCTCCTGGCGGTACGGCCGTCGTATCGGCATCCTGCTGTCGGACCTTGAGGGGATTCGGGCAAACGAACCCATGCCCCGACGGGGGGACCCCCAGGCACGCTCAAGGCAACGCCCGCCGGCACCGATATCCCTCGCGAGGGTCATTGGAACCCTCAGCCCGACATGTCATAAAGGGAAACGATGCTCCGGCTCCTGTTCGTCAGCATGTTCTCGGCGATCGTCCTCGGCTACCTGGCCCGTGGACGCCTCGGGAACCTCGCGGACACGCGATTCCGGTGGGGCTGGATCGGGATCGCGGGCGTCGTGCTGCAGTTCCTGCCGGTGACCGGCCGACTCGGCGACCTCGTGCTCACGCTGTCGTTCCTGCTGCTGTTCGTCGTCGCCGGCGTCAACTGGCGGCTCCCGGGATTCGTGCTCATCCTGGCGGGCCTGTGGATGAACTTCGTGGTCATCACCGTGAACCAGGGCATGCCCGTGACGCGTGAGGCGATCGTCGCCTCGGGGCAGGCGGACACCCTCAAGGAGCTGAAGCAGCTCGACAGCCCGAAGCACCACATCAAGACCGCGGACGATCAGCTCATGATGCTCGGCGACCTCATCGGCATCCCCGCGCCGATCAAGCAGGCGGTGAGCATCGGCGACCTGGCCGCCATCGCGGGCGTGATGTGGTTCGTGATCGGTGCGATGCGCCGCCGCGTCGAGACCGCGGCCCTCCCGGCCGAAACCGTCTCGGAGCGGGCGGCCGGCGAAGCGCCGCCGGCGACGTCGCGCGTGGCCAGCGCCGCCGAGGTCTCCTAGCGATGGACCGCGACCTCACCGCCGAGGCCCCGCCCGCCCCCGATCGCGACAACTGGCGCTCGAATCTGTTCCAGCTCGTGATCGTCGTCCCGGTCCTCGCGTACGTCGTGGCGGCGTTCGTCGATCGACACGACGAGATCCTCGTGACCTCGGTGCTGCTGTTCATCGTGACGGTCGCCATCGTCGACCTCATCCCCGTCCCCGCGTGGGGCGGCATGCAGCTCTCGCTCAGCTTCCCGATCTTGCTCGGCGTCGCGATCGTGTATCCCCCGCCGGTCGCGGCCGTCATCGCGTTCCTCGGCTCGTGCGACCCCCGCGAGCTCCGGCTCGAGATGCCGGTGCTCCGAGCGATCTTCAACCGCTGCCAGATGGCGGCGTCGACCCTCGCCGGGAGCCTCCTGTTCCACCGGTTCGCCGAGGCCGACTCGGCGGTCGAGCGCCTCGTGGTCGGCGTCGTGATCGCCGCGATCTCCGCCTACGTCGTCAACGCGGTCAGCGTCGCGACCCACCAGGCGCTGTTCCGAGGGATCGGCGTCGTCCAGGTGCTGCGGAAGATGCACGGCGCGGCGCCATACGAGTTCCTGCTCTCCTACATCGGGCTCGGGCTGTTCGGGGCGGTCATCGCGCGCTTCTACGTGACCGAGGGCTTCTGGTCGGTCGTGGTGTTCCTCGGGCCGCTCGTGTTCGCGCGCCAGATGTACTTCCGCAGCCGCGCGCTCGCGGACCGGCTGGCGGACCAGAACACGATCCTGGCGGAGCAGGCCGTGCGCCTCGAGCAGCTCCTGGAGAAGGAGCACCACACCGTCGACGAGCTCCGCGCGCTGAACCGGATGAAGGGCGAGTTCGTCGCCGTCGTGTCGCACGAGCTCCGCACGCCCGTCACGGCGCTGATGGGCTACGCGAAGACGCTCCGGCAACCGGAGTTCGCGAACGACCCCGTCATGCGCGCCGAGTTCCTCGAGCGGATGGAGCGGCAGAGCGACCGCCTGCTCCGCCTGGTCGAGAACCTGCTCACCGCCTCGAACCTGGAGAACCGCCGGGTGTCGGTCTCGGTCGGGCGCGTGCTGTTCGAGGACCTCGTGCGTGAGATCGTCGAGGGCCTCGCCGGCGAGGCGAGCCGCATCCACGTCGCGGTCCCCGAGGACCTGCCCGTCCTGTACACCGACCGCCAGCTCCTCAGCCGCGTCCTGCAGAACCTGGTCGACAACGCGCTCAAGTACTCGCCCGACGGCTCGCCCTGTGAGCTCGAAGCCGTAGCCGCGGGTGACGCGGTCGTCTTCTGGGTACAGGACTACGGGATCGGGATCCCGCCGGACGAGCAGCCGCGCATCTTCGATCGCTTCTACCAGGTGGACCAGTCGAGCACGCGGACCTTCCGGGGCGCGGGGCTCGGCTTGTCGCTCGTCCAGGACCTGCTGGGACATCTCGGCGGGACGATCGGGGTGGGGAGCACGCCGGGCGAGGGGTCCCGCTTCACGGTGACGTTGCCGGTGAAGCACCCGAGCATCCAGCAGCCCGCGGTCGCCGGCATGCCCGACGGCCTGTCGGCCGGGGCCTGACCCCGTCGCTCAGCCCGAGGTCTCGCGCTCGGCCAGGGTGCGCAGGTTCTGGACGTGGGCGCGCGCCTCGGAGCCATGCTCGCACACCATCTCGTCCTCGCAGGGAGGGTTGCCCTCCATGGTGAAGAAGTTGAACCGGCACTCCGGGCAGAACACGTCGAGCGCCTCGGGCAGGTAGGGGCAGTCCCCCCACGAGCACGAGCGGACCCCCTCACCGGTGAAGATGTCGAACCCGCACCCCGGGCACTGGCGGAACCCTTCCCACTTGGCCATCACGTTGCCCTCCGACGTCAAGTCGTACGCCCGCACGGGAACGCGAGAGAGGGCCGAACGACCCACGGGTGGTGCCCCCTTCGACCCTCAGGCGGTCGTTCGGCGGCGCGTGGACCTCGTGCGGTGGCCCACCGGCGCCGCGGCCACGGGCTCACCCTGCGCGAGCTTGCGGTCCACGGCCGCAACCTCGGCGAGCGACGTGACGGCAAGGGTGGAGCGGATCGCCTCGGAGGCCCTCGCCCACGTCGGGTGGAGCGCGCAGACGTCGTCCCAGTGGCACGGACCGCCGCGCAGCGGACAGCGGCGGGAGATCAGGTAACCCTCTGCCGCCTCGATGACCTCGAGCACCGAGATCTCCGAGGGGTCGCGCAGGAGCCGGTAGCCGCCGACCCGTCCGGCCTTCGCCTCGGCCAGGCCCGCCTTCGCGAGCACCCCGAGGAGCTGCGGCGTGTAGCTGCGGGGCAGGTCCATCGCGTCGGCGACCTCGCGGATCTTGCAGTAGGCGCCGCTCCCGTCCCAGGTCCGAGCCAGGCAGATCGCGGCCCGGACGACGTAATCACCGCGCTTGGACAGGGTCAGATCCATCGGGGCCCAGTCTACCTCGACGTTGATATCGCTTCCTCACGTTGAGTTCACTACTCTACGTTCCGCATCAGATGCCCGCTCTGGCTTCGCGGGGTGGCGGGCCGGCCCCTCCTCTCCTCGGCCGGTCCGCCCCCGCGGACTCCACCCGGCTCAGCGCTCGGCGTGGGCGCGCCGATACCTCGGGCATGGAGCGGGGCCCGGTCCGCACGTGGCACTACGTGGCGACGATCGCCTTCACCGGCATCTGCGCCTGGTTCGTGTTCCGTGTCGGTCAGCGGCCGCCCGGGCTCACGTACATGGACGTCGCGGTCCACGAGATCGGACACGTGCTGTTCCGGCCGTTCGGCGAGCTCACGATGCTCGTGATGGGCTCCGGCACGCAGGTGCTGTTCCCGCTCGCGCTCGCGGCGTTCTTCCTCGGGGTGCGGCGCGACCCGCTCACCGGCGCCGTTCTCCTCGCGTGGGCAGGCGAGGCATCCGGCGACGCCGCGATCTACGTGGCCGACGCCCCGCGCGGTGAGCTCCCGCTGCTCGGCGGCTCGGGCGAAGGGGACTGGACGCGGATCCTCGGCCCCGAGCACCTCTCGCGGATGCACCTCGCCGACGAGTACGCGCGGAACCTGCGCGTCGTCGGAGCCCTCCTCATGTTGGCCGCCGTGGGGATCGCCCTCGCCCAGCTGTGGCGGCTCTGCCACCCGGCCGCCGGGCGCGGGCGCACGGAGCCGGTCGCCGCGCGACCGAGGGTTCCGGCCGAGGAGATGTGGCGAGGGGCCTGAGCTAGCCACCCTCGCAGTGGTAGGGGCCCTCCTCGGCGGCGGACACCGTGTCGCCGCCGTCGGCGCCGTAGATGTCGTACCCCTCGCCACCATCGATGACGTCGCCGCCGTGGCCGTCGTAGGCCGACAGGCAGCTGTCGTCGCCCGGGCCGCCGTACAGCGCGTCGCGGCCGCGATCGTCGAACACGATGAGGTCGTTGCCGCCCTGGAGGTAGATCCTGTCGTCCCCCGGGCCGCCGAACCCCGTGTCCTGGCCGGCGCCACCTCGCACGACGTCGTTGCCTCGGCCCGCGTCGAACCCGTCGAGGCCCTTGCCGAGCAGGATCGTGTCGTCGCCGCCTCGGCCGTTCACGTAGTCGTCCCCGCCGAGCGCGCAGATGACGTCCGGCCCCGCCGTGCCGCTCAGGCTGTCGTCGCCGTCGGTACCGACGATCGTGCACTCGGGCGCGTACGGTCCGGCGCGCCTCTCGGCCACCGCCCCCGAAGGCGCGAACGCCGCCACCGAGATCACCACCAGGACCGCGAGCGATGCGGCTCGTGCCCGCATGGACCCCTCCTCTCGCCGGGTGCAAGGCACTGCATAACAGAGTCACTCGGGAGATGCGAGACGACCGGGCGGCGCGAGGGGACGCGTCGCTTCGCTTCGGTGGGCGAGGGGGGAGTTGAACCCCCACGTCCTTGCGGACACAGGAACCTGAATCCTGCGCGTCTGCCAATTCCGCCACTCGCCCGGCGGGAGGCATGGTAGCAGCGGCCCGGCGGCGAGCCCGAGCGCGAGGCGGGGGTAGGATAGGCGCCGAACGGGCCTCCGGCCTGGGAGAACGCCACGCCGTGCCGATCCTCCGCGATTTCGAGCGCCGCCTCGGGAACCTGGTCGAGGGCTTCTTCGCGACCACGTTCCGCAGCGGCCTGCAGCCCGTCGAGCTCGCGAAGCGCGTGATGCGCGAGATGGACGCCGGCAAGACCGTGGGTGTGCGCGACGTCTGGTCGCCGAACCGCTTCGTGTTCTCGCTGTCCGAGGAGGACGGCAACCGCTACGAACAGGCCGAGCAGGCGCTGATCGCCGAGCTCCGGCAGGTCGTTCGCGAGACCGCCCTCGAGCGCGGGTGGGGCCTCGTCGGCCCGCCGGAGGTCGAGCTCGAGGTCGACGAGACGCTCGCGCGCGGTCGGTTCCGGTGCGTCGCGAGCTTCGTCGAGGGCCCCGGCGAGGTGCCGCCGGCCGTCCCCGCCGCCGGAGAGGGTGGCCTCGTGCTCATGGACGGCGAGCGGGTCGCGGACACGTTCCGGCTGCGCCAGGCGACGACGATCGGCCGCGCCCCCGGGTGCGAGATCGTGATCGGCGATCCCGCCGCCTCGAGACAACACGCCCGGATCCTGCGGCGCGACGACGGCTATGTCGTGTCGGATCTCGGCTCGACGAACGGGACGCTCGTGAACGGAGACCCGGTCACCGAGCGGCTCCTCGTCGACGGCGACCGCATCACCATCGGTAGCACCGTGTTCGAGTTCCGGAGGGGCTGAATGTCGCCCTTCGTCCTGTCGGTGCTGAAGTACGCGCTCCTCGCGCTCCTGTACTTCTTCATCTACCGCGCCGTGCGCTCGGTCGCCGTCGACCTGTCGGGACGGCGTGGAGCATCGACCGGCGGGACCGCGGCGCCGAAGCCCGCGAAGCCCGCGCCCGCCCGAGGCGGGAAGGCGCCGACGAGTCTCGTGGTGCACGCGCCCGAAGCCCGCAGGCCGAAGACCTACCGGCTGAGCGGCACGCTCGAGATCGGCCGGGCCGAGGCCTGCAAGGTCCGCCTCGACGACACCTACGCGTCGCAGCACCACGCGCGCCTGTCCCCGAGCGACGGAGCCTGGACGGTCGAGGACCTCGGCTCGACGAACGGGACGTACCTGAACGACCGCAGGCTCCAGTCCGCCGTCCAGGTCCACGCGGGCGACGTGCTGAAGATCGGCAAGACGGTGCTGGAGCTCCGCCGATGAGAGCCGTCGTCGCCTCGGCCACCGACATCGGCCACGTCCGCGAGGGCAACGAGGACTCCTACCTCGTGATGGCGCCCCTGTTCGCGGTCGCCGACGGCATGGGCGGCCACCGCGGCGGCGAGGTCGCGTCGAGCCTCGCGGTCGACACCCTCGAGCGGCTGTTCGCGCAGGGCGAGGGCGAGCTCCTCGAGCAGATCCGCGAGGCCAACCGCGTCGTCTTCGAACGCTCCATGGCCGACCGCGCCGTCGCCGGGATGGGCACGACCCTCACGGCCGTCCTGCTCAAGGACGACCGCGCGCACCTCGCGCACGTCGGCGACTCGCGCGCCTACGTGTTCCGCGGCGGCGAGCTCCGGCTCCTCACCGAGGACCACACCCTCGTCCACCGCATGGTCATGGAGGGCGAGCTGACCGAGGCCGAGGCCGAGACCCATCCGCATCGCAGCATCCTCACCCGGGTGATCGGGGTCGACGCCGACGTCGAGGTCGACGAGATCGAGCTCGATCTCCACCCCGGCGACCGCCTGCTCCTGTGCTCCGACGGCCTCACCGGCATGCTGGGCGACGAAGACATCGCCCGCACACTCGCCGAGCACCCCGACCCCCAGAGTGCGGTCGACCGCCTCATCCGCGACGCCAACGATGCCGGCGGCGTCGACAACATCACCGCCCTCCTCATCGACCTCCACGAAGGCCCCCCCGACCCCCCGATGCAGCCCCGAAGCATGACGTCGGGTGTAGCCGCGCCCCGCACCCAGGCCGAAGCGGCCGATCCGGAGGTGGCCACGGACACGGTTAGCAGGGGAGGTCGTGCGGAGCCGACCTCTCGGTCGGCGGAGCAGGAGCCTCCCCGGCCTCCCCGGCGATCTCTGGCCAGCCGGAAACGCCTCCCCTGGACTCGCCTAGCCCGCTGGATCGCCCTCACCCTCGCCGTCCTGGCCGTCGCCTTCGTCGGCGTCCGTGTCTACCTCGACCTGCAGTGGTACGTCGGCGTCTCCGACGGCCGCGTCGCGGTGTTCCGAGGCATCCCCGCCGAGGTCGGCGGCTTCCGGCTCCACCACGTCGTCGTCGAGACGACCATCCGCGCCGAGGACGCGCTGGCGCTCGCGTTCTACCGCAACCTCACGGACGGGATCACCGCCGACGACCGCGCCGAGGCCGACGCGATCGTCGAGCAGATCCGTGCCGACGTAGCGGAGGCGAGCGGCGCCTTCCAGGGCCCGGCCCCGTGAGCCAGGCCGCCGTCCCCCGCGGGCGCCCTCGGCAGGGGGTGGCCATCGCGTTCACGATCCTCGCGCTCGTGATCGCCGTCGGCGCGTACGTGCTCGCGGGGTTCGGCAAACGCGGCCAGGTCCCGGCCACGTTCGTCCTGTACGGCTCGATCTTCGCCGTGGGCTACCTGGTCTCGGCGCTCGTGATCCGCCGGTTCGCGCCGAGCGCCGACCCCGCGATGTTCCCGACGGCCGCCGTGCTCACCGGCCTCGGCTTCGCGATGATCTTCCGCCTCTCGGGCGGTCTCGCGGCCGAGCAGGCCACGTGGGTTGCGGTCGGGCTCGGCGCGTTCTGCGTGACGCTGATCGTCGTCCGCGACCACCGGCAGCTCGATGCCTACACGTACACGATCGGCCTCGTCGGCCTCGTGCTGCTGCTCCTGCCGGTGGTCCCGGGACTCGGGCGCACGATCAACGGGGCTCGGCTGTGGGTGAAGCTCGGACCCATCGGGTTCCAGCCCTCCGAGATCGGCAAGGTCCTCATCGTCGTGTTCCTCGCGTCGTACCTGAACCAGAAGCGTGAGCTGCTCCGCGTCGCGACCGGCGGGTTCGGACCGCTGCGGCTGCCACCCGCCAAGCACCTCATGCCGGTGCTCGTCGCGTGGGGCACGTCCCTCGTCGTCCTGTTCCTGCAGCGCGACCTCGGCGCCTCGCTGCTGTACTTCGGGATCTTCGTCGTGATGCTCTGGGTCGCGACCGGCCGGGTCGCCTACCTGGCGATCGGGCTCGTGCTGTTCGCGCTGGGCGCGGGGCTCGGGTACCAGGCGTTCGACCATGTCCAGCTCCGCGTCGACGTGTGGCTGCACGCGCTCGACCCGGCCAAGGTGTTCGAGACCGGGTTCGGGCAGCTCGCCCAGGCCCAGTTCGGGATGGGGACGGGCGGGCTCGTCGGCGCCGGGCTCGGGCGCGGCTCGCCGGGGCTCATCCCGTTCGCCTCGACCGACTTCATCTTCGCGGCGATCGGCGAGGAGCTCGGGCTGTTCGGAGCGGCCGGCGTGCTGCTGCTGTACGTCGCGCTCGTCGGCAAGGGGCTGCGCGCGGCGCTCGCGTGCGCCGACGGGTTCGGCCGGCTGCTCGCGGCCGGACTCGCGACCGCGGTCGCGCTGCAGACGTTCGTGATCGTCGGCGGCGTGACGAGGGTGATCCCGCTCACCGGCGTCACGCTCCCGTTCGTGAGCTACGGCGGCTCGAGCCTCGTCTCGAACTTCGTGCTCCTCGCGCTGCTCGTGCGCGTCTCGTCGGGGCCGGCGCCGGTGCGCTCGAAGGGCGGCGGGTAGATGGAGCGGCAGATCCGGCAGCTCGCGCTCGCGCTCCTCGCGCTGTTCGTCGTGCTCCTCGCGCAGATCAGCTACATCCAGGTCGTCGCGGCCGAGCGCCTGGCCGACAACCCCGCGAACGCCAGGCGCCAGCTCATCGCCGAGTACCAGGTGGACCGCGGCTCGATCCTGGCCGCCGACGGCACGACGATCCTGGCCGCGAGCCGCAAGAGCTCGGGCGACCTCCGCTACGAGCGCCGGTACGCGTTCGGCCCCCTCTACGCGCACCTCACGGGCTACTACTCGTTCGTCTACGGGCGGAGCCGGCTCGAGCAGGCCTACAAGGACTTCCTGGCGGGCTCGGCGCCGCAGCTGCTGCCGCAGACGCTCGCGGACATGGTGCTCGGGCGACCGAAGCGCGGCGCCTCGATCGTGACGACCATCGACCCCGACCTCCAGGAGGCCGCCGCCGAGGCGCTCGGCGACCTCCCCGGTGCCGTCGCGGCGATCGACCCGAGGACCGGAGACGTGCTCGCGCTCGTCGCGAACCCCACGTACGACCCGAACCCGCTCTCCTCGCACGACCCCGCCCTCATCCGCGACACGTGGGCGCAGCTGAACGCAGATCCGGACAAGCCGCTGCTCTCGGCCGCGAGCGACGAGCTGTACCCGCCGGGCTCGACGTTCAAGATCCTCGTCGCGGCGGCCGCCCTCGAGAACGGCTACGGCCCCGACAGCACCTGGCCGAACCCGCACGAGCTCGACCTGCCCGACACCGTCGAGACGCTCAGCAACTTCGGCGGCGTGACGTGCTCGGGCGGCTCCGAGATCACCCTCGCCGACGCGCTGCGGCAGTCGTGCAACGTCGTGTTCGGAGAGATCGGGCTCACGCTCGGGCCGGTCGCGCTCGCCGAGCAGGCGTGGGCGTTCGGCTTCGCGCCGTCGAGCAGCACCGGCGATGTGCCGTTCCCCATCCCGTTCCAGGAGGGCGTGTTCCCCGACCCGTCGTACTTCGCGACCCGCCGGCCTGCGGTCGCGCTCTCGGCGATCGGACAGGACAACGTCGCCGCGAACCCGCTGCAGATGGCGCTCGTGGCGGGGGCCATCGCGAACGGCGGGGTGGAGATGGTCCCCCGCCTCGTGACCGAGGTCCGAGGTCCCGACGGCCGGATCGTCGAGACCTACGAGCCCGAGATATTCTCGCGGCCCCTCTCGCCGGAGAACGCCGCGCTGCTCACGGCGATGATGGTCGACGTCGTGCAGCGCGGGACCGGAACCGCGGCGCAGATCCCCGGCGTGACCGTGGCCGGCAAGACCGGGACGGCGCAGCACGGCGACGGAGCGGCGCCGCACGCGTGGTTCGTCTCGTTCGCGCCGGCCGAGGATCCGCAGATCGCCGTCGCCGTCATCGTGCTCGACGGCGGTAGCCTTGGCAGCGAGGCGACAGGGGGCGCGCTGGCCGCGCCCATCGCGAAGGCGGTCATGGAGGCCGCGCTCGGCCGATGAAGGGGGATGTGTGAGCGATCAGCCGGTGGTCCTCGGGGGCCGCTACCGCGTCGAGCGTGAGCTCGGCCGCGGCGGGATGGCCAAGGTCTTCGAGGGCACCGACACGGTCCTCGGGCGGCAGGTCGCGATCAAGATCCTGGCGCCCCGGTTCGCCGACGACGAGAGCTTCGTGCAGCGCTTCCGCCGCGAGGCCCAGGCCGCCGCGCGCCTGTCGAACCCGAACGTCGTGAGCGTCTTCGACACCGGGGCCGACGGCGGCGTCCACTTCATCGTCATGGAGTACGTCGAGGGCCGCACGCTCGCCGACTACCTCGCCGGCGGCGGCCGCATCATGCCCGACCGCGCGATCGAGATCGCCCAGGCCGTGTCCGGGGCGCTCTCGGCCGCGCACGCGCAGGGCGTGATCCACCGCGACATCAAGCCCGGCAACATCATGCTCACGCCGGCCGGCCAGGTGAAGGTCGCCGACTTCGGCATCGCGCGGATGACGACGACCGCGGAGACGGTCGCCCAGACGGCCGCGGTCCTCGGCACGGCCTCGTACCTGTCGCCCGAGCAGGCGCAGGGGCAGCCGGTCGACGGGCGCTCGGACATCTACTCGCTCGGGTGCGTGCTGTACGAGATGGTCACGGGCCGGCCGCCGTTCCTCGGCGACTCGCCGGTCGCGGTGGCCTCCAAGCAGGTGCTCGAGCAGCCGATCACGCCCTCGAAGCTGAACGGCGACGTGACCCCGGACCTCGACGCCGTGATCCTGCGCGCGCTCGCGAAGAATCCGGCGAACCGGTACCAATCGGCCGGGGAGTTCAGAGCGGATCTCGAGCGCGCCCGCCGTGGCCTGCCGGTCGAGGCCACGCCGCTGCTCGCCGCCCCGGCGACCACGCAGGTCATCCCGCCGAGCGGCGGCGGCACGCAGGTCATGCCGCCGGTCGAGCCCGGTGGCTCGCGTTGGTGGATCCCGGTCGTCGTGATCGGGCTGCTCCTCGCGGCGATCGGCACGCTCCTGTGGCTGTTCGCGAGCAACGTCCTCGGCGGCAAGGACGAGGCCTCGCCGACACCGACGCTCGTCGCGGTGCCGAACGTGGTGGACATGCGCGTGCGCGAGGCCGAGCAGACCCTCCTCGACCAGAGATTCACGCTCGGGCCTCGGATCAACGTGGAGATCACGGACCCGGCCGCGCAGGAGGCCGGCACGGTCAAGGAGCAGGATCCGCCGGCCGGCGACCCGGTCGAGGAGGGGACGCTCGTCACCCTCACGGTCTACGTCGCGCCCGGCGAGGTGACGATCCCGACCGTCGAGGGCATGTCGCCCGAGGACGCGCGGATCGAGCTCGAGACTGCCGGCTTCAACGTGGTCGGGACCGAAGATCAGGCGAGCGACACGATCGACATCGGCATGGTCATCGGCACGGACCCGGCGGCCGACACCCCGGTCGAGTTCGGCTCCGACGTCATGATCATCGTCTCGACCGGCCGGGGCACGGTCACCGTGCCCGACGTCATCTGCTACAACCTCGGGCAGGCGAAGGCGCGGATCTCGGACGCGGGACTCTTCCCGGTCATCGCGTCGTCCACGCTGCCCGCGAACCCGCTCTGCCCGAACGGGAACAAGGTGGTCGACACCGACCCGGGACCGAACGAGCAGGCCCAGACCGGCGACCAGGTTCTCATCTACCTGCCGGGCCCCCCGCCGTCGCCGACCGGTCCGACCGGCGGGACGGGACCGACGGGCCCGACCGCATGAGCCTCTGGTACGTGACCGAGGGGTTCACGCCGGAGGAGCGGGCGCGGCTCGAGCCGTACTTCACGAACCTCGAGGGCCCCGTGTTCGCGCTCACGAACCTGCCCGAGGTCGTGAAGGGCGCGCTCTTCGCCCGGTACTCGCGCACGACGAAGTCGATCCGGCGGCTGTTCCTCGACGAGTTCGCGAAGGACGTCGAGGGCTTCGCGGTCACCGGTCACGTCGGCACCGAGCGCGCCGAGCGCCTGTACGACAACGTGTTCTTCGAGTACGGCGACGACTCGGTCGCGCAGCTCGGCGGCGTGCACCTCGCGTGCGAGCAGGCCTCGCAGCTCCTCGCGAAGGCGATCGAGTGGGGGCGCCTGGCCGCGTACCTCGAGCAGTCCACGCGCTACATGCGGTACGACGACAAGCCCGGCGGCCGCTGGCGCCTCACCGTCCCGCCCGAGATCGAGGGCACGCCGCTCGAGCACGGGTACCAGGACTTCGCCACGCGCACGTTCGAGGCCTACGGCCGCATGTTCCAGCCGATGTTCGACTGGTTCCAGGCGCGGTTCCCGAAGGACGAGGGCGACTCGGACTTCGTCTACCGCTCGACGATCACCGCGAAAACGTGCGACACGCTGCGCGTGCTGCTGCCGACCGGCACGCGCTCGAACCTCGGCGTGTACGCCGACGGCCAGGCGTTCGAGATGATGCTGCTCCGCATGCGTGCGCACCCGCTCGCCGAGGTGCGCGAGTACGCCGACCTCATGCTCGTCGAGCTCCGCAAGCTCATCCCCTCGTTCCTGAAGCGCGTCGACCTGCCCGACCGCGGCGGCGCGTGGTCCGAGTACCAGGCCGCGACGCGTGAGGCGGTCGCCGGGGTGGCCGCGAAGATGGCGATCGACGTCGACGCGCCCACCGGCGGTCCCGAGGTCACCCTCACCGACTGGGAGCCCGACGGCGAGGAGAAGATCGTCGCCGCGGCCCTGTACGCGGTGACCGAGCTCCCCGACGAGCGCCTCCGCGAGCTCGCACGCGGGATGAGCCCGACCGAGCGCGCCGAGGTCCTCCGCGCGTACGTCGGCGAGCGCGGCAACCGGCGACACAAACCCGGCCGAGCCTTCGAGCGCACCGGCTACCGCTTCGACGTCCTCTGCGACTACGGCGCCTTCCGAGACCTCCAGCGTCACCGCCCCCTCACGCTCGAGTTTCAGGTGCTCACACCCCAGCACGGGTACGCGACGCCCGAGCAGATCGACGAGGCCGGCCTTGCCGACGAGTGGCACCGCGTGATGGAGGACTCGGCCGAGATGTGGGCCAAGCTCGCCGACGCCGCCGGCAAGGACGTCGCGCAGTACGCCGTCGCGATGGCCTACCGCATCCGCTTCGTGATGCAGATGAGCGCCCGCGAGGCGATGCACCTCATCGAGCTGCGGAGCTCACCGCAGGGCCATCCGACGTATCGGCGCGTGGCGCACCAGATGCACGCCCTGATCCGCGAGGTGGCTGGCCACAACGCGATCGCCGAGGCGATGCGCTACGTCGATTTCAGCGACGTGGACCTCGAGCGCCTGGAGGCCGAGCGCAGAGCCGACGCCAAGCGCAGAGCCGCCCTGGACGAGGGTCGGGGTTGAGCGGACCACGCGGCAGCTTCCGGCTCCGCCGGTCGGTCGCGGGGGTGGTGATCATCTCCTCCATCTGTCTCGGTGCCGCGACCGAGGCCGACGCGACCACGACCCGCGTGCGCGTCACCGACCTGGGATTCCGACCCTCGGCCATCCGGGTCGCGCTTGGCGACTCCGTTCGGTGGACCGACATCGGCACGAGTGCGCATGTGGTGATGTCTGATCCGGCCGGGTTCTTCCGGGTGGAGCTCGAGCCAGGTGGAGATGGCCGACGAGTGATGCGATCGGCTGGGACATTCACCTACTCGTGTCGCCTCCAGCCCGACATGCGAGCGGTCGTCCGGGTGCCGGTGATCGCGGAGCCGCGAACGGGCGCCACGCCGGGAGCGCGCATCACGATCACCATCGCGACTGCTCGAGTGCAGGGCCGGACCTATGACGTTCGATGGCGGCGTGACGACGGGCGGTGGCGTGGCCTGCGACAGGACGTGCGGGCTCGCCGGGCGTTCTTCGTGCCGTCGCGGACCGGGGAGTTCGCGTTCCGAGCGCGGGTCCACTTGACCGAGAGTGGCGGCACGAGCCGCTGGTCGCCCCGCGATCGTGTTCTCGTCGTGCCTGCCCCGTAGACCGTCGAGGACTGGCCGCGCCTCCTCATCGCCTCGCTGACGTGGTTGCCCGAGCGGGCGCACCATCCGGAGCGATGAACCGTCGCACACGCATCGGGCTATATAGGCGTGATGGCCGAGATACGGTCAGACGCGGAACTCGTCACTGCCTCTGCGACGCAGCCCTCCCTCTTCGCGGACGTCTTCGACCGTCATTTCGACGTCATCCATCGCTACCTGGCAAGACGGGTAGGGCGACAACTCGCCGACGATCTCGCCGCCGAGACCTTCCTCCAGGCCTTCAAGGCTCGTGCGCGGTACGACCCGGCACACGGCGATGCCCGACCGTGGCTGTACGGGATCGCCGCGAACCTGCTTCGCCACCACTACCGGGAAGAGCGGCGGCGCCTGATGGCGTATGCGAGGACCGGGGTCGATCCACTCGCCGATGATCTGGGGGACGCCGACTCGCGCGCCGACGCCCAGGCACTCGGCCCACGTCTCGCCCTCGCGCTTGCATCGCTTCCCGCCAGGGACCGAGAGCCCCTCCTCCTGTTGGCGTGGGGGCAGCTCAGCTATGAGGAGATCGCGAGGGCGCTCCGCGTGCCGGTCGGCACGGTTCGATCACGGCTCCACCGCGCGCGACGTCACGTGAACGAACTCGTCGGCGATCCCGGGCAATACCTCATCGAGGACGAACTCGGTCCTCGACCCGCGAGCGAAGGCTAAGCGGAAGACGAGGAGGCCTGAAACCGATGGATGACATGGACCTGATCGAGCGCTTCCGTACCGACGTCGCCGGCGCGGGTGCTGAGGCGAGAGCATCCGCTCGGGCAGCCCTGGTCAGAACCATCGACGGCGGGAGGATCGAGAACGGGCGTGGGCCAGCTCGCGCCCCTCGCGCGAAGCTCCGGCTCGTGACCGCGGCCGTGGCCGGTGCGCTTGCGCTGGCGCTCGTTATCCCGGCGTTGCTCCCTGGTGGACGTGAGCCGTCTGCGGCCGCCGAGACCCTTCGTGGGGCGGCTCAGATGGCCATGAGTCAACCCTGGGTACCGATCAAGCCAGGTCAGTACGTGTACACGAAGACCCTGGCCCAGTGGGAGACAACCGAGGGAGACGAGACCCGGTTGGACGACGTTGTCCGCGAAACCTGGATCGGCCCCGACGGATCCGGGCGGATCGATGAGACCCGCGGCGCCATCCATTGGGATGACACCTTCCCGGCCGGAGAGATGCACTTCGAGGACCTCTCGGCGCTCCCCACCGACGTAGACGGATTGCGCTCGTACGTCGAGGAACGTGCGTCGCATGCCGACAACCCCCTCGACTACGAGATGTTCGTGGTGATCGGCGACCTCCTGCGCGAAACGTACGCCCCACCCGAGGTCCGGGCGGGACTCTACGAGGTGGCAGCCGACCTGTCGGGCGTCGAGCTGCTGGGGCCGACCAGCGACGAGTCTGGGCGGGTCGGGATCGGAGTGGCGTACGCGAACGCAGGCATCCAACACGTGCTGATCTTCGATCCAGGGACTTCCGCGGTGCTCGGAGAGCGGGAGGTCATCTTGAACACGACCGGCACATCATCCGGACCCGCCGGCCGAGCCGAGCCCGAGACGGTTCCCGGAAGCTGGACCGTCTACGTGGACTCAGGGATCGTGGACTCGATCACAGAACGACCGTAGGCAGCACGGGCAGGTGTCTACCCCGCGACCGAGATCCCGAGCGCTCGGAGCTCGTCAGGACCACGCGGGGTGAACAACCAGTCGCGGAACCTCTGGTCCGGAACGAGGCTCGGCATGGGGCGGACCTCGGTCTGTCCGACCAGGTACATCCGGAAGCCGTGCGGCTCGAGCATCGCCTGGAGCACCGATCCGTCCGCGACCGGGAGGACCTCGCAGAGCATGTCGGGGTGGAAGGCTTCGAGGAACGCCTGCCCGTGCCGGAGGATCTGGTCCTCGGTGCCTTCGACGTCGATCTTCATCACGACCCGTGCGCCGGAGGGGACGAGGTCCGCCATCGAGTCGAGGGACCGGAACCCGATCTGGACGCCGTCGGCGAAGCTCATCCGGCTCGAGTAGAAGGACGGGAGCGCCGACCCGCCCTTGCCGATCGGCACCACCATCGACGCTCCGGGCTCGCCGAGCCCTTCCACGTGGACCTCCACCCGGTCGGCCACCCCGTTCCGGCGGAGGTTCTGCTCGAGCGCCTCCGCCACTCGAGGGACGATCTCGAAAGCATGGGCACGCAGCTCGGGATCCACCGCCGTCGCCGCGAGCGTGAACACGCCCGTGTACGCACCGACGTCGAGCAGGACGTCAGCCTCACGCGCGAGTCGGCTCACGATCTCGAGCGCGAGTGCATCCTCCGGCTTCGGCCGACGCCCGTTCCCCCAGTACAGCTCCTTCGCGATCTCACAGCGGTCCGGTCGGAGCATCATGAACGTGCCGCCCTCGACGTGGCCGGTGACCTCGCGCAGCCGAGCGGGGGCCGGCAGCCGCCCGGAGCGGAACCGGGGCGCCACGCGGAGGAACCCCCGCATGAGCGCGTGCGGAACCGCGAGGCTGAGGAAGCGCTTCACGTACCGCTTCAACCCGAACCAGCTCTGGCGCTGCTCGACACTCACGAGCGTGTGCCTCGGTCCCGGGGGCGTTGGCTCATCCGCTCACCTCTCGCGCTCGCTCACGATCTCGCATACGAAAGCATCACGCATCCGGGCACGAGAAGCCCGACTGCCACACCCACGGGCGCGGCACCGCCGACACCGGCTTGCCGCTACGCAGGAGATCACCGGCGGTCGTGACCTCCAGCCCTCGTGCCTGAAGCAGCGGCAGGAGCACACGAAGAACCGCCATGGCATGCTCGCGCTCGATCCCGCCGTCGCTCGCATCGTGCGCGAGGATGATGTCGCCGGGGCGGATGTCGGCGGCGATCGTCGTGGCCACCTCGCGCGGCGTGAGACGCGTATCACCTACGTAGTGATCCAAAGCGATCGACCAATGAACCGGCGTGAGACCTTCCGGCCGTAGGTCCTCGAGCGTCTCGGCGCGAACGTCCCCGTACGGAGCCCTGACGAGGGTCGACCCACCAAGCGGCACCAGGAGCTCCCGGGCTCGTCCGACCTGCGCCAGCGCATCGGACCCAGACAAGTCCGAGAGCCGAGCATGCGACCACGTGTGGTTCCCGAGCTCGTTCCCACCGGCCAGGATCGCATCCAGCTCCGTCGGATGAGCCGCCGCGCGCTCGCCGACGACGAAGAACGTCGCTCGAGCCCCGTGCTCCGCGAGGAGCTCCAGCACCTCGTCCGTGTATCGGGGATCCGGACCGTCATCGAACGTGAGCGCGACGGCGCGCCGAGTCGTCTCGACCCGGCAGATCGGCGCGACGCCTTCGTAGCCCCGCAGGCGGACGGCGTGGACCCCCTGGATCCCCCCGGTCAGCACGAGGCAGAGACACGTAGCGGCCGCAACGAACAGGAAGCGATGTCTCATGTCGTGGGTGTGCTCATCCCGACCCACCAAGGCTCCCGTCGAATCGATCCGCCGTTCAGATGATGTAGACCTGCCGGATCAGCGTCAGCCGGTGCCCTTCGACCTTGATCCGATAGTAACCGTGCGTGCCACCGGACCACTCGGACGTGGGGAAGCCGGCGCGGAACGCATCGACGAACCGGCGGACGGAGACGGCCACCCTGGTCGGTGAGCCGTGACGATCGAACCCAAGGAGCATGACCTTCGTGTCGGGGGTCAGCCGGAAGGTGGCCATCTCATCCAGGTCGCGCACGTACACAGGATTCGGGAGGTCCTGCCCCGGTAGGATCACTCCGTCCTCGATGGCGGCTTCCGTCGCCCGCTCGTTCCAGAAGACGTCGGCCCACCTGATCGTGATCGCGTCGCCCGCTTCGGAGATACCCACGAGCGCCGCGTACCTGTTCGCGGCGCTCGGTTGAGGCGATTCCGAGCCGGTGGGCCGTGGGCGAGTCGCCTCCGACTCGGTGGGCCGCGGTTCGGGCGATCTCAACGGGTCACACGAGGTCGTCGTCACGGCCAGAACCAATGCACCACACAGCACCCAGCGCGCTGTCACAGGGGCACCTCGCCTTCAGGCGGGCGGATACGCGTAGGCGATCTGATCGATCCCCTCATGGATACCGACGTCGGTGCGCCGCGATCGGTTCTGCCGTTGACGAAGGTCGAGTACATCCAGCGGTGCGGCGACCGCGACACCCGCTCCCGGTGTTCATGTACCGATGAGCGAGGCGCAGGAGACCGCCGTCCCCGAGACGAGCGGCACCACGCTGCGGGTGACCTGACCACCGCCCGTCACTGCGACTCGGAGGGGCCGCCGCCCAGCCGGTCGCCGAGGTCCGCACCGAACACCTCGAGCAGGTCGTCCGCCAGGAGCGCCTCGATGAGCGTTTCGGATCCACCCACGTAGGTCGACGTGATGTCGATGTCGGTCGAGACGAACCAAGCCCGATCGGCCGGCCACCAGAAGCTCGGCGGCATCCACCGCGCGCCGTGGTCCTCGGCGCTCGCCGAGACATCGATCGAACCTCGGTGGAGGATGTACGTCCTCCCGCTCCCAGTCAGCGAGGGGCTGATCTCGATCCCGAGGTCACGGTCGGGGTCGGGCACCTCTCGCCGTCGTGCGAAACGCCGCTTCAGCGCCCCGAACATCCTCTGACGTGCTCGGGTGCGGACGAGCAGCTCCGGCTCGCCCCTCCCCCCAAACCCGCTCCACACGAGCAGCCACACGGCGTCGGGTGTGGACGTTGCCGCGGTCAGGTACCGCGTCAGCCTATCCAGGTGCGGTTGCACGAGTTGGCCCTCCATCGGAAGGGACCTGTTCTGGCTGTTCCACGAGGTGCCGTCCGCCCGGACCGCGATGTCGTCGATGAACGAGCGGCCCGTGAGGGCCTTGCCGCTCCACGAGGCGATCTCGGCTCAGCTCACGGCGCGCTCCGTCGGGACCTGCTCCGTCGGGACCTGCCAGTCGTGCGCGGGGTGCAGGATCCTCGCGTAACGGGGGAAGCCATCGGGCATCCACGAACCCACGTCGCGCCCGAACGTCAGGGACTCTCGCAGCCACTCCGCCGCGTCCGCGTCCGCGATCGGGTCGGGATCGATCCGCAGGGCCATCCAGCACCTCCTTGCGAGTGCCTCGTCGGGGCCACGCTACGCTATGACGCCGCTCGCGGCTGACCTGCGGTTTCGGGTACCCTGAGGCCCCATGTCCCGCGAACAGACCTTCCTGCTGGCCCTGGGCCTCCTGATCGCCGCCGCGGCGTTCGTCTCGGCGAGCGGCTGGATCATGTTCGTCCGCGACCGGCGCGCGGGGCGTGCCGCCCACCCCCATCACGAGGCCGCCGAGGAGCACTAGATGCTCGAGCTCCTCGACCTCCGGACCAGGAGGGAGCGGCTCGAGCCCCGTCGCCTCGAGATCGACCCCTCCGTGGAGCAGACCGTGCGCGAGATCGTCGCGCGCGTGCGCGATGAGGGCGACGCCGCCCTCCTGGACCTCACGCTGCGCTTCGACGGCGCCGACCTGCGCGAGCGCGGCCTCATCGTCACGCCCGCCGAGTTCGAGCACGCCCAGGAGACGGTTCCGACCGAGCTGAAGACCGCGATCGACCGCCTCGTCGAGCGCCTCGAGGACCTGCACCGCCGGCAACTGCCGATCGAGTGGGTGGATGAGCGCGATGGCATCCGGTTCGGCGAGCTCGTGAAGCCGCTCCGCGCCGTCGGCTGTTACGTGCCGGGCGGTCGCGCGGTGTACCCGTCGTCCGTCGCGATGACCGTCGTGCCGGCGGTCGTCGCCGGCGTCGAGGAGGTCGTCGTCGCGACGCCGCCATCGAGCGACGGCCTCGTCCACGCGGCCGTGCTCTATGCGGCCGTGAGAGCGGGCGCGACCCGCGTCGTGAAGGTCGGTGGCGCGCAGGCGGTCGCGGCGCTCGCGTACGGCACGGATTCGGTGCCCGCGGTCGACAAGGTCGTGGGGCCGGGCAACGTCTACGTCACCGAGGCCAAGCGCCAGCTGAACGGCGTGATCGGGATCGACTCCCTCGCGGGTCCGAGCGAGCTCGTGCTCATCGCCGACGCGAGCGCCGACCCCGCGTTCCTCGCGACCGACCTCATCGCGCAGGCCGAGCACGACCCGCAGGCCGAGGCGACCTTCGTCACCGCCGACGAGGACCTGCTGAGCGCCACGCTGAAGGCCCTCGAGGCCGAGGTCGCGCGCGCCGGCCGCCGCGAGATCGTCGAGCGCGCCCTCGCCCGGCACGGGCGCGCGGTGCTCGTCGCGGACCTCGACCACGCCGCCGAGGTCGCGAACGACCTCGCGCCCGAGCACCTCCAGATCGTGACCGAGGACCCGCGCGCGCTCGCGGTGAAGATCCGGAGCGCCGGCGCGATCTTCCTGGGCGACTGGACCCCGGTGCCGTTCGGCGACTACGGGGTCGCGTCCAACCACGTCCTGCCGACCTCGGGCACCGCGCGGTTCTCGAGCGGCCTTCGCGCTGCCGACTTCGTCACGGTCTCGAGCGTCGTCGAGATGTCCGAGACAGCCGCCACCGCCCTCGCGCCCGAGGTTGCCGAGATCGCTCGCAGCGAGGGGCTCGTCGGCCATACCCGCGCCGCGCTGATCCGCGTCGAGCGCTCGATGGAGCGCGCCCGCACGAAGGAGCCCAGACCATGACCCATGCGCAGCCCCGGCCGGGCCTCCGCGACGTCGAGCCGTACGCCGCACCGCAGCTCGACGTGAAGGCGCGATTGAACACGAACGAGTGCCCGTACCCGCTGCCCGAGGCCTTCCGCGACGAGCTCGCCGAGGCGGTTCGCGCGCAGACGCTGAACCGCTACCCCGACCGGGAGGCGCTCGAGCTCCGCACGGCGCTCGCCCAACTCGACGAGCACGAGGTCGCGGGCACCTGGGTCGCGAACGGCTCGAACGAGATCCTGCAGCAGCTCCTCCAGGCGTTTGGCGGCCCGGGGCGCCGGGTCGTGCTGTTCGAGCCGACGTACCCGATGCACGCGCGGATCGCGTGGGTGACGAACAGCGAGGTCGTCCACATGCCGCTGGAGCCGCCGTGGCACATCACCGCGGTCGACATGATCCGCAAGCATCGCGAGGGGCACCCCTCGGTCGTGTTCATCTGCTCGCCGAACAACCCGACCGGCAACGCGCAGGATCCGCGCATCGTCGGGGCCGCGGCCGAGCTCGCGCCCGACATCCTGTTCCTGGTGGACGAGGCCTACATCGAGTTCGGCGGCGAGTCGATGGCGCCCCTCGTTCGGCGGTTCCCGAACGTCGTCGTCGTGCGGACGTTCTCGAAGGCGTTCGCGCTCGCCGGCGCGCGGATCGGCTACTGCCTTGCGTCGCCGGAGGTCGTCGAGGACCTGCGCCGCGTCCGCCTGCCCTACCACCTGAGCGCACTCACCCAGGCGGCCGGGCTCGTCGCGCTCCGGCACCGCGAGGACGCGCTCGCGATCCTCGACGCCGTGCGCGAGCAGCGCGACCGGGTCCTCGAGGCGCTGCCGGGGCTCGGCGTCGAGGCGTTCCCCTCGGATGCCAACTTCGTGCTCTTCCGCCCGCCGCGGCCCGCGGCGCAGGTCTGGCAGGGGCTGCTCGACCGCGGCGTGCTCGTGCGCGACTTCACCGCGCTCGTCCCCGGATGCCTGCGCGTCACCGCCGGCACGCCCGAGGAGATCGACCTGTTCCTGTCCGCTCTCGAGGAGGTCCTTGCATGAGCCGCACCGCCGTGGTCGAGCGCGTCACGAAGGAGACGAACGTCCGGGTCGAGCTCGAACTCGACGGCTCGGGCACGGCGAGCGCCGACACCGGCCTGCCGTTCTTCGACCACATGCTCCAGCAGCTCGGGACGCACGCCGGGTTCGACCTGGCGGTCACCGCGAAGGGCGACCTCGAGGTCGACGGCCACCACTCGGTCGAGGACGTCGGGCTCGCGCTCGGGCAAGCCCTCAAGGAGGCGCTCGGCGACAAGGCGGGCATCCGGCGGTTCGCCTCGATCACGGTGCCGCTCGACGAGGCCGCCGTCGAGGTCGCGCTCGACCTGTCGGGCCGGCCGTTCGTCGTGCACGAGGTCGACGTGCCGGCCGAGACCATCGGCACCTACGACACCGGCCTCACCGAGGACTTCGTCCGTGCCCTCGCGACCGCTGCCGAGATGACCTTGCACGTCCGCCTCGTGAGCGGCCGCTCCCCGCACCACGTCGTCGAGGCCGAGTTCAAGGCGCTCGCGAAGTGTCTCCAGGACGCCGTCCGCGTGCTCGGCGGCGGCGTGCCGAGCACGAAGGGCACGCTGTGACGATCGCGGTCCTCGACTACGGGATGGGCAACCTGCGGAGCGTCGCCCGTGCCATCGAGCACGTCGGTGGCAGGCCGGAGGTGACCGCCGACGCGGCGACGGCGCTCGGCGCGAGCGCGCTCGTCGTGCCGGGCGTCGGGCACTTCGGCGCGTGCATGCGGAACCTCCGCGAGCGCGGTCTCGACACCGTCGTCACGACGTTCGCGTCGAGCGGGCGGCCCGTGTTCGGCGTGTGCGTCGGCATGCAGGTCCTGTTCGAGTCGAGCGAGGAGGACCCGGCTCCCGGCCTTGGCCTGTTCCCCGGCGGCTCGCGCCGGCTGCCGCAGGACGTGAAGGTTCCCCACATGGGCTGGAACACGGTCGAGTGGCTCGCGCCGCACCCGTACGTCCGCGACGTGCCGAGCGGCACCCGCTTCTACTTCGTCCACTCGTTCGCTCCCGACGTCGGCCCCGACACGATCGGTTCCACCGAGCACGGCCGCCCGTTCGCCGCCGCGGTCGCGCGCGAGAACGTGTTCGCCACGCAGTTCCACCCGGAGAAGTCGGGCGAGCCCGGCCTCCAGCTCTACGAGTCGTTCGTGCTGGAGGTGGGCTCGGCGTGATCGTGATCCCGGCGATCGACCTGCGTGGCGGGCGGTGCGTGCGCCTGTTCCGCGGCGACTACGCGGCCGAGACCGTGTACGACGACGACCCGGTCGAGGTCGCCGTGCGCTTCCAGGCCGAGGGCGCCCGGCGGCTGCACGTGGTGGACCTCGATGCCGCCCGGGGCGACGGCTCGAACCGGGAGATCGTGCGCGAGATCTGTCGCGCCGTCGCGATCCCCGTCCAGCTCGGCGGAGGGCTGCGCACGATCACGGCCGTCGAGGGTGCCCTCGAGGACGGCGCGGGGCGCGCGATCCTCGGCACGGCGGCGGCGCTCGACCCCGGGTTCGTCACCGAGGCCGTCGAGCACTTCGGCGACCACATCGTCGTCGCGGTCGACGTCCGGGACGGCCGCGTGATGACCCACGGCTGGGCCGAAGAGGGCCCTCGCGTCGAGGAGGCGATCCCCGCGATCACCGACGCCGGCGCCCCTCGGTTCCTCGTGACGTCGATCCAGAAGGACGGCACGATGGATGGCCCCGACGTCCGGCTGTACGAGCGCGCGCTCGAGCTCACGGACCGCCCCATCGTCGCGAGCGGCGGTGTCCGCGTGGCCGACGACGTGCGCGAGCTCCGCGACCTCGGCCTCGAGGCCGTCGTCGTCGGCAAGGCCCTGTACTCGGGCACGATGCGCCTCGAGGAGGTCGTGCGCGGATGAGACCTCGGCGGGTAGGACGACGGTGACCCTCGCGAAGCGCGTGATCCCGTGCCTGGATGTCGACGCCGGCCGCGTCGTGAAGGGCACGCGGTTCGTGGACCTGCGCGACGCCGGCGATCCGGTCGAGCTCGCCGCGCGCTACGACGCCGAGGGCGCCGACGAGCTCATCTTCCTCGACATCACCGCCACGCTCGAGGCTCGAGCGGCCACCCTCGAGGTGATCGCGCGCACCGCCGAGCAGGTGTTCATCCCGCTCACCGTCGGCGGTGGCGTCCGCGCCCAGGACGACGTGAACCAGCTCCTGCGCGCCGGCGCCGACAAGGTCGCGGTGAACAGCGCCGCGGTCCGCGATCCCTCGCTCCTGCAGCGCTGCGGCGAGCGCTTCGGCACGCAGTGCATGGTGATCGCGATCGACGCGAAGCGCGCGGGGACCTCCTGGGAGGTCTACGTCGACGCCGGACGCACGGCGACCGGACTCGACGCCGTCGCGTGGGCCGTCGAGGCGACGGCTGAGCGCGGCGCGGGCGAGGTGCTCCTCACGTCGATGGACCGCGACGGAACGGGTGAGGGCTACGACCTCGAGCTGCTCCGCGCCGTGAGCGACGCCGTGCGCGTGCCCGTCGTCGCGAGCGGAGGCGCCGGCCGGCTCGAGCACTTCGCCGATGCTCTGCTCGAGGGCCGAGCCGACGCCGTGCTCGCGGCGTCGAGGTTCCACTTCGAGGAGCTCACGATCGCGATGGTGAAGGAGCACCTGGCGTCGCGCGGGTTGCCGGTGAGGACCTGATGGAGCGCGTGGACCTGGATTCGGTGCGCTGGAACGAGGTCGGGCTCGTGCCGGTCGTCGTGCAAGACGCCGGGAGCGGCGAGGTGCTCATGGTCGCGTGGGCGAACCGCGAGGCGCTCGAGCGCACGCTCTCAGAGGGCCGGATGGTCTACTGGAGCCGCTCGCGCAAGGAGCTCTGGCGCAAGGGCGACACGAGCGGCCACGTCCAGCACTGGGAGGAGCTCCGCGTGGACTGCGACGCGGACGTGATCCTTGCGCGCGTCCACCAGGAGGGCGCCGCCTGCCACACCGGCGAGCGGACCTGCTTCTTCCGGAGCCTCAGCGCCGGGTCGCCCTGAGCTCCTTGCGGAGCTTGTCGATGAACTTGCCCGATGTCTGCCCCGGATCACCGACGCCGGAGAGCGCGTGGACCTTGCCGCCGTTCGTCCGAACGACCGCGGTCGTCATGCCGCGGCGCCGCGAGCCCTCCTCGAACGTCTCGACGTCGGCCCACGCGAAGCGACGCGTCGAGAACAGGTTGCGGACCTCGACCCCCTCGGGGCTCGTCTCGACCGCGACGACGCGCGCGCGGCGCCCGAGGTACACGGCGACGGCGCCGACGAGGAGGAGCCCGCTCGACGCTGCGGCGGTGAACGGGCGCCCGCCCTCGGAGATCGCCCGCACCATCCCGACCGCTCCGATCGCGAGTCCCACGATCGCGAGCATCCGCAGCATCAGCGAGATGCGGGCGAGGGTCGCGTCGTTGCGGTAGACGGCCACGGCCCCGCAGCCTACCGCTCGGGACCAGCGGCTACACTCGCGGGCGTGCTGAAGCTCGTCATCCCGAAGGGCTCGCTCGAGGCCCAGACGCTCCGGCTGTTCGAGGAGGCGGACCTGCGCGTGCGTCGCGGCTCGGACCGCGACTACCACGGCTCGATCGACGACGACCGGATCGAGCGCGTGTCGCTGCTCCGGCCGCAGGAGATCCCGACGTACGTGCAGGACGGGCTGTTCGACCTCGGCATCACCGGGCAGGACTGGATAGCCGAGACCGGCGCCGACGTCGAGGTGCTCGCGAGCCTGTCCTACGCGAAGAGCGGCACCGGGCACGGGACGAAGATCGTGCTCGCGGTGCCGAACGACCACCCCGCGAACCGCGCGAGCGAGATGCCGCCCGGCTCGCGCATCTCCACCGAGTTCTTGCACCTCACGCAGCGCTTCTTCGCCGACCTCGGCATCGAGGTCAAGGTCGTGTGGTCCTACGGCGCCACCGAGGCCAAGGTCCCCGAGATCGTCGACGCGATCGTCGACATCACCGAGACCGGCAGCACGCTCCGCGCACACGGGATGAAGATCATCGACACGCTCATGACCTCCGAGCCCGTCCTCGTCGCCAACCGGGACTCCGCGGCCGACCCGGCGAAGCGGGCCGCGATGGACGACATCATCACGCTCCTGCTCGGTGCCCTCCGCGCCGAGGGCCGGGTGCTCATCAAGCTGAACGTGAGCGAGGCCGACCTCGCAGCCGTGCTCGAGGTCGTCCCGGCCATGAAGTCGCCCACGGTCTCGCGGCTGCAGGAGGGCGGTTACGCGATCGAGACCGTGGCCGAGAAACGCCAGGTCAACACGCTGATCCCGCTCCTCAAGGCCCGGGGCGCGAGCGACATCCTCGAGCTCCCGATCTCGAAGATCGTCCCCTGACCTGGGGTCCCCGCCCGTCCCTTGTTGCCTCAAGTCAAGATGCCCGCGAACGAGGGGATCGTTGCCTCACGGGAAGTGCCCGCGAAGCAGTGGCGCTCCTCACCTCCTTTCGACGTCGGTCCTCCTTCAGCTTGGCCTGCTTGAGCAGCCGGTCCTGGCACCGGCCGATGTCCCGTTTCAGTTGGGCCGGGTTGAGCGTTCGGTACTGGCGGGTGAGGGTCGCCTTGGTCTTGGCCGAGACCTCCGACGAAGCGAGCACCCGCCGGTACGGGGTCCGGGCGACGTCGTAGTGCTTGGTGACCCTGGCTCCGTGCCGGGTCTTGTCCTTGAGCTTCATCTGCGGGGAGAAGAAGTTCACCCACAGACGCAGGTGGCCGTAGAGCTCTTGCAGGACAGCGAGCTCGGCGTCGGTGTCGTAGCGCAGGTACCCGACCGCCCGGCGCACCACCGACCAGTTCTTCTGCTCCACGTAGCAGCTGTCGTTCTTGCGGTGGGGACGAGAGCGGGTGAAGGTGATCCGCCCGCTCGGTGCAGTAGCGGTAGAGCTCGTCGTTGATGAACTCGGAGCCGTTGTCCGAGTCGATGCCGGCGAGCGGGAACGGGAGGTCGGCCTGGGCGGCCTGCAGGGCCTCGAAGACCCACCGCTGGGCCTTGTTCTTCACCGCGCGTACCTCCGTCCAGCCCGTGGCCACATCGGTCATGTCCAGGCTCTGGCAGAAGTCCCCGGAAGGGTTCCCGCCCTCGTGGCCCACGAGGTCGATCTCGAGGAACCCCGGGCGGTCCTCGTCCCACTCGGCGAACGTGCGGATCGCGATCTGGTGCTTGAGCATCGTGCCGGGCTTGGTGCCCGATCGCCCTTTCAGCTCGAGGCCTCGGCGGGCTCCCTTCAGCCGCCGGTCGATGGTGGCCGCCGACATGGAAAGCAGCAGCTCGCGCTCCCGTGGCCCCAGCTCGAGCTCCCCGAACCGCTGCAGGACCCCCACGATCTCTTCCATGAACGGGGCCAGGCGCTTGCCGCAGGGGCCGTCGAGCGTGGCCCACACCTTGGCAAGCGGGGCCGTCAGCTCCGACCCGTAGACGAGCACCCGCCGCCGCGGCTTCCTTGGCTTCGGCCCACCGGCCGCCTGCCTGAGCGCGCGGCGTGCGTGATCGCGGTTCCATCCCGTGAGCGCACACAGCTCATCGGAGATCCGTCCCTTCCCCTTCTTGGACGTCCTCAGGTACCGCATCAGCGTCTCCTTGGTCACGGCCTTGCGCTCCACCATGGTGAGCCCCACCGGGTGCCTCCTTCCCCGCCCTTTCGGTGGGGAACAGGCTCACCCGTTCGCGGGCATCCTTCGGTGAGGCAACGAAGCGCTTTCGCGGGCATTTCTCGTGAGTCAACTCGCGTCCTTGACAGGCTCCGGCGGCCTCGGGCATCATCACCGAACATGTTTGACCGGTCATTCAACCTCGACGCGAATGTAGCCGGACCCTAGGCGCGCCCCGGCCGGCCGAGACCGGCTCGTGCGCGCCGCCTCAAGACCTCTCGCGGACCCGCGAGAGGTCTTGCATCTGCGACCCGAGCGGGCCGAGTCCGCCCACACCGAGGAGCCGACGATGATCGATCTCACGCACGCCGACCGCATCCGCCGCGACGCCGAGACCCTCGAGGCGACCTGGGCCGCCGATCCCCGATGGGAGGGCATCGAGCGCCCCTACCCGGCCGAGGAGGTGATCCGCCTCCGCGGCTCCTTCGCCGTCGAGCACACCCTCGCGCGCCTGGGTGCCGAGCGCCTGTGGGAGCTCATGGCGGCCGGGGACTTCGTGCGGGCGCTCGGCGCGATGACCGGCGGCCAGGCCGTCGAGATGGTGAAGGCCGGCCTGCCCGCGATCTACCTCTCGGGGTGGCAGGTGGCGGCCGACGCGAACCTGGCCGGCCACACGTACCCGGACCAGTCGCTCTACCCGGCGAACAGCGTCCCGGCCGTGGTCCGGCGCATCAACAACGCGCTCCAGCGCGCCGATCAGATCGCGTGGGCCGACGGCGACGACGGCACCCACTGGATGGCGCCGATCGTCGCGGACGCCGAGGCCGGCTTCGGCGGCCCGCTCAACGCGTTCCAGCTCATGAAGGCGATGATCGAGGCCGGCGCGGCGGGCGTGCACTTCGAGGACCAGCTCGCGAGCGAGAAGAAGTGCGGGCATCTCGGCGGCAAGATGCTCGTCCCGACCGAACAGTTCATCCGCACGCTCACCGCGGCGCGGCTCGCGGCCGACGTGCTCGGCGCGCCGACGGTGCTGGTCGCGCGCACCGATGCCGACGCGGCGACGCTCCTCACGAGCGACGTCGACCATCGCGACCGCCCGTTCGTGACCGGCGAGCGCACGGCCGAGGGCTTCTTCCGCGTGACGAACGGCGTCGAGGCCGCGATCGCGCGCGGGCTCTCGTACGCGCCGTACGCCGACGTGCTCTGGTGCGAGACCTCGCACCCGGACCTCGACGAGGCGCGAGGGTTCGCCGAGGCGATCCACGCCCGCTACCCCGGGAAGCTCCTCGCGTACAACTGCTCGCCGGCGTTCGACTGGAAGCGGTACCTCGACGACGACGAGATCGCGCGGTTCCAGCGCGAGCTCGGCGCGATGGGGTACGTCTTCCAGTTCATCACCCTCGCCGGGTTCCACGTGGTGAACGCGTCGATGTTCGACCTCGCGCGCGGCTACGCCGAGGAGGGCATGACCGCCTACGTGCGGCTGCAGGAGCACGAGTTCACGCTCGAGCCACAGGGCTACACGGCCACCAAGCACCAGCACGAGGTCGGGACGGGCTACTTCGACCGCGTCTCACAGGCCGTGAGCCACGGCACGGCGTCCACGCTCGCACTCGTCGGCTCGACCGAGGAGGAGCAGTTCGAGGACGCCGAGGAGACCTCGCTCGAGGAGGTCGCTCCCTAGCTGTGCAACTGACAGCCATCGGTACCTGGGATCCGGGAGATGCCCCCTCCATCAGACCCGTGGAGAACCACCCATCCGCAAGTTCGGTAGAAACAACCCTCTGCTGACGCTCCGTCGCGCCGACGCATCGGATAGGCGACATGCGTATCCGGACGCGACGAACGGTGAGCAACCGCAAGGGTCTTCTTGCCTGCCTGGTGGTGGGCAGCATCCTCGTGCTCGGCGGCGCGGTCCGAGCGGCCGACGGCGACAGCCAGGCGCGATCCAGGCCGAGCGGGTGGGCGGACTCACTGCGCTCCTCCCCGCACGGTGGCGACGTGGTGAACCGCGAGACATGTTCTCTGTGCCACCCACGGGGTCGCGACGGCTACAGCGACGGCTGGGAGCAGCGCGTCACGGCCACGTGCCTCGCTTGCCACGATGGTCGCGGGCTCACCAGCGCGGGTTCGGACAGCGGCGCCTTGGATGGCCGGCCGGTTGCCGGGCACGAGACCGCGCTGGCGCGCTCGTCCCGGACGCCTTACGGCCTTTCCTTTCCGCTCTCGGGCCACGTCGTCGGCCCCGACACGGGTCCCGGTTCGCCACCCGGGAAACCAGAAGGATCGCAGTGCACGAGCTGCCACACGTTCCACGGTGAGCCGGGCCTGGTTGTGAACGGCTGGACGCGGCGGGACGAGGGCAGGCGGATCGGGTGGCAGGATCCCGACACCGGTGAGTGGTCGCGGAGGAACCTGCACTACGATGACGCCTCCGGTACATGGCAGGTCTGCGACACGAGGAACGAGGACTGCCGTCCTGCCGAGGTGCTCGACGCGGGAGGGCGGCTGGTGCCCCTGTATGGGTACAAGCTCCTCACCACGCGCCCCGGCGACACCTCCGCGCAGGTTCGGAGTTACGGTACGCAGTCGGATAGCCGCGACAAAGTGGCATGGTGTGGCGCTTGCCATCCTTCCCAAGTCGACCGTTCGCTCGGCGGGACGCTCCAGAACCATCCGATAGCGTGCGATGCGTGCCACGGCGATCCAGAAGACGGTAGCTCCACCGGGTTCCCGCACACCTCAGCGCTCTCCACGCTCCTCAGGCGCTACCCAGACGAGCTGTGTATCGGATGTCACGTCTCGGGATCTCTGCCGTAGCGGCATCCCGGACGTCAGCACGGGTTGGGACCGGCTACTTCGACCCGATCTCGCAAGTGGTGAGCCACCGCACGGCCTCCACCCTCGCGCTCGTTGGCTCGACGGAGGAGGAGCAGTTCAACGACGACCCGGCCCGGCCGAGGAGGTCGCCGGATAGGCTCAGGCCGGCAGCTCGGTCGCCGGCTCGACCTCCGTGGGCACGCCTCGTGTGCGCCCGCGTCGGGCGGTCGTCACGATCACGAGCCCGGTCGCCGCGATCACGACGAGCCCTCCGAGCACGACGAGCGGCGTCAGCGGCTCGTCGAGCACCGGCCACGCCACCGCGGCCGAGATCACCGGCGCGCACTGGGTGATGAGGGCCGAGAGCCAGGACTCCACGTGCCGGTGCGACCAGGCGACGAGCAGGTGACCCGTCGCACCGGGCACGAGCGTGACGACGGCAAGCACGACCCAGTCGCGAGCTTCCGGCCCGGCCGGCGGGAAGCCGCCGACGAGCAGCGCAACGGGCGTCACCGAGACCGCGCCCGCGAGCATCACGCTCGTCATGTACTCGAGCGCGGAGGCGCTCGCCCGGGCGCGCTTGGAGAACAGCCAGTAGGCGGTCCACGACAGCGTGCCGAACAGCGCTAGCAGGTCGCCGATCGGGCTCCACGCCGGTGAGCCCGAGGCGCCGAACGCAACGATCGCGACGCCGACGAACGAGAGCGCGACGAGGGCGCGCTCGCGCGGACCCGGCCGCTCCCCGAACATGCGGCCGGCCGCGAGCAGGATGAGGATCGGCGAGAGCGCCCCGATGATCGCGGCGTTCGCGACCGTCGTCAGCTTCACCGCGGTGAAGCCGAGCGAGATGTCCATCGCGAACAGCGCCCCTCCCGGCGCGCACGCCTTGAAGGTCGCCCAGGACAGCCGGCGCCGGAGCACGGCGAGCGCGAGCAGGTGGACCCCAACCCCCAACCACAGCCGATACATCGCGAACGTCAGCCCGGTGATCGAGGTCGTCTTGACGAACACCCCGACGCTGCCCCACAGCACCGTCGTCACCGAGACCGCGACGATCGCGGTCCTGCGGTGGGGAGAGGTTCCGGTCACGGGCGTAGCCTACGGAACGGCAACCATGCCGAACCGTACGGGGAGGGTGTCATGGAACAGCGGCTGATCGGGCGCAAGGTTGCGTTCCTGCTCGACGAGGGCTTCGAGGACCTCGAGTTCTGGGTGACCGTCATGCGCCTGCGCGAGGAGGGGGCCGAGGTCACGACCGTCGGCACCGCCGCCGGCAAGACGGTGCGGGGCAAGAACGCGCTGCGGGCGACGAGCGACGTGGCCGCCGCCGACGTCTCGGCCGACGGGTTCGACGCGGTCGTCGTGCCGGGCGGATGGGCGCCCGACAAGCTCCGGCGGCACCGGGAGATGACCTCGCTCGTCCGCCAGGCCTACGACCAGGGCAAGATCGTCGGACTCATCTGCCACGCGGGGCTCGTCGGGATCTCGGCCGGGGTGGTCGGCGGGCATCGGGCCACCGGCAGCCTCGGCATCAAGGACGACCTCGTGAACGCCGGGGCTACGTGGGTCGACGAGCCGGCCTTCCGCGATGGCAACCTCGTGTGGGGCCGGGTCGTGGAGGACATCCCCGCGTTCTGTCGCGAGCTCGTCGAGGCCATCGCCGGCGCCCAGATCCCACGCCACGCCTGAGCGCGGGCGACATCGTCACCCAGCCGATAGCATCGCGGCCATGCTCACCGGGGCGATCGCGGCCGCCGTGACGCCGCTCACCGAGGGCGGGACAGATCTCGACGAGGACGCGACCGGGCCGCTCGTTGCGTTCCTCGCGCAGGGGGGGATCGACGGCATCCTCGCGTGCGGGACCACCGGCGAGGGCATCCTGCTCACGACCCGAGAGCGCGAACGCGCCGTGGAGCGCATCCTCCAGGTCCGTCCGGCGGGCTTCCAGATCGCCGTGCACGCCGGCGCCCAAACCACCGCCGACACCGTCACGCTCGCCCGCCACGCGGCCGAGCACGGCGCCGACGCCGTCGCCGTCATCGCCCCGCCGTACTTCCCGCTCGACGGGCAGGAGCTGTTCGCCCACCTCCGCACGGCCGCCGCGGCGTGTGCGCCGCTCCCGTTCTACGTCTACGAGTTCGTGGGACGCTCCGGCTACGCGGTCCCCGTCGCCGTCATCGAGCGCCTCCGCGACGACGCCCCGAACCTCGCCGGCCTGAAGGTCTCGGACACGCCGTTCGACCGCGTCGAGCCCTACCTGCTCGAGGGCCTCGACGTGTTCGTAGGCTCGGAGCCGCTCGTGCTCGAGGGGCTCGAGCACGGGGCCGTCGGCGCGGTCTCGGGCCTCGCGACCGCCTGGCCCGAGATCGTCGCCGCCCTCGTCCACGACTGGGACCCGATGGCGCACGCCCGCGTCACTGAGCTCCGCGACCGCCTTGCCGGCATCCCGTTCCACGCGGCGCTGAAGACCGTGCTCGCGGACCGCGGCGTTCCGGTGCGTGCCGACGTGCGGCCCCCGCTCCGCGCGCTCACCGCCCCCGAGCGTGCCCTCGTGCTCGAGCTCGCGCGCTAGCCCGACACGAGCGCGGGCACCTCGGCGAGCGACCGGATCGTCGTCCCACGCCAATCGTCGGGCTCCGGCCGATGCACCGTCTCGCCCTCGCTCGGGTCGACGATCAGTACCGGGGTCATCCCGACCGCCGCAGCGCCCGAGAGCTCGCCGAAGCTCCCGTCCCCCACGTACAGGCAGGCCGATGGCTCCACGCCGAGCCTCGAGCACGCGAGGAGGTAGATCTCGGGCTCGGGCTTGCGGAGCCCGGTCTCGCTCGAGAACACCAGCACGTTCACGAGGCCCTCGAGCGGCGACGCGTGCCAGAGCGGTGGCGTATCCGGCGCGCACATGCTGACGAGCGCCGTGGGATACCCGTGCTCGCGGAGCCACCCGAGCGTCTCGACCGCTCCCGGCTGCGGATGGAAGTGCTTGCGGTACAAGGCACGGCGGACCTCGAGCGCCGCCTCGAGCCGCTCCGGCTCCGGCACCAGGCCGATCCGGTCGCACACCGCCACGACGTTCTGGGCGATGTCCGTGAACCCGCCCGTGAGACGCGCGCTCGCCGTCTCACGCCACGCGGGGCGGAACGCGTCGTGGTCGGCGCCGAGCGCCGTGGCCATGCCCTCGGACATCGCGTCCCAGTCCGCGATCGGGAACTCGGGGACGAGCGTGCCGAACAGGTCGAAGACGACGGCGCGGAGCCTCACGCCGGGTTCGGCCGCATCTTCTGCCGCTCCTCCTCGGCGAGCACGCGGCGGAGCACCTTGCCGACGAGCGTCTCGGGGAGCGCATCGCGGAACTCGAGCAGCTTCGGCGCGCGGTACCCGGTGAGGCCGTTCGCCGGGTCGCGGCACCAGGCCAGGATCTCCTCGGTCGTCGCGGAGGCACCCTCCTTCAGGACGACGAACGCCTTCACGGCCTCGCCGCTCCGCTCATCGGGCACGCCGATCACGGCGCACTTGGAGACCTTCGGGTGGCGGTACAGGACCTCCTCGACCTCGTTCGGGTACACGTTGAAGCCGGAGACGATGATCATCTCCTTCAGCCGATCCACGATCTGGAAGTACCCGTCCGCGTGCATGACCGCGACGTCCCCCGTGTGGAGCCACCCGTTGCGGATCGCCAGCGCGGTCTCCTCCGGGCGGTTCCAGTACCCGAGCATCACCTGCGGGCCGCGCACGCAGAGCTCGCCGCGCTCCCCGATGCCGACGACGCGGTCGGGGTCGCTCAGGTCGACTATCTTGCAGTCGGTGTCGGCGACCGGCAGGCCGATGCACCCCGCCCGGCGCTCGCCGTGCAACGGGTTCGCGTGGGTCACCGGCGAAGACTCGGTGAGCCCGTAGCCCTCGACGAGCGTGGCGCCGCCGGTGATCTCGGCGAAGCGCTGTGCGACCGCGACGGGGAGCGGCGCGCCACCGGACACGCAGGCCTTCACCGAGCGCAGGTCGTACTTCGCCGTGAGCGGCGAGTCGTTCAGCGCGATGAACAGGCGCGGCACGCCGGGGAAGAAGGTCGGCTTCTCCTTGCTCATCTCCTCGAGCACCATGTGCAGGTCGCGCGGGTTCGGCACGGGGATCAGCTTGCCCCCGCGGAGGACCGCCACGTTCATCGCGATCATCCCGAAGGAGTGGAAGATGGGGAGCGCGCAGAGCACGGCCTCGGTGCCCTCCTCGAGGCCGAGGTAGCTCGCGCCCTGCATCGCGTTCGCCACGATGTTGCGGTGCGAGAGCATCGCGCCCTTGGAGACCCCGGTCGTGCCGCCCGTGTAGATGAAGCCCGCGGCGTCGTTCACGACGTCCACCTGCGGCGCGACCGGGATCGGTCCGGGCGAGTGCATGAGCTCGTGCCACCACTTCACATTCGCGCCCGCCGGGACGGGCGGCCACGGCTTACCGGCCTCGCGCTGCGCCTTCTTGAACCTCAGTGCCGGGGCGAGCTGCTTCTTCGGGAACGGCATGTAGTCGTTCAGCCGATGGACCACGACGTGCTCGATGCCGACCGTCGCGAAGACGTCGGCGAAGTCCGCGTACATCAGGTCCAGGACGAGCACGACCTTCGCGCCGCAGTCGCGCAGCTGGTGCTCCATCTCGCGCTTCGTGTAGAGCGGGTTGTTCCCGACCACGATGGCGCCGAGCCGCGTGATCCCGAAGTACGCGATCACGTACTGCGGGCAGTTCGGCGTCACGAGCGCGACCCGGTCGCCCTTGCCCACCCCGAGCGACGCGAGCATCGCCGAGCACCGCTCGACCTCCGCGAGGAGCTCCCGGTAGTCCATGTGCTTGCCGAACCACGCCATCGCGGTGCCGTCGGGATGTCGGCGGGCCGCGGCCTCGAGCATCCCGAACACCGAGAGGTCCGGGTACGGCTCGAGGGTCTTCGGCAGGTCGGGTGGGTAGGTCGCGAACCACGGTCGGTGATGGGTCATAGCCGCATCATTCCACTCCACGCGACGCGCCGCGACCTCGCCACGAGAGGGACGCCGCCGCGGCGTCCCGGGTAGGCTCCGCACCGATGCCCGACTGGCTCGACGCCGTCCGCGCCGCCGCCGCGGCCGCGCCCCCACCCACGGAGGGCGAGCTCACGCTCCCCGGCCTCACGGACCCCGTCGAGGTCCTGCGCGACCCCTGGGGGGTCCCGCACGTCTACGCCGCGAACCCCGACGACCTGTTCCGCGCGCAGGGGTTCGTCGTGGCGTCGGAGCGCCTCTTCCAGATCGACTTCCTGCTCCGCCTCGCGAACGGCCGGCTCGCGGGGATGATCGGGGACCTCGGCCTCGCCTCGGACCGGTTCGCGCGAACGGTCGGCTGGAACCGCGCAGGCACGCGGATCGCGGCCGGCTGGGACGAGGAGTCGCGCCGCATGACCTCGGCGTTCCGCGACGGCGCGAGGGCCTGGCTCCACGCCATGGCAGCGCCGCCGGTCGAGTACGCGGTGCTCGGCCTCGCCCCGGACCTGCCCGAGGACGACGCCTCGTGGGCCGCCGGGAGCGTGTGGATCGCGTGGACCCTGAGCGGGAACTGGGACGAGGAGCTCCTGCGTGCCGAGATCGCCGAGCGCCTCGGCCCCGAGGCCATCCGCGACCTGTTCCCGGACCTGCCGGAGCACCCGGCCTTCCCCGTCGCCGGGCGGCGGGCCGGCCTCTCGGGACTCGACCTGCTGCGCGAGGCGCCGGACCGAGCACCGGGCCAGGGCTCGAACAACTGGGTCGTGTCCGGCTCGCGGAGCACGACCGGCAAGCCGCTCCTCGCGAACGATCCGCACCTCGCCGTGCTCACGCCGTCGATCTGGATCGAGTGCCACCTGTCGGCACCGGGCTACGAGGCCGCCGGCGTGTGCCTCCCGTTCGCGCCCGGCGTCGTCATCGGGCGGACCGCTCGACACGCGTGGGGGTTCACGAACGTCGGGGGTGACACCCAGGACCTGTACCTCGAGCGGCTGAACGAGGATCGCACCGCCGCCGAGTTCGAGGGCTCGTGGGAGCCGCTCACAGTCCACCGCGAGGAGATCTCGGTCCGCGGCCGCGACGAGCCCGAGGTGCTCGAGGTCCGAGAGACGCGCCACGGCCCGATCCTGGACTCCTACGTCGTCGGCATCGCCCAGCCCGATGTGGTGGAGGGCGGCATCCGCCAGACCTACGCGCTCCGGTGGACCGGGGCCGAGTGCACGATCGCGCCCGCGACCCTCGCACGGATCGCGGCGGCGACGAGCTTCGAGACGTTCCGCGAGGCCGTGCGCGGATGGGAGGCGCCCGGCCAGAACATGCTCTACGCCGACGAGGACGGGGCGATCGGATACCAGTGCACCGGCCGCTACCCCGTGCGCCGGAGCGGCGACGGCACGATGCCCGTCCCCGGCTGGACCGCCGAGCACGAGTGGGACGGCTGGATCGCGTTCGAGGACCTGCCGTGGGACCTCGACCCGCCGCAGGGCTACCTCGCCACCGCCAACAACCGCATCCACGGTCCCGACTACCCCCACCTCATCGGCCACGACTTCACGCCGCCCGCCCGGATCCGCCGGATCGGGCAGCTGCTGGATGCCACGCCCGTCCACTCCCCCGAGACCTTCGCCGCGATGCAGGCAGACACCGTGTCGATCCCGGCGCGGGAGCTCGCGACGATCCTCGCGGGCGTGGAGCCGGCCGACGAGCGGCAGCGCTCCGCGATCGCCCTGCTCGGGGGATGGGACGGCGACCTGTCCGCCGACTCGAGCGCGGCGTGCGTGTACGAGGCCTGGTGCCACCACGTCGCCGAGCTCACCCTGCGTCCGGCCCTCGGCGACGAGCTCTTCACGCACGGCTACGGTCGCGCGAGCTCGACCGGCGGGTGGCGCGCGCTCGTGCTCCCCCACCTGCTCGCGACGCCGACCGCCCGATGGTTCGGGCAGGACGGCGAGGCCTCGCGCGACGAGGTGCTGCGCCGAGCTCTCGATGCCGCGCTCGACGAGCTCGAGGAGCTCCTCGGCCCAGGTCCCGCGGCCTGGCGCTGGGGGGACCTCCACCGCGTGACCTTCGCCGGGCCACTCGCCGCGTTCCCCGGCCTCGGCGAGCTGTTCACGGCCGGCGTCGTGGAGAAGGGGGGCGACGACGACACGATCGACCAGGGCGCGTACGAGCCCGAACGCCGGTACGGCGCCGTCGTCATCGCCTCATGGCGGCAGATCCAGGACCTCGCCGATCCGGACGGCTCGGTCGGGGCACACACGACCGGGCAGTCCGGTCATCCGGCGTCGCCGCACTGGAACGACCTCGTGCCGCTCTGGTCGGCCGGCGAGCGCCACCCCCTGCCGTTCACGCGGCCGGCGGTCGAGGCGGTCGCGACGACCGCGATGACCCTCGTGCCGCGGTAACATCCCCGGCGATGCCGAAGTCAAAGCCCCGCCAGCGCGACCGCCGCCGTCCGTACGCGGCGCCGCCCCCGAAGAAGAAGCCGAAGGCCAGTCCTCGCTGGTACGGCGTCCTGGTGATCGGTCTCATGGGCGTCGGGGTCGCGATGATCGTCCTGAACTACATGGGCATCCTGCCGGGCGACACGCGGCAGTTCTGGCTCTGGCTCGGGCTCGGCCTGATCGCCGGGGGCTTCATCGCCGCCACCCAGTGGCGCTGAGCTCAGGCCCGCGAATCACAACCCTGTAACTTTCCACACCGTCGTCCACACCTGTGGGTTGTGACCGGGCATGAGCCGAGATGTGGACAAACCCGTCCGAACGGTGGAGAACCGGGGGACCCACGGTGCACGGGCGCTCGGGTTCGGGGGATAAGCCTCGGCTACGGCGACGAGCCCGGCGAGCGCCGGACGACCTCCATCGGCTCGCCGCAGTGACGAGGGATCTGGAGCTCGCCGAGCCGGGTCACCTGGAACTCGGTCCCGCACTCCCGGCAGACGAGGTGGACCTCGAGCTCCTGGACGTCCTCGATCTCGGGGCGTTCCCTCGGGCCGGGCCCGGACGCCGCCCGGAGCGCCATGATGCCGACCCACGCGATCACCACAGCCATCACGATCGCCGAGAGCACGACGAGGATGATCTCCACGGCAAGGAGTCTACGCAGCGGGCCCGCGCGACCCGTCTCGACCGCTCGCGCCGGCCTCGCCGGGAGCCCGCTGCCGAGATGTCCAACGGACCCTCCCGCTGCGGGCCATTCGGCCTCTCGACGCACCGCGCACGTTCGCCAGTCTTGCTCCGTAGCCGTTCTCGCTGGGGAGGCTTGATACATCGACGAAGCCGCTGTTCGATAGGTATCTGGGCGGCACCGGGCCGGACCCGGCGGCCGCCTCGTTCATCCGCTCGAGGGCCGACTGGAGGACACCGCATGAGTGAGTTCGTCAACAAGCTGATGGCCGACGTGACGGCGAAGAATCCGGGCGAGCCCGAGTTCCATCAGGCCGTCCAGGAGGTCGCAGAGTCCGTCGAGCTGGTGCTCGACCGCAACCCGAAGTACCGCGAGATGAAGGTCCTCGAGCGCATCATCGAGCCCGAGCGCGTGATCATGTTCCGCGTCCCGTGGGTGGACGACCAAGGCGAGGTCCAGGTCAACAAGGGCTACCGCGTCGAGATGAACAGCGCGATCGGCCCCTACAAGGGCGGCCTGCGCTTCCACCCGACCGTGTACCTCGGCATGCTCAAGTTCCTCGCGTTCGAGCAGGTCTTCAAGAACGCCCTCACGACGCTCCCGATGGGCGGCGGCAAGGGTGGATCGAACTTCGACCCGAAGGGCAAGAGCGACGGCGAGGTCATGCGCTTCACGCAGTCGTTCATGACCGAGCTCTCGCGGCACATCGGGCAGTTCACCGACGTGCCCGCCGGCGACATCGGCGTGGGCGGCCGCGAGATCGGCTTCCTGTTCGGCCAGTACAAGCGGATCCGCAACGAGTTCGTCGGCGTCCTGACGGGCAAGGGCATCGACTGGGGCGGCTCGCTCATCCGTCCCGAGGCGACGGGCTACGGGGCCGTCTACTTCGCCGAGGAGATGCTCGAGACGCGGAGCGAGACGCTCGAGGGCAAGACCGCCCTCGTGTCCGGGAGCGGCAACGTGGCCCAGTTCGCGTCCGAGAAGCTGCTGGATTTCGGCGCGAAGCCCATCACCCTCTCGGACTCGGGCGGCGTGGTCCACGACCCGGCCGGCATCGACCGCGAGAAGCTCGCGTACATCATGGACCTGAAGAACGTGCAGCGCGGGCGCATCAGCGAGTACGCGGAGAAGTTCCCGGGCGTCACGTTCATCCCGGCGGACCCGAAGGCCGACCACAACCCGCTGTGGGACATCCCCGCGGACACGGCCTTCCCGAGCGCCACGCAAAACGAGATCAACGCGAAGGACGCCGCGAACCTGCTGAACAACGGCGTGTACGTGGTGAGCGAGGGCGCGAACATGCCCACGGTCCCCGACGGGATCCAGCAGTTCGTCTCGGCCGGCATCCTGTACGGCCCCGGCAAGGCCGCGAACGCCGGTGGCGTCGCGACCTCGGGCCTGGAGATGTCGCAGAACAGCCTCCGCCTCGCGTGGACGCGCGAGGAGGTCGACGCCCGCCTGCACGGCATCATGAAGGCGATCCACAAGCAGGCGAAGGACACGGCCGAGGAGTACGGCACGCCCGGCAACTACGTGAACGGCGCGAACATCGCCGGTTTCGTCAAGATCGCCGACGCGATGCTCGACCAGGGCATCGTCTAGCACACGCACGCAGGGCTGCGGCCGGTCGTCGATCCGGCGGCCGGCCGCCGTCTTGTGCGGAACCGGCCCCGCGGGGTACAACGGGGCCTCCATATCGGTGGGGGCCGAGCGGAAAGGGATCCCGCCATGAAGAAGATCGAGTGCTACATCCAGCCGTTCGACTTCGACACTGTCGCGCGAGCGATGGCCGTCGAGGGCGTCGTCGGCATGAGCGTCACCGAGGTCAAGGGCTTCGGCGTGCAGCGCGGGTTCCGCCTGGGCGAGGACCCGCCCCCCGGCGACTACATCTTCCACCCGAAGATGAAGGTGGAGATGGTCGTCGCGGACGAAGACGTTGAACGGATCATCGAGGCCATCAAGGGCTCGCTGAAGAGCCACATGATCGGCGAGGGCAAGATCTTCGTGACGGCCGTCGACGACGCGATCCGGACGCGGACCGGCGAGCGCGGCAGGGACGCGATCCGCTAGGACCAGCGCTACGGGTCCCGATACCGGGCCCAGATCTCGTGCTTGCTCGCTGCTCCGCGGGCTGACGTAGTAGAGGACCCGCACGCCCTCGCGCGCCCGAGGCACCCGTGAACAGGATCACCTCCCCATCATGCCGCTTCCGGCGCGATGGAACCCATGCGAACGGTCGGGCGTCTTGCGCTTCGAGATGATGGACGCCGTGACGACGGACGCCCCCGTGGGGGTCGAGCGTTCCGAGGGAGGGCTCGACGAGCTGTACCGGCGACACGTGGACGACGCGCTCGGCCTCGCGTACCTGCTCACCGGAGACCGGGCACTCGCAGAGGATCTCGTCCAGGACGCGTTCGTGAGGGTGCTGGGACGGTTCCACGACCTGCGCAGCCGTGATGCCTTCTGGTGGTACCTCCGCCGCACGATCGTGAACCTGTCGAACTCCTACTTCCGCCGCCGCCGGGTTGAACGGGCGTGGCTCGAGCGCCAGCGCCCCGAGACCGCCGCTCCCCCCGGCCCCGACCTCGGGGAGCGCGACCGGATCCTCGCAGCCCTCATGACGCTCCGGCCCGAGCAGCGCACGGCCGTCGTGCTCCGCTACTACGAGGACCTGACCGAGGCCGACACCGCCGAGGCGCTCGGCCGGCCGATCGGCACGGTGAAGTCGATGGTGTCCCGCGGGATGGACCGACTGCGCGAGGAGTTGGGTGACGATGCCTGATCTCGAGACCCGTCTGCCCGAGCTGCTCCGCCACGCCGCTGGAGGTTCGCAGCCCGACCTCTCCTTCAATCGTCGCGCGCTCCGTCGCGCCCGCCGTCGCCGGGCCCTGAACGCTTCGATGGCTGGGCTGGCGGCGATCGCGCTGGTCGCCGGCACCGTGCTCGGCGCTCGGGGCCTCATGCGCTCGAACGGCACGAGCCCCTTGGACGAGGGTCCGACCCCCGGCCCGGGTGTCGTGACGACGCCCCTGCGCGCGATCTGGCCCGAAACCACGGCCGAGGCGCTCGGCGCCGCGCAGGTGCGTGCGGACGTTGGCGAGGTCGCCTGGCGTCTGGACCCCGTGCAGACCGCGGCCGCCTTCGCGACCGACGTCCTCGGCTGGGACGCGACCGACGTCCAGGCCGAGGAGACGGGTCGCCCGCGTTCCGGCACGGCGTTCGTGTCGATCTCGAACCTCGGGCTCGGCCCCGCCGAGGGCGCATCAACCCCCGCACCGCCCGAAACCGTCGTCACGCTCCAGCGACTCGGCGAGACCGGGGAGACCGGCGTGTGGTCCGTGACCCTCGCCGACACCCGGCACATCGAGATCGTGAGCTTCAACCAGCCGGCCGGCCAGGTCTTCCCCGTCGGATACCTCACCGATGTCCTTGAGGAGTGGCAGCTCGGCATCTGGCCGATCGTGGAGGGGCACCTGGTCGTCGAGGGCATCACCACAGAGGGCACCGGCGGCCGCGTGCAGCTCGACGGCTCGAGCTTCAGCGCCTCGCTGCAGGTGCCCCCTGAGCTCATCCCCGAGGGCACGACCATCATCGGCATCCTGCTCGGGCTCTGGGATCCGGAGGGCACGATCGTGGCCGCGGAGGCCTTCCCCTACGCCGTCACGACGCTCGGCTGGGGCCCCACCGGCGCGACGGGCGCAACAGGCTCGGGCGCCACAGGATCCACCGGCTCCGGTCTCACCGGCGCGACCGGTCCGGTCCCCGAGGTCTCGGCCGCGGCGCTCGCCACGCGGGATGCGATCGCCATCGCCGCGGAGACCCGGGACTTCGACACGCTCGAGGCGCTCATCGACCCCGACCACTTCTCCTACAACTTCGACGACGGCAGCAACCCGGTCCCGGTGTGGCGCACGGACCCGGCGGTGCTCGACACGCTCGCGACGATCCTGCAGATGCCCTTCACGACGACGGAGGCCGCGGGCGTCGGCACGACCTACGTGTGGCCGTCGCTCACCGACGCCGATCTCGCGGCCCTCACCCCGGACGAGTCCGTCATGCTCGAGACGCTCGGCACCACCGATGCCAACGTGCAGGCGATGCTCGACGCCTTCGGGGGGTACGCGGGTCCGCGCACGGGCATCGCCGAGGACGGGACCTGGCTCTTCTACGCGATCGGCGGCGACTGAGCGCTACGGCAGCGTGATGTGGCGGCGGAGGAACTCGAGCACCGTGCTCCACTCGCGGATCTCCTCGTCCACGATGAAGGAGCTGTGGCCCTCGCCGTAGCTGTACACCTCGACCTCGCCGCCGGCGTCGCGGAGCGCGTTCACGTAGTTGTAGGACTGCTGCGGCACGCACCGCGTGTCGTGCTCGCCGATCAGCACGAGCACCGGCGCCGCCACCCGGTCGACGTACGTGATCGGGGAGCGCTCGGCGACGAACTCGGGCACGTCGTGCACGATGCCGCCGACCAGCGTGCGGTCGTAGGCCTGCAGCGAGGGCGCCGAGTCGTCGTAGGACGCCATGTAGTCCCCGACCGGGACGCCCGCGACCCCCGCCGCGAAACGGTCCGGATAGGTTCCGAGCGCAAGCAGCGTCGTGTACCCGCCCCACGACCAGCCGCCGATGACCGCGCGCGCCGGGTCGACCACTCCTCGCGCGACGAGGTCGTCCAGGCCGGCCACCGTGTCCGCGACCTCGGGGAAGCCGATGTTGCCGATGATGTGGTCGCGGAAGCTCCGCCCGTACCCGGTCGAGCCGCGGTAGTTCACCATCCCGACCACGAACCCGGCGTCCACGAGCATCTGCACGTCCGGCCACCACGTGTCCTCGTAGAGCCAGCTCGGGCCACCGTGCACCTTCAGGAACAAGGGGTGGGGACCCTCGCCCTCGGGGAACACGAGCCAGCCGTGGATCAGGTCACCGGCCGGGTTGTGGAACAGCCACTCCTGGTACGGGCGGCCCGTGCGCAGGCCGGGCTCGGCCGGCGTCAGGAGCTCGTTGCCCGCGTCGTCCAGGAGCCGCGAGGCCTCGTGGCCGCTCGAGACGCGCATCCACACCGAGCCGTCGGGGCGCACGCGCGCGCCGTGCACCTCGCCCGTCGGCTGGCGCACCTCGACGAGCGTGCCGGTCGCGAGGTCGTAGTGGTGCAGGCGCGAACGCCCCCGGAACAGGTGGGCCACGAGGATCGAGCCCGCGTCCGGCCACCAGTCCACGGGGATGACCTCGCCCGGGAGGTCGAACCGCAGGTCGGTCCTCTCGCCCATCGCGAGGTCCCAGATCGCCGGCCTCGCGAGGTCCTCGCGCTCGTGAAGGATCAGCAGCCGCCGGTCGCCGGGGACGGGCGACCAGGCGAAGGCGTCGAGGCCGAGGCCCGGGCCGTCGGCGAGCTCGGCGACGACCGCGCCCGTCGACGGGTCGAGCACGACGAGCTTGCGGTGGATGTTGTCCCCGTCCTGCGCGGAGGTCACGCACAGCAGGTCCTCGTCGGCGGACAGGCCGCCGTGCTCGAAGCCCTCGACGTGGAAGTCGGTTCCGCCGATGCCGAGCTGGTCGACGTCGCGGTGGATCTCCTTCGCGGGCCCGCCGTCCTGCGAGACGTAGACGGCGAAGCCGGAGCGGTCCGCGAGCACGCCCGCCACGCGCCGACGCCCGATCGCGAGCCCGTCGGGCCAGCCGACCGGCGCGCCGGGAAGGAGCTCGCGCGGCTCGCCGCCCTCGAAGGGCATCGCGAGCCACCGGCCGGTCTCGTCGCCCGTCGGGTCCGAGAACCAGACGACCTGCGACCCGTCGGCCGTCACGCTCGCGTAGACGACGCCGACCGGCTCGTCCGTGACGCGGCGGCGCTCACCCGTGTCGCGGTTCCACATGACAGCCTGGAAGGTTCCCTCTTCGTCCGAGGTCAGCACGAGGCGGTCGGGCGCGGATGGCGACCACACCGGCAGGGTGAGGGTCCGGGCGCGGAAGCGCTCCTGCCAAACGGGTGTGGGCCGGCGGGACATCGGCCGGAGCCTACCAACCGTGCCGGTCGCCTACACGCCGGGGACCAGGGTCACCGGAACCTCGACGAGATGCTTCGCGGTGCCCCCGCCGCCCACCTCGAAGACCTGGACGGTCCCCGGTTGCGTGGCCTCGACGAAGAACGCGAGCGCGACCCGGAACCCGCCCGAGCACCCTGCGCCGCAGTCCACCTCGACGTTCATCGACGCGACCTCCATCCCCGTCGCGTCCACGATGCGGACGAGGACGCTGCCGCTCGAGGTCCTCGCGACGCCGCGCACGACCACGGGGCTCAAGATCTGATCGTCCGGGAGCGGCGCCTTCACGAAGATCGGCTCTCCCGTGGGGGACCCGGGCTCCGCGGGTGGCGACGTCGTGCCGGAAGCCGACGGGCTGATCGGGATCGAGATCGAGACCGACGGCGATGGAGGGATCGTCGGGCTGCGACTGCCGAGAGCCTCCGCCCCGCGCTCGATCCCCTCGGTGCAGGCCGTGGCCCCGGCGGAGACGACGAGCATGAGCACCACGATGCGCGAACGCATGATCCCCCGATGATGGCACGCGCCACCGAGGTGAGCGCGGCCAGGTCGCCTACGACGCTCCCGTGCCGCCCCCGCGATGGCCGTTCGCGTCGCCCTGTCCCCGGCTGCCGGGATCCGCGTCGGATGCCGGGGTGCTCGAGGTCCCGGCGTCACCGCTCGGCGTGTCCTGCCCGGGCGGCTCTCCGCTATCGCCCTTGCCCGCAGGGCTCGGCGTGCCGTGGACACCCCCCGCGTTCCCGCCGCCGTGCTCGGCGTCGGCCCGGCGGTCGAGGTTCTCCTGGAGGTGCTGCAGGGCGTTCACGAGACCCTGCGACGCCTGGTTACGACCGCAGTTGGCGAGGACGACCCCGATCGCCCGCTCGAGCCCCCGGCGATCCTCCAGCGCGGCGCTGCCGACCTCGAGCGCGTCGCCACACGCCGCCGAGGAGGATGCCTCGTCGTCGGGGAGCGAGACGTCGTTCGACTCGTGACCGGCCTCGCCCGAGTGGCTGGCATGTGGCGACGCCAAGCGGGACGGCGAGACGGTGGGTGCGACGGGGTGATTCGGCTGGCCGGCGACGGACACGCCGATGCCCGCCAGCACCATGGTTGCCACGAGCGCCGGCAGAAGCGTGCCTCCCTGCGATGTTCCGAGCTTCATACGTCTTCCAGGAGGCATCGGCCGCGGCGGCGCCCGACCTGAGCCCTCAGGCGAAGTCGGCGGCCTCCCGGATGGCCCGCCAGACGCGCTCGGGCGTGAGCGGGAGGTCCAGGTGCCGCACCCCGAGGTGCCCGAGCGCGTCCACGACGGCGTTCCAGACGGCGGGGGTCGACCCGATGGTCGCGGCCTCTCCGATGCCCTTGGCCCCAAGGGGATTCACGGGCGTCGGCGTCTCGGTGTTGGCGGTCTCGAACCGTGGGAGCTCGGTCGCGGCGGGGATGCCGTAGCCGATGAGGCTCGCCGTGAGCGGTGTCCCCCACTCGTCGAACGCGACACCCTCGTACAGCGCCTGCGCGATACCCTGCGCGAGCCCTCCGTGCACCTGCCCCCGCACGAGCATCGGGTTCAAGATCCGGCCGCAGTCGTCCACGCTCACATGGCGCGTGAGCCGCGCGTCACCCGTCTCGAGATCGACCTCGGCGACGGCGATATGCGTGCCGAATGGGTACGTGTACTCGCGCTGGAAGTACTGCGTCTCGGCGGCGAGGCCCGGCGGCATGCCCTCGGGCAGCTCCGAGGGGTCCGAGGCCGCCTCGGCGAGCTCGGCCCAGGTACGCGCGAGCTCGGGCGCGCCGGCGACCCCGATCCGGCCGTCCTCGAAGAGCGTCACGTCGTCCGGGGCGACCTCGAGCAGGTGGGCCGCGAGCGCCCGTGCCTTCTCCAGGACCGCGCCGGCCGCCTCGTACGCGGCGGTGCCTCCGACCTGCAGCGAGCGGGAGCCGTAGGTCCCCTGCCCTCGGGGCACGAGCGCCGTGTCCGAGTGCACCACCCGCACCGCCTCGACGGACACGCCGAGGGTTCCGGCGACGAGCTGCGCGAACGCGGTCTCGTGGCCCTGCCCGTGCGAGGACGTGCCGACCCGCACGGTGACCGAGCCGTCGGGCTCCACCTCCACGGCCCCGAACTCCTTGCGCCCGAAGCCGGTCACCTCGACGTACGTGCTCACCCCGATGCCGAGCGCGAGCCGGTCGCCCCGGGCCCGGCGTTCGGCCTGCTCGGCTCGCAGGTCCGCGTACCCGACCATCCGCAGCGCCTCGTCGAGCGCGCGCTCGTACTCCCCGACGTCGTAGGTGCTTCCCACTGCGCTCTCGAAGGGGAAGTCCTCGGGTGGGATGAGGTTGCGGCGCCGCAGCTCGACCGGATCCATCCCGAGCTCGGCCGCGAGCAGGTCCATCGCGCGCTCGATCGAGGCGGTCGCCTCCGGGCGTCCGGCTCCGCGGTACTCGGCGACCGGCGTCGCGGTCGTCACGACCGAGCGCCCTCGCGAGGCCACCTTCGGGATGCGGTACGCCCCCGGGAGCATCGTGCGCGTCGTCGGCGGCAGGTAGGCGCCGATCGGGTACGCCCCCATGTCCGCCAGGATGTCCACGCGCAGGCCGACGACGCCGCCGTCGCGCGTCGCGCCGATCTCGACCTCGTGCGTCTGAGCTCGCCCGTGGTTCAGGCTCACCATGCTCTCCGAGCGCGTCTCGACCCACTTCACGGGACGCCCGAGCCGGATCGCCGCGGCCGCGCACGCGAGGTACTCGGGATAGGTATGGAGCTTCGCACCGAAGCCGCCGCCGACATCGGGCGCGATCACGTGGATCTTGTCGCGCTCGAGCCCGAACCAGTCCTCGAGATCCGAGCGCACGTCGAACGGGACCTGTGTCGACACCCACACCGCGAGCCCGTCGACCGCGCCCGCCTCGCCCTGTGGCACGACGAGGATCGCGTTGGTCTCCATCGGCACCGGGGCGAGGCGCTGATGCACGAACCGGCCCCGCGCGACGACCTCGGCCTCGGCCAGCACGTCCTCCTCCCACGTCTCCTCGAACGCGTGGGCGACGTTCGTGCCGGCCTCGGGGAACAGGAACGGCGCGCCCTCGGCGACCCCGGCATCGGGACCGATCACCGCGCCGAGCGGGTCGAGGTCCACGAGGACACGCTCGGCGGCGTCCTCGGCCTGCGCGAGCGTCTCGGCCAGGACGAGGGCCACCGGCTCGCCGACGTAGCGGACGACCTCCGAGGCGAGCACCGGGCGCGCGAAGGGACCCTCGACGTTGCCGGCGGGCGGGCGGGGCGCGAGCGCGAGATCCTCCGCCAGGAAGACCCCCGCAACCCCCGGCGCCGAGCGCGCCTCCTCCACCTCGATGCCCGAAACGCGCGCGTGCGCCATCATGGAGCGCACGAACGACGCCCGCAGAGGCCGCTCGACGGGGATGTCGTCCACGTACCGGCCGGCCCCGGTCAGGAACCGTGGGTCCTCGGTCCGAAGGACGACGCTGCCGAAGATCGACGTGGTCATGCGGGCCCCACTGTAGAGGGAGCGTGCACCCGATGAAGGCTCGGATCGCCCTGCTGCTCGGACTCGTCGCGCTGATCGGCGCGATGCCTCGACCCGCCCTGGCCGCGCCGACGATCACCGCCCGGCAGGTGGTGACGGGGCTCGACCAGCCCGTCGCGTTCACCTTCGGGCCCGGTCACGTCCTCTGGTACGTCGAGAAGGGCACCGGCGAGATCCGAACCTACGACCTCGACACCGAGCGCGACACCCTCTTCTACGACGTGGCCGGCGTGAGCGGGGACGGCGAGCGCGGCATGCTCGGCATCGCGCTGCACCCTCGCTATCCCGACAAGCCGTTCGTCTACGTCTACGCCACGCGCTCGGTCGGCGGGGACCTGAAGAACCAGATCCTGCGCGTCACCGACGAGGCCGGCAGCGGAGCGCACCGGCGTGTGATCTTCTCGAGCCCCGCAAGCTCCAGCCCGTACCACAACCGCGGTCGGATCGCGTTCGGCCCCGATGACCTGCTGTACGCGATCGTCGGGGACGGCCACGACTCCTCGAACGCGCAGGATCTCACGGACAACGACCGAGGCAAGATCCTGCGGATGACCCCGACCGGCGGCGTCCCGGCGACGAACCCGCGCGAGGGCAGCCTGCTGTTCGCCTACGGCATCCGCAACTCGTTCGGGTTCGCGTTCGACCCCACCACCGATCGCTTGTGGGAGACCGAGAACGGCCCCGAGTGCAACGACGAGGTCAACCTCATCCGCAAGGGCGAGAACTACGGTTGGGGGCCGAGCGAGACCTGCGACGGCGCCTCGCCCGGCAACACGAACCGCGGCGGCCCGGACCCCGTCCGCCCCGAGCTGTTCTACGAGCAGACGATCGGGATCACCGGGATCGCGTTCTGCGACGGGTGCGGGCTCGGCTCCGCGAGCTCCGGACGCGCCTTCTTCGGTGCCGTCAACAACGGCGAGATCACCCGGATCACGCTGAACGACGCGCGGAGCGGCATCCGTCGCGACGTCCTCGTCTACACCCACGACCAGGGCGTCCTGTCGATCGAGGCCGGTCCCGGCGGCGCCCTGTACTTCAGCGACTTCGGGGGGATCTACCGGCTCGCGCGAGCCTGAACGGGCACGAGTCGCACGTGGCGCTGCCTGGCGCCTCTCGCGCACAACGGGATACCCTGAGAGGGGACGAGTGAACCGTCCCTCGCCGTGAGGAGGGACCGAGATGGACATCGGGCCGCCGAGACGGATCATCGAGGTCGAGCCGGTGGACCTGCCGGTGCCGGAGACGATCCCCGAGCCCGAGCGGGTGCCGGAGTCAGTGCCGGAGCCGATGCCGGCTGCCCCGCTGCCCGCGCGCGAGGAAGCGCTCGCGGGCTGATGCTCGGCACGCTCGTCGGGGCGGGCCCGGACCTGCGGACCGAGCCCGTCGTCGCGTGGCGGACGTGGACCTTGGCCGGGTCCTCCGACGGCTCGGAGATCCGGCTCTTGCCGCTCTTCGGCGATCGTCGCCCCTGGCCCGTCCAGGGCCCAGCTCGAGCGACCTGCACGCGCCGAGGTCACCATCCCGTCCCGAGCCCCGACTGCACGTGCGGGCTCTACGCGACGTTCGGCCACGACGCGCTCCGGCGGTCGCGAGACCCGGCCGTGCTCGGCACCGTCGCGATGTGGGGTCGCGTCGTCGAGCACGCGTTCGGCTACCGGGCCGAGTTCGCGTACCCCCAACGCCTGCGTCTGGTCTGCTTCCTGTGCTTCTGGCAGTGGGGCGCCGATCGTACGCGCGAGTGCGAGGTCGTGGCCCAGCGGCGAGCGGGGCGCCTCGTGCCGCTCTGCGGTCCAGATCTCGAGCTCTGCCGCCGGTACGACTACCCGCTCCGCCGGCTTCTCGGAGCGCGCGACATCGAGCAGGCGATGCTGTCGACGTACGCCGTCGACCTGCTTCGGAGCCTCTGAGCTACTTCTCCTCGGCGCCGGGTGCGCCCGGCGCCCGGTGCCGCGCGGCGGCAGCGCGCGCGAGGCGCTCGCGGAGCGAGAGCGCCTCCTCGTCACCTGCCGCGGGCGGCGGCTCCCCGGACTCGGCGGGCGCGCCGGACTCGTGCTCGCGGACGAGGCTCGCGAGGCGTGAGGAGAAGGACGCCCCCTCTCCCTGCTCGGTGACGTAGTCCGGCACCTCGACGGCGGGCGCCGGTTCAGGGGCCGGCGCCGCCTGGAGCTTCTTGATCCGGTCCTCGAGATCCTTCACGTTCCGCTGCGCCTGGGTGGCCTCGAACTGCGTGTTCGCGAGGGCCTCCTGCGCGCGCTGGAGCTCGGTGACGTCGTTGCGCCTGGCTTCCTCGAGCTCCGCGATCCGCCCCTGGAGCTCGGAGACATCCGCCGCGGGGGCCGCGGCGCGTTCGGCGGCGGCCGTGGCTAGCTTGGCTCGCTCCGCGTGGAGGGTCTCGAGCTCGGTCGCGAGGGCCCCCCCGATCTCCTCTACCTCCTTGAGCTTCGCCTCGACGCCGGTGGCACGCTTCTCGGCCTTCGCGAGCTTCGCCTCGGCGTCGGCGGCCCTCGTGGCGGCTTCGGTCGCCTGCTTCTTCATGTCGGACAGCTTGGTCTCGGCCTCGGTGGCGCGAGCCTCCGCAACCGCCACGCGGTCCTCGACAACCTCGGCGTCCACGGAACCCTTCTCCGAGGCGGCCAGCGCCGAGCGCGCGGCGGCGAGCTCCGCGTCGCCCTTCGCCAGGCCCGTGCGGGCCACCTCGAGCTCCTTCGTGGTCCTCGCGTGCGCCTGCTCGAGGTCCGACGATGACGTGCCGTGCGAGGCGAGCTTGCCCTGCGCGTCGGCAAGCCCCGTCTCGGCCTCGGCGAGCTTCATCTTCAGGTCGTTCAGCTCGAGCTGCGCCGCTCGGAGCCCGGCCGCGGCCTTCTGCTCCTCCTTGCCCTTGGCCTTGCGCTTCGCGTCCGCGGCCGTCGCGGCGGCGGCGGCGTCCTCGGCCTTCGCGAGCTTGGCCTCGAGCGCGGCGATGCGGGCCTTTGCGTCCGACGCCCGGCGCTCGGCCTCGGCGGCGCGCTCCTCGACCTCGGCGGTCCGGCCTTCGTGCTCGACGGCGAGCTTTCGGACCTTCGCGATCTCCGCGTCACCGGTCGAAGCGCCCTCGCGGGCGACCGCGAGCTCGGCCTCGCGCTCGGACAGGGCGGCGCGGAGGCGGCCGAGCTCGCCAGCGAGCT
>CAYUSA010000009.1:0-67493 GCA_964447335.1 uncultured Actinomycetes bacterium
TGGGCCGCCGCGCCGTCCCGGCCGCCGCGGAAGCGCGTCACCGGTGAGCGCTCGAAGATCCGGACGCCGCGCTCGAGGAGCACGCGGCGGAGCCCTCGCGCGAGGCGGGCGGGCTGGACCATCGCGGCGCCGGGCGTGAGCACGCCGGCGCGGAACACCGGCGAGTCGCAGCGGTCGCGGATCTGGGGCGGGGTGAGCTCGACGAACCAGTCCGAGCCGAGGCTCCGGGCGGCCTCGGCCGTCTCGCGCCACGAGCCGTCCTGCGCCGCCGAGGTCGAGATGCCGACGTGTCCGACAGGGTCGTACCACGCATCGACGCCGTGGTCCTCGCACCACGCGCCGATCTCGCCGATGCAGGCCTCGGCGGCGAGCGCGGTCCGGCCGGCGGCCTCGGGACCGAGCTCCTCGATCAGCAGGTCGGCCTCCTCCCAGAAGCCGTTGCAGAAGCCGCCGTTGCGCCCGCTCGGCCCGCCGCCGCAGACGTCCTGCTCGAGCAGCACGACGTCGATGCCGGGCTCGCGCTCGGTGAGGAACCACGCGGTCCACATCCCCGTGTAGCCGCCGCCCATGATCACGACGTCGGCGGTGGTGTCGCCTTGCAGCGCAGGCGCCTGCGGGCCCGCGAACCCGGCGAGCGCGAGGGCCTCCTCGAGCCACCAGCTGCCGTCGGCCGCCCGGGGCAGCTCCACCGCGGCTACCCGGTCCCCCGGATCACGAGGCAGAACTCGTTGTCCTCGAGGTCGGCCATCACGATCCAGCGGTAGTCGTACTCCTGGAACACGTGGTCCGACAGGAGCCGACCGCCGAGCGCCTCGACGCGTGTGACCGCCTCGTCGAGGCTCTCGACCGACACGTCGAGGTGGATCCGGTTCTTCGTCTGCTTGTGCTCGGGCACGCGCTGGAACCGCAGGATCGGCACGCCCGGCAGTGGGCGCAGGTCGACGTAGTGGAACGGGTTGCCCACCGCCGACTCGATCTCGGTGCCGAGCACGTCGGCCCAGAACCGGCTGAGGCGCAGCGGGTTCGAGCAGTCGATCGTGATCGCGTCGAGCCCACCGACCGGGCGGATGTCCTCGAGGTCGCTCATGGCCCCAGGTTGTACCCCAGACGCCGCGGGAGCGCAGCGAGCGCGCCCGTGAGGCGGCCGACGCGACGGTCGCGGTCCTCACGCGCGTCCTTGCGGAGGATCGCGCGGGTGACGAGCCGCTCGCCCGGCGTGAACAGCGGCTCGCGGGGGAACGGCTTCGGGCGGTCGCCGACGATCGGCAGCGTCGTGACGTCGTCCACCACGTCGAGCGCGATCCCCGACAGGATCCGCCCGCCGAGGTGACACGGCGCGACGCCGTTGCCCGTGTAGCCGAGCCCGTAGTGCACGCTCCCGCCGGGCAGCGTGCCGAAGAACGGCAGGTGCCGCGCCGAGACGTCGACCGGACCGCCCCAGGCGGAATCGATCGGCACGTCGCGGAAGCCCGGGAACCACGCGTGGAGGTCATCGACCAGCTCGCGTGCCGAGGGCTCGTCGTACGCGAACCGCGCGTCGATCCGCCGCGTCGACGTCACCCGCATCCCCGCGCCGCCGAACGCGATCCGTCCGTCCGGCGTCGCGCGCAGGTAGTGCAGCGCTGTGCGGAAGTCGTAGAGGCCCTCGCCGCCGGTCCACCCGATCTCGGCGAGGCGCTCGGGCGCGGGCTCGGTGATGACCATGTACGTGCCGCGCACCATGAGCGGGCGCCGGAACGCCGACCAATGTCTCGCCCACGCGTTCAGCCCAACGACCCCGCGTCCCGCGCGGACCGAGCCGTGCGGCGTCTGCGCGATCACCGGGGAGCCGCTCGAGAACCGGGCGACCGGCGTGTGCTCGTAGATGCGCACGCCGCGTGCGAGCAGGGCGTTCCGCAGGCCCCGCGCGAGGCGCGCCGGCTGCACGCCGGCGCCGCTCAGTGAGAACACGCCCGCGCGGAACAGCGGCGAGTCGCACCGCGCCCGTACCTCCTCGAGGGTGAGCGCGCGATGGGCCTCGGGCACGCCGAGGCGCTCGGCGGCCTGGGCGACGTAGCGGACCGCCTCCTCCTGCGCGGCCGAGGTCGCGACGCCCATGTCGCCGGAGCGCTGGTACCAGGCGTCGACGCCGTGGGTCTCGCACCACTCGCCGATCGCGCCTACGCTCTCGTCCGCCGCGCGCGCGATGCGCAGGCCGAGGCCGCGGCCGAAGCGCTCGATCAGCAGGCCGAGCGCGTCGTCGTACCAGAACCCGTTCGCGAACCCGCCGTTGCGGCCACTCGGCCCTCCGCCGCAGACGTCCTGCTCGAGCAGAACGACGTCGATGCCGGGCTCGCGCTCGGTGAGGAACCACGCGGTCCACATCCCGGTGTAGCCGCCGCCGAGGATCACGACGTCGGCGGTCGTGTCGTGGTCGAGCGGCGGCGCCTCCGGGCCGGCGAACTCGGGTAACGCGAGGGCCTCCTCGAGCCACCACGAGCGGTTCGCCCTTCGAGGTGGGTTCGTTCGCGTCATCGCGGAAGCTCCTCAGTGCGGACCGAGGCGGAAGCCGAGCCGGCGAGGCAGCCTCGCGACGAACCCGGTGAGCGGGTCGACGGGCTTGCGGGCGTCCTCGAGGTCGTCCTTCCGCCGGATCGCGGCGTTCGCGACCATCATGCCGGGCGAGCGGATCGGCTCGGGCGGGAAGCGCTTCGGCTCGCGGTTCACGACCGCGAGGCGCGTGAACCCGTCGTCGGCGTGGAGCGCGAGCGCCGCGAGGATCTTGCCTCCCAGGTGACTCGGGCCGACGCCGTTGCCGGTGTAGCCCAGGCCGTGGTGCACGTTGCCCGCGCCCATCGAGCCGAAGAACGGCATCGTGAAGCCCGAGACGTTGATCGGTCCACCCCACGCGGCCTCGATGGGAATATCGGCGAACGCGGGGAACAGGCGGGCGACGTCCTGCGCAACGCGCGCCACGAACCGCTCGTCGTAGTCGTACCGGTGGTCGATCCGGCGCGCGAGGTCCGGCTGCAGCCCGCCGAGCCCGAGCGCGATCCGCCCGTCCGGCGTCGTGCGCGCGTAGTGGATCGAGGAGCGGAAGTCGCGCACCTGCTCGCCGCCGGTCCAGTGCATCTGCTCGAGCCGCTCGGGCGCGGGCGCGGTGACGACCATGTACGAGCCCCGGACGGTGAGGACCGGCTTGAACGCCTTCCACCAGGTCGCCCACGCGCCGAGGCCGATCACGGCCTCGCCCGCACGGACGGTGCCGCCCGGCGTCTCGGCGACGGCGGGCTTCGACGCGCGGAACCGCGTGACCGGCGTGCCCTCGAAGATCCGAACGCCGCGCTCGAGGAGGACGTTGCGGAGGCCTCGCGCCAGGCGCGCCGGCTGCACGTTCGCGGCGTCGGCGATGAGCATCCCGCCGCCGAACGCCGGCGAGGCGCACCGCTTCTGGACCTCCTCGGGTGTGAGGGCCTGGTACTCGTCCTCGACGCCGAGCTTGCGGGCGATCTCGATGGTGCCCTCCCACCGGCCCTCGGCGCTCGGGCTCGTCGCGACGGCGAGGTCGCCGCCGGTGGTGAACCACGCGTCGACGCCGTGCGCCTGGCACCACGCGCCGATCTCGGCGGGGGAGCGCCCGCACGTCATGAGTAGCTCGAGCGCGTCGGCCTCGCCGTACGTCTTCACCATGTCGCCGATGTGTCCCCACCAGCCGTCGCAGAACCCGCCGTTGCGGCCGGAGGGCCCGCCGCCGCAGATGTCGGCCTCGAGCAGCACGACGTCGAGGTCGGGCTCGCGCTCCTTCAGGAACCAGGCTGTCCACATCCCCGTGTAGCCACCGCCGAGGATCAGGGCGTCGGCGGACGTGTCGCCACGGAGCGGCGGGGCCTCCGGGCCGGCGAGCTCGGGCCGCGCGAGGGCCTCCTCGAGCCACCACGAGCGCCTCGCGGGCCGCGGTGCGACGGGCATGGCGGTGTCACTCCTTCCGGGCCGTGTCGTGCCGCTCCAATCCTGAACCGATGTTCAGGTGCGCGCACCCGGGGAACCCATGTCGCGGGTGGGCCCGTCCCAGGCTGAGACCCTCGAACGGGAAGGACGCTCCGATGCGCACCCTCCGATCGCTGATCCCCGTGGCCCTCCTCCTACTGATGACGGCGTGCGCCGACGAGGCGCCCTCGGGACGGGGCGGCGACCTCGAGGGGATCACGTGGATCCTCGACCGCCCGTCGATCGACGCACTGGTGGACGGCGTTCCTGCGGATGCCCGCGTGACCGTCCGGTTCGAGGGCGGGGAGGTCGGGGGGACGGCGGCGTGCAACCACTACGGCGGCACCTACCAGCTCGGTGGGGACGGGGCGATCGCGATCTCGGTCGGCTCGATGACCGAGATGGCATGCGAGGAGCCCCTGATGGCGCTCGAGTCGGCCTTCGTCGAGGCCCTCGGGCGGGTCACGTCGGCCAGGGTCTCCGGCGAGGACCTCGTGCTCGAGGGCGACGGGCTCGCTCTCGCGTTCTCCGCCGAGCAGCCCCTGCCGCTCGAGGGCACCGCGTGGCGGCTCGACGGCATCGGGTCGGGCGGGGGCACGGTGTCCTCCGTCCTCGCGGGCACCGAGGTCACCGCGACCTTCGACGCGGCGGGGCACGTCCGTGGCACCGGCGGGTGCAACGAGTACGGCGGCTCGTACGCGACGGACGGCGAGGCCCTCACGATCTCGGACGTCGCCTCGACCATGATCGGGTGCGCCCCCGACGTCAGCGACCAGGAGGCCGCGTTCTTCGATGCGCTCGGCCGGGCCGCGTCGTTCCACATCCAGGGCTCGACGCTGACGCTCCTCGACGACCAGGGCGGGTTCCTGCTCTCGTTCGTGGCCGAGTCCGGGTAGCTCCGCCTCGCGCTCGTTCCCACGATGAGGGGATCGTCGGGACGATCCCCGGGCCCGCGGGTGTTGATGGAAGGAGCCCCCGGGAGAGGACCCGACACGAGCGCGACGATCCAGACCGAGCCGGCCGCCCGCCGAGCGTGGACCGAGGGCGAAGGCCCGATGCCGGCGCTCTATCTCGGGCACGGCGCGCCGCCGCTGCTGGATGACGAGCTGTGGACCTCGCAGCTCGCGGCCTGGGCTCGAGACCTACCCAGGCCGAGGTCGATCCTCATCGTCTCGGCGCACTGGGAGTCGGCGCCGCTCACCCTCGGCGCGACGGCCGACGCCGTGCCGCTCACGTACGACTTCTACGGCTTCCCCCAGCGCTACTACGAGATGACCTACCCGTCGCCCGGCGCGCCCGAGCTCGCGGAACGGATCCAGGCGCTCGTGCCCGACACCGAGCCGGTCGCCGAGCAGCCCGACCGGGGCCTGGACCACGGTGCCTACGTGCCGCTCATGGTCATGTATCCCGAGGCGGACGTGCCGGTGCTCCAGATGTCGATGCCCACGCTCGACCCGCAGCGACTGTTCGACCTCGGCCGGCGGCTGCGCGCGCTTCGCGGGGAGGGCGTGCTCGTCGTGGGCTCGGGTTTCCTTACCCACGGGCTACCGTTCCTCAAGGACTGGCGCCCCGACGCACCGCCGCCCGGCTGGTCCCGCGACTTCGACGACTGGGCCAAGGACGCGCTCGAGCGCGGCGACGTGGACGAGCTGATGGCGTTCCGAGACCGGGCCCCCGGCATGCCGTACGCGCACCCCACGATCGACCACTTCGCGCCGCTGTTCGTCACGCTCGGCGCGGCCGCCGATCCCGAGCACACCCCCGGCACCGCGATCGAGGGCTTCTTCCTCGGCCTCGCGAAGCGCTCGTTCCAGGTCAACTGAGGGCTGCGGGCTCCCGCCCGAGGGGACGGGTTTCCCCTCCGAGGCCCCCGATACCCATCCCGCTATCGCCGCCCGCGCCGGGATCCGGCACCGAGTGCACGGCGCCTTGACCGTACCGCCCCGGCGGGTCACCCTCGGAGGACGCAGGGGGAGGGTGGATGAGCCGACGGCGGAAGGTGGTCGTCCTCGGGGCGGGGGTGGCGGTGATCGCAGCCGCGGCCGTCGTCCTCTCTACCCGGCCGGGCTCGACCGCCGGCCCGTGGGACGGGTGGGGGTGCCCGCCCGAGCAGATCGGCACGAGCTCCTACGACTTCTTGGGGTACGAGGGTGGCTTCGCGACGGCCGAGCAGGCGCTGCGTGCCGAGGCCGAGTTCCAGACGACCGACGGCGCGCTCGAGGGCGACCGCTACCTCGAGGCCCTCGGCTCGCGCTCGGGGCCGACACGCTACGACCCCGAGACCGGCGAGCTCCACCTCGATGGCGAGATCTACGCGAGGTTCAAGGCCCACCCCTTCGACGACGGCACGTGGGTCGTCGCGCAGATCACGAACTGCTTCCCGCCGCCGCCCGAGGGCAACTCACCCGGTCCAACGCCCGCCTGAGCCTCCCGTCAAGCGCATCCCTGCTGGTATCGTGCGGCCACCCGCCGTTCAACCAGGGAGGTCGCACCCCATGAGCCCGGACAGCAGGCCGCGGAGCTGGCAGGTCACCGAGGGTCCCGAGCGTGCCCCGGCCCGCGCGATGCTCCGAGCGGTCGGGTTCGGCGAGGACGACTTCGGCAAGGCGCAGGTCGCCGTCGCGAGCAGCTGGAACGAGGTGACCCCCTGCAACTACCACCTCGACAAGCTCGCGGCGCTCGCGAAGGAGGGCGTCCGCCAGGGCGACGCCGTCCCGATCGAGTTCACGACGATCGCCATCTCCGACGGCATCGCGATGGGCCACGAGGGCATGAAGGCGTCCCTCATGAGCCGCGACCTCATCGCGGACTCGGTCGAGCTCGTCATGCACGCCGAACGGTTCGACGCGCTCGTCGGCATCGCGGGCTGCGACAAGTCCGAGCCGGGCATGCTCATGGCGATCGCCCGCCTCAACCTGCCGAGCGTCTACCTCTACGGCGGCACGATCCTGCCCGGCACGTACCAGGGCAAGGACATCACGATCCAGGACGTGTTCGAGGCCGTCGGCGCGCACGCGAAAGGCACGCTCAGCGACGAGGATCTGCTCGGCGTCGAGCGCGCCGCGTGCCCGGGCGCCGGCTCGTGCGCCGGCATGTACACGGCGAACACGATGGCCGCGGTCGGCGAGGCCCTCGGCATGTCGTTGCCCGGGAGCGCGAGCCCGCCCGCCGTCGACTACCGGCGCGAGGTCTTCGCGCGCGAGTCCGGCACCCGCGCGGCGGAGCTCGTCGCGCAGGGGGGACCCCTCCCGCGCGACATCATGACCAAGCAGGCCTTCGAGAACGCGATCGCCGTCACGATGGCGCTCGCCGGCTCGACCAACGCTGTCCTCCACCTGCTCGCGATCGCTCGCGAGGCGCACGTGGAGCTGGAGCTCGAGGACTTCGACCGGATCGCGCGCGACGTGCCGCACATCGTGGACGTTCGCCCGGCCGGCCGATTCGTGATGAGCGACCTCGACCGCGTGGGCGGTGTGCCGGTCGTGATGAAGGAGCTGCTCGACCATGGGTTGCTGCACGGCGACTGCGTCACGGTTACCGGCAAGACGATCGCCGAGAACCTCGAGGCCATCGCGCCGCCCGCACCCGACGGCGAGGTCGTGCGCCCGTTCGACCGTCCGCTCCACCCGTGGGGCGGCACCGCGATCCTACGCGGCAACCTCGCGCCAGACGGCGCGGTGATGAAGGCCGCCGGCGCCGAGGGCCTGGTCTTCACCGGCACGGCGAAGGTGTTCGACTCCGAGACCGATGCGTTCACGGCCGTCACGAGCGGCGCGATCGTCCCCGGGGACGTCGTCGTGATCCGCTACGAGGGCCCGAAGGGCTCGCCCGGCATGCCCGAGATGCTCGCGGTCACCGCGGCGGTCGCCGGCGCCGGTCTCGGCAAGGACGTCGCGCTCATCACCGACGGACGCTTCAGCGGCGCGACGAAGGGCTTCAGCGTCGGCCACATCGCGCCCGAGGCGTTCATCGGCGGCCCGATCGCGCTCGTGCGCGACGGCGACCGCATCGTCATCGATGCCGATGCGCGCAGGATCGCGGTCGAGGTCGACGACGCCGAGCTCGAGCGCCGTCGCGCCGAGTGGGCCCAGCCCGCCCCCCGCTACACGCAGGGCGCCCTCGCGAAGTACGCGGCCGTCGTCGGCCAGGCCAACCACGGAGCCGTGACCTGGTGACCGCGATCACGAGCCCCGCGGCGCTCGAGTGCCGCGAGTGCGGCCAGCGCTACCCGGTCGAGGCGCTCACGATCTGCGAGGAGTGCTTCGGCCCGCTCGAGCCGGCGTACGACCTCGAGCACGTCGACGGCACCGAGTTCCGCAAGCACGCCGAGGCCGGGCCCGCGTCGCTCTGGCGCTACCAGCCGTTGCTCCCCGGCGGGCCGGACCTCGAGCGCGTGGACCTCGGCGCCGGGTTCACGCCGCTGCGCCGAGCCGACAACCTGGCCGAGCGCCTCGGCCTCCGCACGCTGTGGGTCAAGGACGACAGCGTGAACCCCTCCAACTCGTTCAAGGACCGCGTCGTGAGCGTCGCGATCACGATGGCGCGCGCGTTCGGGTACGAGGCGATCAGCTGCGCGAGCACCGGCAACCTCGCGAACGCGACCGCGGCGCACGCCGCGAAGGCCGGCATGCCGTGCTACGTGTTCGTGCCCGAGGACCTCGAGCGCGCGAAGATCCTCGCGACCGAGGCCTACGGCGCGAGCGTCGTCGCGGTCAAGGGCAACTACGACGCGGTGAACCGCCTCTGCTCCGAGGTTGCCGAGGCCCTGCCGTGGGCGTTCGTGAACGTGAACATGCGCCCCTACTACGCCGAGGGATCCAAGTCGCTCGGCTTCGAGGTCGCGGAGCAGCTCGGCTGGCGCCTGCCCGACCACGTCGTGGTGCCGATCGCCTCCGGCGCGCTCATGACGAAGATCCACCGGGCGTTCCGCGAGCTCGTCGACATCGGCGCGGTGCCCGAGCGCCCGTACCGCATCTCCGGCGCCCAGCCCGAGGGCTGCTCACCGGTGGCGCAGGCATTCAAGACCGACGCGACCGAGGTCCGACCGGTCAAGCCGAACACGATCGCTCGCTCGCTCGCCATCGGCAACCCCGCCGACGGCTGGTACGCCATCCAGACCGCGAGGCAGACCGGCGGCGCCATCGAGTGGTGCTCCGAGCGCGAGGTGATCGAGGGCATCACGCTCCTCGCCGAGACCGAGGGCGTGTTCACCGAGACCGCCGGCGGCGTCACCATCGCGGTGCTGAAGCGCCTCGTCGAGCAGGGCGTCATCGGCCCCGAGGAGGAGACCGTCGCGCTCGTCACCGGCAACGGCTACAAGACCGTCGAGGCGCTCGAGGGCACGCTGGAGCCGAGCTACCACGTCGCACCCGACCTCGACGAGTTCCTCGCCGCGCTCGGGTAGCTCGATCCGGCGGGTCTAGCCTCCGAAGAACGGGAACGTTGCCGAGTCGTAGACGTCCAGCTCGGAGACGATCTTGCCCTCGCGGACCTCGAGGATCAGCAGGATGGGCGCCGATGCCTCGACGCCGTCGGCGTTCGTGCCGGACCAGGTGGACACGATCGCGGCCCAGCGGTCGTTGGCGAGGACCACGTCGACGCGGATGGACAGGTCCTGCGCGAACATGTCCTGCCAGCCTTCCGCGATGGCGTCCCTGCCCTCGACCGTCATCCCCCCGGGCCCATCGGTGGCGACGGCGTCCAAGGCATAGAGCGCGGCTACCTTCGCGCTGTCCTCGGCCTGGTCCAGCGGCGAGTGCGAACCGTCCATGATTTCGGCGAGGTCGTTCGCGACGGTCTCGGCCACGGGCTCGCCCTCGGAGTGGAGGAGCCATCCGGCCGCGAACCCCGCGCCGCCGAGGACCAGCATCAGGACCGCTGCGACGGCGATCGGGATCGGGACCAATGGCCCGCCGGGCTCAGGTCGGGGCTCTAGGGTGGTGGCGGCCTCCGGTCGGCGGAGCATGCGGATCCGGCGCTCGAGTCCTTGGGGCAACGCACCGGACCCGCCTCGCTCCGACCCGCTGTCTCGATCGCCGAAGTGCGATGATTGATCACGGTCCACCGACGAAGGGGAGCGTGGCATGGGCGACGAGGGCGGAGCGAACGGAACCGGCGCGCGGATCGAGCGCCCCCTCCGGCCGCGTCCACTGTGCCCATCGTGCGGGTCGAAGCACACCCAACCGTTCCCTCATGCCGGACCCGGCGCCCGCGTCAACATGCAGTGCAACGACTGCCGGCACCTGTTCAGGGACAAGGACCTCCGCAGCTGACGCGGTGACGAGCAGCCCTCGGCGGTCCTCGCGACCGGATGTCGAGGCCGCCGTCAGCGGAGCACGCGGACGCGCACGCCGGGCTTCGGGGTGGCCCAGGTCCGTGGTGACGGCCGTGCCGTCGATTCGCTCGGCGAGCTCGAGGCCGAGCGCCTCGAGGTCGAACTCGAGCCCCCGGTGTCGATGCCGTGCTGCTCGGGCTTCTGCAGCACCTCGGCGAGGTTCACGGCGGACATGATCGCGTCGTCGAGCAGTGCCTCGACGTCGTCGGCCCCCTGTTCCTCCGCGAGGGGCGCGAGCAGCGCCGAGGCGTCGAGCACCGGCCGTCCGTCGCTCGCGTCCGGCCGGTAGGTCTTGACGCGACCAGCGAGAGATGACATAAAGCCTGTCATCACGACATGAGCTATGACGCTCGCGGAGGGAGCATGCAGGAACCGGCGCTCCGCAGCAGGCAGACCGAGCTCACGCGCACCCTCGTCATGGAGGCCTTGGCGGAGGTCATCGTCGAGGAGGGGCTCACCGACTTCTCGGTCCAGGACGTGGCGGAGCGCGCCGGCGTGTCCCATCGCACCGTCTACCGCCACTTCGAGACCCGAGAAGCCATGCTCGACGCCCTCGTCCACTGGCTGGAGGATCGGGTCTCTGCGCGCGGTGGGATGGCGCTCCCCGAAGACGCAGACCAGATCGTGCCCGCCCTGCGCGCGAAGTTCGCCGCGTTGGATGAGGTGGGGCCGATCGCGATGGCCGTGCTCAAGCTCGAGACGGCGAGGCGCATCCACTCGCGGCAGTCCTTCCGCAGCGCGCGGGCGATCCGCGGCGCGCTCGCCGAGACCACCGCGCACCTGCCCTCGGACGTGGCGGAGGTCGTCGTCGCCCTCATCCGGCAGATCGCGAGCTCCCGGACGTGGCTCGCGCTCCGCGAGGACGCCGGCATCGACGGTGCGCGGTCGGCGGACGTCGTCGCGTGGGCGGTCGAGACGCTGCTGGACGAGCTGAAAGGCGGGCGAGGCCCAGGCGTCGACCGTTCGTAACCGGGCCGAAGGGAGGGTCCCGTGTCAACCACAGCCGCATCTTCGAGCAGAACGCTCCTCGCGCTCGAGGACCCCGGTGCCCGAGATCCCGACGTCGCCGGCCACAAGGCGGCGACGCTCGCTCGGTTGATCTCGGAGGGGTTCGCCGTGCCGAGGGGGGTCGTCCTCACCCGCTCGGCCTGCGAGCGCATCCTGAGCGCCTCCGGGCTCGGTCCCGACGCGCCGGCCGAGCAGGTCGCCGCGGCCGCGATCCCGTCCGACGTGCGGGCCGAGCTCGTCGCCTCGCTCGCGAGCTTCGACGGCTCGGCCCTGGCCGTGCGCTCCTCCGGCATCGCCGAGGACCTGCCCGGTGCGTCGTTCGCCGGTCAGTACGAGACGGTGCTCGGCGTTCGCGGCGAGGACGCGCTCGTCGACGCCGTGCACCGCTGCCTGGCTTCCGCGTTCTCCGAGCGCGTCGCCGCCTACAGCGGACTGAGAGACAGCGCGGCGCCGATGTCGGTGCTGATCCAGGAGATGGTCGAGGCCGACGCCGCCGGTGTGGCCTTCACGGCGAACCCGGTGACCGGCGACGAGGAGACCCTGGTGAGCGCCGTCCGGGGACTCGGCGAGCGCCTGGTCGGCGGAGAGGCGAGCCCCGACGAGTGGGTCGTGCGCCACGGCGAGGTCGAATGCCTCTCGGCGCCGGAGGACGCCATCGACTCCGACGATGCGCGTCGCGTCGCGGACCTGGCCGCCGAGGTGGAAGCGGCGCTCGGCACGCCGCAGGACATCGAGTGGGCGATCGCGGGCGGTGAGCTGTTCCTGCTCCAGGCTCGTCCCATCACCGCGTTGCCGCGCGAACCGAACATCGAGGTGCCCTCCACCGGCTACTGGATCAAGGACGACACGCACTACCCGATGCCGCTGACACCGTTCGGCGCATCCGTGTACCTGCCGGCCCTCGAAGTCGGTACGAAACCGATGTTCGAGGAATTCGGCTTCCTGCTCGAGGGGTTCGAGCAGCGTTCCCTCGGCGGAGAGGCATACATGCGGATGATCCCCATCGGCGGGAAGGACCGCAAAGCTCCCCCGTGGTGGGTCATGTGGATCGCTGCACGGCTCGCACCGCCCATCCGCAAGCGCGCGCGAGTCGCGGAAGAAGCCCTCCGCACGCATAGGGGAGACCAGCTGATAGACCGCTGGTACGCGGAATGGCGCCCCTGGCTCCGGCAAGAGACCGCGGCCCTGTTGAGCCGTGACCTGCCGAGCCTCGACGATCAAGGGTTGCTGTCGCACCTGGGCGACGCGGAGGAGCTCATCGGCAAGGGCGAGTACATCCACTTCGTCCTGTGGGTCGCGTACGCCCTGCCCGTCTACGAGCTGGACCTGGCCTGCAAGGAGCTCCTCGGATGGGATCCGCTGCAGACGTTGACGCTGGTCGCCGGAACATCCCAGGCCTCCTCGGCGCCCGGGAGAGCGCTCACCGAGCTCGCCGCCGCGGTCGGGCGCTCGCTCGAGGCCCGTCAAGCGGTCGAGCAGGGCGGCTCCGACGTTCTGCAACGGCTCCGCGAGGCTGCCCCTGAGGTCGCCGTCGCGATGGACGGCTACCTGGCGGAGCACGGCCATCGCACCCTCAGCTACGACCCCGGCGACCCGACGCTCGCGGAGAGGCCCGAGCTGCTGGCCGGACTCCTGCGGGACCGGCTGCGCGGTGCCGCTTCGGGAGACGCCGACGCGGCGGAGCGGGCGCGCGCCGACGCCCTGACACGGGCGAGAGCGGAGCTCGCGACCCGTTCCGACGGGGAACGCGAGCGCTTCGAGCGCGCCCTGGCCGCAGCCGAACGCGCCTATCCGATCCGCGAGGACAACGTCGTGTGGACCGACAACGTGCCGTCGGCGATCCTGCGGTACTCGGCCGTGGAGTTCGGACGGCGTTTGGCGAACAGAGGCGCGCTCGCCAAGGCCGATGACGCGGTCTTCCTGGAGGTAGACCAACTACGGGCCGCTCTGCTCGGAGAGCACGAGAACCTGCGCGACACCGTGATCAGGCGCCGCGCGGAGCGTGCCTGGGTGGCGTCTCATCCCGGCCCCGCGAGCTACGGCCCGGATCCCGGACCCCCGCCCGACCTCCGCGGATTGCAGCCGGGCGTCCGCCACCTCATGGAAGGGCTCATGTGGTTCATGCAACTGCTGATCCAGCCGGACAGGGCCGAAGCCAGGGAGGGCGAGATCGCGGGCGCGCCGGGCTCGCCCGGGCGCCACACCGGACCGGTCCGGGTCATCCGCGACGAGTCCGAGTTCGACCGGCTGCGCCCCGGCGACGTGCTCGTCTGCCCGATCACGAGCCCGGCCTGGTCGGTGCTCTTCTCGCAGGCGGGCGCCGTCGTGACGGACGGCGGGGGCGTGCTCGCGCACGCGGCCGTGATCGCGCGCGAGTACGGCATCCCGGCGGTCCTGGCGACCGGCGACGCGACGCGCCGACTGCGCGACGGTCAAGTGGTCACGGTCGACGGCTCCTCGGGCGTGATCGCGGTCACCGGATCGGGGTGAGCCGCTGATCTTCGTCGGTGCCGGATGTCGACTGCCCAGCGGATCGCGGCGTCCAGGCGTCTGCTCGCGGCCTCCCCGAGCCGCCCGATGGGATCTGGCTCGAGCAGGTCCTTCGGCACGGTCAGCACGTTGTCCACGTTGACGACCGAGGCACGCCCGAGCCCCTCCGCGCGGCCGACCTGGACCTCGGACCGGATCTTCCGCGCACGCCGCGTGACGGGGGCGACGGTCACCCTGGTGCGGACGTCGGCGACGGCGGTGCGCGTGAGGATGACGACCGGCCGCCGCCCGTAGCCGAGGGGGAGGTCGGCCCAGTAGACCTCCCCGCGTCTCATTCCTCCGGCCAGCCCCCGCCCGTCCAGACCTCGGGAGCCCTTCGGTACGACTCGACCGCCGCTCGTTCCTGCTCGGCCCAGTCGAGGTCCCGGAGATGGCTCGCGATCGCCCGGCGGATCAGCTCGCTCCGGCTCACCCCGGCGCCCTGCGCTCGGGCGTCGAGCGCCTCCACGAGCGCGTCGTCGAGCTGCACGAGCACCTGCTTGCGCACCATGGGTCCGACCCTACCATATGCTTCACCATATCGTTGCCGAGCCGAGACTCCTGCGCTCGCGTCCTCCGTCACGGTTCGATCCGCTCCACCGTCGGGACGGCATCCAGATCGCGGTCGAAGGAGACCACGCGTCCGATGCCGAGCCGCTCGGCCGTGGCGGCGAGGTACATCTCGGCGAAATCGCGCCGGAGCGATCCGTAGAGCTCCAGCGCCCGAAGCAGCAGCGCCTGATCGGTCGTGGCCACGGAGGGGAGCGCGAGGAGCGCTCCGGCAGTCGCTGCGATCTGGGGTCTGGGCCGCCGGTAGAAGGACTCGAGCACGTAGATGACCTCGGCGAGGATCACGTCGGTGAGGATCAGCTCGTGATCCTGGCTGAGGAGCCTGGTCGCCCGCCGTGCCTGACCGGATGGCTCTCCGGTCAAGTGCCGCAGGAGCACGTTTGAGTCGATCAGCGCGTTCATCGACGTTCCGCGGCTCTCCTTCGCCACGCCTCCTCGCGGGCCTTCCTCCACGGCACCCCGCGGACCTCGGGTGGGACGGGGACGCTTCCCCCGAGGTCGATGAAGTCGGGGACCTTCGTGAGGACCGCGCCGTCTTGGTGGACCCTGAAGTACACGCGATCGCCTGCCTCCAGTCCCAGCGCCTCCCGAACCTCCTTCGGGATCGTCAGCTGTCCCTTGGAGGTCAAGGTCGCCCCGATCTGCATGGCGTCCTCCTTACCGACTCGAGAAGGTAAGGATACGCCGTCCGTGAGAACCATGGACGCGAGTCTGGCCCCGGGTGTGTGCATCCGCAGTGATGGAAGTCACAGCCGCCCGAGCCAGTCGCGCAGTTCCTTCATCAACAGGAGGAGATGGAGGGGGTCGGTCGGGGAGGGTTCGAAGTCGAAGTGCTCGTAGAAGGTCCTCGCCCGCCCGTCCTTGGCGTGCACGAGCACCGCGCGCACACCGATCTCCTCGGCGGCGCCCGCCGCTCGGACCAGCGCGTCTTTGAGCAGCGCGGCGCCCAGCCCCTTCCCCTGGTGCTTCCGATCGACCGCGAGCCGAGCCAGGATGATGACGGGGATCGCGTGGCGGGCCATGCCGGCCGCCGCCCGCTCCGGGGCGTCCTCCCGGGCCACACCGCCCGCGGCGAGCGAGTGGTAGCCGACGACCCGGAGATCCTCGTGGACGACGTAGGTGCGCGCTCCACCGGCCTCTCGGTTCATGAGCGCGTGGCGCTGGAGGTAGCGGTCGAGCTCTGGGCTGCCGCAGTCGAACCCGTCGGTCCTGTGCTCGGACGTCAGGAGCTCGACGGCTGAAGGCTTGGTCATGCCGAGCGGTTCTCAGCGCTCGAGGGCGCTCGGCGTCTGCAGCAGCTCCTCGAGGCGCGGCTTGGACGCGAGCGGCGTCACAGGCCGATCCAGGAGCGCGGTGAAGCTGCGCCACGCGGTCTCGTCGAGCGCGAAGAACCGGCGATCCGCCAGGACGGTGCGCGCCTGTTCCAGGGCAGCCTCGAGCACGAACGCGCTCAGATCCTTGTCCGCGGCCTCCGCAGCCTCGCCGATGAGCTCGCGCTGGCGTCGACTGACGCGCACGTAGAGCCGGTCGCCCTTGAGCTCCTTGTCCGCCGCTCCCACTTCAGGCCTCCACGGTCATGCTCTGTCCGTACATCCGCCGCATAACACAGTACGCACAAAAGGCGTACACATCAAAGAGAACTCCTCCGCGAGGCTCTCTGAGGCCGGCGATACCGAAAGAGGTATCGATCCACGCCGCGAGGGTCGGTCCTCACCCGGTGCCGGGCGCGATGACCTGGATCCCTGCGGTCGCCGCCGCTTCGGCGAGGAGCCCGTCGTAGGTGACGAGGCTCGCGACGTCTTCCCCCAGGCTGAGCGCCGTGGCGACGTGGATCGCATCGAGCGTTCGCAGGCCGACGGGGGCGAGGTCGGCAGCGCCCCGGAGGATGCCGTCGTCGATGGGGACGAGGGCGATGCCCTCGAGCACCTCCTGCGCGCGGGCGACCCGGCCGCGCGCGCGCCTCACCGCGCGGATGACCTCCGTCCATGCGAGCGCGCTCGAGATCACCGCCGGATCCGCGCGTACGGCCTCGACCAGCTCCGGCGTCTCGGGCTCTCGCGCCACCAGCTTCACGATCGCGGAGGAGTCGAGGTAGAGCACGGCTAGAGGCGCTCGGCGCGCTCGGCGAGGAGGGCCGCGCTCGTGCGGGTGGAGGGACGGCCCGGGGGGGGAAGAAGCTCCAAGAGGTCCTTCCGAGGTGAGGAGACCCGGCCTGCGGCCACCAGTCGAGCGAGCGGGCTCTCCGGCTCACCGAGGGGCGCGAGCACGGCCACCGGCCGCCCATGCTCGGTCACCTCGAGCCGTTCGCCCCGCTCCACGCGGCGGAGGTACTTGCTCAGGTTCTGCCGCAGCTCACGGACGCCGACCCGTCGCTCTTCCATGTAGCACAAGGTAGCACATCATGGTCCGGGATCGGAGCGAGCCTATACTCGCGATGTCTGAGCCCAGATGGGAGGGGAGGACCTGCGATGGGAACGGATCCGGGAACCACGGCCGTCGTCTTGATCGAGTTCCAGAACGACTTCACCTCCGACGGGGGCGCTCTCCACGGCGCCGTCCAAGGGGTCATGGACTCGACGAACATGCTCGAGCACGCGAAGCACCTCGTGGACGAGGCCCGGTCGGCGGGCGCGACCATCATCCACGTGCCCATCCGCTTCGCGGAGGGGTACCAGGAGATCACCGATCATCCGTACGGGATCTTGGCGGGCGTCGTCGACAACAAGGCGTTCGTCAAGGACACGTGGGGCGCCGAGATCGTCGATGACCTCACCCCCATGCCGGATGACATCGTGATCGAGGGCAAGCGCGGGCTCGACACGTTCGCCAGCACGAACCTCGACTTCATCCTTCGGAGCAAGGGGATCAAGACTGTCGCGCTCGGCGGCTTCCTCACGAACTGCTGCGTCGAGTCCACCATGCGGAGCGCGTACGAGAAGGGGTTCGACGTGGTCACGCTCACCGACTGCGTCGCGGCCACGTCCGAGGCGGAGCACGAGAACGCGATCAAGTACGACTACCCGATGTTCTCGCGACCGATGACGTCCACCGCGTTCGTCGGCTCCCTGCAGGGGCATGACGCCGGCGGCGACACGAGCCGCGGCTACTGAGCTCGTCGCCCGCCGCGTCGACGCGCGTCCGCTCGACCGTGGGTCCACCTGAGCCGCGATGTGTCTATCCGCGTGTCCAGATCGGCGCCGCGGATCGGGTGTTAGCCCGCGTCGCGAAAGCCGCGCAGGAACTCCCGGACGGTCGCCACCGCCTCTCGGCGCAGCCGGGCCTTCTCATCATCGTCGTCCGGGGCGGCGAGGAACGACGCGTACGCGGTGGGTCCATCCTGGCGGACGTCCTGAAAGCGCTCTTCGAGAAGGGCGAGGGCCTCGTCGATCTGAGGATGCTGCGCTACGGCGCTCGACCTGACTGCGCTTCCCGCGTCACTGGGACCGCCCGCGTGGTTCAGGAGAGTGAAGACGAGGTCGTACGCATCCTTGTTCTCGTGCCGGTCCTGGAAGGCGAAGATCTTCAGCACCATGTACGGAAGAACATCCGCCACCCGCACCGTGACCTTGGACTGGCCTCCGCCATCGAGGCGCTCGCCCTCGATGTCGCGCTCGATGAAGTCGTCTCGCACCAGATGTGCGCCGCGGACGTTGAAGGCGCTGAGTTTCGATCCCGTGTACTCGTCCTTGGGGCGGAAGATGCGGCCGGGTTCCACGTCGTCCGTCTCGCAAAGGAACTCGAGGAGGACGGTGACCCCGTCAACGTCGCGCGCCCACCGGAAGCTCGGCTCCTTCTGCTCGAAGTGGGCCTTCTCCAGATCGTTCTGCAGAGTGCGGTACGTCTCCGGTGTCTCGTCGCCGAGGGCGAGGCCGATGACCAGGTCGACATCGGTCGTTCCGACGTGGGCTCGTGCACCTTCGGGGAGCTGCCCAACCAGGTATCTCGGGGCGAGGCCCCCGGCCAGATAGATGCGCTCGCGCCACGGACCGAGGTCGCCGAGCAACGTGAGCAGGACACGCTCGCAGCGCGCCGTCGTCTCCTCGTCGTAGTCGGTGTGGTGCTCGCGTGGGCTCAAAACCCGATCACCTCCCGGCGCAGATTCTCCGCCTGCTCACGCCCGCGGCGCGGGTCGCGGCGCAGATCGGCGTAGAGACGGAAGCGATTGGCCAGCCACAGACCCTTCTTCTTCTCGCGGTAGACGAGCGGCGTGTCGTCCTTTGCCTGCAGGAACACGACGTTCTGGCCATCAATGACGGGATCTGCCCCTGCACCGTTGTGCAGCTCCTCAGGTGCCGCTGTCGCTGTCACCCACACGTCGACGATAGGAACCGCCGTGATGAAGGGTGCGACCAGGCTTGCGGCCGCCGCTCCGGTGAGCGCGTACTCGATGCCGCTGCGTCCGAGGTTGGTGCCCACCGCCTTGATGAGCCGCTGTGGAGTCTGTGCGAGGAGGTAGGCCGGCGTCCGCGTCGCGCGCTCAACGTTCTCCTCGGCCCACAGGTCGAGCAGGGCGGTCGGGTCGGTGACTCGCCGCACACGCTTGGGACCGGTGCCCTGTGCCGCGACGATCCCTTCTGTCTCCAGGCGAGCGAGAACGCGGTGTGTCAGGGCGCCCGACACCTGCCCCTCTTGGGCGAGGTCCTTGACCTGCCATGCGCGGTCGGGGTGGAGCAAGAGTGCCTGAGCGACGACTCCGGCCTTGCCCTTCAGGCGTGTCGGCGGGGTGTCTCCGGCCCTCTGCTCCGGCCGTCGGTGGCCTTCCAGATGGAAGAGAAGGCCGGGCAGCTCGATATGGGCGTTCCCGAGACCATCGATGACGGCGATACCGTGCTCCTCCAGGATCTTCCGAGCTTCCGCGGTGGTCTGGCCTGCGATGAGCAGAACGGGCACATCCGGCCGTTCGTGGGCGTAGTGCACGAGCTGCCAGGCCGTGGCCGGGTTGGCGCGCCGTTTGAAGTCGACGGCGACCGGGACACGGTTGCCGGCGAAACGAAGGATGGTGTCGACCGCGCGATCCGCACCGCCAGGCTTGGCCATCACGGCCAGGCCGGGGATCCCCCGTAGGATGCGGAGAGCCGCGGCCTCGAACGGGCCCTCCAGATTCACAAGTGCATGCTTATTCACAACGTCTATGAATATAGCCGATTCTGTGAAACGTGTCATCTTGGCCGCGTCGGGCAAGGGCCCGCGCAACCGCCGCACCCAGGACGGGCCCCGCGGAGAGCCCGGAGACTCGGTGCACGAAGACGAGCGATCGCAGTGAGGCGGGGCTACAGCGGCTTGTAGGGCGTGACTGCGACACGCGGTTTGGCTGACCTTGTGTCGCGGGGAGATCGGACCGGGTGCTAGCGTGCCTGGATGAGGGTCGACGCGGTCGTGGAACCGGCCGGCGCGCGGCCGTGAACGCGGTGCCGACCCCGCCGCTGTGGGTGACGAGCGCGGGAACGATGGACGCGATCGCCGCGGTCGATCCGGAGGTCGCCGCGGCAGCGTTCGGATCCGATCACGCGATCGCGCTCGGTGGTCGTCCCGGTGCCATCGCGGGCAGGTCGTGGGCGAGTTGCGCCCGGTTCGAGGCGGACGCGACCTCGCGAGCGATCGGCGCCGACGTCCGGGTCGCGATGTACGACCCGGAACGGTGGCGGCACACGCCCGCCGAGGAGCAGCGCGATCCGCTCGGCGCGATGGCGCGGTTCGGCGACGTCGCCCGGCGGCATGGGTACGTGTGCATGATCACCCCGCACCCGGGTCTCGTGTCGGTCACGGGGAGCACGCTCGCCCGAGACGCCGATGAGACCGAGGAGGCGGCGTACGAACGCTCGGGCATCACGGAGGTCGCCGCGCGCGCGGCCGACATCGTCGAGACCCAGGCGCAGCGCCTCCAGGACCGTCCCGATGCCTACCGCAGCCTCGTGTCGGCCACCGCGGCTCGGGCTCGAGGCGTGAACCCGTCGGTGCTCGTCCTGTCGGGGCTCTCGACCTCACCCGGCTTCCCGGCCACGCCGCAGATGCTGCTCGACGCGTGGGCGAGCGTGGCGGACGTCGTCGACGGGCACTACCTCTCGCTCGCGAAGGGGCGCTACCCGGAGGTGATGGCCGCGTTCCTTCGGTCGGTGCTCGGGTCGGACCGGTGAGCGGACGGTTTCGGCGCGTCACGATCGGGCACCGCCCGAACGCGTGGCGTTCGTGACGAGCGGCCGCGTGAGAACAGGTTCAATGAACCGCGTGTCGCTCTGAGTTGCGGCGGCCACAACTGCCGCGAGGGTGCCGACGTCGGCGCGACAGAGGATCACGCCGCCGAGACCTCCTCCTCACCCGGCGAGTAGCGTGCCCCCTGCGCGACCAGGCTGCACGCGGGGAAGCCGCCCGCCGGCTTCAGGAAGGTCCGAGGGTCAGGCGTCCCACCTGCGAAGATGAGGAGCTTCGCCGGACACGACATCATTGCCTCGAGGGGTCGGAGCGGGAGGAGTCCACCGGCGATGGGTGAACGAACGGCGGTCGTCGCGATCGGCGGCAACTCGCTGATCAAGGACACGATGCACCAGACGGTGCGCGATCAGTACATCGCGGCCGGCGAGACGTGCGTCCATATCGCCGGGATGATCCGCGACGGCTGGAACGTGGTGATCACGCACGGCAACGGTCCGCAGGTCGGGTTCATCCTGCGCCGGTCCGAGCTCGCCGCCCACGAGCTGCACGAGGTCCCGCTCGACGTGTGCGGGGCCGACACGCAGGGTGCGATCGGCTACGCGCTCCAGCAGAACCTCTACAACGACTTCGCCCGGCTCGGTATGGACAGGCGCGTCGTGACCGTCATCACGCAGACCGAGGTGGCGGCGGACGACCCGGCCTTCGACGACCCGACGAAGCCCATCGGCTCGTACATGGACGCCGAGCAGGCCGCCCGCCGCCGGGAGGAGGACGGCTGGAGCGTGGTCGAGGACGCCGGCCGCGGATGGCGCCGCGTCGTGGCGTCGCCGGCGCCGAAGCGGATCGTCGAGGAGGGCGTGATCCGGGACCTGCTGAACGACGGGGTCGTCGTCATCGCGGTCGGCGGCGGCGGGATCCCCGTGGTCGCGGACGCGAACGGGGACCTGCGCGGCGTCCCCGCGGTCATCGACAAGGACCGCGCGTCCTCGCTCCTCGCGTCCTCGCTCGGAGCGGAGCTCTTCGTGATCAGCACGTCGATCGAGAAGGTCGCGCTCCGGTTCGGCACGCCGGAGCAGCAGTGGGTCGATCACCTCACACCGGAGGAGGCCCGGCGGTACCTGGCCGAGGGCACGCACTTCGCCAAGGGCAGCATGGCCCCGAAGATCGAGGCGGCGGTCGCGTTCGTGGAGGCAACCGGCGGCACGGCCGTGATCACAAATCCCGAGAGCGTCGCCCGCGCGCTGGCGGGCGAGACGGGCACGCGGATCGGTTCGGCGGGAGGATGAGCGGGTACTCGATGGTACGGATGACGACACGCGCCGAGAAGCACGCGAGACCCTCACGCTGGACGGACGGGAGGTCTCGGCCGAGGTTCGCCCGGGCATGAGCCTGCTCAAGCTCCTGCGGGAGGAGCTCGGCGTGACCTCGGCGAAGGACGTGTGCGCGCCCGAGGGCTCGTGCGGCGCGTGCGCCGTGCTGATCGACGGCAAGGCCGTGTGGTCTCCTGCGCCCAGAAGGCCGAGCGCGCCGCGGCAGTACAGCCGCAGGCGCCGGTGCCTGTGCTGATCCAGCGCGAGGTTACACCCGGCCCTCGCGCCTGTGAATCCAGCTGACGCGCGGTCCGCACAACCGTGTGTCGTTCCGGTACCACGGGCTCGCCGACCGGCGATCGACCAGGGCCACCTGGGCGGTGGGCGGGCTGCTCGACGACGCGAGAGCGGCATTGCGATCGTCCCCAGCCGCGGCACGATCGACGCCTCTTCTTGCCCTTCAATACAATCGCGACATGGCGAACCTCGGTCCTCTGGAGGCTTCTACCTGTAAGGACTACGTCGTCCCACTGCTCAAGGCGGCAGGCTGGTCGGATGAGCAGATCGTCGAGCAGTTCCCCGTGACCGACGGCCGGATTATCCCCGGAGTGAAGGGGCACCGCAGAGAGAAGCCGCTACGCGCCGACTATCTCTTGGAGTATCGGCCGGGCCTTGCGGTCGCGGTCGTCGAAGCCAAGCGCGAGTACAAGCTTCCGACGGACGGCCTGCAGCAGGGAAAGCGCTACGCGCAGATGCTCGATCTGCCGCTCGCCTACTCGACGAACGGCAAGGGCATCGTCGAACACGACTTCGACACAGGTGCGGAAACGAACCCTGCCAAGTTCCCGACCCCACAAGAAGCCTGGGACAGATATCGCTCTTACCAGGGGATCACTCCAGCGGCTGAGGAGATCCTCACGCTGCCGTTCAACCGCGATCTTCGGCGTCCGGACGGTGCCGTCAAGGAGCCCCGCTACTACCAGCGGGTCGCGATCGACCGTGTCCACGCATCGGTGGTGGCCGGGAACAAGCGCGCCTTGCTCACCATGGCGACCGGCACCGGCAAGACCTTCGTTGCCATGCAGATCGTATGGAAGCTTTGGCGACATGCCTGGCCCGAAGGCCGCAAGCCGCGCGTCCTCTATCTCGCGGACCGGAACATCCTCGTGGACCAACCGATCCAGCGTGAATTCCTGCCCGTCTTCGGCAACGCGATCTGGAAGATCAAGGGCGCGGCCAAGACGAGCCGCGAGATCTACTTCGCCCTGTATCAGTCGCTCGCGGATTCCGGCGACAGTCTCGGGATCTTCCGCGACTATCCGGCGGACTACTTCGATCTCGTCGTCGTCGATGAGTGTCACCGCGGCAGCGCCAAGGACGACTCGAGCTGGCGGGCGATCCTGGATCACTTCGCTCCGGCCACGCAGCTGGGTCTCACAGCCACGCCCAAACGCGACGACAACGTCGATACGTACGCCTACTTCGGCGACCCGCTCTACACCTACTCACTTGCGCAGGGGATCGAAGACGGCTTCCTCGCTCCCTACCGGGTCCGGCGTGTCGTCCTTAGCGCGGATGCGTACGGATGGAGTCCTGATGAAGGGCAGCTCGACCTCTTCGGCAAGGAGATCCCTGCCGGCCTCTACGAAACGCGAGACTTCGAACGCGTCGTGTCCCTGCTAACCCGCACTCAGGCGGCGGCGCATCACCTCACCGAGTACATGAAGCGAACCGACCGGATGGCGAAGACCGTTGTGTTCTGCGTCGATCAGGAACACGCGGACCAGATGCGAGCGGCGCTTCACAAGGAGAATGAGGATCTTGCAAGGCAGCACCCGAACTACGTTGCCCGCATCGTCTCCGACGAAGGCGATGTCGGCGATGAGCTCCTCGGGTATTTCGCAGATCCGGAATCCGAAGAGCCGGTCATCGTCACGACGTCGCGTTTGCTCTCCACCGGTGTGGACATGCCCGCCGTCAAGAACATCGTGCTGTTCAAGCCGATCGGCTCGATCGTCGACTTCAAGCAGATCATCGGCCGCGGGACGCGCATCTACGAGGACGTCGACAAGCTCAGCTTCGAGATCATCGACTACTCGGGGGCAACGCGGCTGTTCGAAGACCCGGAGTTCGACGGTCCTGCCGAGCGCGTCGCGACCGAAGAGATCGATGAGAACGGCGACGTTCAGGTAGAGCTGGTTGTAGCCGAACCCGAGCAGCCGTTCGGGGAACCCGGCGAACTGGATGAAGAAGAGGTCGCAGAAGAGGCCCGCGAGAAGCTCTACGTTGGCGACGCGCCCGTATACCTCGTGGCCGAGGGATACCGGATCCTCGACCCCGCCACCGGCAAGCTGAAGCTCGTCGAGTACGCCGACTACGTGAAGGACCAAGTACGGATCCTGTTCGAGGGTCATGCCGAACTTCTGGGACGCTGGCGAACGCACGAGGGACGGGAAGAGATCAAGGAGCTGCTGGCCGAGCGAGGAGTGTTCCTTCAAGAGGTGGCGGAGCAATCGCACCTGGAGGAGCTCGACCCGCTCGATGTTCTTGCCCATCTGGCCTGGAACAGCCCGGCCGCGAGCCGGCGGGACCGCGCCCGCAGGGTGCGAAATGCGAACTTCCTCGAAACCTTCCAGCCCCAGGCTCGAGAAGTGCTGGAGCTGCTGCTTGAGAAGTACGCGGAGTTCGGTGTCTCGCAGCTCGATGACCTGGAGGTCCTGATGGTCCCGCCGCTGAACGAGCTCGGAACCCCCGTTGAGATCGCCGCCCGGTTCGGCGGTCCGGCCAAGCTTCAGGAAGCCGTTGACCGCATGGAGCAGCTCCTCTACGCTGCGTGATATGCCTCAGGAGTGCACGAACCTATATCGAATCTATAGTTCTGCGTAGCCACCTTGTCAGAGAACTAAAGATTCCGTATAGTTACACGCATGGCGAACGTACAGGACAGGCGCGAGCTTCGCCGCAAGCTGTTCCAGATCGCTGGATATCAGTCCGGTCTCTTCACGGCTGCCCAGGCACGGGACGCCGGCTACTCCTACGCGGCTCAGAAGTACCACGTCGACCACGGGAACTGGGTCCGGATCGACAGGGGGATCTTCCGCCTGCCCGAGTGGCCGCCCGAGCGGCACGAGGATCTCATCCGATGGGTGCTCTGGAGCGGCGGCAAAGGGGTCATCTCCCACGACACCGCGCTTTCGGTGTACGACCTCGGCGACGTCGATCCGGTCCGTACGCATCTCACGGTGCCCAAGGGGTTCCGCAAGTCAGCCCCCGGGGTGGCACTTCACCGCGCAACCCTGCCGAGCGAAGACGTTCAGGGCTTCGAGGGGGTTTCCATCACGACCCCGACGCGCAGCGTCCTCGACGTCGCGGCGGGCAACCTGGATGCGGACCAACTCGCCTCGGCGGTCGGCGATGCCATCGGGGCAGGGCTGGCGACGAAGAGAGAGCTCCTCCGACGGGCGGATTCCTTCGGCGCGCACGCGGCACTCCGCATCGAACGCTCACTCATGGACGCTGCTGCGTAGTGGATCGCTACAAGACGCCCGCCGCCTTCCGCGCGGCTCTGGAGGACCGCCTGAAACAGCGCGCTCCGGACCAGTCCGCACTCGACCGATCCCGCAGGCAAGTCGTGTTCGACCGCATGCTTGCACGCCTGGAACGGGAGACGCCCGGCCAGTGGGTGGTCAAAGGGGGAACGGCTTTGGAGATCCGTCTGCCGGGCCGGGCGCGCCGCACCAAGGATCTTGACATGGCGACACGTCAAGACACGACGGATGGGCTCGAGCTCCGGGGCGACCTCGTTCGGGCACTTGACCCCGACCCCTTCGAGGACTGGTTCGAGTTCAGGGTCGCCGATCCGCAGCAACTGGCCGACGACGAGGCCGGTCGCCCCGGTTGGCGGTTCCCCGTGGAGTCGCGCCTAGCGGGTAGGACCTTTGCCAAGGTGAAGATGGACGTCGTTGCACGCATGGACGAGATCTCGGCAACCGAGAGGGTCACACTACCGGGGCTGTTGGACTTCGCCGGCCTCCCCCCGGTGGAAGTCGAGATCGTTGACAAGAAGCAGCACTTCGCCGAGAAGCTTCACGCGTACTCGAAGGACTATGGCGATCGCCCGAATACCCGCGTCCGTGACATCGTCGACATGGTGCTGCTGATCGAGGACGGCTTGCAGCCCGACGCCGATCTGTACGTCGCGGTCGACCATGTGTTCGCCGTGAGGGATACGCATCAGATCCCCGTTGATCTCCCGGACCCGCCACTGGTATGGGAGGAGCGCTACGAGGAACTCGCACAGGATCTCGATATCAGCCCGAAGACGCTTGATGTGGCCGTTCCGACGGTTCGGAGCTTCTGGGCGGCTGCGGTCGTAGCAGCGAAGGAGTAGACGATGGCGAAGAAGAAGCAACCAGAGAAGCCGACGACACCGCAGGCGCGACTGGCGTCGGCGATCAAGCGCGCTCGCGACATCATGCGCAAGGACGCCGGTCTGAACGGGGACACCGACCGCATCCCGCAGCTCGCCTGGCTGCTCTTCCTGAAGGCCTTCGACGCGCAAGAGGCCCAGCGCGAGGTCACCGACCGCTCGTTCCGGCCTGCCATCGAGGCTCCCTTCCGTTGGCGCGACTGGGCGGCCAACGAGATCGAGGGCCGCACCGGCGAGGCGCTGCTCACGTTTGTGAACGGCGAGCTGCTGCCGTACCTGCGAGGACTGACCGGCACCGAAGAGCGCGATCCGCGCGACGTCCTGGCCGCCGTCTTCAAAGAGACCTACAACCGGATGCTCTCCGGCTACCTGCTGCGCGATGCCATCGATTGCGTGAACGAGGTCCACTTCGAGTCCTCTGACGACATCCACACGATGGCGTTCCTCTACGAGACCATGCTGCGCGAGATGCGGGACGCCGCCGGCGACTCCGGCGAGTTCTACACCCCCAGGCCGGTCATCCGCTTCATCGTCCGGCAGGTCGATCCGAAGCTCGGCGAGATCATCCTCGACCCCGCTTGCGGGACCGGAGGCTTCCTCGTGGAATCGCTCGAGCACCTGCGACCGAAGGCCAAGAGCGTGGAGCAATGGCAGGGGCTGCAGGACGACCTGCGTGGGATCGAGAAGAAGCCGCTGCCCTACCTGCTCGGCATGATGAACCTGCTCCTGCACGAGGTCGAGCAGCCCGCGATCGTCCGCGACAACGCCCTCGCACACCCGGTCACCGAGATCCGGGAAGCGAGCCGCGTGAACGTCGTCGTCACCAACCCGCCGTTCGGCGGTGAGGAGGAGAAGAGCATCCAGGCCAACTTCCCGGCCGGAACGCGGGCTGCGGAGACGGCGCTGCTCTTCCTGCAACTCGTCGAGCGCTCCCTTAAGTCCTCCGGCCGGTGCGGCATGGTCGTGCCCAACGGGCTCCTATTCGGCGACGGAGTCGCCGCGCGCATCAAGGAGCGGCTGATGAAGGAGTGCAACCTCCACACGATCGTCCGCTTGCCTGAGGGTGTCTTTGCCCCATACACGGACATCGCTTCGAATCTGCTCTTTTTCGAGAAGACCGGGCGCACCAAGGAAGTCTGGTTCTACGAGATCTTCCCGCCCGAGGGTAAGAAGAAGTACTCGAAGACCCGCCCGATGCCGTTCGAAGCTTTCGCCGAGTGCCAGGCATGGTGGGGTGGAGCAGCTCGATCCGGACGAGCGGAGACTAGTCACGCGTGGCGGGTCCCTATCGCCGACCTTGAAGCTAGCGGTTACAACCTCGACCTCAAGAACCCGGATTCGTCCCTTGACCTTTCGCACAAACCACCCGGAGAACTCCTCGCTGATCTCACCGAACTGGAACACGAGATCCAAGACCTTCTTACGCAACTCTCCTCTGCGATTCGGGGGGCAGAATGACTGTCAACGCCGTCTCGGTCGGAGAAGTTGCCACCCTTCACCGGCGGTGGATCAACCCGGATCCTATGACTGAATACATTCAGATTGGCGTCCGAGGCTTCGGCAGGGGCATCTTCCACTATCCACCGACGCTGGGGATGAACCTGGGACGACTTCGCTTCGCGACGGTCGAGCCGGGCGACCTAGTAGTGAGCAACATCAAGGCGTGGGAAGGTGCCATAGCTATGGCTGGCGACGGGGACGCGAACTGTATCGCATCCAACCGCTTCCTCACCTATCGAGTTTCAGACGAGCGCGCGGACGCTCGTTATCTCCGGTACTTCTTCCTGAGCGAAGCTGGCCTCCGCCTCATTGGAAGGGCTTCACCGGGTTCCGCAGATAGAAATCGCACCCTCGCAATCGATCGCTTTGAAGCGCTTGAGGTCCCGCTCGGACCGATTGACGAACAGCGCCGCATCGCCACCCTGCTTGACTCCATCCATTCGCGGACTTCCACCGCGGACGCATTCGCAGTGAAGGCCGCCGTTGCCGCCGAGGCTCTGAAATGGGCCGTCACAAGGGATACGTTCGCCGACGTCGATACGAGTCTGAGCGAAGCCGTAGACATCAACCCGGAGTCGGTGAATCCGGAGAGAGACCTCGACGGGTCGATGTTCACCTACATCGACATCGGGTCGGTAGCCAATGGCACGGGCGCGATTGCGACCCCGAAGGTCCTTCCGGTTGCCGAGGCTCCCTCCCGGGCGCGCAAGCGCGTGAGGACGGGTGACGTTCTGGTCGCGACCGTCCGCCCTAATCTCAAGGGAGTGGCGCTCGTATCGCAGGCACTCGATGGTGCTATCTGTTCGACGGGGTTCGCGGTCCTTAGGCCGAACTCTCGGCTGTCTCCCGAGTACCTGCTCCTTCAATGCCTGTCAGATGCCGTGACGGAACAGCTTGTCGAAGCCACCCGAGGTGGTCACTATCCTGCGGTCCCGGATAGGAAGCTTCGAGACGTGAAGATCGCGGTGCCGCCGGCGGACGAGCAGGTTGCCGTTGTTCAACGTCTGGGAGTGCTTCTTCATGAAGTCGGCGAACTCAAGCGGCGAATCGGGGAGAGGAACGACCTTCTGCAAGCGCTCCCAAAGTCCATGCTTAACGAGTGCTTCAAAGGCGGAGCCTCCAAGGGACCCGCCGGCGAAGGAAGACCCCCCCGATGATGGAACTGCGGGATGGATTGGGCGCGAGTGATGCCGAGAAGGCCATCCGCGATGTGATCGTTTGGTTCGAGAACCTGTCCGGAGGAGGTAGGGACGCCCTTGCGCTTCGCGACAGGTATCTGACTGAGGTCGAGCGTGCCGAGTCACAGCTGAGCAACCTGTATCCGGGGCTTGAGTGGATGGGCAGGCTCTACAGCGAGCGCTACTGGCGCATCCGCGAACTACACGCCGGCAGCCCGCGTCCCTTTCCGCTGATCCAGGACGAAGCTCGCGCGGTGGTCGGCTGGCTCAACGACATGAAGCGTTGGCTGGAGGAACTCGCAGCCGAAGAGGCGCTGGTAGATCCGAAGGTTCCTCGCGTCGTGCTGGACACGAACGCCATCATGCACGCCAAGCCGCTCAGGGACAGCGACTGGCCCGGGGAACTGGGTCGGTCGTCCGTCCGGCTGATCCTGCCGTTGATCGTCATCACCGAACTCGACAACCTCAGGAACAGCGGGAACGACAAGAAAAGGGCGCGAGCCGCAACACGGCTATCAGAGATGCGTCGTCTGCTAGATGGGAAAGGGCGCGGACCCACGGACGTTCGGACCAGAGTAACGCTCGAGGTTCTCGTCACACCCAGAGGGCACCTGCGCCACCAGAACAACGACGAGGAGATACTCGCGAACGTCGAGTCGCTCTCTCGGCGCCCCGGCGGCGCTCTTGTGCTCGCCACCGACGATTTCTCGATGCAGTTGAGGGCGGAGTCCCGAGGGATGGACGTAGTCGCGATCCCTGAGAATCTGGAGATGCCTTTGCAGCCGCCACTCCCCGACGAGAGTTAGCGAACCTCGATCGATTCCCAGCTGGCTTCACCCACCACGACGTGTGAGAGAAAGCGCGTGCAGACTGCTCGCGACGCTTCAAGCATATGTCGAGTCGCGTCCAAGTCGATATCGCTTGGCTTCGTATCGCCGGAGGGATGGTTGTGGGCGACAGCGAACGCACGCCCGTCATTGACCAGTACGGCGTTGAGGATCTCGCGCACCGGCACCATCGCCCGGTCGATCGACCCCTCGCTGACGCGCACGACCTTCTTCAGGCGGTTGGCGCCGTCGCAAACGAGCACGACGACGCGCTCGCGGCGCAGCCCTCTAAGCTCCTGACCAGCGATCCGGGCGACGTCCTCGGGCCCCCGCAGCTGCTCTCCTACTCCGCCGACGTGTTCGGAGCGCCGACCGAGCGTGAAAGCCGCGATGAGCCCTGCCGCCTTCGCTTCGCCGACACCCGGCCAGCGAGTCAGCTCCTCCAGCCTGGCCGACGCGATCGCCCGCAGCGAGCCGAACTCGGCAAGCAGCTCGCTTGCCAGATCCAGCGAGCTGACGCCCGGACGTCCGTTCCGGATAACCAGGGCCAACAGTTCCCGGTCGCTCAACGCCGCCGCGCCGACAGAGACAAGGCGCTCCCTCGGACGTTCCCCGCTGGGGATGCGTGCGATCGTCGTCGGTCCTGTCATAGGGCGAAGGGTAGTGTTTGGCTCTGACATCCGAGTTCGGACCCGAGGAGACGGAGACCATCGGCGACAACATGAACGGACTGAGTTGGGAGGAGCTCGACACGGTCTACCTCCCGGAGAGAGACCGGTCATTCACCGAGGACCGCTGCTTCCTGTGCGGGACGCCGCTCACCAAGAAGAACCGCGCCGACGAGCATGTCTTCCCGAAATGGCTTCAGCATCGGTTCGACCTCTGGAACCAACGGATGGTTCTCCTCAATCGCACGGACATCCCATATCGGAGTGTCAAGATTCCGTGCTGCTCAGCCTGCAACCACGGACCCTTGGCGGAACTCGAAGCCCGGGTGGCGGAAGCCCATGCGGACGGTTTTGAAGGTTTCGCCCAGCTGGACAGGCGTGACCTCTTCCTGTGGCTGGCGAAGATCTATTACGGCCTGATGTTCCGAGAGGTGCTGCTCCCGGCCGACAGAACCGATCCAGACTCAGAGCCGATCCTCCCCCCGGATATCTTCGAGGAGCTGAGGATGCACCATTTGCTCTTGCAAGCGATCCGCGGCGCCGTGCGGTGGCGCGGGTTCCCTGCCAGCATCTTCCTGTTCCGATGCCAGGTGCACCCCGATCCGCGATTCGGCTTTGACTATCGTGATTCGTTCTTGGATCCTTTTCTCGCCCTTCGCCTCGGTCAAGTCGCAGTACTCGCGAATCTTCAGGACTGGGGAGCGATGGAGGACCAAGCGATTGCGGACTTCGAGACGGCGAAGACTCTCGAGCTTCACCCTGTCCAGTTCATCCAGCTCGCCGCGCAGGCGACGTACATCAGCACATTGTTCAACCGAACGCCAAAACACGTGGTCGTCCTGGACCGGGATGTCCTCGACGTCATCACGCTTCCCCTTGCAGGCTTCAGTGGCAAGCCCTTGTTCGATTCCTTCGACCCCGCCGAATACGCGGAGTTCTTGGCGGCAGCAATGTTCGTGGGGGTCGACGAGGTGATGGGCGGCGACGGAATCAGGACTTACCTTCAGGACGAGCGACGCGCCCCTTTGTTCATCCCATGGGATCCGCAGGGGAACGTCACGCCATGACAGTCCCTGAGACTGCGGGAATACCGGTGGCCATGCCGGTACTCGAGCGTCCGGTTTGCACTGGTGTCCAACCATCGGGGTAGAGTCCGTCAAGTCCGCTCGCTGAAGCGGACCCCGCTCGGGCACCACGATCCGGATTGCAGGCTTGTAGGAATCAGGCGCTAGGGTCGCCAGATGCCGCCCCCGCGCCGAGATGGTGGCGGGACTACTGCATGCCCTCCGGTCACCGCCCCGTCGTCGAGTTCATCCGCACCTCCCTGATCCAACGCCGCGGCGGTCCTCAAACGCGGGCAGGTGCTCCTCGCACTCGAGGCGTTCGCGAAGAAGGGGCAGAAGACGCCACCCGCGACCATCGCGCTCGCCGAACGGCGCCTCCGAGACTGGCGCACCCGGGGCAGAGGATAGCGACAGCGATATCTCGGATCCGATATGGTCGGAAAGCGAAGGAGACCTCACCATGGCGAAGGATCTGATCGACGAACTGACGGAGGAGCGGGCCAAGGGGAACCCGGACTTCCCGGAGATGGTCGAGGCCGCCCTCAAAGCCCGCCGGCTGCTCCGGTCCCTCTCGGATCGCCGGCGCGAGCTCGGCCTCAGTTAGACCGCGGTCGCCGCGCGCATGGGGACATCGCAGTCCGCACTCGCCCGACTGGAGGGCGGGGACTCGGACCCGCGGATCTCGACCGTGGAGCGGTACGCGCTCGCGGTTGGCGAGGAGCTCGCGCACCGGCGGGTGGCCGCTGCGAGGTCTCGACGCCGCCGTACGTGAACCGCAGGTCACCTCGGTCGAGGTGAGGCGGCGACCCTCGAGGCAGCCTCAAGCGGGGATGATCAGCTGGTGCCGGGTGCGATCGCTTGGATGCCCACAGCAGTCCCCGCCGTGGCGACTCGCCCGTCGTACGTGACCAGACTCGTGACGTCTTCTCCCATCGGAAACGCCAAATGAGGTGTGGCTGTGCGGAGACCGACTTGACCGGCAGGAGGCTGCGATATATTCTCCGTATATCGTGCCTGCAGTTTCCCAGCCTCGCTCCCCGCTCAGGCAGAGCGATACGGCCTACGAGCTGCTGAAACAGCTCATCGTCGAGTGCCAGGTCGCGCCCGGGGCCCTCGTCGACGAGCGGGACCTCATGGAGCGGCTCGAGGTCGGCCGCACCCCACTGCGGGAGGCGCTCCAGCGGCTCGAGCGCGACCACCTGATCCAGGCGGTCCCCAGACACGGGTACTTCGTCGCGCACGTCACGGTCGCCAACCTCGCGCACGCGTTCGAGCTCAGGCAGCCGGTCGAGGGGCTGGCGGCCCGGCTCGCGGCCGAGCGAGCGACCAAGCGGCATCTCGACGACCTGGTCGACTACCTGGCGGAGGTCGAGCGCGATTCGGGTCACACCACCGACCGGCGCTGGCACCTCTCGGTCGACAAGCGCTTCCACGACCTGGTGGCGGCCGCCTCGGGCAACCCGTACCTGCAGCACATGGTCGACGAGCTCTTCAACCTGACCGCCCGCCTCTTCTACATGTCCCAGGCGCCGATCACGCTGGTCCACGACGAGCTCCCCGCGTATCGCGCCGTCATCGGCGCGATACGGTCGGGCGACCCCGGCGAGGCCGAGCGCGCCATGCGAGTCCACGTCGAGCCGCTGCCGATGCAGCTCGTCTCGGGCGCCATCCCCAGAGTCCGCGATGGTGCTGCGCCGGGCTGAGTCCCAGGGACGAGCCCGCACGGGCAGCGGCTGGACCACCCTCCTGTTGCTCTCGCCGTCGGTGCTCATGCTCGTCGCGTTCCTGCTCATCCCGCTGTTCATCGTCGTGAAGTACAGCTTCTCGGGGAGCGATCCCTACGGCGGCGTCACGTCGAACCTGACCCTGGAGAACTACCGGGCGCTGTTCCGCCCTCTGTACGTGCCGATCTTCCTGCGGAGCGTCGAGCTCGCCGCGGCGACAACCCTCGTGAGCCTGCTGGTCGGGTACCCGGTCGCCTACTTCCTGGCGTTCCGGGCCGGGCGGTTCGCGCCGCTGCTGCTGATGGCGATGATCGTCCCGTTCTGGACGAACTTCCTGGTCCGGATCTCGGCCTGGATGACCCTGCTGAACGACCAGGGCGTGATCAACGCGACCCTGCAGGCGGTCGGGCTGACGGGCCGCCCGTTGCGCATGGTCCCCACGTCCGGGGCGGTCCTCGTCGGGCTCCTGTACGCGTTCCTGCCCTCGGCGGTGTTCCCGATCTACGCGAGCCTGCGCTCGGTGGAGCCGTCGCTGCTCGAGGCCGCGCAGGACCTGGGGTGCGGAGCGATCGCGACCCACCGCCGGATCGTGCTGCCCGTCGCCCTGCCGGGGATCGTGGCCGCGGCGCTGCTCGTGTTCATCCCGGCGCTCGGCGTGTTCGTGATCCCGGTGCTGCTCGGCGGCGGCAAGCAGATCATGATCGGCAACCTCATCGTCACGCTCTACCTGGAGTTCCGGAACATCCCGTTCGGCGCCGCGATCTCGGTCGTGCTGCTGCTGATCGTGTCGATCGGGATCGCGGGTTTCCTGAAGCTCTCGGGCGCGGCGCGGAGGTTCGCGTGATGGCCTCGGCACAGGGGTCCGCGTGATGGCCGCGACGACCGAGGGCCTCACTGCGTACCGCGTCGCCGGCTGGCGGACCTGGCTGAGCCGGATCGAGCAGCGCGCCGTCGACCTCGCGATCGGAGGGACGACGCTGCTCACGTACGCGTTCCTGTACGCGCCGATCGTCATCCTCATCGTGTTCTCGTTCAACCGCGCCGAGCTCTCGTACTCGTGGCAGGGCGCGACGACCGAGTGGTACCGGGTCCTGCTGCACGACCGATACCTGTTCTCGGCGCTGCGGGTGAGCCTCGGCGTAGCGGCGAGCTCGGCCGTGATCGGGACGGCCGTCGGCGGGCTCACCGCCCTCACGATCGCCAGGAGAAGGTTCCGGGGCCGAGGCGCACTCACGATGGTCCTGTTCATGCCGCTCGTCCTGCCCGAGATCGTGGTCGCGGTCGCCTTCCTGTCGTTCGTGGTCGCGATGAAGGTGCACCTCGGCTACCTGACGCTGATCGCCGGCCACAGCCTGCTGGCGCTTCCGTTCGCGGCACTCATCCTGCTTGGCTCGGCGGCGGGGCTCGACGCCTCGCTGGAGGAGGCGGCCTCGGACCTCGGCTGCACGGCGTGGCAGGCGTTCCGGCGCGTGACGCTCCCGCTGCTGTTGCCCGGGATCCTCGCGAGCCTGCTGCTCACCTTCACGATGTCGCTCGACGACATCGTGATGTCGACGTTCGTCAGCGGGGTCGGCACCACGACGTTGCCGCTCCGCATCTACTCGATGCTCAAGACCGGCATCACGCCCGAGATCAACGCGCTCGGCACACTGCTCGTGGTGCTCAACCTCACGATCCTCGCCGCCGTGGGGGCGACGCAGCTGAAGCGCGTGCTCGGGATCGGAGCCACGGGGGGGAGGCGATCGATAGGGGCGCTTCCAGGACGACGGTGAGACCCGGACCGACGGCCGAGATGGAGGTTCGACATGAAGCGGCCAAGATGGAACAGCTTGATCGTGCTGATGGTGCTGGCGCTCGTCGCCGCCGCGTGCGGCGGGGGCGACGAGGGGGAGACGGGAGAGAACGGCGGCGGAACGACGGGGGCGGGCGGCGACACCGAGCTGCACCTGCTCGCGTGGTCCGGTGAGGTGCCCGACTCGATCGTCGCGCAGTTCGAGGAGCAGACCGGGATCTCGGTCACGCTGGACACGTTCGACAGCAACGAGTCCATGATCGCCAAGCTCGAAGCCGGCGCGACCGGCTACGACGTGGTCGAGCCCAGCCAGTACGCGGTGCAGATCCTCATCGCCAAGGGACTGCTCGAGGAGCTCGACCACTCGCGGCTGCCGAGCCTCGGCAACCTGGGAGAGGTGTTCCAGGACCCGAGCTACGACCCAGGCAACCAGTACAGCCTGCCCTACGTGTGGGGCACCACGGGGCTCGCCTACAACGACGAGTGCGTGACCGAGACCGTGGACAGCTGGTCGATCCTGTGGGACCCGGCGTACGAGGGCAAGATCTACATGCTCGATAACATGCTCGCGGCGTACATCGCCGGGCTGCAGGTCAACGGGTTCCACGCCAACTCGACGGATCCCGCCGAGATCGAGAAGGCGACCCAGTCGCTGATCGACCAGAAGCCGCTGCTCGCCGGCTACACCTCCACCGACTACGCGCAACTCGTGGACTCGGGGCAGGCGTGCGTGGTGCAGGCGTGGGGCGGTGGCAGCATGGCCAAGGTCGTCCAGCGCAACCCGCACGTCCACTACGTCCTGCCGAAGGAAGGCGGGACGATGTGGGTCGACGGGTTCGCGATCGTCAAGGGCGCCGAGAACGTGGACGCGGCCTACCAGTGGCTGGAGTTCGTCCTGCAGGCAGAGGTGGCCGCCGAGGTGACCAACGAGGGCGGCACGGCGACGGCGGTCGCGGCGGCGGACGCGCTGATCGACGCTGAGGTGCGGAGCAACACGGCGATCTACGCGCCGGAGGAGTCGCTCGCCAACGCGGACTTCATCCTGGATCCGGGTGAGGCGATGCAGTACTTCCAAGAGGGCTGGACCCAGGTGAAGGCGGCGTGAGACGGGACCTTCGATGGTGGGAGGGTCCGCCTCCCACCATCGTGAGGTTGCCCGCTCCGTCTCAAGACCATGTTCGAGATCCGTGAACGTTCGGATGGGGTCTCCGCAGAGCTCGTCGAGGCGTACCGATCTGTCGCACCCGCGACGCTCGGGCACCTGATCGACGGGCCTGCGATGGACCCCCGCATCAAACCGGTGTGTCCGGGGAGCGTTGCGGTCGGTCCCGGGCTCACGATCTGGTCGCCGGACCGGGACTCGACCGCCTGCCACAAGGCGATCGACCTCGTCGGACCGGGGGACGTGCTCGTGATCGCCCGCGACGGCGCGGACGGCTACGCCTGCTGGGGCGAGATGATGACGCTTGCGGCGAAGCTCCGGGGCGCCGCCGCGGTGATCGTCGACGGGCCCATCACCGACGTCCACGCCCTGCGCGAGCTCGGGCTGCCGGTCTTCGCGCGCGGCTCTGCGGCGCTGACGACGCAGTTGCTGGGCGAGCGAGGCGGCGTGAACGTCCCCGTCGTGTGCGGCGGCGTGGAGGTGAACCCCGGGGACCTGATCCTCGCGGACGAGGACGGCATCCTCGTGCTCGCGCCCGATCTGGCGGCCTCGCTCCTGCCCGCGGCGCGCGAGGAGGAGACCGCGGACGCCGAGTACCGCCGCGAGCTGCTCGCCGGCCGGCTCCCGTCCGAGCTGGCCGGGATCGACGACCTCATCAGGAGGGCCGATGGCAGGATCGCTGACACGAGGAGGGCCGATGGGAACGACCACGAACCTCGTTGAGCCGAGGTGGAACGCCGACACCGACTACAGCGCGCTCGACTGGCGCCAGATCGAGGAACGGCCGAGGAGGAACCCGGTCGCGGTGATCCCGAGCGGCGCGGTCGAGGTGTACGGGCCGCATCTGCCGCTCGGCTCCGACGGGATCGTGGCCGAGGCGATCGCGCGGATGGTGGCGGGTCGCCTCGGTGCGGTGTGCACGCCCCTGATTGCCATCGGGTACTCGGGCGATCTCATGAGCCATCCGGGCACGCTCACGGTGAGCCCGGATGCCTTCCGCGCGTACTACGAGGGCGTCTGCCGGAGCCTGATCCGGTGGGGGTTCACCGACCTGCTGTTCCTCAACACGCACGACGGCAACACGCGGCTGATCGACCAGATCGGCCTCGCGCTGGTCGACGAGGGCGTGCGCTGCATGCAGATCGACTGGTGGCGCTTCGCCGTGCGGTTCGGCGAGGACGTGCTCACCACCGGGCGATGGGCCGCCGGCCACGCGGGTGAGCTGTGCACCTCCGTCGTGATGCACGTCGCCCCGCACCTCGTGTCCGGGCCGGGGGAGGACTTCGTGCCCGAGGACGACCCGTGGCCGGGCGGCATCGAGCGGTACGAGGACTTCCGCGAGGTGACCGGCTCGGGTGTCCTCGGGAGGCCCTCGGAGGCGAGCGCGCGCAAGGGTGAGGTCATCGTGGGTCGCGCGGTCGAGGCGATCGTGCAGGCCGCGCGGGAACGGTTCGGGCTTGAGGTGGAGGCCGTCTGACACTTCCCATGTCAACCTCACGCTGCTTCGAGGAGGACCGCAGCCCCGTGAAGGGTCGGGTCGTAGGGGGTGCGGTCCTGCCAGCACCGCCAGATGACCCGCACCCAGGCCCGGGCCAAGATCCGCACGGCATGGGGATGATCGCAGCCGCGAGCGATGGCCCGGCGGTAGACCTCAGCGGCTCAGGGCGAGGCGTGCCGGGAGTTGTCGGCGAACGTTGTGATGGCCTCCCGCAGGCGCTTGTTGCAGGCCCACCGGAAGCTCACGTCGCGATGCTTACCGGAGGTGTGGGTGACCGGGCAGAGCCCTCCCAGCATGGCTACCGAGTCGGGGCAGGGGTACGCTTCCCGGCAGTCGCCCCACTCGGCGAGCATCTGGGCGGCGTTGATCCGACCGGAGCGTGGCAGCGACGTGAAGACCTCGGCGTCCGGGTGCTCACCAAGGTGGGCGACGACGGCCCGGTCCAGCTCCTTGATCGAGCGCAGCAGCGATCGCATCACCCGGGCCATGGAGCGCACCGCGTCGGACCGGGCCTCGGCCTCAACGCCCACGATGCCCTCGGGCGCCGCCCGGAGCCTTGCAAGCAGCTCGGCGGGGGGTCTCCTCCCGCTGTAGCCGGCCTTCTTGAGGAAGCTCTCAAGCCTCAGCTCTCCGAGGTTGGCGGCCGACTCCGGGGTGGGGTAGCGCTCCAGGAACGACAGGCAGATCTCCGAGGCCACGTCGGCGAAGATCACCGCCGCTCCCGGCCAGAAGGCCTCCAGGCACGCCCGGAGCTGGTTGCCGAGAGCCACCCGCTGATCCACGAGGTCGTCGCGAGCTCTGACCACCGAGCGAAGGGCCCGGGTCTCATCCGACAGCGGCTCCAGGCGCCTCAGGCGGTGACCGTCGGTTCGCACCACGTCGGCGATGACGTAGGCATCCCCGGGGTCGGACTTGGCCCCGCTGACGGCGTAGCGGCGGCGCAGGTCCTTCATGGCGAAGGTCGGGATCAGCACGATCGGGTAGCCGGCCTCCAGGATGGCATCGACCAGCCGTCCCTCGGGGCGCTCGATGCCCACGAGGATCTCTCCTTGGCAGGACCAGCGAACGAGGTGCTTGGTGAGCTCGTCGAAGCCCTGTTGCGAGTGGGCCACGGTGGCTCGCCCGCAGATCTTGCCAGCCGAGTCCACCACGCAGACGTCGTGGGACTCCGCTGCCCAGTCGATGCCGACGAACATCAGACCTCCCTTCGATCGGGGGGCCGTCCCGGTGGCGGAAGCGCGCGGCGGTTCATTACTGACTGGCGCTCGAGGCGCGTCTTCCCATGGCCGCTCTGCGCTCCCGGGGGCCGGCGGGGGTGGCGGTATCAGACTGGCCCTCGAGGGGCGATGGCCATTGGCCCTTCCCCCGCCGGTCACCGGGTCGCCGGGAGCATGCACCCGGGAAGCAGCGATTCCTCGGAACCTCACGCAAGAAGGGTGGACCAGTAATGCTCGTCGCGGTGGCGCAGATGCACTCCACCTCCGACAAGGAGCGGAACGTGGACCGTGCCGTCGGGTTCGTCGACGAGGCGGCGGGGCGTGGGGCCGGGCTCGTGCTGCTGCCCGAGTATGCGGTGTACCTCGGTCCCGAGGAGGGGTACACGGCCGTCGCCGAGCCCATCCCCGGGCCGACCACGGAACGCCTTGGCGAGGCGGCCCGGCGTCACGGCATGTACGTATGCGTCGGAACGATCATCGAGCCCTCCACGGAGGGAAGGTTCTTCAACACGAGCGTGCTCATCGACCCGGCCGGGACGGTGGTGGCGACCTACCGCAAGATCCACCTGTTCGACATCGACGTGCCCGGGGAGGCCACCGACACCGAGTCCGCCTACATGGATGCGGGTGATCGCCTCGTCGTCGTGCAGACGCCGGGGCTCACGCTCGGGATGTCGATCTGCTTCGACGTCCGCTTCCCCGAGCTGTATCGGGCGCTCGCGGCGGCGGGCGCGAACGTGCTGACCGTGCCCTCGGCCTTCACGGTCCCGACCGGCCGCGCGCATTGGGAGGTGCTGCTCCGGGCTCGGGCGATCGAGAACCACGCGTACGTGCTCGCCGCCGGGCAGCACGGCACGACGCCGGACGGCATCGCGACCTACGGGCACAGCATGATCGTCGACCCCTGGGGCCGGGTCCTACGCGAGATGCCCGAAGGTGTGGGGATCCTCGTGGCGGACATCGATGTCGATGAGGCGGTCCGCCGCCGTGGCCAGATCCCGGTGCTCGACCTGCGGCGGCCCGAGCTCTACGAGAAGGTCACGACGATCCGTGGATGAGCGAGATGAACGCTTCTAGATCGCAGGGAGCCGCCGCGGGGCGGGAGACGACCGCACCTGGGGCCGAGGTGCCGGCCGTCGAGCTGATCGGCGTCTCGAAGCGCTTCGACGAGGTGCTGGCGGTCGACGACGTCTCGCTTCGGATCCGCCAGAACGAGTTCTTCTCGATCCTCGGCCCGTCTGGGTGCGGCAAGACGACGATCATGCGGATGATCGCCGGCTTCGAGGTCCCCTCGGTCGGCGAGGTCCGGCTCATGAACGAGGATCAGGGAGGCAAGCCCCCGAACCTGCGCAACCTCAACATGGTGTTCCAGAACTACGCGATCTTCCCGCACCTGGACGTTCATGAGAACGTCGCCTTCGAGCTGAAGGTGCGGCGGTGGCCGAAAGCCGACATCGAGCCCCGGGTGACCGAGGCCCTGCGGCTCGTCCGCCTGACTGGCTTCGAGCGCCGCAAGCCGTCTCAGCTCTCGGGTGGCCAGCGCCAGCGGGTGGCCCTGGCTCGAGCGCTCGTCGGGCGCCCCGCGGTGCTCCTGCTGGACGAGCCGCTCGGCGCGCTCGACCAGAAGCTCCGCAAAGAGATGCAGATCGAGTTGAAGCGGCTCCAGCGAGAGGTCGGCATCACCTTCGTCTACGTCACCCACGACCAGGAAGAAGCGCTCACGATGTCGGATCGGATCGCGGTGATGAACGCGGGCCGCGTACTGCAGGCCGACACGCCTCGGGCGCTGTACGAGCTTCCCGCCACGAGGTTCGTCGCGGACTTCATCGGCGCGTCGAACCTGGTCGAGGGGCACCTGGCGGCGTCGGATCACGACCTTGCCGAGGTGGAGATCGACGGCGTCGGCACCGTGCGATGCGCCCCGAACCCTGAGGCGCAGGTCGGCGACGAGGTGACGATCGCGATCCGGCCCGAGCGCCTGAGGCTCGCCCGGGGTCCCGCGGCGAACGGCGAGAACCACCTCCGCGGAACGGTGCGAGACGTGGTGTTCGTCGGCAACGACACGCAGTACTTCGTGACCCTGGGGAACGGCCAGGACATCACCGTGCGAGAGCAGAACGCCGCTCCTTCGCTGACGGACGACGTTCGGCCGGGGCAGCCGGTCGACGTGGCCTGGGCCGTCGCGAGCACGAGGTTGTTGACCGATTGATCCGGTGTTGCCCTCTTCCATTGCCCGTCCTTGGATCGCGGACGGCTTCATGCGGATTCCTCGCGAGCCGATACTTGCTCGTGATCGGTGTTCTCCACAGCGGCAACGTCGACCACGTCGTGGTCGGACCGACCGGCATCTCCCCACCGGTACGGCCCCCTTCGCCCGCACTACGTGAAGAGCGAGGGGCAGAACGAGGCGTCCACGTCCGGGTCGGATCACGCCAGGAAGGTTCCCTTCGGGAGCTCGCGCCCCGGCTCGTGGGCAGCGGCCGTGGTCGCGGTGGAGGGGATGGGCGACGTGACCGCCGTCTCGCTTTACGGCCTGCTCGACGAGCTCAGTGACGCCTCCGTACATCGCTCGCTCTCGGAGGTGAGCCCGGTCTTCGACGACGACCGCTACGACCGGCTGGTGCTCCTCGGTGGCGACCTCAACACGTGGACCGGGTGGAATGCTCGAAGGGAAGCTCGACACTTGGCGCGCGATCGTGCCGTGCTCGAGCGGATCCGTGCGTACGGTCTGGTCGATTGCCTCGAGCGGGTCCGGCCTCCCGGTCGTCTGGAGGGCTGCACGTGCAGCCTCGGCGAGGACTGCGCCCACACGTGGACCCGAATCGATCCGCGCCATCCGCGCATCCGGTACCAGATGGACTACCTGTTCGCGTCACCTGCCCTGGCGGACCGGCTGGTGCACTGCGAGGCGCTCTCGCCAACCGAGTGGAGCCGGTTCAGCGACCACAGCCCGATCGTCGCAACGTTCGCGTGATCTTGGCCTGTGGTTCTCACACCGTCGCCGCGTGGTCGGGCGACACGCGGTCCACGCCCCCGGGTGTCGGGGTCAGTCCTTCGGTTCCGTCGTACTCGAGCCCAGGACCGCGCGGACGAGCGCCACGACGCGTGCCGGGTTCGGGGCGTTCAGCACGAGCGTCCGCCCGGCCATCACCGCCTGCACCCCCGGGGCCGCCGTGCTGCCGAACGCGCTTCGGACGATCTCGGCCGCTGCCTGCGCAGGTCCGCGGGATGCGTCCGGGCCCAGGCCTGCGCGTCTCGCGATCTCGAGAGCGCGCCAGACGTCGACCGCGTCCCGGTCCTGCAGCCGCAGGCCCCAGACGTGGGCACGCAGGATCACGCAGCCCACCTCGTCGGGCAGCACCACCTGGATGTCGGCGGCCTCGCCGTTCAAGCGGATCAACCGGAGCTGGGCAGTAACCGTCGCCCTCATGGCGATCGCGAGCCCCGGAACCTCCGTCACGACGAACGCCCCGAGCGGCACGTTCTCGCGAGCCCGGCTCGTGAATGCCGGCGCCAACAACTCGATCTGCGCGACCGGTGGATCACCCTCGCTCATCCCGACCGGGATGTCCAGGACGGGCTTCCCGAACGTGTTCCCCGACGTGCGTGAGTAGCCCAGCTGCTCGATCCGTGGCAGGAGGCTCTCATCCTTCAGGCCCACAAGCGTGACGCCGGTGTCGGCGTCGCGGGACTCCCGATACAGCTCGGCTCCTAGCCCCCCATCGGTAGGCATGGAGGGTCACCATCTGTCCGCCGATCAGAACTGCCTGGGGCTCCCGGGCGCGGAAGAACAGTTGCTCGAGGTCGCGAAGGGCCACGAAGGCGAGATCCTGCGCCACCGAATCGGCCTGCAGCACGAGGCGTGTCAGCGGGAGCGCAGGATCCACGCCCTCAGCTCCTCGAGCTGTTCGAGGCGATCGTCGCCTCCGAGTCGCTGCAGATCCCAGGCAACCTGGGTGGGTTCGGCGAGCGAGATGGCATGTGCCACCGCGGATGGCTGCAACGGCTCGACGGGGAAGACCGACGTGTCGACTGGTCTGATCACGGTCACGTTCGCGTCGGCCTCAGCAGTCGTGGCGACCAGCGCGTCGTTCTCGTCGATCGACCCCTGGCGCACGTAGGCGACGAGATGCGAAGGGCGCCGGTGCGGAGCGAGCAGATCCGCGGCCACGTCGCCTGAGATCACGGGCTCGAGCTCAGGGCGATCGGCGATCGCCCGCGTCGCCGCGCCGAGATCGAGGGCGTAGAACCAGCGATGGTCGCCCCTCGGCCCCGGGTACTCGGCGAGGAAGAGATCGAGCAGCGTGACCCTGTCCACATCCCAGGTGTTGTCCGGGCCCTTCGAGACGTATCCATGGGTACGCAGCTGATGGAGCACCTGTGAGGTGCGGGGCGCCGAGATCCCGGCGGCGCGGGAGAGCGTGGACGTCCGGACGGGGTCGGGCGGGCGTGCGATGAGCGTTCGAACCACTCGCAGCCCTGCCCACCCTCTCGGCAGTGCGTTCGACGAGCGCCTGCCCTCACCCCTAGCCTTGGGGACCCGGTTCCGCAGCACGATGCCCTTTGCGCGCAGATCGAAGTTCCCGAGTTCGTCTACCCAGGACCACGCATGCGCCGTAAGGGCGCGTCCTTGGCCGTCCGTGATGCGCGGCGCGTAGAGCAGCGGGTTGCCCCAACGGCGCAGACGATCCCTCAGGGGGTCGAGCCGCGGCGTCTGCGCCGGGTAGGGAGCAGGCGACCTCACCTCGACCGCGAAGCGCGTTGCGTGACCTCCGACGTCGATCTGCACCACGAAGTCAGGCCGCGACCCCCGGGCAGGATCGACGGGGGCTGCCTGTCGGGTGGGCCTCGAGAGCGAGACGCCGGCCTCTCGGAAAGCTTCGACCACAACGGAGTTAAACACATGGCGTATATTAAGCGTGTTGCTTAATGCTGTCAAGACATGGAAGTTCCCGCGGATCCGCAGGGGGTCTCGATCAGCTCGCCACGTACTTCTGCAGCGCCTCGCGAGCGACCTCACTCACCGTCCGCCCCTCAGCCTTCGCCTTCTTCTTGGTGCGATCGAAGAGGGCCGGCGCCACTCGGTAGCTGATCCTCGGCGATTCCCCCTCTGCAAGTGAGGGACGACCGGGCCCGACCCGCTGGCGCTTGGCCTTGGAAAGGTCGTATCCGGCCTCCGCCTCCGCCGCGAGGTTGTCGACGGCGGCCTTCGAGAGCTTCATCCCCTTCTTGGACTTCAGATCCGCCATCTCTTCGCCTCCTTAGTACTGCGGCCGGTATCGTTCTCTCAGTTGTCCCGCTGGCGGAGCAACGCGGAACACCAGACCGCGATGCTCGATCACGAAAGCGCTCCGCGCCCGTGCCACTCGATGCTTCGTTGCAGACCTCGCCCACCTGATCATGACCCGGACGGAAGGCTAGCACGATTCTGTCGGACAGAACCGCGCGCCGACTGGACGTTCGAGGCGCGGTAGGGATGAAAGTGCGGGGATCCCTGCAGCATCGCAGGAGCGTCTGGGCGAACCACCGTGGCAGACTGTCCTCGTGGACGACGAGGAGCTTCTGGCCCAAGCGGAGCAAGCCCTGACCGAGATCAAGATCGGCCAGGGGCTGTCTGAGCGCCACGCCTCGGTGCTGGCCGCGTTGCGCATCCGGCTGAAGGGGAGCGCCGGGAAGTCGCTGGAGGAATTGCTCGAGGCTGCGGGCGATCTTCGGCCGGACAGCCTTGAGGAGAAGATGGCGGAGGCCGAGCGCGAGCGCAAGCCCTCGTTGGATGACCTGATGACCAAGGAGCCGAAGCCGAAGCGCGACTGGCCCTCCTGATGGGGGCACTCAACCCACAGACCCAATAGCCCGTGCATGGGCCCGCCGACACACGGTCTTCGTGTTCGCGTGTCTTGCGGTCCGCGGATCGTCAGCCTGCAGGTTCCGCTTCGGAAGATCGCCACACGACCACCGTCCGTACCTCCTTGAGGACGTCCTCGAACGGGGGCAGGTCTTTCCTCTGATAGCCGAGTCGCTGGGTCCACGCCTCCTCGAGGCTCGTCGCTCGATCGACGGACGCCGCCATCGGCGGACGAGCTCACGACGGCCGATCATGTCCTCGCCGCCTCGATGAGCTGGTCTGGGTCGGCGTTCACGTCGAGCTCCCAGCGCTTGTTCCGTTCGAGCACTTCGTCACGGCCGGGCACGAGGCGCGTGTACGTCTTGAGGCGCGGGGCATGCGCTTCGAGCTCGCGCATGAGCCGCGGATCGCCGTACCCGACGATCTCCAGGAGGAACCCGAGGCGTTTGGTCGCGACCGGCTGGTCCAGCTCGACCACGTAGCGGAGCAGGCGCTCTCGGTCCAGGTCGTCGTGGCGGCGAGCGAACCCGCGGACCACCTCCTCGATACCCCCGCAGAGGTCCATCCGGTCGACCGCGTCGAGGAACGTCCGCTCGAGATCCGCGACCTCGACGGTCTTCCCACGCTCCACTTGGCGTGGCTCGTGCCCGAACCGGAACTTCGCCCGAGGGAGACGCGCGAACTCGATGGTCACGGGCCCGACGTCGACATCTGCGATGCGCTCGGTGGTCGCGACGATGACCGTCGCGAGCGGATGCTGGATCATCCGATGCAGATCCATCGCCGTGTAGTAGGCGAGGAAGTAGGGGTTGGGGCCGGCGAGGTGCTTCGCGACCAGATGCCAGTTCGCGACCACCGGTGTGCCGGGACGGCCCCAGTGGTTCGGTGCGAGGGGGACGTATACACCGGGCTTCACGCGATGGGCCTGGTTCTTCGCGCCCATCCGCCACGTGAGCTCACGTGCCACCTTGCGTGGCACGTCGAACCGCTCGACCAGGTCGTCGATCGTGAAGACGTCGAGGTCCTGATCTGCCACCCAGGCGAGGACGTCCTGGGTTCGAAGACGAGGGTGCCGCCGTTCCACAAGGTGACAGTACGCCGGCACCGACCCGATGTCAATGCTGCCGTCTGCGTACTCGCAGATAGCGAGTCAGTGGGCCAGCGTGTTGCGAAACCTACGTATCTGAGGTCCTGCAACTCGCGTCTGTGAACATCTGCAACGCGCGCGACGACGCGATGGCCATGGGCTATCCCTCGTCCCTCACCACGGCGAAGTCACTCATCCCTCGCACCCCCTCCCGACACTCGGTTCAACGAACCGCGGTTCCAGCTTGGCGTCTTCGGGGGTAGTCCTCAGGCAAGGTGATCCGGATCGGCAAGGTTCCTCAGACCTGCCTCGGGACCTTGCCAGTCATGGTGAACCAGAACCGCATCGCCTTGTGTCCGCCGTCGGCGGTGGGGTCGAACATCAAGGGGCAGCCTCCGTCGATCACCGTGATTCCCCGCTGCCGTCCGTATCCCGCCGCCGCCTCGGAGACGCTGCCGGTCCCGAAGGCGCGATGCATCCACACGTGCTCGATGCCGAGGTCGGCACACTCGCGCATGGTGGCCTCCGCGGTCTCGGGCCTGGTTCCGATCACGACCGCGTCGATGCCGCCGGGGATCGATGCAAGGTCGTGGTAGCAGGGGTCGCCTTCGACCTCGTCCGCGTTCGGGTTGACCGCGAAGACCTCGTAGCCCCGCTCCCGCAGCCGCTGGTACACGATGTTGCTGCCGTGGCCCTTCGGGTCCCTGGAGACCCCGGTCACCGCGACCCGCTCGTTGGCCAGGAACTCGGACGCGGCCTGTTTGACGTTCGCCACACGTGCCTCCTTGGATACGAACGGGCCGGACCCAGTGTGGGGGCCCGGCCCGTTCGGTATCTATCGCCTCACGGGCACTTCGGCCTCTGACGAGGCTTCGTCCGGTAGACCAGCCGGAACTCGTGAGGGCGGTGAACTGGTTGGATTCTGCCGGTCTCCCGGCGAACGGGCGGGGCGGTGGCCCCGGCCCGCGAGGGATGGCTCAGCAGCCAGTCACCTCGAGGGTCTCATGCTGTTCGTGCAAGCTGGACCACCTCCTTTCTCCCGTGCCGCACATGGTGCGGCAGAACCCGCGGCAAGGCAACCCGAGGTCAGGGGGCCTGGGAGGGGGCGGCCAGGAACCCCTCAGTGCGGGCGGCCTCCCACAACCGTCTGTCCCAGCACGCGAAGGTGAGCTCCGCGGGGTCGTCGACGAGCTCGTGGGCGGCCGCGAGGTGGATCGCGTCGGCGGAGCGAAGCGGGTGGCTGCGAGCCAGCTCCGCCGCCCGCTCGGCTCCGACCGCGTCCAGCTCGACCACGACCAGGTCTGCCCACCTTCGATCGAAGCCGCGCGCCGCTCGGGAGGCCTGGGCCGGCGACAGGCGCCCCTCACGCCGGCCCCGCGCGAACGCCGCGTGACACTCCACGAACGAGTGCCGCGACGTCGCCCGGGTGGTCGCCTCCCGGAGCAGCCCGATGACCGCGTCGCTCCCCGCCTCCTCGAGGAAAGCCTTCACGAGGGCGCTCGCGTCCAGGTAGGTGATCAGCCTCGGTCCTCGCCGATGTAGTCGGAGAACGGTGGGCCGGTCCTGGGACGGATCAGGGCGTCGGGCGGTTCGAAGCGTTTGCCCGACCAGGTGACACGGCCGTCGGCCATGAGCCTCGCGATGCGCTCAGGGGTGGCCGTTGGGATGATCCAGGCGATCGGCTCGCCGCGATCGGTGACGACGATCGTCTCGCCCGCCCGCACGCGCTTCAGGTAGCGGCTGAGCGCGTTCTTCAGCTCACGCACACCCACTTCCGCCATGTAGCCACGATAGCGCCGATGTAGCCTCATCCGCAACCCGGGTCGGGGGATCTCCGGGAGGTCGGCGATATCGGAAGAGGTATCGGCCGGCTCGCGGACGTCCGCGTCCTCGTCGGTGCCCATCGCCGGACCCTACGACGAGCCGCCGACACCGAGCGCCTCGGCTCCGTAGGCGGCGACGATGCGCGAGAGCTCCTGTGCCGTCGCGTCGTCGAGGGGTTCGGGCTCGTGCTCCGCGAGGAGCCGTCGCACCTCCGCGAGCGCGACGTCGGCCGGGTCCGGCTCCCCGGCGGTCTCCCACGCCTCCCACGAGGAGCGGTCCATGTACGTCGCCCGCCAGAGCTCGCTCATGTGCTGCAGCGTGTGGGGCTCGGCCAGGAAGTGGCCTTCGGGTCCCACATGCTCGACCACGTCGAGACCGAGGTGTGCATCGTCGAAGGCGTAACCCTCCGCCCACCGGGCCACGGAGCCGAACAGCTCGCAGTCGAGCAGCAGCTGGGCCGGCGAGAACACGTTGGCGGCGTAGAGGCTGCCGGCGCCGTTGAACAGGTCGGCCGGCATGAACACGCTCTTGGCGGCCGTGAGGGCTGCCTGCGCTCCGGCCTGCCAGTTCGATCGCTTGGCGCCGGTCCCGAGCATCCCGGTCGCGCATGGGAGGTCGAGCGCGCGGAGCACCTGCGTGCACGCCATCGCGGCGAACGAGTCGTCCGGTCCCGCCGCGAGGTTGAGCGCACCCGAGCGCAGGTCCATCGTCGAGGGGTACCCGGTGCAGATCGCCTTCGCGCCGGGCGCCATCGTCTGCAGGATGGCGAGTCCGGAGAGGATCTCGGCGATCGTCAGCGTGAGCAGACCCGCCACGGTGCCGGGAGCGGTGGCGCACGCCATGGCCATGGAGACGATCGAGATGGGGATGCCCGCCTCCGCGTAGACCTCGAACGCGTCGATCGGTCCCTCGTCCCAGAACAGCGGGCTGATGATGCACTGGATGCTCGACAGGATGGGGCGCGCGCGCAGCGCATCGGCACCGCCGGCCACCGTCCGACACAGCTCCACGACGCCGCGCGCGGTGACGGCGTCGGTCCCCGAACCGGTCTGGAGGTGCTTGGTCGTGTTGTTCAACTGCACCTCGACCTCGTGCAGCGAGCGCACCTCGGCCGGCGTGTCGCCCGCCGACACGGAGCGCCACAGGAACCCGATCTCGGGCAGCGCGTCCGCGAGACGCGTGATCTGCCCCAGGTCGGCTTTCGTGGACGCGCGACGCCGTCCGGTGTCGAGGTCGATCACCTGCGGGGCGCAGCCGTCCGGCGACAGGTACCCGTGCGCCCCGTCGATCGCCAGGTCTCGGTCGGGACGGCGGCCTGCCAGCGTGTAGTGGCGGGGCGCGAGCGCGCGCTTCTCCTCCACGAAGTCGGGGGCGAAGCGGATGCGTCCGTGCTCGAAGTCGACGTCCTGGCCGTGGTCGGCCATGAGCTTCAGCAGCTTCGCGCTGTTCGTCGCGATGCCGGTTCGCTGCAGGATCTGCAGGGCGCCTTCGCGGATGCGCCTGACCTGGTCGGGCGTGAGCACCTCGACGTGGTACTTGAGCGGGAGCGAGCGGATGGGCCCGGGTGTCTCGATCGTCATCTGGCATCACCTCGGTGCCTCGGTGAGGCGAACGCGCTCCTGACCTGGTTCTAGGTCTCGGCTTCCACGAGGTCCTTGATGTTCCCGATGCTCCGCTCCATGAGGCCGGTGAGCAAGCTCGGATCGGTCGACTCGCCCATCCCGGAGATATCGACGCTGACGGTGAGCAGGGTGCGGCCCGGTCCGTCTGCCTCGAAGGTGGCCCGCCCGTGCATCTCCATGGGTCCATCGTGGATCGCCAGGCCTATCGCCCGTTCGGGATCGAACTCCACGACCTCCATCGTTCCCTCGACGGGGGTGCCGGAGCGGGAGTTGCGCCTCCGGATGACCGTCCCGACCCCGATCGGGCCGTAGGACTCTTGCTCGAGCTCCATGTCCGGATCCCAACGGGGATGGTTGCGGACGTGCTCGACGGCGTAGAAGCGCCAGACGTCGGCTACCGGGCGGTCGATCACCTTCGAAACCTCGACCTTCATGCGTGCGCACCTCCTGCTCAGAGATGTCGGGTCGGATCCGCGCAGGGGATCGCCATCCGCCGGACCATAGCGCACCGCCGAAGTATCCGGGCGGTCGTCAGGAAGGCCACTCGTTCTCGGCGATGCGAGCTTCGATGAGCCGTCGAACGAGCGCGTCGGGCAGCGGCGCGTCGGGTGGGAAGCGGATCGTGCCCTTGCCGGTGTCGTACCCCGCGAGCTCGTCACGGTGCGCCTCCATGACGCCGGTGCTCATCAGGTAGAAGGAGCAGTGGTTCTTCGTCGCTCCGAACCCCACGAGGGGACGCCCGTGCAGCCTGCACGTCGGGATCCCAAAGCTGATGCGCTCCGTCACCTCTGGTGCGACCGCCTTGATCGCCGCGCGGAGCGTCATGAGCGCCCGGCGCTGATCCTCGGGGAGGGCGGCGAGGTAGGCGTCCACGTCGGCCGCCCCAGCAGGGGCCGTCGCTCCATCGTCGCCATGACGCTTCGGCATCGGTCATCCCTCTGGTATCGGTGGGCGAAAACGCATCCTAGCGGAGCGCTCGAACAGCCACTCCCGGTCTGCGACACACGGCTAGCGACACCGTGGCTCAGGTGCTGAGGCGGCTCCTCGGCAGGAACTTCCCCTGCCCGGGCTTGCCGTGGTACTCGCCGCCCTCGACGAGCACCTGCCCGCGCTGCATCACGGTCTCGGGCAGCCCGTGAACCGTCATGCCCTCGTAGCAGGAGTAGTCCACGTTCATGTGGTGGGTCTCCGCGGAGATGACCCGCTCGTGCTTGGGGTCGAAGACCACGATGTCGGCGTCCGATCCCGGCGCGATCGTCCCCTTGCGCGGGTACAGGCCGAACATCTTCGCGGGGGTGGTGGCGACCAGCTCGACGAACCGGTTCAGCCCGATGTGCCCCCTCTCGACACCCTGGTAGATCAGCGTGAACCGGTCCTCGACCGAGGGCAGGCCGTTCGGGATCTTGGAGAAGTCGTCCTTGCCGAGCTCCTTCTGGCCCTTGTAGTTGAAGGGCGCGTGGTCGGTCGAGACGATGCTCAGGTCGCCGGCGCGGAGCCCGGCCCACAGGTCCTCCTGGTGATCGGCCGGCCGAAGCGGCGGCGAGCACACGTACTTCGCCCCCTCGAAGCCCGGCCTCGCCATGTCGTCGGAGCTCAGGTACAGGTACTGGGGGCACGTCTCGGCGAACGCGGGGAGCCCGCGATCCCGCGCCTCGCGCACGGCGTTCAGCCCGTCGCGCGAGGACAGGTGCACGATGTACGCGGGGGCGCCCGCGAGCTCCGCGAGCTTGAACGCGCGGTGGACCGCCTCGCCCTCCATCGAGGCCGGCCGCGACAGCCCGTGGTACTTCGGCTCGAGCTTGCCCTCCTCGACATACCGATGCACCAGCACGTCGATCGGCCCGCCGTTCTCCGCGTGCATCATGATCAGCGCGCCCGAGTCCGCGGCGCGCTGCATCGTTCGGAAGATCGACGCGTCGTCAAGCATGAAGACGCCCGGGTACGCCATGAAGAGCTTGAAGGAGGTCACGCCCTCCCCGACCAGCTCGTCCATCTCCCTCAGGACCTGGTCGTTCACCTCCTTCACGATCATGTGGAACCCGTAGTCGATCGAGGAGGTCTGCGCTTTCTCGAACCACAGCTCGAGGCCCGGTCGGAGACCCTCGCCGGTCCCCTGCAGGGCGAAGTCCACGATCGTGGTCGTCCCCCCGAACGCGGCGGCGCGCGAGCCCGTCTCGAAGTCGTCCGAGCAGGAGCTCCCGCCGAAGGGCAGGTCCATGTGCGTGTGCACGTCGACCCCGCCCGGCATCACGTACCGGCCGGTCGCGTCGATCGTCCTGTCGGCCTCGACGCTCATCCCGACCCCGATCGCGGCGACCTTCTCGTCCTCGATGACGACGTCGGCCTTGACCGCGTCCGTCGCCGTCACGAGCGTCCCGTTCCGGATCAGCGTCCTCATGGCAGCAGCTCCGTCAGCTCGCCGTAGGTCTCGGGACGCCGGTCCCGCATGAACTGCCAGGTGTCCCGAACCTCACGGATCATGTCCATGTCCAGGTCGTGGACCAGCACCTCGTCCTCGGAGTCCGAGGCCCGCGCGACGATCTGCCCTCGCGGATCGCAGAAGTAGGAGGAGCCGTAGAAGCGCGCGCTCGACAGCGGCTCCTCGACGCCGACCCGGTTGATCGCCGCGATCCAGTAGCCGTTCGCGACCGCGTGGGCCGGCTGCTCGAGCTCCCACAGGTACTTCGAGAGCGACTCGACGGTCGCCGACGGGTTGAACACGAGCTCCGCGCCCTTCAGGCCGACCTGCCGCGCGACCTCCGGGAAGTGCCGGTCGTAGCAGATGATCAGGCCGATCTTGCCGACCGAGGTGTCGAAGACCGGGTACCCGAGGTTGCCGGGCTTGAAGTAGAACTTCTCCCAGAAGCACGGCCCGACGTGCGGGATGTGCGTCTTGCGGTACGTGCCGAGGAGGGTGCCGTCGGTCTCGATCACGGCCGCCGCGTTGTAGTAGACGCCGGTCTGCGCCTCCTCGAACCACGGGACCACGAGCACCATCGCGTGCTCCTTCGCGACCTCGCGCATCCTCGTCATCGTGGGGCCGTCCACCGGTTCCGCGGTCCGGTACCACTTCGGATCCTGCTCGGCGGGGAAATAGGGGCCGTGGAAGATCTCCTGCAGGCAGGTCACCTTCGCGCCCTCGGCCGCGGCCTTGGCGATGAGCCCGACGTGCTTGTCGATCGCCTCCTCCTTCGGCATGTTCGCGTAGCACTGGATCACCGCCGCCCTCACGGTCCTCATCGCTTCCTCCTTCACCTGAACGCGGGGATCAGCTCCCGGCCGAAGCTCCTGATCAGCCCGGCGGGGTCGTCGACCATCGAGTAGATGTTGAACTGGTCCACACCGAGCGCCTCGAGCTCGCGCAGCTTCGCCAGGCACCGCTCCCGCGAGCCGAGCACGCAGAAGCGGTCCACGACCTCGTCGGTCACGAACGAGGCGTGCTCGGCGCCGGTCCTGCCATGGTCCGCGTAGTCGTAGTGGTCGCGCGCCTCGATGAACTCGGTCAGCTCCAGCGGGAGCTCGGTCGAGGCGTAGCGCTGGACGAGGTCGACGACGTGGTTCGACACCATCGCCGGGAACCAGCGGACCTGCTCCCGAGCCGCCTCCAGGTCGTCGGTCACGTACGCGGGAGCGGCGCTCATGATCTGGATGTCGTCGAACGAGCGGCCCGCCTCCTCGGCGCCCTCGCGCACGTACCGCAGCGACCACTCGATGATGTAGGGGTCCGCGAGCTGCATGATGAGCCCGTCGGCCACGCGCCCCGCCGCCCGGAGCGCCTTCGGCCCGTAGGCGGCGACCCATACCGGGAGCGTCCCGCTCGCCCACTTCAGCCGGAGCGGGGTGCCCTCGTAGTCGATCTCGCGCCCCTCCGCCAGATCGCGGATCTGCCGGCAGGCCTGCTCCATGTGCTCGACGGTCACGGGCGGCTTGCCGATCACGCGTCGGGCGCTGTCGCCACGGCCCATCCCGACCACCATGCGCCCGCCGGAGATCTCGTTCAGCGTGGCGAGCGCGCTGGCCGTCACGGTGATGTCCCGCGTGGCCGGGTTCGTCACGCAGGGTCCGATCCTGACCCGCTCCGTGTTCACGGCGATCAGCGTGAAGACCGGGTAGACGTCCTGCCACAGGATGTGGGAGTCCCAGGCCCAGACGTAGTCGAACCCGTTCCCCTCGGCCAGCTTCGCCAGCTCGACCACCCGCGAGGGCGGCGGGTCCAGCATGAACGTGACGCCGAAGGAGAGCATCGGCCCCTTTCGCTCTGGCTCGTGGTCCGCTCGACGACGCCGCTGGGGCGGCGCGCCCGTGCTGGTCCACCCTAGCCCAAGCCGCCGAGGGCGGGGGCGCTCGTGCGGGTGCTCGCGGGGCGGCGGCGCCGGTCGTGCCGGCGGTTGACTTCGCCCTTGTGTGATGAGGTACCCCATCACCCATCGGTGGACGTCAGCGCCCACCGGAAGGGAGGGGGCGACATGGCGATCGCGCCGAAGCAGGGCCCGACCCTTGGAACTGCCGCTCGAGCGCGAGGGATCGGTCGAGGTCATCCACGGGGGACGAGGCTACCCGAGAGGACTGGTCGGCCCCCGGAGTGCCGCCGCGACCCGTCGTCGGACGCGGCTATCGATCGACCGCATCGCCTGCCCGAGCCGGGGGTCGGTCCGCTCGATCTCACGGATGCGTCGCAGCACGTAGCGCCGGTCGATCCGGTCGAACGCTCCGGCCGCGACCGCGAGCGCCGAGCGGAACTCGAGGCTCTCGTCCGTCCACGGCGCCGTGGCTTGGCGCAGCCGGTCCACGTACAGGTCGTCGACGCCGATCATCGCGACGGTCCCGCGGTCGATCCGAACACGCTCGATCCGGCTCTCGTCGCCGTCGATCCGGCTCTCGGGGAACTCGACCGCGACCCTCGACGCGTCGTGGAACCAATGACGCCCTCGCTTGCGGAAGCCGAGGGTGCGCAGCAGCTTCGGCTCCCCGTCTCGCAGCCACCCGCACACGTCGAGGTCGGTCTCGTGGTACGGCGCGCCGGAGTGGAACTCCTCGGCGGTTCCGCCGACCACCACGGGTTCGATCTCGAGCACCTCGCGGAGGGCGGCCGCCACGAGGAGGTGCCGTCGGAGGCGGTCCCGCTCCCGGGCGGCGTGCTCGAGCAGCGCCTCAGCGCGCGAAACGGTCACGGGTCAGGCCGTCGGCCAACAGGCTCTCGGCCTCGGCGGGCGTGGGGTCGCGCTCCCAGGGATCGAACTCGTACTCGCCGAGCACCTTGCGGACCCGCTCCCGAAGCTCGCGCCGGGAGGGGCGGCGCCGCGGCGCACCGAGCGTCAGCGTGAGGGGTTCTCCCGTGGCCTCCGCGAGCCGTGCCAGCAGGTCGAGGCCGGGGAGCGTCCGCCCGGTCTCGATCTTCGAGAGGGCCGCCTGCGTGGTGCCGAGACGATCCGCGAGCTCGACCTGCGTCAACCCCGCCTCGCGTCGACGCTTCGCCACGATCCTGCCGATATCCGACGTGTTCATAGCCACAGCCTAGCGGCGATATTGCTATATAGCAATATCCGTCCCGTGGGTCGAGCCTGCCCGGACGTTGCCGAGCCAACTGGCGAACAGGCCGGCGTAGACGCCGCCTTCCGCGAGGAGCTCGCGGTGGGTCCCGCGTTCGACGATCCGGCCGCCGTCGAACACGAAGATCGTGTCGGCCCCCTCGGCCGTGGACAGGCGGTGGGCGATCGTCACCGTCGTCCTGCCGACGGATAGGCGGCGCAGGGCCTCGGAGATGCGGCGCTCGGTGGCCGGGTCGATCGCGCTCGTGGCCTCGTCGAGGATCAGGAGGCCGGGGTCGCCGATCTGCGCCCGCGCGAGCGAGACGAGCTGGCGCTCGCCGCCGGAGAGCGTGTGCCCGCGCTCGCCCAGGACGGTGTCGAAGCCCTTCGGCAGCTCGCGGATGAAGCGGTCGGCCTGCGCGATCGTCGCCGCCCGCTCGACCTCCTCGCGCGACGCGTCGGAGTCGAGCGCGATGTTCTCGGCGACCGTGTTCGCGAGCAGGAAGCTCTCCTGGAACACCAGGGAGACGGCGTGCCGTAGCGACGCCGCGTCGACGTGATGCAGGTTCACGCCGCCGAGCAGGATCTCGCCCGAGGTCGGGTCGTCCAGCCGCACGAGCAGCTGCGCCAGCGTGGACTTGCCGACCCCCGTCGGCCCGACGAGCGCCACCGACTCGTTCGGCCGGACGTCGAACGTGACCTCGTCGAGCACGCGGAGGCCCTCGAACGCGTACGAGACGGCCTCGGCACGGACGTCCAGCGGCCCGTCGGGGAGCACGACCGGCTCGGCGACACGCTCGATCGTGATCGGCTGCTCGAGCACCTCCACGATCCGGCCGTGGCCGACAACCGCGCGCGGGAGCTCGGACAAGATCCAGCCGATGAACCGCATCGGCCAGGCGAGCATGCCGAACAGCGTGACGACCTGGACGAGCGTCCCGATGCTCACCGCGCCCGTCGACACGCGCCACGCGCCGACCGCGAGCAGCACCGTGATGGTGAGTGAGGGCAGAGCCTCGAGGGCGGGCTCGAACCCTGCGCGGACGAAGCCCGCATCGACGCGCTCCTTGCGGAGCTGCTCGGCCTTGGCGTGCAGGCGGTCGACCTCGGCACGCTCGCGACCGAGCGCCTTGACGACGAGCGCACCGTCGATCGACTCGTGCGCGATGGCCGAGACGTCGCCGATCCGCTCCTGCGCACGCTGCGCGGGCCCCTGCATCCGTCGCGCGAAGCGCGGTTCATCAGCGCGAGCGCCGGCACCATGAGCAGCCCGATGAGCGTGAGGAACGGATCGGTCGCGATCAGCGAGACGAGCGGGAAGAACACCAGGAACGCACGCCGATCGCGAACGGGATGGGGTAGAGGACGTCGATCGCGGCCTCGACGTCGGCCTCCATGTGCGCGAGGAGCTCCCCGGTGGGCGTCCCGCGGTGGTACGCGAGCGAGAGGTCCCGGTACCGGTCCGAGACGCGCTCGCGGAGCGTGGCGCCCACGGCGGAGCCGAGCACCCCGCTGAAGTAGCGGCGCACGCCGATGCCCGTAGCGCGCAGGCACGCGAGCCCCATCACTGCGCCGATCGCGAGCCAGACCGTGCCGGCGCTCACGCCCTCCCGAAACGCCGGCCGCAGCACCCGGTCGGTCACCCGGCCGAGCGCGACCGATACCCCGATCGAGGAGACCGCGAACAGGAAGGCCCCGCAGGCCGAGATGACGAACGGCTTCGGGTGCGCCTTGATGTACGAGCCGACCAGCCGCATCCCGCGCCCGAACAGCCCTCGGGCGCCCGCTCGGTCCTGGGTCTCGGCGTGCATCACCCCATGATGGATCCCGTGACGGAGCGCGTCAGGGCTGCCTGGGGCGCCGGCGCGCGATGTAGCGCGTGACCATCAGTGCCACGACGACGAGGAGCAGGACGACGGCGACCGAGACGGACGTGACGCCCGCCTGGATGAACACGACCGCGCACGAGAGCGTGATGAACAGCCAGAGGGTCACGATCGCCGCGCGCTTGGCCCGTGGCGGCATCTCCGCCTCGCCGAGGAACCCCGCGACGTAGGGTCCGAGGCGCGGGTGCCCGAGGAGCCACGCGTGCAGGCGCGGCGACGAGCGGACGAAGCACGCCGCAGCGAGCAGGAGGAAGGGGGTCGTCGGCAGGACCGGCAGGACGATCCCGGCCGCCCCGAGCCCCACGCACACGATCCCCGCGACGGTCAGCGCGATCCGACCCACCCGTGAGTCCACCGACCGGCCGCTCGAGCGTTCGTCCCCGATGGTTCGATGCTACCGGCGCCGGGTGGGCGCGGTCGAGTGCTCTCCCTCGACCGCTGTATCCACCCCTCGGACGGACCGATACACGAGGAGGGACGGTCGCCGCTTCGAGCGACGCCGCCCGGTTCCGATCGAGGGCGAGATCGGAGGCACCATGCAGGCTCCGACGTCGAGCGCACCGCCCGGGGAACGGATCCGCGTGGGCGACTACCTGTGGCGGCGCAAGCTGTTGATCGCCGGGGTCGTGGTGGCCGCGACGTTCGGGTTCGGCTCGTTCGTGTTCGATCGGCTCCAGTCCAGCATCGAACCCGCGCATCCGACGTTCATCATGCGGATCTCGACGCGCGGTGCGAGCGGCAACTTCGACGCGGTCACGGCGAACCGCGGCGACCGATCCTCCGCGGCGACGTGCACGGTCGAGGCGTTCGGCATCTACGGGAACACGGTCGGCACCAAGGTGTTCGGTCTCGGCCGGCTGGCCCCCGGCGAGCCGCTCGAGTGACGCGGTCACATGAAGGTCAGCGCGCGCGTGGAGCGATGAGCATCGGCTGCCGGTAGCGATCGAGGGGCGAACTTTGCCGCGAGGACGGCCGCCCGGGGACGAGGTCCTGATGGAAGTCGTGTCGTGGGCCTGCACGTTCAGCAGTGATACTGGCTAGGTGATCGCTCCTCTGCGCGTGACGCGCTCGATCGTCGTGCCGGAGCGCGAGCTGCGGTGGCGGTTCAGCAGGTCCTCGGGGCCGGGTGGTCAGTCGGTCAACACGGCCGACTCGCGGGTCGAGCTCAGCCTCGACGTGGCGCGAACGACGGCGCTCGGTCCCCTACAGCGGGCTCGAGCGCTGGAGCGGCTGGCGGACCGGCTCGTCGACGGCGTGCTCACGGTCTCCGCCTCGGAGCACCGGTCGCAGCTACAGAACCGCGAGGCCGCGCTCGAGCGGCTCGCCCAGGTCCTAGCGGCGGCCGTCGCACCCCCGCCGCCCCGGCGCCGACCCACGAAGCCGAGCCGCGGGTCCGTCGAGCGCCGACTCGCCGACAAGAAGCGGCGAGCGCGCACCAAGAAGCTACGCCGGGCCGACGAGGACTGAGGCTCGGGCTCAGCCCACCGGCTCGAGCGCGAGGCGTCCCGGCCGCTCACGCGCCGAGGTCGGCGAGCCCGTCCTCGACCTCGAACAGGAACGCGCGGGCGTCGCAGTCGGTCAGCACCTCGCGGGCGCGTTCGAGCACCGGTCCGGGATCCTCGCCGATCCGCGCCATCGCGCGGCCGAGGTCGACCATCGCGCGCGCGGCGTCGATCCGCAGCCCGAGCTCCTCGAGCGCCGCCACACCCTCCTCGAGGAGCCGGCGTGCCTCGGTGGGCTCCGGCGCGAGGAGCCCCTCGACCAGCGCCGCGTTGGCTCTCGCGGCGGGCGAGCGCCCGTGCTCGGACAGGTCGCGGTAGCCCTCGGCCTCGCCCGAGCGACCGGCGCGCAGGAGGGCGCGGACGAGGTCGGTGAACGCCTCCGAGATGGACTCGACGTTGAACGCCCGGAGCTGCTCGACCATGGTTCCGAGCGAGTCGGCGGCCTCGTCGTTCGCGCCGCGCGCGAGCGCGAGGTACGCCTCCATCATCGGGATGAAGATCTGGCTCTGGGGCTCGGGGTTCCCGTCCAGGATGGGGATCGACTCGCGGTGGATCGCCTCCGCCTCCTCGTGCCGGCCGCGGAACAGGACGACCGCCGCGAGCGCGGTCAGCCGCATCCCGCGGAGCGGCTCGTCGCCCACCTGGACCGCGAGCTCGATCGCCTCGCGCTGGAGCGCCTCCGCCTCCTCGAGCCGCCCGAGCCGGAACAGCCCGTCGCCGAGGCTGCCCTTCAGCCACCCCATGTTCCAGCGGGCGCCCGCGCGCTGCGCGAGCTCGAGTCCCTCGCGAAGCACCTCCTCGGCCCGCCGGTAGTCCGAGGCGAGATCCCCGAGGAGCGAGGGCAGGTTGTTGCAGCACCGCATCAGGTTCGAGAATTCACCGACCTCCTTCGCGAGACGGTAGGCCTGCTCGATCGTCTCGATCGCCTCGGCCGAGCGACCCGTCTGCGCGAGGCACACGGCGAGCGTCTGCATCGACTCCGCGTGCACGAGGGGCGAGTCCACGCGGACGGCCATCTCCACGGCGCGCCGAAGCAGCGGCTCCGCCTCCACCTCTCGTCCCCGACGCCACAGGTACCAACCGAGCCGATGCAGGGCGTCGGCGAGCTCCGCCCGTTCCCCAAGCGGCTCGAGCGCCGCGACCGCGGTCCGTCCGGCGCGCTCGCACTCCTCGTCGCGGGCCAGCGTGAGCAGCGGGAAGACGAGGCGGGCATGCGCCCACCCGACGCCGACCGGGTCGCCGATCGTCTCGTACGTCGCGAGCGCCCGGCGGACGACGCGCTCGGTCTCGGCCACCGGGTCGGTTCCCCACGAGGCGTCGACGTGGGAGCGCACGAGCGCGATGCGTTCCTCCGGCGCGAGGTCGAGCTCGTCGGCCAGGCGTTCGGCCTCGCGGAACCATCGCGTCGCCTCGGCCCGCAGCCATAGCGCGGACGTGCGCTCCCCGGCCGCCCGCGTCCATCGGAAGGCGCTGCGGCGCAGCTCGTCGCGCCGCTCGCCCACCTCGCCGAGCTCGTCGAGGTAGCCGAGGGCCTCGAGCAGGTGGGCCGCGATCAGCTCGGCGATCTCGTCGGCGCGGTCGCCCGCGCGCTGCTCGGCCCACCGCGCGACGCCGGCGTGCTTGTCGGCGCGGAGCGCCTTCGGCAACGAGTCGTAGGCGCCGTCGCGGATGAGGTTGTGGCGGAACGAGAACTCGTGCTCGTCGGAGAAGGACGAGGGCTCGTGCGGCAGGACGAGCTCCTTCACGCGCAGGCGCCCGAGCGCGTCGCGGACCTGCTGCACGGTCTTGCCGGTGAGCTCGGCGACGGCCCCGACCCAGAACACGCGGCCCACGACGGCCGCGTCCTGGAGCGTGGCCTTCTCGTCCTCGGGGAGGCCGTCGAGGCGCGCGGCGATCAGGCCCTGGACCGAGCGCGGCAGCTCGACGTCCTCGACGGGTCGCGCCACCTCCCACCTGGCGGACTTCGTGGCGCGGAGCACGCCGTCGTCGATCAGCTTGCGGACGATCTCCTCGACGTACAGCGGGTTGCCCTCGCTCCGCTCGAGGATCGCGCGTTTCAGCTCGGGCGCGACCTCCGTGGAGAGCAGGTCCTCGAGCATCGCGGCGCCCTCGGTCTCCGAGAGCGGGTCGAGGTAGAGCGAGACGGCGTTGCGCTTGCCGCCGCCCCACGTCGGGCGCGTCTCGAACAGCTCGGCGCGCGCCGTCGCGAGGAGCAGGATCGGGCCCTGCGCCCAGTCGGCGACGTGCTCGACGAGATCCAAGAGCCCCTCGTCGGCCCAGTGGAGGTCGTCGAGGAGGACGACGAGCGGGTACCGCGCGGCGAGGCGCTCGAGGAACCGGCGCCACGCCTCGAACAGGTCCTCGCGGCTCATCGCGCGCGCTTCGCCGGCGCCGACGAGCGCGCGGATCTGCGGCGCGACGCTCTCGTCGCCGAACAGCTCGCGGGTCGCGGTGTCGGCCTTCTTGGCCGCTACCTCGGCGGCGTCGTCCTCGAAGATCTCGCACTGCGCCTTGATCGCGTCGGCGAACGCGGAGTACGAGGTGTTGCCGTACGCGAGGCACCGGCCACGGCGCCAGTACACGACCTGTGGGAGTCCCTCGACGTGGTGCTCGAGCTCGGCGACGAGTCGGGACTTGCCGACACCGGCCGGTCCGACGATCGTCACGAGCGCCGGCCGGCCCTCGGTCTCGACGCGGCGGAGCGTCTGCTTCAGCACGGTGAGCTCCTCGTCCCGCCCGACCAGGCGAGCCTCCAGGCCGAGCCTCGGCCGTTCGCCGCGCGTGCGCGCCTTGATGCGGAGCGCGCGCCACGCGGGGACCGGCTCGGCCTTGCCCTTCAGCGTTAGCGGCTCGAGCTCGCGGTACTCGATCACGTCCTTCGTGCTCGCGTAGACGGCGGGCCCCACGACGATGTGGCCGGGCTCGGCGGCGGTCTGCAATCTGGCCGCGGTGTTCACCGCGTCGCCCGTCAGCATCCGGTCGCGAGCGCCCGAGGCGCGCTCGACGTCCACGAGCACCTCGCCCGCCTCGACGCCGATCCGCATCGCGAGCGTCGGCTTGCCCTCGGCCGCGAAGCCGCGGTTCAGCTCGGACAGGACGGCCTGCGCCTCGAGGGCGGCGCGCACCGCGCGCTCGGCGTCGTCCTCGTGCGAGCGGGGCACGCCGAACACGGCGAGCACGGCGTCCCCCATGAACTTCTCGAGCAGCCCCTCGTAGCGGCCGATCTCCTCGGAGAGGCGGTCGAAGGTCCGGCCGACGACCGACTGAACGACCTCGGGATCCTCCTGCTCGGCGAGCGCGGTCGAGCCCACGAGGTCGGCGAACAGCGCCGTCGCGAACTTGCGCTCCTTGCGCCGGACCTCGGCAGGCGCGAGGGCGGCCCCGCACGCGTTGCAGAACCTCGAGCCCTCGAGGTTCTCGGTTCCGCAGGATGGGCACACGAGCACGGGGGAACACTACGCCCCGGAGCCTCCGCCGGGGGAGTCCCGGGCTCGCGGACGCCGAACGCGGTGCAGGAGGATGATGGCGGGGGACACGGGAGGAGGGAGACGCCGTGACCGAGAGCATCTACCGCGTCACCGAGGTCATCGGGACGAGCCCCACGTCGTGGGAGGACGCCGCGAAGAACGCGGTCGAGACCGCCGCGAAGTCGCTGCGCGACCTGCGGGTCGGCGAGATCGTGAAGCTCGACCTCACCATCGAGGACGGCCACGTGGCGCACTACCGGGCCCGGGTCAACATCTCGTTCAAGTACGACGCGACCTGATCCGCGCCACGAAGAAGAGTGACAAGAACGCGGTTCCCGGTTTGACGCCGTCGCCGCGGCACCGGTAGATTGCGCGGTGAGAGACCGCTGGAGCCTTCGGGCCCCGGCGGTTTCTCACTTTCCGGGCCTCGTCGAACCGCCCGCGCCTCCCGGTACCCTTCCCGCGCGATGCGCTCCGACGCCGACTTCGAGCCCCTCCTCACCGAGCGCCTGCTGCTCCGCCGCTCGCTCCCCGAGGACGCCGAGGCGATCTCCGCGTACCGCAGCGACCCCGAGGTCCACCGCTACCAGGGGTGGGAGCGGACCGATCCGCAGAGCATCCGCGCGGAGATCCGAGAGATGGCCGGCCGCGTGCCGGGGGAGCCCGGGGGGTGGGTGCGACTCTCGGTCCTGGAGCGCGACGGCGGCCGGCTCGTCGGCGACGTCGGCCTCAGCGGCGCCGAGGGCGAGCCGGACGTGGTCAAGGTCGGCTACACGATGGCGCCGGCCTTCCAGGGCGCGGGCTACGGCACCGAGGCGGTCGGCGCGCTCGTCGACTACGTGTTCGACGTCCTGCGCGCCAACGTCGTGCGTGCGTACGCCGACGAGGAGAACATCCCCTCGATCCGCGTCGCCGAGAAGGTCGGGATGCGCCGGGTCGAGCGGTTCGAGCGCCGCTACGGCGACGAGCTTTGGCACGGCGTGCGCTACGAGCGCCGTCGCTCCGAGCACGCCGGCTTCGTCCCCGCGGCGTTCGTGCCGCCGGCCGGGATGGCGACCGACGCCCTCGTCCTCGAGCCGCTGGGCCCGGAGCACAACGAGCGCGATCACGCCGCGTGGATGTCGAGCATCGAGCACATCCACGCGACGCCCGGCTTCGACGATCCGAGCCGTCCCGATCGCTGGCCCGAGCCGATGACCCTCGGCGAGAACCTCGCGGACCTGGAGATGCACGCTCGGCACTTCGCCCGTCGCGAGGGATTCACCTATACCGTGCTCGACCCCGCGACGCGAGACGTGATCGGCTGTGTCTACATCTACCCGGCGGAGGACGGCGTCCACGACGCCTCGGTCCGCTCGTGGGTCCGGGTCTCGCACGCGCGCCTCGACGCGCCGCTGTGGCGCGCGGTCTCGGACTGGCTCGAGCGCGACTGGCCGTTCGAGCGCGTGGCTTACGCATCGCGCGACTGACCGATCGCGGTTGCCGTCCCCGCGCCGGCACAGGAGGATGTGGCCGGAGGTGCCCGATGCCCCGCAGCCTCATCACGCTCGTCGGGTTGACCCTGCTCGGGATGCTCGTGGTGGCGCCATCGGCGTCGGCCTACGAGGTCCGGGGGTACGACCCCGACGACCGGCTCGCGTACGGCACCGACCCCGACATCCGCTCGACGATCCTGCGTGTGGAACCGCGCGAAGACGGCAGGTACCTCGTCCTCGTCGTGCGCGCCTACGAGGTGCTCAGCGACTGGTGGCGCATCGAGGGGCGCCTGGACGCGCAGGGTGAGCGCCGCGCCGAGCACATCATGACGCTCTGGAACGCCGACACGGGTGGGCTCGGCTGCTCGATCCATCCTCGGCGCGACCACGACGCCGAGCGCGGCGCCTTCCACCAGAACGGCAGAGCCGGCCGCTGCCGCGTCCCCATCCGGCTCGTGAAGCCCGACAAGCCGATCCGCTGGAAGCTCGTCTCGGAGTCGGCGTACGGCGAGGGCGAACGCGAGCTCGCCCCCAACGCCGGGATGTACGAGTAGGCGCGGGTCGCGCCGAGCGGCTCCCGGGCCGCGTTGCGCTCGGGCGCGCCTCGGGCGGAGACTGGTCGTCGTCCACAACCAGGAGGTCGGAGCATGCGGAGAGGAAGCGCCATGCTGGCGGCAGGGGCCGTGTTGGCAGCGACGGCGATCACGGCGTCGCTCATCTCGGTTGCGGCCGCGGGGCCGAACGTGACGAGGATCCAGGTGATCGAGCACGCGACGACGGATACGGTCGTCGACCTCGAGGCGAACGGCGACTCCTCGGGCGACCTGCTGACCTTCCACAACGAGGTCTTCGACGAGACCAACCAACACGTGGTCGGCACCGATCAGGGCGACTGCGTGCGGATCGAGGTCGGCGTGAGCTGGGAGTGCCGTTGGGTGACGATCCTCGATGACGGCTCGATCACCGTCGAGGGGCCGTTGTTCGACGCGGCACCCTCGGTCCTTGCGGTCACCGGCGGCACGGGCGTCTTCCGCAACGTGAGCGGGAGCATGCGGCTCGTCGCGCGGGACGAGACCGGGGCGGAGTACGACTTCGTCTTCCGGCTCCTCATGTCCTGACGGAACCCGCCCGGTGACTACGGGACCGCTTCGGCGTTGACCTCGAGCCACGTGCGCACGTTCGCCACGTGGGAGCGAGCCTCGGCGCTGTGCTCGCACACGCCGGGACGCCCGCACTGGGCGTTGCCTTGCATCGTGAAGAAGTTGAACCGGCAGTTGGGGCAGAAGACGTCGAGCTCCTCGGGGAGGTAGGGGCACTCGCCCCACGAGCAGGAGCGCTCCCCATCGCCGGTCGCGGGGTCGTAGCCGCAGCCGGGGCACCGCCGGAAGCCTTTCCAGCGTCGCATGGAGTCCTCCGGCCCTAGTTCCGGAAGTCCCCCGTGACGTTCAGCTCGAGGAACCGGTCGCCGGCTCCCTGGATCGGGACGTAGACGCCCATGTCGTGCCAGCCGTCCATGCCCTCGTGCATCGAGAGCTCGAAGGTGAGGACCGTGGACTCGCCGGGAGCGAGCGTGCTCGCGCCGAGGACGAGCGGACCGGGGCAGCAGCCCTCGCGGACCTGGGCCTCGGGCTCGCCGAGCGTGACCTCGGTGCTCCCGGTGTTCGTGAGGGTCCAGAACGGCCGGACCGCGATGTCGAGCGGGACCTGGCCCATCGCCCAGTCGGCGCCCTGGACCGTGATGCCGCCGGCCGAGGCCGAGCCCGAGGCGTACCCCGGCGTCTCGTAGACGGGCAGGCCCATCGCGTTCATCTCGCCGGTCGGCGCGAGCGCGGAGGCGGCGGCCGGGACGGCGACGGCATCGGTGCCCGATCCACCGACCGGCGAGGTGCTCCCATCGGAGTTCGAGGCGACGAGGATGCCGGTGACGGCTCCGACGAACACGACCACCGCCGCGATCACACCGATCACCGCGAGGTTGCCGCCCGACCGCGGCTTCGCCCGCGTGGAACGCTGTGTGGTCTTCGTCGTTGTCATGGCTTCCCCCTACCCACTCGTGCCCATCGTCGGGCCGCCGAACTCCGCGACGATCCGTCCCTGCATCATCTGGGACCCCATGCCGCGGCCCATCATCCGCGTGACCATCTGCGACTCGTCGATGCACACCTGGCACCCCGAGGCGTGCGACTCCCAGGCACCGTCGGGCGTCACGAAGCAGTCCTCGAGGTTGCGGTGCCCGAGCATGCTCTGGCAGCCGCAGAAGCAGGGGATCTGCGTATAGACCCCGGGGTTCGCCCTCGCGAGCTCGTAGTGCTGGACCGTCATGGCCGGCATGCCGTCGAGCTGGAAGGTTGCGGCCGCCTCGACCGCGGAGGCGGGCGCGACCTGTGCGACGCGCGGGTCGGGGCCGCCCCACATCATCGTGTGGCTCCCGCCGCGCATGCCCATCCACACCCCGGTCACGCCTCCGGCGGCGATCAGCAGCACGGCGAGCCCGAGCACCACGAGCACGGTGAGACCCGTGTGCGCCGCATCGGGCTCGGTTCCTCGATCATCGGTCATCGGTCGTCCACCTGCATGCCCCGATGCTCGGCCCGCCGTGTGGAGGCCGTGTGGAGACCGGGTGCGTGCCGGATGGAACGTTGTCGCCCTCGGTCCGGGTGGCCGCGTACCATCGCGGGCACGAGCCCGGACGGGCGCGAGGGAGCGCGAGGATGGCGCAGACGGTCCTGATCGTCGAGGACGAGACGAAGATCCGCTCGCTGCTGCGCGGCTACCTCGAGCGCGCGGGGTTCTCGGTCCTCACGACGGGGAGCGGCGCCGAGGCGCTCACGCTCGTCGCGACCGCGGCGCCCGACCTCGTGCTGCTCGACCTCGGCCTGCCGGACGTGCCGGGGGAGACCGTCGCGCGCGAGGTCCGCCGCTCGGGCCGCACGCCGATCCTCATCCTGACCGCGAAGACGAGCGAGGAGGACCGGATCGGCGGCCTGGAGCTCGGCGCGGACGACTACGTGACGAAGCCGTTCAGCCCGCAGGAGGTCGTGCTCCGCGTGCAGGCGATCCTGCGGCGCGCTGGCGGACGGCCGGACGGCGGTTCCGCGCCGAGGTCCTTCGGCGGGGGCGAGCTCACGATCGACGAGGATCGCCACGAGGTCCGCGTCAGGGGCGAGGCGGTCGAGCTCACGCCGAGCGAGTGGTCGCTGCTCGTCGCGCTCGTCGGCGCGCCGGGGCGCGTGTACTCGCGGACCGAGCTCATCAACCGCACGCGCGGGTACGAGTTCGCCTCGGAGCGCGCGGTCGACAGCCACGTGAAGAACCTGCGACGCAAGGTCGAGCTCGACCCGCACGAGCCGAGGATCGTCGAGACGGTGCTCGGGACGGGCTATCGCCTGGGGCTGCGGCGTGACGACTAGGAAGGTCTCGCCGCTCAGCGTGCGCCTGGCCGCCGCGTTCGTGACGGTCGGGGTTGCGGCGGTCGGCGTGTACGCGCTGCTCACGATCACGTCCACGCGCGCCGAGCTCTCCGACCTCATGCTCGAGGTCCACCGCGAGGACGCCGCCGCAGCCGCAGCCGCTGCGGCGAGGGCCTACGCCGCGGCCGGCAGCTGGGAGGACGCCGACCTCACGGGGGCGGTCGCGGTCGCGTCGCGCGGGCAGGCGACGCTCGCGGTGCGCGACGCGAGCGGGGCCGTCGTCGCGGCGCCGGCCGAGGAGGCCGCGCAGATGCTCGAGCAGATGCACGGCATCGAGATCGTCGACATCCCGCGCGGGGATCCGATCGTCGCGCCGGTCGTCGTCGACGGGGAGAAGGTGGGGAGCCTGGTCCTCCGCTTCCCGGCGAGCCACCTGCCGGCGCCCGAGCAGCAGGTGCGCGCGGCGCTGCTCCACACGGCGCTGGTCGGGGCGGCCGCGGCCATCGTCGTCGCGATCGGCATCGGGCTGTTCGTGGCTCGCCGCGTCAGCAGGCCGCTGGTCGCACTCACCGACGCCGCGAGCGAGATGGAGGCCGGGCGCCGAGGCGTGCGGGTGGAGCTCGGTGGCGCGCCGGGCGAGCTCGGCGTGCTCGCGACGGCGTTCGACCGCATGTCCGAGTCCGTCGAGCGCTCGGAGGATCTCCGGCGGCAGCTCGTCCGCGACGTCGCGCACGAGGTCCGCACCCCGCTCACGATCCTGCGCGGCACGACCGAGGGACTTGTCGACGGCGTCCTCGAGCCCGACACCGAGACCCTGCGCTCGCTCCACGAGGAGGTGCTGCGGCTGACTGGGCTCGTCGGCGACCTCGAGACGCTCGCGGCCGCCGACGCCGCGGCGCTGCGGCTCGACGTGCGCCCGGT
>CAYUSA010000010.1:0-67209 GCA_964447335.1 uncultured Actinomycetes bacterium
TCAGGGGTGAGGGATTTCGGTGAGCATCTCTGGGGGATTTCGGTGAGCGCCGTCAACCCGTCAACACACGCACTCCGAAGAGGAGGAAGACCCCTGCAGAAAAGAGCACGATCGCAAGAAGGACTGACCGAGCCCGCAATCTCTCCGACGTTCGCGCTACTCCCACAGTCGGCCCTCTATGTTCAGCGAACAGCACGCCGAAAGACCGTCACGGGGGCAGCGAGCACGAATCATTGCTTGATGAGTCACATTGGGACCCTACCCTCGATTCATGGACCGGTTGATGACCGGCGCCCCCCGACCGGCAACAAGCGCCGATTCGGGGCCCTGCGCCTCGGGCCGGTCGCGTGCAGCTCCCAACAGGGCCAGCCCGCCCAGTACTACGGGCTGTTCGCGGACGGGTAGCTCGCAAAGGAGGTTCTCCACGAACGGATTCGCCAGAACGTGTCAAACGATGCCTTCGGCCCTCCGACACCAACAGACTGCTCCACCGGGCGGAGACCCGACGCCGTAGCGGTCCGCTGCGGTGCCGGCGGTGGGCGACCCGCTACGCGCGCTGCCGCGACGCGATCCGCGCGGCGACGATGGCGGCGTCCTCTCCAACTCCGTACAGGAGCGAGGACTTGCGCGTGCGCAGGAAGTGGACGCCGACGAAGTACAGGCCCGCAGCCGCGGTGCTGGCGCCGTCGGTGTGGATGGGGAACCCGACCTCGTCGAACGCCCCCGGCACGTGGATCCAGCTGGCGTAGTCGGGCCGGAAGCCCCCGGCGAACACGACGGCGCCGAAGCCGGTGAGGTCGAGCTCCTCTGGCGACCGTCCGTCGAACGGAGCGGGCTCGGGGATCTCCGGCATCGGCAGGCCGCGCTCGGCCGCGGTCTTTCGGATGAGGTCCATGAGCTGCCGGTAGCGCTCGTCGCCCCAGGCGACGCTCTCGGCGAGATCGGGGGCGAACCGGGCGCGGTGGCCCTCGGCGCCGAGGAAGTGCCCGAGGAGCGTCACGCCGGCCTCGCGCAGGGTCCGCAGATGCAGGTCGTGACCGCCGCCGCGCCCAGTGGCCAGGACGTTCGCCCACAGGCGAGCCTCGGGACCCGGGAGCGCGGCTGCGGGCTGATCGAGGAAGCCGGTCTCGACGGTCCACCAGACGATGTCGCGGTCGCCGAGCCGGCGGGGCACCCACGGCGCCCGCCCGCAGGCGAGGAACACCTCGCGGCCGCCGATGCGGAGCTCCTCCGCCATCTGGCAGCCGGTCTGGCCGCTGCCGACCACGAACACCTTGCCTGAGGGCAACGCGCCGGAGCTCCGGTAATCCTCGGCGTCGATGCGGAACAGGTCGGCGGGGAGCGTCTCGGATCCCCGAGGGCGATGGGGCCGCTGGTAGGCGCCCGTGCTCACGACGACCGATGCGGCCCGCAGGTCCCCGTCGGAGGTCCGCAGGAGGAAGCCGTCGTCTCCGGTCGCCTCGAGAGAGGTGACGTCGATCCCCTCGCGCACCGGCGCCCCGAAGCTACCCGCGTAGCGCTCGAGGAAGGTCACGATCTCGTCGCGGGGCAGGTAGCCGTCGGGATCGTCCCCGTCGTAGGCGCCGCCGGGGAGCTGCACCGTCCAGTTCGGCGTCACGAGACAGAAGCTGTCCCATCGGCTGCGCCACGAGGCCCCGACTCGGGCTCGCTCGAGGACGACGTGCTCGACGCCGGCCAGCGTGAGCTCGTGGCTCGTCGCGAGACCCGCCTGTCCGCCACCGATGACGACGACGTCCGGAGATCCGGTCATGGTCGAGGACCTTACCGCACGCGGCCGGTCCTCCGCGGTGGGCGTGTAGCCTCGCTGCGATGAGCGTGCTCGAGGTCCGCAGCCTGTCGGTCGAGGTGGCCGGCCTGTCCATCCTGGAGGGGCTGACGTTCAGCCTGCGGCGGGGCGACAAGGTCGGCGTCGTCGGGCGCAACGGCGCGGGGAAGACGAGCCTCCTGAAGGTCCTGGCCGGCGAGGCCCAGCCGCTTGCGGGCACCGTGCGCGCGCGTGGGGCGCTCGGATACCTGCGCCAGGACCCTCGCCAGCACCGGGCGGACGAGGACCACACCGGCCTCGCCCACGTCCTGCAGGCCCGAGGGCTGCTCGAGATGGCCGCTCGGCTGGAGAAGGAGCGGATCGGGCTCGAGGAGCGCCCGACCGAGGCGCGCGTGTCGCGGTTCACGAGGCTCGAAGAACGCTACCGCGCCGCCGGCGGCTACTCGGGCGAGGCCGAGGTCCGGCGGATCGCGAACGGTCTCGGGCTCGCGCAGGACCGGCTCGACCTGCCGGTGCCGGCGCTCTCGGGGGGAGAGCGGCGCCGGCTCGAGCTCACGCGGATCCTGTTCGCGGGCTCGGACGTGCTGCTGCTCGACGAGCCGACGAACCACCTCGACAGCGACGCGAAGGCCTGGCTGATGAAGTTCCTCGCGACGACGAAGGCCGCGCTCATGGTCGTGAGCCACGACCTGGCGCTCCTCGACACGTCGATCACGCGGATCCTGCACCTGGACCACGACGGCGTCGTCCAGTACCGGGGCACGTACTCGCAGTACCGCGAGTCGAGGCGGCGCGACGAGGTGCGCCTGGCCGCCCTCGCCGAACGCCAGCATGCGGAGATCAAGCGTCTGGAGACCCTCGCGGACTCGATGCGGGGACAGACGGTTCGGCGGGCGCGGGTCGCGAAGACCATCGACTCGCGCGTCTCCCGGCTGCGGACCCACGCCGTCGAGGGCCCGACGCGCGAGCGCGCGGTCCGCTACCGCTTCCCGGCCCCGCCGCACTCGGGCAACCTCGTGCTCGAGGCGACCGGCCTCACGAAGGGGTACGGGGGGCCGCCGGTCTTCGAGGGCCTGGACTTCACGGTCTCGCGAGGCGAGCGGCTGCTCGTGATGGGGCTGAACGGCGCGGGCAAGACCACGCTCCTCAAGATCCTCGCGGGGATCTCGGAGGCCGACGCGGGGTCGTTCCGGCTCGGGGCGGGTGTCTCGCTCGGGTACTACGCCCAGGAGCACGAGGGCATCCGCGACGGCGTCGAGGTGCTCGCCCACGTCCGGGCCGAGTCCGCGGACGCGACCGACCAGGACCTGCGCTCGCTCCTCGGGATGTTCGGGCTGGTGGGCGAGGTCGCGTTCCAGGACGCGGGGACGCTCTCGGGCGGGGAGAAGACGAAGCTCGCCGTGGCGCAGCTCGTCGCCGGGCGCAGGAACCTCGTGCTCCTGGACGAGCCGACGAACAACCTCGACCCTCCCTCGCGGACGGCGATCGCCGAGGCGCTCGGCGCCTGGAAGGGCACGATGGTCCTCGTGAGCCACGACATCGGGTTCGTCGAAGCTCTCGCGCCGGGCCGGGTCCTCATGATGCCGGACGGCAACGTCGAGTTCTGGAGCGACGACCTGCTCGAGCTGGTGGCGCTCGCATAGGACGGCGGTCACGCCGGGCGCCGGGTCTCGATATGCTCACGCCGGCCCGTGGACGAAAGGACCCGCACGATGCCAGCGAACGGTTCCGCCGATCTCGTGTTCGTGGATGGTGCCGTCTACACGGTGGACGCCACGCGGAGGTGGGCGGACGCGGTCGCCGTGAAGGACGGCAGGATCGCCGCCGTCGGCACCGACGCCCATGTCCGTGAGCTCGTCGGACCCCGGACCGAGGTGATCGATCTCGCCGGCAAGATGCTCCTGCCGGGGTTCCAGGACGCGCACGTCCACCCGCCGGCCTCGGGCGTCGACATGCTCCTGTGCGACCTGCACGACGTCGGGAGCCTCGACGACTACCGCCGGCTGATCAGGGAGTACGCCGACACGCACCCGGACGCGGAGTGGATCCTCGGCGGCGGGTGGTCGATGGACGTCTTCCCCGGCGGCACGCCGAGGAAGGACATCCTGGACGAGCTCGTGCCGGACCGGCCCGTGTACCTGCCCAATCGGGACGGGCACAGCGGATGGGTGAACTCCAAGGCCATGAAGATCGGCGGTATCACGCGGGACACGCCGGACCCGGCCGACGGTCGTATCGAGCGCGACGCGCTCGGGGAGCCGTCGGGCACGCTGCACGAGGGCGCGCAGGGCCTCGTCGCCGATCACGCGCCCGAACCGACATCCGCGGAGTGGGAGCAGGGCCTGGTGAAGGCGCAGGCGCATCTGCACTCGCTCGGCATCACGGCGTGGCAGGACGCGATCGTGGGGGGTTCGTATCCGACGCTCGACGCCTACATCGCCGTCGCCGAACGGGGGGAGCTGACCGCGCGGGTCGTGGGCGCGCTCTGGTGGGACCGGCACCGCGGGCTCGAGCAGGTCGAGGAGCTCCTGGACGGCCGCGCGCGAGGCCGTGTCGGCCGGTTCGCCGCGACGAGCGTGAAGATCATGGTCGACGGCGTGTGCGAGAACTTCACCGCGGCCGTGCTCGAGCCGTACCTCGACGCCCACGGCCACCCGACGGACAACCGCGGGATCTCCTTCGTCGAGGCCGAGTTGCTGAAGCGGGCCGTGACGCGGCTGGACGCCGAGGGCTTCCAGGTCCACTTCCACGCGCTCGCGGAGCGCGCGGTGCGAGAGGCGCTCGATGCCGTCGAGGCCGCACGGGTCGCGAACGGCCCGAACGACCACCGTCACCACCTCGCGCACCTCCAGGTCGTGCATCCCGACGACATCCCGCGGTTCCGGCGGCTGGACGCGATCGCGAACGCCCAGCCGCTGTGGGCGGCGCACGAGGTGCAGATGGACGAGCTCACGATCCCGTTCCTCGGCGAGCCGAGATGGACGTGGCAGTACCCCTTCGCGAGCCTCGTTCGCGCGGGCGCCGTACTCGCGATGGGGAGCGACTGGAGCGTCTCGAGCCCCGATCCGCTCGAGGAGATGCACGTGGCCGTGAACCGCGTGATGCCGCCCGACTACCCCTACCGGGTGGATCGCAGCGACGTGTTCCTGCCGGACGAGCGGATCGATCTGCCGACGGCGATCGCGTGCTTCACGATGGGCTCGGCCTACGCGAACCACCTGGAGGACATGACCGGCTCGATCGAGGTCGGCAAGTACGCGGACCTCGCGGTGGTGGATCGCAACCTCTTCGAGCACCCGACGGAGGAGATCGCGCTCGCGGAGATCGTGCTCACGCTCGTCGAGGGCGAGCGCGTCTACGCCGCCGCCGACCTCGCCTGAGCTCGGAGCGGTGCCCCTCGGCCCCGAGGCCGACCACACCACCGCTGGTCGGCGGCTGCGCCCGTCCTCTGACTGCTGGTCAACCCCGTTGTTGCCGGAGGACACCCGTCGCCGCACGATACCGGCGCATCCCGGTGGGGGATCGGCAGCGGCCGCATCGGTCGCGCGCCCGGAGGCGACGGGAGGTCGGTGGATGGCGTTCGACATGAGCCTGGTACAACGCGGCGCGCGGAACCGGCGCACGCCCTACTACGAGGCCACGCAGAAGTACGACCCGAAGGGCTTCACGGTCTACAACCACATGTACTTCCCGATCCGTTTCGACACCTTCGAGGCGGAGTTCGAGTCGCTGCTGAACGACGTGACCCTGTGGGACGTCTCGGTCGAGCGCTGCCTGGAGATCTCGGGTCCGGACGGCTTCACGTTCGCGCAGCTGCTCACCCCGCGCGACCTGTCGAAGTGCGCGGTCGGCCAGGCCAAGTACGTGCTCATCTGCGACGGGGACGGCGGGATCATCAACGACCCGGTGCTCACGCGCATGGACGAGACCACGTTCTGGTTCGCGCTCGCGTCCTCGGACGCGCTCCTGTTCGCTCGCGGCCTGAAGAACGCCTACCCGCAGCTCGACGTCACGATCCGCGAGGCCGACGTCGCGCCCCTACAGGTCCAGGGCCCCAAGTCCAAGCCCCTCATGCACAAGCTCCTGGGCGACGCCGTGTCCGACCTGCGCTACTACTACTGGATGCACGCCGAGATCGCGGGCGTGCCCGTGGTGGTGACGCGAACCGGCTGGACGTCCGAGGTCGGCTACGAGGTCTACACGACCGACACCTCGCGCGGTGTCGAGGTCTACGAGGCGATCATGACGGCGGGGCAGGCGTTCGGGATCAAGCCGACCGGGCCGAGCGACATCCGTCGGATCGAGGGCGCGATCTTCAACTGGGGCGCCGACATGACGTACGAGAACAACCCGCTCGAGCTGGGGCTCGAGCGGGTTGTCGACTGGGACCTCGCGGACGAAGCGAGCATCTCGCTGAAGGCGCTCCGCCGGATCAAGGAGACAGGCGTCGAGCGCAAGATCGTGGGCCTCGAGGTCGACGGCGAGCCGTTCGAGGCGCTCAACAACACGAAGTGGCCGGTCACCGCGGACGGCGCGAGGATCGGCAAGGTGACCTCGGCGATCCACTCGCCGCGGCTCGGCAAGAACATCGGGTTCGCGTGGGTGCCGGTCGGCTCGGCGGCCGTGGGGACCCCGCTCGGCGTCGAGTCCGAGTGGGGCACTCGGGGCGCCGTGGTGGTGGACATGCCCTTCGTGGATCCGAACAAGCAGATCCCGGTCTCGTAGGGACGAAACAGGGCAGGGAGGGCCGGCCGGTGGACGACCTCTCGGCGACCCTCCTGAAGGGTGATTCAGATGGAGGAGGCGTGCTCGGACCTCAGAGTTCCTTGCGCAGTGGGTCCCCGTTGAACGAATATTCAGCCCATCGCCCCGGGTGCGAGGCCCGGGCGGGGGAGCGGAGGGGGACGCGCTGATGACGAACGAGCGAGAGGCGATGCTCGCGAAGAGCACCACGCTGTACTTCGGCCCGTGGTACCGACGGTCGCCGTATTTCGAGTCCACCCGCAAGGCGGGGTGCTCCGCGTACGACATCTACAACCACATGCTGCTGCCCTCGTACTACGACGACCCGGAGACCGAGTACTGGGCGCTCGCGAACGACGTGACCCTGTGGGACGTGGGCGTCGAGCGCACCGTCGAGGTGAGCGGCCCGGACGCCGACCGGCTCGTCGACATGCTGACGTGCCGCGACCTCACGAGCTGCCAGGTCAAGCAGGGCAAGTACATGCTGGTCATCGCGCCGCACGGGGGCATCGTGAACGACCCCGTCCTCATGCACATCGGGCCGAACCGCTGGTGGATGCAGCTCGCCGACAGCGACACCGGCCTCTATGCCATGGGCGTCGCCGCGAGCTCGGGTCTGGACGTCGAGGTCACCTACCCCGAGGTCTACCCGTGCCAGGTCCAGGGCCCGAAGGCCGCGGTGACCCTCGAGAAGCTGGTCGGCCCGGCGATCTACGACCTCAAGTACTACTGGTGCGACGAGTTCGAGATCGAGAGCATCCCCGTGGTCATCACGCGGACCGGATGGACGGCCGTGCCCGGCTTCGAGGTGAACATCCTGGGGGCCGAGGGCGGCGGTCGCCTGTGGGACACGATCCTAGGCGCCGGGGAGGAGTTCGCCATCCGGCCGATCGCACCGTGCGAGGCCCGGCGCATCGAGGCCGGGATCTTCAACTACAACTCCGACATGACGATCGACGACACGCCGTTCCACCTGATGGGGCTCGAGCGCCTCGTCGAGGAGCAGCCGCAGGACTACATCGGCAAGGAAGCTCTCGAGCGGATCCGGCGCGAGGGCGTGGACCGCAAGCTCGTCGGCATCGAGCTCGAGATGCAGGAGCTCGAGGCCGAGCTCGAGTGGTTCTGGCCCGTGCACCACGGCGGGCGTGAGGTCGGCAAGGTGACCGACGCCGTCTGGTCGCCCGGCCTGCGGAAGAGCATCGGTTTCGTGTGGGTCCCGATCGACCTCGCCGAGCCCGGCAACGAGCTCGACGTGGAGACGCCCGACGGCATCGTCAAGGGCCGCACGGCGGCGATCCCGTTCGTGGATCCGCGCAAGGAGGTTCCGGCCGGCACGCTCCGGTAGCGGCCGGTGGTACGGGAGGCGCCGAACGATGGCGAAGACCAGGCTCGACCGCAGGCCCCCGGCCACGGCCCCGCCCTCGGGCGGGCTCCGTCGGGCCATGCTGCTCGTCGAGCGCTCGATGAAGGAGTCGGTCTGGGACTGCCGGATGTGCGGGCAGTGCATCCTGCACTCGGCCGGCATGTCGTGCCCGATGCGCTGCCCGAAGAACCTTCGCAACGGGCCCTGCGGCGGGGTCCTGCAGAACGGGCACTGCGAGGTGCTTCCGGAGGTGCCCTGCGTGTGGGTGCAGGCGTGGGAGGGCTCGCGCAAGCTGCCGGTGTGGCGGGATCACCTCCGGCACGTCCAACGGCCGGTGGACTGGCGCCTGCAGGAGACCTCCTCGTGGGAGAACCTCCTCACCCGGCGCGACGTGCGGAACCCGGCGGGCTGGACGGCCTACGAGTCGAGGCGGCGACCCGCATGACCTTGCCTCGCAGCCGTCTGCACGAACTGTTCGCAGCGGGCGAGTTCGTCGTCACGGCCGAGCTCCAGACCACCGACAGCGCCGAGCCGAGGTCGGTGCTCGAGCTCGCCGAGACCCTCCGGGGGCACGTCGACGCCGTCAACTGCACGGACAACAGCGCGGCTCATCCGCACATCTCGGGCGTCGCCGCGGCGCACCTCCTGATCGACGGCGGTGTGGAGCCGATCCTGCAGTTCGCGTGCCGGGACCGGAACCGATTGGCGCTGCAGGCGGACCTGCTCGGCGCGGCCGCCCTCGGTGTGCGCAACGTGTGCCTGATGACGGGCGACGACGTCACCGCCGGCGACCATCCCGAGGCCAAGCCGATCTACGACGTGGACTCGGTGCACCTGCTCCGGATCGCCCGGATCATGCGCGACGAGGGGACCTACCTGTCCGGCCGCAAGCTCGAGCACCCCCCGAGCTTCCTGATCGGCGCGGTCGAGAACCCGTTCGCTCCGCCGCAGGAGTTCCGTGCGATGCGGCTCGGAATGAAGATCGAGGCCGGCGCGGAGTTCATCCAGACGCAGATCTGCTTCGACCTGCCGGTCATGCGCCTGTTCATGGCCCGAGCGGGCGATCTCGGTCAGCTCGGCGAGGTCCCGATCCTCGGCGGGGTGTTCGTCCTTCGCACCGCGAAGAACGCCCGGTACCTGCGGGATCAGGTCCCCGGCATCGACGTCCCCGACGCCATGATCGACCGGATGGAGTCGGTGCCGCCGGAGCGCCAGGGTGAGGAGGGGGTCCGCATCGCGATCGAGCTCGTGCGGGAGCTCCGCGAGATCTCGGGCATCCGCGGCGTGCACCTGATGGGCTTCCGCAACCAGGCGGCGATCCTGCGCGTGATCGAGGAAGCGGGGCTGCTCCCGCGGCCGACCCCGGTCGCAGGCGTCGCGGTCGGCTAGCCTGGGAGCGGATCTTGAACCCATGTCCGCCCGGCGGCGAAGGCAAGGGTGGATCCAGGGCTGGCCCGCGAAGGAAAGGATCACCCCCGATGAAACGCTGGATCGCCACGGCCGCGGCCGTCGCGCTGCTCGTCCTGCCGGCGTGCACTCGGAGCATCGTCGAGGCGGGTCCGGTGGTGTCCCCGGCGCTCCTGCGCACCGCCTCCGGTACCCCCGGCATCGACCCATCGATCGACCCCATCGTGCAGCTCGTGCAGCGCGTGCGGCCGGCGGTCGTGAACGTCACCACGGACACGATCGACACCGGCTCCTTCGGCGGCAGCGGCAAGGGCGTCGGGACCGGCTTCGTGGTCCGCGCGGACGGCGTCATCGTCACCAACTACCACGTCGTCGAGCGCGCCCAGAGCATCACGGTCATCACGCCCGAGCCGGATGCTGAGAAGTACCAGGCCCGGGTGATCGGCGGAGACGAGGCGGCCGACCTCGCGGTCCTGAAGATCGAGGCGCAGGGGCTGCCGACGATCCCGCTCGGTGACTCGGCAAAGCTGCAGCTCGGCCAGCCCGTGGTGGCGATCGGCTACGCGCTCGCGCTCGAGGGCGGCCCGACCGTGACGACGGGGATCGTCTCGGCGCTCGGGCGCACGATCGAGGCCACCGACCCGAACTGCCGATCCTGCGACAACGGCGTCCGCACGTACAGCGACGTCATCCAGACCGACGCGGCCATCAACCCCGGGAACTCGGGGGGGCCGCTCCTCAACCTGGACGGCGAGGTCATCGGGATCAACTCGGCAGGAGCCGGGTCCGCGGAGAACATCGGCTTCGCGATCGCGATCGACGCCGCGAAGCCCACCATCACCGCGGCCACGGAGAACCCCTCGGCGCCGGTGGCATACCTCGGCGTCGTCACGCAGGACGTGACCGAGGGCCTGTCCTTCCAGTTCGCGCTGCCCGTCACGCAGGGCGCGTACGTGGTGGATCTGTCCACGAACGGCCCGGCCGAGACGGCCGGGATCCGGGTGGGCGACGTCGTGGTGTCGTTCGACGGCAAGGACGTGCCGGACTCCGATTCGCTCGGGCAGCTGATCCGTTCCCTCAAGCCGGACCAGCGCGTCCAGGTCGTGGTCGTCGGCTCGAACGGCGACCGTCGCACCGTGAGCGTCACGCTCGGCGTCAACCCGCTGCCGCAGTCCTAGGGCCGGGGGTCCGCGCGCGCGGGTACCCTCGGCGCGTGCGGCGGATCGGGCTGCGGGTGGGCAGCGTCCTCGGGATCGAGCTCTCGCTGCACGTCTCATGGTTCCCGGTGTTCGCGCTCGTCGCCTGGGCGACGACGACCGGGTTCGGCGACGTGTATCCGGAGCTCTCGGCGCCGGTGCGTGGGGCGATGGGCTTCGTGACCGGCGTGGCGTTCTTCGCGTGTCTCACGGTGCACGAGCTCGCCCACGCGGTGACCGCCCGGCGCTTCGGGATCCGGGTCCGGGGCATCACGCTGTTCCTGTTCGGAGGCGTCGCCGAGATCGACGGCGAGGTCCCGACCCCGGCGCGTGAGTTCGCCGTCGCGCTCGTGGGGCCGGCGGTGTCCCTCGCGCTCGGCGGGGCGCTCGCCCTCGGGACGACGTGGGCGAGCGGAGCACCGGTCGTCGAGGGCGTGCTCGGCACGCTTGCGCTCGTGAACCTCGGCGTCGCGGTGTTCAACCTCGTGCCGGGGCTGCCGCTCGACGGAGGCCGCTTGCTGCGTGCCGGCCTGTGGCGGATGACCGGCTCCTACACCCGGGCGACGAGGATCGCGGCCGTCGGCGGCGAGGTCGTCGCGGTGCTGCTCGTGGCCCTCGGTCTCGGCCTCGCGGTATCGAGCGGCGAGCCCGCTGGGCTCTGGTACCTCCCGATGGGGGGCTTCCTGTGGGTCCTCGCGCGCTCGGCGGGGCGCCGTCGGTCGCCCTCCGGAGTAGGTGGGTTAGCCTTGGAGGGCCGTGAGGATCAAGCTCCGCAACCCCGACCGTGAGCTCGAGGTCGCCGGGGACCGAAAGGTCCAGGACGTCCTGACCGAGCTCGCCATCAACCCGGACACCGTGCTGGTGATCCGGGACCGAGAGCTGCTCACGCGGGAGGACCGGGTGGGGGACCAGGACGCGATCGAGATCCGGCCGGTGATCTCCGGCGGGGCGCGGGCGGCCGCCCTCGGGAGGCACTCGTGAACCGGATGAAGTGCCGTCGCTGCAAAGCGCCCGCCGTCATCGAGATCCGCCGGCACAACGCGGCGTTCTGCCAGGAGTGCTTCGAGCGCCACGTGCGCGAGCAGGTGAAGCGCGCCATCGAGGCCTTCGACATGTTCGGGCCTCGGGACCGCATCCTCATCGCGGTCTCGGGCGGGAAGGACTCGCTCGCCCTGTGGGACGTGCTGCTCGGCCTGGGCTACGACGCCGGCGGCCTGTACCTGGGGCTCGGGATCGGAGGGTACTCCACGCGGTCCGGCGAGCTCGTGCGGGCGTTCGCGCGGGAGCGGGAGGCCCACCTCGTCGAGGTCGACCTGGCCGCCGAGTACGGCTTCGACATCCCGACCGCGGGCCGCAAGGGCTCGCGTTCGACCTGCGCGGTGTGCGGGCTCTCCAAGCGCTACGTGTTCAATCGAGCGGCGATCGAGCACGGCTACGACGTCGTCGCGACCGGCCACAACCTGGACGACGAGGCCGCGACGCTCCTCGGCAACACGCTCCGCTGGCAGACCGACTACATCGCGCGGCAGTTCCCGGTCCTGCCCGCCGAGGAGGGCCTGCTCAAGAAGGTGAAGCCGCTGCACCGCCTCTCGGAGCTCGAGACGGCCGCCTACGCGTTCCTGCGCGGCATCGACTACGTCGTCGAGGAGTGCCCGCTCGTCGCCGGGAACACCCAGCTCCGATTCAAGGAGGTGCTGAACGAGCTCGAGGCCAGCTCGCCCGGCACGAAGGCGCAGTTCTTCCTCACGTATCTCGAGCGCGGAGCCCCGCTCTTCGCACGGCAGGACGAGGTGGAGCTCACCTCCTGCGCGAACTGCGGCCAGCCGACCACCGGACGCTTCTGCGCGTTCTGCCGGGCGCGAGCCCAGATGCTCGGGGTACGCCTCGAGGACCCGGTCCCGGAGCCCAGGGCGGCCGCGGGCGGGGGCGGGTCGTGAGCGGACCGTTCGAGACCGGCGAGCGCATCCTGCTGGTCGACCAGCGCGGCCGCCGCTACCTCGTGAAGCTGCAGCCCGGCCAGACGTTCCACTCGCACGGCGGGACCGTGCCACACGACCTCATCATCGGGGAGCCGGAGGGTACGAGGGTGCACTCGGCGAGCGGGATGGTCTTCCGGTGCTTCCGCCCGCGGATGGCGGACTTCGTGCTGAAGATGCCGCGGGGCGCCCAGGTGGTGTACCCGAAGGACGTCGGCGCGATCCTCGTGCAGGCCGACGTGTACCTCGGCGCACGCGTGCTCGAGGCCGGCACCGGCTCGGGGGCGCTCACGCTCGCGCTGTGCCGCGCGACCGGCCCCGAGGGCCGCGTCGTTTCCTACGAGCTCCGCCCGGAGTTCCGGGCCAAGGCGGCCCAGAACCTGGAGTCGTTCTTCGGCAAGCTCCCCGAGTGGCTCGAGCTCCGAGATGGCGACGTCCGCGACGTGAGGACGAGCGGGGAGACCTTCGACCGCGCCGTGCTGGACCTGCCCGAGCCGTGGACCGTGCTCGAGACGCTGACGGCGGTCCTTCCGCCGGGGGGCATCGTGTGTGGCTACCTGCCGACGACGATCCAGGTCCAGCAGCTCGTGCTCGCGATGCACGAGGGCGGCTTCGAGCACGTCGACACGTTCGAGGTCCTGCAACGCTCCTGGCACGTGACGAGGCGCAGCGTGCGCCCGGACCACCGGATGGTCGCGCACACGGGCTTCATCACGATCGGCCGGCGACTCCCGCCGGGGGAGAGCGCTCCCGAGCCCGATGAGGACGACGCTCAGCCCGGGCTCGCCGACGCCGACGTATAGGAGGGCGAGAACACCCCGCGCCGGCCTCCCAGCGTGTCGGGAGGCCCGGCGTATACTGCGGCGCACTTGCGGGAGGTGACGGAGATGCCCGAGCCCGACCCTCGGGAACAGCAGGAGCTGTACGAGAAGCAGGTACACGAGCTCGAGGTCCAGGTTCGGTTCCTGGAGGACGAGATCGCGCTGCTGCGCCGGCGGCTCACGAACGCACCTCGGCAGGTCAAGATCCTCGAGGAGAAGATGCTCGAGGCCAAGGGCGACCTCGCGCGCGCGCTCAACCAGAACGAGAAGCTCGCGAGCGCGCTCACGGGCGAGCGCGACCGCATCGAGGCCCTGCGCGAGGAGGTCGAGAAGCTCAGCCAGCCGCCGGCCTCCTTCGGCGTGTACCTCGCCTCGAACGAAGACGGCACGGTGGACGTCTTCACCGCGGGCCGCAAGATGCGCGTGAACGTCTCTCCCGACATCGACGCGGAGCTTCTATGCCGGGGGGCCGAGGTCATCCTGAACGAGGCCCTCAACGTCGTCGAGATCCTCGAGCCCGATCGCGCCGGCGAGGTCATGAAGGTGAAGGAGCGGCTCGGCGAGGACCGGGTCCTCGTCGTCGGTCGGGGCGATGAGGAGTTCGTGGCGACGCTGTCGGCGGCGCTCCGGGCCGAGGAGCACATCCGCGCCGGCGATCCGCTCCTCGTGGACACGCGCTCCAACGTCGCCCTCGAGAAGCTCCCCAAGGAGGAGGTCGAGGAGCTCGTCCTCGAGGAGATCCCGGACGTGACCTACGAGGACATCGGCGGGCTCGAGGGCCAGATCGAAGCGATCCGCGATGCCGTCGAGCTGCCCTTCCTGTACGCGGAGCTGTTCCAGGAGCACCAGCTCGAGGCGCCGAAGGGCGTGCTGCTGTACGGGCCCCCGGGCTGCGGCAAGACGCTCATCGCGAAGGCCGTCGCGAAGTCCCTGGCCGACAAGGTGCGCGAGCGCACCGGGCGTGCGGACGCGCACTCCTACTTCTTGAACATCAAGGGCCCGGAGCTGCTGAACAAGTACGTCGGCGAGACCGAGCGCCAGATCCGGCAGATCTTCCAGCGCGCGAAGGAGCGCAGCGAGGAGGGCCTGCCGGTCATCGTGTTCTTCGACGAGATGGACTCGATCTTCCGTACGCGTGGGACAGGCATCTCCTCCGACGTCGAGTCGACGATCGTGCCGCAGCTGCTGTCCGAGCTCGACGGCGTCGAGACGCTGAAGAACGTCATCGTGATCGGCGCCTCGAACCGCGAGGACCTCATCGACCCCGCGATCCTGCGCCCCGGTCGCCTCGACGTGAAGATCAAGATCGAGCGCCCGAACGCAGGCCAGGCTGCGGACATCATGGGCAAGTACCTGAACCCGTCGGTGCCGATCCACCCCGAGGACGTCACGCGCGCGGGCGAGGTCAAGGTCGCCGTCACGCGGATGATCCAGCAGACCGTTGACCGGATGTACGCGACCTCGTCGGAGAACCGGTTCCTCGAGGTCACGTACGCCTCGGGCGACAAGGAGGTCCTCTACTTCAAGGACTTCAACTCCGGCGCGATGATCGAGAACGTCGTCCGGCGTGCGAAGAAGGAAGCCATCAAGCGGTTCCTGTCGACCGGTGAGAAGGGCATCAAGGCCGACGACCTCTTCCACGCGATCCGCGACGAGTTCAAGGAGAACGAGGACCTGCCGAACACGACGAACCCGGACGACTGGGCTCGCGTCTCCGGGAAGAAGGGCGAGCGCATCGTCTACGTGCGCACCCTGCTCGGCGACGGCCCCGAGGGCGAGGGCCGGCAGGTCGAACGCGTGAGCGCCGGCCAGTACCTGTAGGCTGCCGCGATGGCCATCCCCAAGGTCGTCGGGACCGAGACCGAGTACGGCATCGCGGCCGTGGGGGCGGGCGAGTTCAATCCGGTCCTCACGTCATCGCAACTCATCAGCAGCTACGCGGGCGCACTCCGTCGGATCCGCTGGGACTACGAGCAGGAATCTCCGCTCCGCGACGCTCGGGGGTTCGAGCCGGTGCAGATGCGCGAGCCGCCGGAGGAGGACCTCGGGCTCGCGAACGTCATCCTGCCGAACGGCGCCCGCTACTACGTCGACCACGCGCACCCGGAGTACTCGACGCCCGAGTGCGCCTCGCCGCGCGAGCTCGTCGTGCACGACAAGGCGGGCGAGCGGATCTTGGAGCGCTCCCTCCGCGAGCTCCACACCGCCATCCCGGACGGCCGGCGGATCGCCGTGTACAAGAACAACAGTGACGGCAAGGGGAACTCGTACGGCACGCACGAGAACTACCTCGTGGACCGCGCGACGCCGTTCGCGGCCATCGTTCGAGATCTCACACCGTTCTTCGTGAGCCGGCAGGTCTTCACCGGCGCCGGCAAGCTCGGCGCCGAGGCGCCCTGGGACGATCGCGGGAGCCACCGGTACCAGCTCACGCAGCGCGCGGACTTCTTCGAGGCCGAGGTCGGCCTCGAGACCACGCTGAAGCGACCGATCATCAACACCCGTGACGAACCTCACGCCGACCCTGAGCGGTACCGGCGGCTGCACGTGATCGTCGGGGACGCGAACATGTGCGAGATCGCCACGTTCCTCAAGGTGGGAACCACGGCGATCGTGCTGAAGATGATCGAGGACGAGTACCTACCCGACCTCACCCTGGTGAACCCGGTGGCCGCCCTGCACGAGATCTCGCGCAACCTCACCTGCACGGCGCAGGTGGGCCTCACCGACGGGCGGCGGCTCTCGGCCGTGCAACTGCAGTGGGAGTACCTCGAGCGTGCGAAGAAGTACGTCGAGCAGGAGGACCCCAGCGCCGAGAACGAGGAGGTCGTGGCGCGGTGGGAGACGGTCCTCGCGGCGATCGAGGAAGACCCCCTCACGCTCCACCGTGAGCTCGACTGGGTGGCCAAGCACCGCCTGCTCGAGGGCTACCGCGAGCGCGACGGCCTGGACTGGTCCGACCCGAAGCTGCGGCTCGTCGATCTCCAGTACCACGACGTCCGGCGCGACAAGGGGCTGTACCACCGGCTCGAGGCCTCGGGCCAGGTCGAGCGCCTGACGACCGACGCCGAGATCGAGCGCGCCGTGATGGAGCCCCCCGAGGACACTCGCGCCTACTTCCGAGGCCGGTGCATCAGCAAGTACCCGGACGCGATCGCCGCCGCCTCTTGGGATTCGATCATCTTCGACACGGGTGGCGAGACCCTCCAGCGCATCCCGATGCGGGAGCCGCTGCGGGGCACCCGGGCGCACGTCGAGGACGTGCTCGAGCGCGCCAAGGACCCAGCCACGCTCGTCGAGCTGCTGCGGTCGTAGCCGGGGCCGCGGGTAGAATCACGCTGCCGGCCCGCGACCGGGAGGAGACCCCACGTGCCGCAGGAGCAGGAGCAGAAGAAGACCCAGCGTCGGTCGGGCGGCGGAGGTCAGGACGACGCCGGCGAGGTCCACGTCCGCTCCAAGGGCGAGAAGCTCAAGGAGGAGATGGACGACATCCTCGACGAGATCGACTCGGTCCTCGAGGAGAACGCCGAGGAGTTCGTGAAGAGCTACGTCCAGAAGGGCGGGCAGTGAGCCGCGAGCCGCTGGGTCTGCCCGCGACGGGCGACGGGCCGATCGGCGCGAACCCGAGCTTCTTCGACCTCGTGGCGCGCTCGCGCCCGGAGCTCCTCCAGCGGGTCCGGACCGCCGGCGACACCCAACCGACGCTCCCGCATGGCACGACGGTGCTCGGCCTGAAGTTCGAGGGCGGCGTCGTGTTCGCCGGCGACCGCCGCGCCACCGAGGGCTACACCATCGCCGACGACAAGATGGAGAAGGTCTTCGCGGCCGACGACTACTCCGCCATCGCGATCGCCGGGGTCGCCGGCCAGGCCGTCGAGATCGTGAAGCTCTTCCAGCTCGAGCTCGAGCACTACGAGAAGATCACGGGCGACCGCCTCTCCCTGGAGGGCAAGGCCAACCGCCTCGGCCAGATGATCCGCGGCAACTTCCCGCTCGCGATGCAGGGACTCGTGGTCGTGCCCCTGTTCGGGGGCTACGACGAGCGCCACGACGAGGGCCGCCTCTTCTACTACGACGCCACCGGGGGTCGCTGGGAGGAGGAGGACTACCACTCCACGGGCTCGGGCGGGCGTCCGGCCATGAGCTCCCTCAAGAAGCGCTGGCGTCCGGGGCTCAACCGGGAGGAGGCCGTCCGCGTGGCGGTGGAGGCGCTCCTGGACGCCTCGCAGGAAGACGTCGCGACGGGCGGACCCGACCCCGTGCGCGGGATCTACCCTGTCGTGCTCGTCGTGACCGGAACGGGCGTGACGCGAGCCGACGACGACGAGGTCAAGACCGCGTACGAGGCCATCGTGGGGGAGCGCTCCTGATGTCGTTCATGCCGTACGTGCCGCCGGAGCAGCTCATGAAGGACCGCTCCGATTTCGCCCACAAGGGCATCGGGCGCGGGAAGTCGGTCGTCGGCATCGAGTTCGCCGGCGGCATCCTGTTCCTGGCCGAGAACCCGAGCGCGACCCTGCACAAGATCAGCGAGATCTACGACCGGATCGCGTTCGCCGGTGTCGGCAAGTACAGCGAGTTCGAGGAGCTCCGCATCGCCGGCGTGCGCCTCGCCGACATGCGGGGGTACTCCTACGACCGCGAGGACGTGCGGGCCAGGGACCTCGCGAACGCGTATTCGCAGGCGCTCTCCGGCATCTTCACGCAGCAGATGAAACCGTACGAGGTCGAGATCCTCGTCGGCGAGATCGCCGAGGACGGCGGGCGGAACGAGCTCTACCACGTCCTGTTCGACGGGACGGTGACCGACCGGCACGGCTACGTCGGGATCGGCGGCCACGCCGAGGACCTCACGAGCGCCCTGAAGGACGCCTACGCAGAGGACTGGGACCTCGCGACCTCCGTGCGCGAGGCCGTGAAGGCGCTGTCCGCGGCCGAGGGCCGTCAGGTCGAGGCAACCTCGATCGAAGCCGGGCTGCTCGACCGGACGCGCTCCGCGCGGCGTAAGTTCCGCCGCCTCGGAGACGACGAGGTCGCCTCGACCCTCGCCGGCTGAGCGTCGGCCCCACCGGCCCCGGCTCCCTGGTTCTTCGGGCTCGGGACCTACACTCGATGCGTGGATCGCCGCATCTTCGGCCTCGAGAACGAGTACGGCGTCACCTGCACGTTCCGCGGGCAACGGCGACTCTCGCCCGATGAGGTCGCCCGGTACCTCTTCCGGAGGGTCGTGCACTGGGGTCGCTCCTCGAACGTGTTCCTGGAGAACGGCGCGCGGCTGTACCTGGATGTCGGCTCCCACCCTGAGTACGCGACGCCCGAGTGCGACCGGATCCTCGACGTCGTCGCGCACGACAAGGCGGGGGAGCGGATCCTCGAGGCCCTGCTCGCCGCGGCCGAGGTCCGTCTGCACGAGGAGGGCATCAGCGGCCAGGTCTACCTCTTCAAGAACAACACCGACTCGGCCGGCAATTCGTACGGCTGCCACGAGAACTACCTCGTCGCCCGACAGGGCGAGTTCGCGCGGATGGCGGACATCCTCATCCCGTTCTTCGTCACGCGTCAGATCTGGTGCGGCGCCGGGAAGGTGCTCCACGGGCCCCGGGGAGCGCAGTTCTGCATCGCGCAGCGCGCCGAGCACATCTGGGAGGGCGTGTCCTCGGCGACGACGCGGTCGCGGCCGATCATCAACACGCGCGACGAGCCGCACGCGGACGCCGAGCGCTTCCGCCGGCTCCACGTGATCGTGGGCGACTCGAACATGAACGAGTGGACGACGTTCATGAAGGTCGGCATCACGGACCTCGTGCTCCGGATGGTCGAAGCGAACACGGTGATGCGCGACCTCACCCTCGAGAACCCGATCCGCGCGATCCGCGAGATCAGTCACGACCTCACCTGCCGCAAGAAGGTGAAACTCGGCAACGGGCGCGAGCTCACGGCGATCGAGGTCCAGGAGGAGTACTACGAGCGCACCGCCCGATCCGTCGAGCGCCGGGGTGGCGACGAGCAGACGCACCTGCTGCTCGGCGAGTGGCGTGACGCGCTCGACGCCCTGGCGGCGGGCGAGCCCGAACGGCTCGTGCGGAAGGTCGACTGGGTCGCGAAGCAGATCATGATCGAGCGTTACCGCAACAAGCACGGGTTGCCGCTGTCCTCGCCGAGGGTGGCGCTGCTCGATCTGGCATACCACGACGTGAATCGGACCCGGGGCCTGTACTACGTCATGGAGCGCGCCGGCAAGGTCGACCGTGCCGTCACCGAGAAGTCGATCCAGCGCGCGATGCGCGAGCCCCCGCAGACGACCCGCGCGAAGCTGCGGGGCGACTTCATCCGCCAGGCAAAGCAGAAGCGGCGCGACTACACGGTCGACTGGGTCCACCTCAAGCTCAACGACCAGGCGCAGCGCACGGTCCTGTGCAAGGACCCCTTCCGCTCGGTCGACGAGCGCGTCGAGCAGCTCATCGCCCACATGTGACTTGCGCGTGCGGCCGCGGGCCGTGAGGATGCGGCCGTGGGGCGCAGCACGACGTCTTCGACGCGCGGACGGACCGCGCCGCGACGGGAGCGGCCGCCCGAGTTCGACAGGGAGCTCGACGTCGGCTACCTCCTTCGGATCGCCCTCGCGGTGTTCGGCGTGCTCGCGATGGTATCGCGGTGTGGATCCTCATCCCGAGGTCCGCGAGCTACGGCGGTCCATTGCAGGATCCCGACCTGTCGGGTTCGTCGTCGAGCGGCGCGATGCGCGCCGCCGGCAAAGCGGTGAGCTTCGGCATCTTCCTGCCCTGGAACGCGGGGGAAGAGGACACCGTGCTCGACAAGCTCGTGCCGCTGTCGGCGTCTGAGGGCCTGAAGATCGTCGGAGCGGGGGTCCTCACACCGGTCGACGACGGCGTGGGCTCGGCGGAGGGCTACCCACCGGCCGGGATGCTGAAGCCCCCACCCGTTGCGGCTACGTGATCCCGCCCGGGTCGAGCGCGCTCGACTCCTACCAGATCGTCGTCGGCGTCCGGGCCAAGGAGCCCGGGGTGCATACGATCCCCGGCTTCGAGATCCAGTACCACGTCGGGGGAACGAGCTACCGGGCGATCCCGCTCCAGGGCGTGTGGATCTGCGTGCCGAGGCAGGAGAAGCCCGCGTGCCCCGGCAAGGGCGACATCGCGGACCAGCAGCGGGAGCTCCGCGCGTCCCTCGGCTCCCTCGTCAAGGGCCCCGACCGGGGTTGACCCCCGCGTCCGGCCTCAGCGGTTGAGATCGCGGTAGCGACGCGAGCCCGCAGCCATCCGCCCGGCCATGACGCCGGCGGCGCCGGCGGCCAGGAAGAAGGGCGGATCCTCGCCGGGGGTGCGACCCATCGAGTCGATGGTCACGCCTCGGCGCTCGAGCTCGGCGAGGGCGGGGCGCCCGTCGGCCTCGACGAGCTGATGCCGCTCCTCGAGGTTCGCGGCCCGGAGCGCGTCCCAGACCGCCGTGCGCTCGGGCTCCTCGAGCGTCGGGACCGCGACGTTCACGTCGGCCGAGCAGACCTTCCTGAGGATCGTCACCGAGTGGTGCGACACGCCGCGGTGACGCTCGCGCGGGTCGGCGAAGGACACGCGGAGCGCCGCGACCGGCCGGCCACCGAGCGTCCGGGCGGCCGAGAGCGCGTGCCCGGACCCGAGGGCGCTCACACCCCACGTCGTGTCGGTGCCGAGGTTCCCCGGTCCGTCGGCCACGACGATGACCTCGGCCTCCAGCACCTCCTTCGCCGCGAGGAGCCCGGTCCACACCGTCACGGCCTCGAGCTCGCCGCCGAAGGCCTGCCCGCATGTGATCCAGCCGTCGAGGAGCCCCGCCTCCACCAGGCGCGGCACGAGCCGGGAGAAGCCGCCGACGAGCGCCGCGCCGTCGGTCATCACGTAGACGACCCGGGCGTCCGCGCTCGCCTTCGCGCCGGCGGCGATCGGGGCGATCATCGAGTGCAGGGGCGCGCATACCACCGGCGTGTTCCGCAGGCCGGGCGAGCTCTCGAGCACGTCGCGGTGAGTCTCCTCGACGCTTCGCACCGCCGCCTGCAGCGGGGTGTAGCGCGCCTTCATGACCCGCCCATCGTGCGCGAGGTCGGCGTCGGCGCCGCCCTCGACCGCAACGACGAGGTGCAGCCCGCCGGTGCCGAGCCCCAGATCCACAGCCGTGGTGTTCAGCACCACCCGGTCGCCGACGCGGATCTCGCCGACGAGCGCCGGGTACGAAAGGGCCGGCTCGACGCGGCCCTCGACCTCGACCGTGAGCTCGACGGCGCCGCCCACCGACACCAGCTCCATCACCGTGCCGCGGCGGAGCCGGACGAGCGGTTCTTCCGGTCGGTTCGCGCCCATGCCCCGAGTATGATGCGGCTCGCATGCAGTCGCTGGAACGCCTGGTCGATCTGGTCGCCCTGCTGCTCGATGCGCACCGGCCGCTCACCTTCGAGGACCTCCGCGAGCGGATGCCGGAGGCCTACGAGCAGGACGATCTCGATACGGCCAAGCGCATGTTCGAGCGCGACAAGGGCATCCTGCGCGACATCGGCGTGCCGATCGAGGTGGTCCCGCTCGACGCGTGGGACACCGAGCACGGCTACGAGATCGCGAAGGACGCGTACTACCTCCCCGAGATCGCGTTCACGCCCGAGGAGATCTCGGCGCTGTTCGTGGCCGCTCGGGGCGGGCGAGAGGGCTCCGCGGCCGAGGAGGCCGTGCGCAAGCTGCTGTACGGCAGCGAGGGCGGCATCCTCGCCGGGGCCGGGGGGTTCGCGCTCACGACCGACGTAGCCGGGGACGCGTGCCTCACCGCCGCCGCCGAGGCCGTCGCCGAGCAGCGGAGCGTCCGTTTCACCTACCGGACCTCGCGCGGCTCGCAGGCGGAGCGGCACGTCGATGCCTACGGTTTGGCCGTGCGCGGCGGTCACTGGTACGTCGTCGGTCTGGACCGCGACCGCGAGGAGATCCGCTCGTTCCGCCTGTCACGCGTGGCCTCCGAGTTCGCCGACGAGGGGCCCGGGAGCGCCCCGCCCGAGGGCTTCCGCGCCGCCGAGCACGTCGAGGTCGGCCCCTGGGGCCCCGGCGAGCCCAAGGAGCGCGCCCGGGTCGCCTTCTCGCCCGACGTGGCCTGGTGGGCGACGAAGGACGTCCGAGGTGCCGAGACCCTCACCGAACGCGAGGGTGGCTGGGTCGAGGTCGCCCTGCCGGCCGGCCCGGGGGACGGGCTCGCCTCGTGGATCTTGTCCTTCGGCCCCGACGCGGTGGTGCTCGAGCCCGAAGACCTCCGCGCGGAGGTCGTGCGCCGGCTGGAGGCGACCCTTGCCGCCGGCTGAGCGCAAGAGGGCCCCGAAGGCCTCCGAGCGCCTGCGCCGGCTGCTCGTCGTCGTGCCCTATCTCGTGCAGCATCCGGGCTCGGAGCTCGCGGAGGTCTCGCGCCTGTTCGGCGCACCCGAGGAGGAGCTCCTCGCAGACCTGCAGCTGCTCTTCGTGTCCGGCCTCCCGCCCTACGGGCCGGGCGATCTCATCGACGTCGAGGTCCAAGATGCAAGGGTCTGGATCCGGATGGCCGACTACTTCGCGCGCCCGCTGCGGCTGACTCGGGGCGAAGCGCTCGCGCTGTACCTGCGGGGACGCGCGCTCGCGGCGATGCCCGACGTCCCCGAGGCTCCTGCACTCGACTCGGCCCTGGCCAAGCTCGAGGCCGGGCTCGGCCCCGAGACGCTCGGGGAGCTCCCGCAGCGGGTCGAGGCCGCCGGGGGCGGCCGGGCGGCCGAGACGCTCGAAGCGCTCCGCGGGGCCGCCATCGCGCACGACCGTGTCCGTGTCGAGTACTACGCGGCGTCCTCGGCCGAGACCACCGAGCGCGAGATCGACCCGGAGGCCGTCTTCCACGCGGTCGGGAACTGGTACGTCGTCGCGTGGGACCACCGCTCCGGCGAGGAGCGACTCTTCCGCGCCGATCGCGTACGGACGGTGGAAGCGACGGGGGAGCGGTTCGAGCCCCGCGGTCTCGAGGGAGCCGGGCGGCCGCTCTACACGCAGGGTCCGGGCGACGCGGAGGTCCGCCTGCTCCTGCACCCGGATGCCCGATGGGTCGCCGAGTACTACGAGACGGTGCAGGAGCTCGAACAGGATGGCGGGAACCTCGAGGTGACCCTGCCCGCAGGACGCCTGGAATGGGCGGAGCGACTGGTCCTGCGGCTCTCCGGGACGGCCGAAGTGCTTGGCCCGACCGAGCTGAAAGACCGGGTCCGCGCGCTCGCGGGCAGGACTCGAGAACTATACCGATAGGGTAGTCCCCTCCGCGCCGGCGAACCTCAAGCGCCCGACAGGCACCGCCGATACTGCGGGTGACATGACGACCATCCGGACGACGTGCCCCCGCTGCGGGGAAGTGGATATGGGACCCGAGTCCATCCTCCTGCAGGTCATCTCGGGTGGTCGGGAGGGGACCTACCGGTTCACCTGCCCCACCTGCATGGACGACGTGGAGAAGCGGGCCGACCGCAAGATCGTCGCCCTGCTCGTCTCGGCGGGCGTCGACGTCGCGAGCCGCGGCGGCCTCAGCACCGAGACGATGTTCGACCAGGAGGTCCTCGACCCGGGGCCCCCGATGCCCGGGGCTCCCGCCTTCACGGTGGACGACCTCATCGACTTCCACTACCGCCTCCAGGACGACGCCTACATCCAGGAGTTCCTGGCCAAGCAGTAGGCCCGGCATCCGCTACGATGCCGCCATGTCCGCCCCCACGCTCCTCGCGGCATCGACGACCGCCGTCGTGTGGCTCGTCGTCGGGCTCGTCTCCACCGCCGCGCTCATCGCGATGCTCGTCGCGCTCGTGCGTCACGTGCTCGTGATCGGCCGCGCGATCGGCCGGTTCCAGGAGGAGATCACGCCGATCGCGGACGAGATCTCGGCCGCCTCGCCCTCGGTTCCGCGCCCAGGCACGAGCGGCCCCCGGCGCCGCTGAGCTCGCCGTCCCGAGAGGGTCGGGCGGTAGAATCCCCTCTGCATCCCCGACCCGCCGAGGCGTGATGTTCAACATCGGACCCCAGGAGCTGCTGCTCATCCTGCTGGTGGCGCTCGTCATCGTGGGGCCGAAGCGGCTCCCGGAGCTCAGCCGGACGATCGGCCGGGGCCTGCGCGAGTTCCGCAAGGCCCAGGACGACGTGAAGCGAACCATCCGCCTGGGCCTCGACGACGCGGAGCCGGTCACCCCGAGCTCCGCACGCGGGGCCGCCGCCGTGGGGACGGCCGCCGCCGCGGGGGCCGAGACCGCCGAGACCGCCGCCGGAGGGCAGGCGACCGACGCCGAGGCCAGCGCGGCCGACGACGCGGCCGACATCGCCCGAACGCTCGGCCGAGGGCTCGCCGAGATCCGTCGGGCACGGCAGGAGATCCAGCGCACCTTCCGCGTGGACCTCTCCGATCGCCCGGCCCCGAAGCCTCGACCGGCGCCCGCCCGCCCCGTCCTCCCAGAGTCCGCGAGCGAGTCCGCGCCCGCCGAACCCGCGCCTCCCGCCGCTTCCGAACCCGCGGCCGCCGCCGCGGAGCCCGAGCAGCCCGCCGGCCCGGCGCCCGAGTAGCGGGACGACCTGCATGCCGCTCATCCCCGAACGCTTCCGGCGCCGTGAGCGCGACGTCGAGGGCACGATGAGCCTCGTCGAGCACCTCGAGGAGCTCCGCCACCGGCTCGTCGTCTCGATGTTGGCGATCACCGCCGGGTCGTTCGTCGGGTGGTTCCTGTACGACGCGGTGGTCAGGCTGCTCCTGGACCCCTACTGCAACTACTGGCGCACCGTGCCCGCCGACGTGCGCCCGACGAAGGAGTGCACGCTCTTCTTCATGGGCGCGGTGGACCCCGTGCTCATCAAGCTGAAAGTGGTCGTGTTCCTCGGGCTCTTCATCGCGCTGCCGGTGGTCCTGTGGCAGCTCTGGCGGTTCGTCGTGCCGGGGCTCACGAAGCGCGAGAAGCGGCTCGCGGTGCCGTTCGTCGGGAGCTCGGTGCTGCTGTTCGCCCTCGGCGCGCTGCTCGCCTACGTGACGCTGCCGAAGGCCCTCAGCTTCCTGCTCGGCTTCGCCGGCCCGGAGTTCGTGCCGCTGCTCACCGGCGACCGGTTCCTCAGCTTCGTGATGCTGGTCACGCTCGCGTTCGGCCTGTCGTTCGAGTTCCCGATCGTGCTGATCTTCTTGTCGGTCGTCGGCATGGTGACCTCCCGACAGCTCCGAACGTGGCGGCGCTGGGCGATCCTCGGGATCTCGATCTTCGCCGCCTTCATCACGCCGAGCGCCGACCCGTACACGATGCTCGCGATGATGCTGCCCATGATGCTGTTCTACGAGGCCGCTATCATCGTGGCCCGAGTCCTCGGCAAGTAAGGATCACGGATGGCCATCAAGGGCAAGAGCAAGCCGAAGGGGAGCGCGAAGACCGTCACGCGGGGGCCCAAGCCCGCATACGTGCCGGTGCACAAGCCTCTCATGCAGCGCCGGGCGTTCTGGTGGACGATCCTCGGCATCGTGGTCGTCGCCGCGATCCTCGGGATCTGGTACGGCCTGGCCAAGCAGAAGGCCGCCGATCGGGAGGACGCGCTCGCCAAGCGGCTGGCCACCTCGGCCACGCAGCTCCAGCAGGCCGTGGATCCGATCCTGGCCGGCGTCGGGCAGGCCTTGCCGCCGAGCTCCTTCGAGACATTCGCGGGCCTGCACGGCGCGTTGAACGGCTTCGTGGACGGGACGACCAAGGCCGCGGACCTCGACACCGCGGCGGCCGCGACCGCCGACGCCGCCCACACCGCCGCGACCGACCTCGATGCCGTGGACGCGGTCGGCATGGTGGCCGGCAAGGGGTTCGAGACCACCTTCGTCAACTACGTGTTGAACGCACAGAGCCGGATGGTGCAGGCGCTCAAGCTCTACCGGCAGTCGGGGCTCCTCGCGGCCGACGCGGCCGCGGCGCGCGACGAGCAGGCGGTCGAGCTCGCCTCGCGCGCCCGCGAGGTCGCGGACCTCGCGAAGGAGCTGTTCGCCGACGGCTACCAGGACTACATCGAGGCGCAGTTCGCCGCCGGCATCTACCAGGCCCAGGTCCCGACGGGTGTGAGCGGGGCGTGACCGAGGGTCTCCTCCTGCTCCACGCGTGGCCGCTCGACGCCCGCATGTGGGCACCCCAGCTCCAGGTGCTTCCGGCGGGACTCGCGGTCGTCGCCCCGAGCCATCCCGGGTTCGGGGGGACTCCGGGTGCGGGGGACGTCATGACGATGGGCTCGGCAGCCGAGCGGGCCCTGGCGGCCCTCGACGAGGCCGGCATCGACCGCGCCGTCGTGTGCGGGCTGTCGATCGGCGGCTACGTGACGTTCGAGCTGTGGCGCCGGGCCCGGGATCGGTTCCTCGGGATGGTGCTGGCGAACACGCGGGCCGTCGCCGACACGCCGGAGGCCGTCGAGGGCAGGCGAGCGCTCGCCGCCCGGTTGCGGAGCGAGGGCAACGTGCTCGCGGCGCAGCCGCCGGCGCTGCTCGCGCCCGACGCGCCCCTCGAGCTCACCGCGCGCGTGCGCGAGCTCATCGAAGACCAACCGGCCGCGTCGATCGCGGCAGCGGTGCTCGGCATGGCCGAGCGCCCGGATTCGACCCCGGATCTCGCGAGCATCGACGTACCGACGCTGGTGATCACCTCCACGGCGGACCAGCTCATCGCGGCCGAGGCGTCGGCGGCGATGGCGGCGCAGATCCCCGGCGCCCGGTTGGAGATCATCGAGGGCGTCGGCCACCTCACGAACCTCGAGGCGCCGGCGACGTTCGACCGGCTGCTCGCCGAGCACCTCGAGACCTGCGGGCTCGGCTGAGCCGGCGTCCGGGCTCCGCGGGCGCCGCCCGTAGACTGACCCGGTGACCGATCCCTCCCGCTTCTCGGCGCGCTACCCGTTCGCGCTGGACGACTACCAGACCCAGGCGATCGGGGCGTTGCACGCCGGCGAGTCGGTGCTGGTGGCCGCGCCGACCGGCGCCGGGAAGACCGTCGTCGCCGAGTACGCCATCGAGCGCGCCCTGGACGCCGGCGGGAAGTGCTTCTACACCACCCCGCTCAAGGCGCTGTCGAACCAGAAGTTCGGTGACTTCGTCGCTCGGCTCGGCGCGGCGAAGGTCGGCCTGCTGACGGGGGACAACTCGATCAACTCGGAGGCGCCCGTCGTCGTCATGACCACCGAGGTGCTCCGCAACATGCTCTACGAGAAGAGCAGAACCCTCGAGGGTCTCGTCTCGGTCGTGATGGACGAGGTCCACTACCTGCAGGACCCCTACCGAGGGGGCGTCTGGGAGGAGGTCCTCATCCACCTGCCGCTCTCGGTCTCGGTCGTGTGCCTGTCGGCCACGATCTCCAACGCCGAGGAGTTCGGGGAGTGGATCGGGACGCTCCGAGGGCCCACGCGGGTCGTGATCGAGGAGAAGCGACCCGTTCCGCTCGAGCACCACTACCTGATCGGCCACGACCTACACCCGATGCACGTCGATCAGGACGGCGGGCTCATCCCGAACCCGTACGTCGTGTCGCTCGATCGCGAGGAGGTCCGGTACAAGACCTACTACCGACGGGGCTCGGGGACGGCGCAGCACCAGCGGATCCCACGCCCTCGCGAGGGCCATCGGCGCGTGTACGTTCCGAAGCGCGAGGAGGTCGTCGACGTCCTCGCCGACGCCGGCATGCTCCCGGCGATCTACTTCGTCTTCAGTCGCGCGGGGTGCGACCGCAGCGTCGCGTGGCTGATGGGCTCGGGCGTGCGCCTCACGACGCCCGCCGAGGCCGAGCGGATCCGCGACTTCACGGAGATGCGGGCAGCCTGGATGGACGAGGAGGACCTGCGCACGCTCGGCTTCTACGACTTCGCCGATGCCCTCGCAGCCGGGATCTCGGCGCACCACGCCGGGATGCTCCCGGTCTTCAAGGAGACGGTTGAGGAGCTGTTCGAGGCTGGGCTCGTGAAGATCGTGTTCGCGACCGAGACGCTCAGCCTCGGCATCAACATGCCGGCGAAGTCGGTCGTTATCGAGGACCTGTGGAAGTTCCAGGGCGAGCGGCACGAGATCCTCACGCCCGGCGAGTACACGCAGCTCACCGGGCGCGCGGGGCGACGGGGGATCGACGAGCTCGGGCACGCGATCGTGGTGTATCAGCGGCAGGTGCCGTTCGAGCGCGTGGCCTCGCTCGCGTCGACACGGACGTACGAGCTCACGTCGTCCTTCCGACCCTCGTACAACATGGCGGTGAACCTGGTGCGCAACTACACGCGCGAGCAGGCCCACCACCTGCTGAACTCCTCGTTCGCGCAGTTCCTCGCCGACCGCGGCGTCGTGAGCCTGGAGCGCCAGCTCGAGCGCGACCGGGCGTACCTGTCCGGGTACCGCGACCAGATGCGGTGTCACCTGGGCGACTTCACCCAGTACTGGCGGCTCCGCGAGAAGGCCGACCAGGTTCGCGAGGAAGCGCGCAAGGGCCGCGAGCGCGCCCGCGGCGATGCCGTCCGCGACGCGCTCGTCGCGCTGCGCCCCGGCGACGTCATCTTCGTCCCACGGGCCAAGCGCCGCGGCCTCGCCGTCGTGCTCTCGAGCCGTGAGGGGCGGCCGACCGTGGTCGCGCAGGACCGCAAGTTCTTCCGCCTGTCGGCGCGCGATTTCGAGGAGCCACCGGTCGTGCTGACGAAGGTGCCCCTTCCTCGAGCCGGGAGCGCGCGGAGCGCCCGGTACCGCCGCGACCTCGCCGCTCGGCTCGTGGCGCTCGACGTCCGGGCGCCGCGGAAGGCACGGAACGGGCTCGACCCGAAGGCGGAGCGCGAAGCCGCCCGGTACGAGCGCCAGGCGCAGGAGCATCCATGCCACGCCTGCCCCGAGCGCGCGACCCACGAGCGCTGGGCCGCCCGCGCGAGCCAGCTGGACCATCAGATCCGCGGGGTCGACCGGCGGATCCGCACGCGGACCGAGACCCTCGCTCGGCAGTTCGACCGCGTCCTGTCGGTGCTCGAGGAGCTCGGCTACGTACGGGGCTTCACCATCGCGCCGAAGGGCGAGGTCCTCGCACGGATCTACGGGGAGGGCGACGTGCTCGTCGCCGAGGCGATCCAGGACGGGCTCCTGCAGGACCTGTCGCCCGCCGAGGCGGCCGCGCTCGTCTCCACCGTGGTGTACGAGTCGCGCGAGCGCGTCCCCCGTGAGGGCGCGATGCCGACGGCTGAAGTCGCGGCGCGGTACCGACGGCTCTCGAGCATGTGGAACACGATCCGCCGCGCCGAGGACGCCCAGCACGTGGAGCTCTGCCGAGAGCTCGAGGACGGGTTCGCGACGCCCGTGTTCCATTGGGCCGAGGGCAAACCCCTGGAAGACGTGCTCCGCGAGACGACGATGGCCCCCGGCGATTTCGTCCGCAACTGCAAACAGCTCCTGGATCTCCTGCGCCAGATCGCGGAGGTGGCTCCCGAGCCCACCGCCGGCGTCGCTCGACGGGCCGGCGACGCCGTGAACCGCGGGGTCGTCGCCTACACCGGCGTCTGAGCCGGAGGGCCTCGAGCGGTAGGATGCCCGCCATGTCGAGCCCGTACGGCCCCCTGACGGTCATCGTGAATCCCCACGCCGGGAAACGCCGTGTGGGGGAGGAGGTCCCCGAGCTCGAGCGGACCCTGCGGGCCCGCGACCTGGAGTACACGCTCCTGCGCACCGAGGGACGCGGCGATGCCACGCGCTTCGCGCGCGAGACCCTCGAGACGGGTGGCCGGTTCATCGTGGCGGTCGGGGGGGACGGGACCGTGCACGAGGTCGTGAACGGGATGATGGGAGCCGACGGAGCCGCGATCGCACCGGACGCGGTGCTCGGGGTCGTCGCCGCGGGCTCGGGGTGCGACTTCATCCGCACCTTCGGGCTGCCGGGCGACGCGAGCCGGGCCTGCTACCACCTGACGGGCGACAACACGTACCCGCTCGACGTCGGGAAGATCACGTACACCACCGTCTCGGGCGAGACCGACGTCCGCTACTTCGTGAACGTCGCCGAGGCCGGCCTCGGCGGCGCGGTGGCCTCTCGCGCGGCACGCATGTCGCCCCGGCTCGGGCAGTCGAAGTACTTCTTCGGGTTCTGGCTCACGTTGCCGCGCTTCAAGCTCGCGACGGTGCGCGTGCAGGCGGACCGTCGGACCTACGAGGGTCCCGCGTACCTCGTCGTCGTCGGCAACGCGCAGTACTACGGCGGCGGCATGAAGATCTCGCCGCGCTCGTACCCGGGCGACGGGGTGCTCGATGTCCTCGTCTTCAAGGGCCCGAAGACCGACTCGTTCACGCTCCTGCCAAAGATCTACCGGGGTGAACACCTCCCGAACGATCACATCGAGGAGCTCCGCGTGAAGCAGGCCCTCACGATCGAGGCCGACCGCCCGCTGCCGATCGAGGCCGACGGCGAGGTGCTCGGCTCGACGAGCGCGACCGTGGATGTGGTGCCCCAGGCGATCAGGATGAAGCTGTGAACGGCGAACGGCTGCTCGCGCGGATCGAGCGAGCCTCGCGCCTCGCGGCCGAGGCCGGGCTCACGGGACTGCTGGTCACGCCGGGGCCGGACCTCGCCTACCTGACCGGCTACGCGCCCCTACCGCTCGAGCGGCTCACGATGCTCATGCTCGCCAAGGGGCGGGACCCGGTGCTCCTGGTCCCGTCGCTCGAGCGCCCGGGAGCCGTCGCGGCGCCCGTCGGCGGCTCGATCGAGGTGCTCGGGTGGACCGATGGGCAGGACGCGTACGAGGTGGCCTCCGGACTGCTGCCGGCAGGGCGGTTCGCGATCGTGGACCGGGCGTGGGCGTCGCACGTGCTCGGGCTCCAGCGGGCGGCGGGCCAGGCGTCCCTCACGCCCGCGACCGAGGTGCTGCCGCTCCTTCGCGCGGTGAAGGATCCCGGCGAGCTCGAGGCGCTCCGCGCGGTCGGGGCCGCGGCCGACGCCGCGTTCGCCGACATCGTGCGGGTCCGGTTCGAGGGCCGGCACGAGCTCGACATCGCGGCGGACCTCGCGGACGCCCTCCGCGCCCGCGGGCACGAGACCGTCGACTTCACGATCGTGGGCTCCGGCCCGAACGGCGCGTCACCGCATCACGAGGCGGGGGAGCGGATCGTCGAGGCGGGGGACGGCGTCGTGCTCGACTTCGGCGGGCACATGGCCGGCTACTGCTCGGACATCACGCGGACGGTCGTCGTCGGCGAGCCACCCGAGGACCTGCAGCGCGTGCACGACGTCGTCCGGGCAGCCCAGCAGGCGGCCTTCGAGGCCGTCCGCCCGGGGGTCGCGCCCGAAGCCGTCGATCTCGCCGCGCGCGAGGTGATCCACGAGGCGGGCTTCGGCGAGCGCTTCATCCACCGTACGGGCCACGGCATCGGCCTCGAGGTCCACGAGCCGCCCTACATCGTCGCCGGGAACCGCACGCCGCTCGAGGCTGGGATGACGTTCTCGATCGAGCCCGGCGTCTACCTGCCCGACCGCTTCGGCGTCCGGATCGAGGACATCGTGGCCGTCACGGCCGACGCCGCCGAGCGCTTCAACGAAGCGCCCCGCGAGCTCGCGATCGTCGCGTAGCTCCGAGTGGTCGGCGGCTCAGGCCGTGGCCGGAGAGAGCGTGACCCAGAAGTCGAAGTCGCCCTCGAAGCCGACGGCGACGCCACCGGCGCCGGCGCCCATGTAGATGCCGCCCGTCCAGCCGTTGCCGCTCATCGAGATGACGCTGTAGGCGCCGGACGCGTCGTTGAAGTCGACCTGTGAGTCGATCGTGTAGCCGGCCGCGGGGAGCGCGGTCGTGAAGAAGGCCTTCACGTCATCGGCGCTCTGGTCCGTCGCGAACCACACCGACACGCCCCCACCTGCCCCGATCGAGTAGGCCGGGCTCGCGCCGTCGGGGATCGGGAACTCGCTCGGCCAACCCTCCGGGTAGTCGCCGGTGCCGATGTTCACGTTGCCGCTCGGGCCCTCGACCGTGATGCCACCGTCGTCGCCGACGTTGACGTTGCCGTTCGGCGTTTCGATCGTGGCATCGTCGCCGCCGCACGCGGTCGCGACGAACGCGAGGCCGAGCGCGAGCGCGAGGACCAGCAACGGAAGCTTGCGATGACGCATCTTCCCCTCCTTGGCATCGGGTCGTTCCGCGGAGCATAGCCCCCACAGGGTCGCGTGCCGAGCAGGCTCAGCCGACCTGCGGCCGGACCTTCGTGCCCTCGGCGCTGTCCATGACCTCGAGGCCCATGGACTGGAGGCGGTGGCGGATCTCGTCGGCTCTGCCGAAATCCTTGGCGGCGCGCGCGGCATCGCGCTCGGCGACAAGGCCGAGGACCTCCTCCGTCGGCTCCCAGCGCTCGCGGGCATCGCGCTCCAGGTCGAGACCGAGGACCGCGTCCCAGGACGCGAGGAGGGCGTACCGCTCGCCCGGCGGCAGGTCGGAGGAGACCGCCTCGTTCAGTACCACCAGCGCGCGCGGCATGTTGAGATCCTCGGCGACGGCCTCGCGGAAGCGTCCGTCGAGCCCGGCGGCGACAGCCGAGAGCGGCGCCGGCGGCGCCCACTCGGCCATCTTCTGGCGCAGGCGCTTCACCGCGACGTCGGCGTCGTGCATCGCCTCGGCCGAGAAGTCCATCTCGCTGCGGTAGCGCGTCTGGAAGGTGAGGTATCGGAACGCGAGCGGGTCGAGCCCTATCTCCTCGAGATCGCCGATCCGAACGATGTTGCCGGTCGACTTCGCCATCTTCTGGCCCGTGAGGCGCAGGTGCCCGCCGTGCACCCAGATCGAGACCACGCCGTGGCCGGTCGCGCCCTCGGACTGGGCGATCTCGTCCTCGTGATGGGGGAAGATGAGGTCGACGCCACCCGTGTGGATGTCGAAGCGCTCGCCGAGGTACTTCATCGACATCGCCGAGCACTCCACGTGCCAGCCCGGGAAGCCCTTGCCCCACGGGCTGTCCCACTTCATCAGCCGGCTGCCTCCGGCACGCTTCCACAGCGCGAAGTCCGCGTGGAAGCGCTTGCTCGGGTCGACCTCGACCTCCTGACGGTGCCCCGCGCGCAGTTGGGCCAGCGTGTTGCCCGAGAGCTTGCCGTAGCCGGGGAAGGATTGGACGTCGTAGTAGATCGTGCCGCCGACGTCGTACGCGTGCCCGTTCTCGACGAGCCGCTGCGTGACCTCGAGCATCTCGGGAACGTGCTCGGTCGCCTTGGGGTAGACGTGCGCGCGCTGCAACCCAACCTTGTCCGTGTCCTGCAGGAAGGCCTGCGTGTATTTCTCGGCGATCTCGAGCGGGGACAGGCCCTCGTCCGCGACGGCGATGTCCATCCGGTCGCGGCCGCTGTCCGAGGAGTCGTCCGTCATGTGCCCGACATCGGTGATGTTGAGGACCTGCGTGACGTCGTAGCCCTCGAGCTCGAGCCCTCGACGCACGAGGTCGGCGAGCAGGAACGTCCGCAGGTTGCCGATGTGCGCGTACCGGTAGACGGTCGGGCCACACGTGTACATGCGCACGTGCCGGTCGTCCACCGGGACGACCTCGTCGAGCTGACGGGTCAGGGTGTTGTACAGGCGCACGGCTCGGTCAGTCTAACCGGGAGCCCCTCGCGACCCTTCCCCGCTACGGCCTGAGCGGGCGGCGCTCGAACGGGATCGAGAGCACCACCGTGGTACGGGTCTGGACGCCGGCCTTCTCCCGCAGGCGCCGGATGAGGTCCTCGAGGCGCTCGGGCGTGCCGGTGCGCACCTTCAGGATGTAGCTCGCCTCGCCGGCCACACTGAAGCAGTCCTCGACCTCGGGGAACTCCTCGACGCGCTCGGGCAGATCGTCGGGCTGGGTCGGGTCGAGCGGCGTCACGGCGATGAGCGCGGTCACGGTGAGGCCGAGGGCGTGAGGGTCGACCTCGGCGCGGTAGGCGCGGATCACCTGGGCCTGCTCGAGCTTGCGGACCCGCTCGTGGACCGAGGAGGCCGACAACCCCGCGCGCCGCCCGATGTCCGCGTACGTCGCGCGCGCGTCCTCCTGGAGCGCCGCGATGATCGCGAGGTCCCGGTCGTCCAGCACCCCCGAATCCTACCCCCCGGTCCCTCGCGTGGGATCGTTGGCGGCCGAGCGCAGAACCGCCCGACCGGCCGATTGCCCTCGCGCAGCAGGAGATGCGAGGATCGGTGCTCGATCGTCGCGGCCCACCCTCTCCCGGGCCGGGGGAGGGGAGCGATGCTCGATCCATCCGCGTCCGGCGTCCGTATCGTCGCGGGCCGCAAAGCGGGCGGCGTCCGGTGGATGGTCCGCCTCGATCCGTGTTCGGCCGAGGCGTACGCCGCGTGCGTCGCTCCGCTCGTGCCACGCATCGAGGCCGCGCTCTCGCCGGCGGTCGTGGCGAATCGCGTCGCCGCGGTGAGCTTCGATCCTCCCGAGATCACCCTCGAGGCGTGGCGCGGGGCTCGGGAGCGGTTCCGGCGCACGGTTCGGAACCTCGCCACCCGCGCCGGGGCCGCCGTGATGGCCGACATCCGCGACTGCTACGGCGCCATCGGACCCCAGGCCGTGCGCTCGACGCTCGAGCGGCTCGGGTGCCCGACCCGAGAGGTGGTCGCGCTCCTGGGGACGCTGGGATCGTTCGCCGCGGCCGGCGTGCGTGGCCTGCCCGTCGGTCCGGAGCCGTCCGCGGTGCTCGCGAACGCCGTGCTGGCCCTCGTGGACGAGCGCATCGCGGCCGCCGGATGGCCACACGTGCGCTGGGTGGACGACGTGGTCGTGTTCGTGGCCGACGCGAGCGATGCGCCGAGCGCCCTCGCGACCGTCGATGAGGCCGCGAGAGAGCTCGGCCTCGATCTCGCGGCGCAGAAGACCCGGGTGCTGATCGACCCGGCCGTGATCCGCGGCGCTGGCGTGGACCGGCTCTCCGGACCGTGGCCGCGGGACGGTGGCGCGAGCGGGTAATCTCCGCTCGATGCGCACGCTCTACCGGGCCTCCCGCGTCCACACGCTGTCGTACCCGGCCTCCGGCGAGTGGATCCTCGTCGACGGTCGCCACGTCCAGCGCGTCGGCACCGGCGATCCGCCCGAGGCCGACCGCGTCGTCGAGCTCCCCGGCACGACCATCCTCCCCGGCTTCGTCGACACCCACGTGCACCTCACGGGAACCGGGGTGCACGAACAGGCGCCCGACCTCGGCGCCGCGCGCTCGGCCGAGGAGCTGCTCGCGGCCGTCCGGCGTGTCGTGGCGTCCCGCGAAGGCCCGACGCTGGTCCACGGCTACGACGAGTCCACGTGGGACGTCCGCGAGGTGCCGACGGCGGCGGACCTGGATGCGCTCAGCGCTCAGCCCCTGGCCGTCGTACGTGTCGACGGGCACGCGCTGCTCGCGAACTCGGCGGCGATCACCTCGGCCGACGTGGTCGAGCTCCGGGGCGTCGAGCGCGACGCCGAGGGCCACCCGACCGGGTGCCTACGGACCGACGCGAACGCCGCTGTGCAGCGGTGGTTCGCGGCGAACCTCGCCGAGCGCGACGTCGAGGACCTCCAGCTCCAGGCGGCCGGCCTCGCGGCCGCGCACGGGGTCACGACCATCCACGAGATGTCGATGGTGCACGAGCGCGGGATGCGCGACCTCGAGATCCTGCTCGGCCACCGGGAGCAGCTGCCCGTCGACGTCGTCACCTACCTCGCGACGACGGACATCGCGCGGGCGCTGGATCTCGGGATGACGGGGATCGGCGGCGACCTGCCCGTGGACGGGTCGATCGGCGCTCGGACCGCGTGGCTCTCCGAGCCGTACGCGGACGTCGGCGGCGCCGGCTCGAGCGCGCTCGACGACGAGACCCTCGAGCGCTTCTTCCGCGACGGCCATGTCGCCGGGCTGCAGGTCGGCGTGCACGCGATCGGAGACGCAGCGATCGAGCAGGTCGTCGCCACCTGGGAGCGCGTCTACCAGTCGCTGGACTCGCGGGCGCGCCGGCACTTCCGGGCGCGGCGCCACCGCGTCGAGCACTTCGAGATGGCGAGCGCGAACGTGCTCGAGCGCGCGGCGATGCTCGGGCTCGGGGTCTCGGTGCAGGCAAGCTTCGACGCCGCGTGGGGACATCCGGGCGGCCTCTACGAGCAGGGTCTCGGCTGGGAGCGGGCCGCACCGATGAACCCGTTCCGCGCGATGCTGGAGCGCGGGCTCGAGATCGGGGCCGGCTCCGATTCGCCGATCACGACCATCGACCCGCTCGCCGGCATCCGAGCCTTCGAGACCCATCACGAGCCCTCCCAGCGCCTCACGCGGGTGGAGGCCGTCCGGATCGCCACGCTCGGGAGCGCGCGGCTCGCGCACCAGGAGGACAAGAAGGGGAGCCTCGAGCCCGGCAAGCACGCCGACTTCGCGGCCTACGACGTCGATCCCCTCGAGGTGGGATCGCTCGAAGGGGTTCGACCGATGCTCACGGTGTCGCTCGGCCGAGACGTCTACGCGAGTTGAAGGCGGCGCAACCTGCTCGTTTGACACTGCCTCGGCGCGGGACTAGCGTTCCGGCTGCGCGACCGCTTCGGTGGGAGCGCACGCAGGACCCAAGAGGCTGAGTAGAGAACGCAGCGCCCCGGCGCCGCGGCCCCAAAGGTCTCTTGGGTCCTCGTCTTCTCCCCCCTCATTCTCGCGCCCGAGCTGTCCTTCGCCCTGTGCGCCTCCGCAGCCGTCTCCATCCAGGCACGAACGCCCAGGTCACAGGCCTATCGCCCCGAAGTGGTTGCAGCGTCAGGCACCGGCAGTACAATGCGCCGGCCGAACCGAGGGGAAGCGCCGTGGAAGACATCGAAGAGACTCTCGAAACCGAAGAGCTCGAGGAGGAGGGCGAGGAGCCCGCGGCCATCGACGGCGACGCGCCTCGACCGCCGGCCGCACCGGCCGGGGAGGAGGTCGAGTCTATCCAGGACATGCTCGTCAAGCAGGAGGCCCGCGCCGAGGAGGAAGAGGAGACCGAGGACTCGGTCCTCAGTCTCACGCGGGACGAGCTCCGCGACGAGTCGCTGGCCGTGAAGGTCGTGCCGCCGCAGCCGAACGAGTTCACATGCCGCAACTGCTACCTGGTGAAGCATCGGAGCCAGCTGAAGGACAAGGCGAAGATGCTCTGCCGGGACTGCGCCTGAGCCCGGACCGACTCCGACTCGCCTCCGCGCTGCTCGTCGCCGCCCTGAGCGGCGCCGTCTGTTCACTCTCGCTCCCGCCCGCGGACCTCGGGTGGGTCGCGTTCTTCGCCCCGATTCCCTTCCTGTGGGTCGTGCGGACGGCCCGGCCGCGACGAGGGTTGCTCCTCGGACTCGCGTTCGGCGGCGCCTACTTCGGGATCGTCCTGTACTGGATCCTGCTGTTCGGGGAGCTCGGCTGGGCCGCTCTCGTGCTGCTGTCCGCGGCGTCCACCGGCCTGTTCGGCTTCCTCGCGCCGGCCCTGTGGCGCGCCGCCCATCCGCTGCGGTCGACGCTCGGACTCGCTGCCCTGTGGACCGTCCTCGGGTTCGTGCGGGGATCCTGGCCCCTCGGGGGGTTCGGGTGGGGGGAGCTCGGCACCACGCAGGCCGGGAACCCGTTCCTGCTGCCGCTCGCGTCGGTCGGCGGCGTGTGGGCGATCACCTTCGTGGTGATCGCCGTCTCGGGGTTGCTCCTCGTCGCGCTCGAGCGGGGGAGGGGAGTGGGTCCTTCGGCCGCGCTCGCGCCGGCGGTGCTCGCCGTGGCACTCGCCTTCGCGCCGGTGGCGATCCCGCTGGCCGCGGCCACCGGACCCGCGATCGACGTCGCCGCGATCCAGGTGGACGTCCGCGAAGCGCGCGGCCTTCCTCGCGACGCCGAGGACATCGCGGTCGCGAGGATGAACATCGATCTGCATGCCGGCCTCGCCGCGGATCCACCGGATCTCGCCGTATGGGGAGAGGGTTCGCTCGACCCCGCCGCGAGCTCGGATCCCACGACCCTCGAGGCCGTCAGCGGCGTCATCCGGACCGTCGGCGCACCGACCCTCGCGGGTGCGGTTCTCGACGATCCCGACGGCAGCCAGCACACGAGCGTGCTGCTGTTCGACGGCCGCGGCGATCTCGTCGACCGCTACGACAAGGTGAAGCTCGTGCCCTTCGGCGAGTACGTGCCGTTCCGCAGACGCCTCGAGTGGATCCAGGCCATCGACCAGATCCCCGTGGACCGCGTGCCGGGGGAGACCGCGCACACCGTTGCCGTACAAGGCATCCCCGCCTTCGGCACGCCGATCTGCTACGAGAACAGCTTCCCGGCGATCGAGCGTGAGATGGTCCGTCGTGGTGCCCAGTTCTTCGTCCTCACCACGAACAACGCGTCGTACGGGACCACCGCGGCGTCCCGCCAGCATCTGCTCATGAGCCGGGTTCGGGCCGTCGAGACGGGACGCTGGATCGTGCATGCCGCGGTCTCCGGGATCAGCGCGGTCATCGACCCGCGCGGGCGCGTGGTGGCCGAGAGCGGCCTGTTCGAGACCACCGTGACGCGGCACGAGATCCGCGCGTCGACGGTCCGGACGCTGTACGTGCGGCTGGGGGACTGGGTCGTGTGGCTGTCGCTCGCGCTCTGCGTGGGGCTCCTGCTGCTGCCGCGCGGCCGGGGTCGCCCGGTCCGGGCTGAGGAGCTGCCACCCGCGGCCCGCACGCTCGTCTTGCTGCCCACCTACAACGAGCGCGCCACGATCGGGACCGTGCTGGACGGCCTGCTCGGGCTGGCAGAGCCGGTCGACCTCCTCGTCATCGACGACGGGTCGCCCGACGGCACCGCCGGGGCCGTCCGCGAGCGCGCCGAGGTCGATCCGCGCGTCCGCCTGCTCCAGCGGGCCTCCAAGTCCGGCCTCGCGAGCGCCTACCTCGCCGGCTTCCGGACCGCACTGGACGAGGGCTACGAACTGGTGGTCGAGATGGACTCGGACCTGTCCCACCTGCCCGAGCAGCTCCCGAGGCTCCTCACGACCGCGCGGGAGCACCACATGGTGATCGGGAGCCGGTACGTGCCAGGCGGCGCGGTCGCGAACTGGAACGGGGCGCGCCTCCTGCTTTCGCGGGGAGGCAACCTCTACGCGAGACTCTGTCTCGGCTTCCCGCTGCACGACGCGACGAGCGGCTTCCGCGTGTACCGTCGGGGCCTGCTCGAGCACCTGCTCGAGCGCCCCGTACGCTCGGACGGCTACGGGTTCCAGATCGAGCTCGCGTACCGGGCCTGGCGCGATGGGTACGACGTCGCCGAGGCGCCCATCACGTTCCGCGAGCGCGAGCACGGCCACTCGAAGATCTCCCGACGGATCGTGCTCGAGGCGCTGTGGCTCGTGACCGTATGGGGCGTCAGGGCGCGGTTCCGGCCCTCCTGATCCCGCCGATCGGGGCTCCGAGATGCACTCGGGCGCACGCGTCAGAGAACGCCCATACCGTGCGTTATGGAAAGTAGGCCGAGATGGACGATCCAGGCCCCGCCTCCCCCTAGGCACGTGCCTTGTGCCGCAACCCCAGGGGATGTGCGAAAGAGACGCCCTCCCGACACTCAGCCGTAGGTTCTCGTTCGTTCGAAAGGTCGCACCCGCAGCCTGTTCGGCAGCGGCCTGATGTGGACCGGCTACCGGCGGCGCCGGCAGTACGACCGCTGATCCTCTGATCGCGCATAGCCGAAGGCTCCGGGCTCTGCCCGGGGCCTTCGGCGCTCTCGGCGAGGGCGCCTACCCGTAGAAGATGATCGTGATCCACAGGCTGCCGTCGGCCCGCACGATACCGACCGCCATGTGGTCGTACGTCTTGCGAAGGATGTTCTCCCGGTGCAGCTTGCTCGCCATGAACGCCTGCTCGAGGCTCTCGAGCGTGCCCCCGACCCCGACGTTCTCCCCGCCGATCGACCAGTCTTGACCATCGAGCACGTTCCGCAGCTGCTCCTCGGTCGAGTGGTAGATGTAGCCCTTCCGGGCCATGGCGCGGCTGTGGTCCTTGGCATACCGGGAGATCTGGGCCTGGAACCGCAGCGCCGCGCGATCGTGCTTCTCGCGGTCAAGGTTCGTGAGGGACACCATCTGCATGCGCCGGCCGTCACGCTGCTCGGCGCCGGCACCCGCGAGATTCGGACCGATCACGAGGAGACCGGACATGAGCAGGGCGATCGCGGTGCCCCAGGCCCTCCGGCCGCTTCGGCGAAGTTCCATCTCGAGCCTCCCGACTCACGGGTCCCGGGGGGAACTCGAGCCGTGAAGCTCGGGTCCTTCGGCAGCTCGGCCACCTCCCCCTCGCGGAGGTCCGAAGCTTTGCGTCCCGCCGTCACCGGCGGTTTGCCCTTCTCGGGACCGACCTTGTTCGACTCCCTCCCTATCGGCCGGGCGGTGGGCCGCCTTGAGCCCGAGATGGTCAGGAATGACTAGCCAGCCGGAGGCACGGACGGGCCCCGTGGGCGGGGCGTGGGAGCCCCTACCAGCGGAGCTTGAGATGACGCGCGGCGTTGGCCTCGTCGAGCCGCCGGACCGGAGTCGTCACGGGCGCCTCGTGCAGGAGGTCCGGATCGGTCTCGGCCTCGCTCGCGGCCTGCAGGAGGGCCTCGGCGAACGCGTCGAGGGCCTCCTTGGTCTCGGTCTCGGTGGGCTCGACCATCATGGCCTCCTCGACGACGAGCGGGAAGTACACCGTCGAGGGGTGGTAGCCGAGGTCGATGACCCGCTTCGCGACGTCCATCGCTCGGATCCCGGTCCGCTCCTTGAGCGGCGCGGCCGTCGAGACGAACTCGTGCATCGGATGCCCGTCCGGGTACGCGAGGGGGAAGGCGTCCTTCACGCGGTGCGCGAGGTAGTTCGCGTTCAGCACCGCCAGCTCGGCCACCTCCTTCAGGCCGTCGCGCCCGTGGAGGAACACGTAGGCGTACGCGCGCACCAAGATCCCGACGTTGCCGTGGAAGCCGTGCATCCGCCCGATCGAGCGTGGTCGGTCGGACTCGAGGCGGAAGGCGCCGGTCGCCTCGTCGCGCTCGACGACTGGCACCGGCAGGTACGGCACGAGGGCCTCGGTCACCCCGACCGGACCGGCGCCCGGCCCTCCCCCTCCGTGCGGCGTCGCGAACGTCTTGTGCGTGTTGATGTGGACGATGTCGAAGCCCATGTCGCCCGGGCGGCACCGCCCGAGGATCGCGTTCAGGTTCGCGCCGTCGTAGTAGACGAGCCCCCCGACGCCGTGCACGATCCGGGCCACACGCTCGATCTGCTCCTCGAACAGGCCGAGCGTGTTCGGGTTCGTGAGCATGAGACCGGCGACGTCCTCGTCGACGAGCTTCTCGAGCGCCGAGACGTCCACGAGCCCCCGGGCGTCGCTCGGGACGTGGAGTGCCTCGTAGCCGGCCAGCCGCACGCTCGCGGGGTTGGTGCCGTGCGAGGCGTCGGGGATCACGACCTTCTTCCGCGGGTTCCCCTGCTCGGTGTGGTGACGGCGCATGATGAGGAGCCCGGTGAGCTCTCCACAGGCGCCCGCCGGCGGTTGGAGCGTCGCGCGGGCCATCCCGGTGATCTCGCACAGGGCCCGCTCGAGCCGCCACATGAGCTCGAGGGCGCCCTGGACCGTCTGGTCGGGCTGCAGCGGGTGCAGGCGCGAGAAGCCCGGCATCGCCGCCGCGACCTCGGCCATCTTCGGGTTGTACTTCATCGAGCACGACCCGAGCGGGTAGACACCGGTGTCCACGCCGTAGTTGAGCTGCGACAGCCTCGTGTAGTGGGTCACGAGGTCGCGCTCGGCGACCTCGGGCAGGGCGGGGGGCTCGCGCCGCGCGTGCTCGGCGGGCACCGAGACCTCGGGCACGTCGAGCGTCGGGAAGGCCGAGGCGCGGCGTCCGGGCCGCGACAGGTCCTTCAGCGTCCCGAGCCCCGCCGGCCCCTGCCGGCGGACCGGCGCGCCCACATCGCGGTTCACGCGAGCACCTCCTTCAACGCACGGGCCAGGCCCTCGATCTCCTCGCGGGTGCGGCGCTCCGTGACGGCGACGAGGAGCGCGTGGCCCTCGGCGTCGGGCAGTGGCACCCCGGGGAGGAACCCGCGCTCGACCAGCGCGTCGCGGACCTCGGCCGCCGGGCGTGGCAGCCGGAGCGCGAACTCCTTGAAGAACGGCGCACCCGGGAACAGGAGCTCGACGCCGGGGACATCGGTGAGGCGCTCGGCGGCGTAGGCGGCCTTCGCGGCACATCGCTCGCCGAGCTCCACGAGCCCCTGCGGGCCGAGCCAGCCGAGGTACACCGTGGCCGCGACGGCCATCAGCGTCTGGTTCGTGCAGATGTTCGAGGTGGCCTTCTCGCGGCGGATGTGCTGCTCGCGCGCCTGCAGCGTGAGCACGTAGCCGGTGGCGCCGTCGACGTCCACGGTCTCCCCGACGATGCGCCCGGGGAGCCGGCGCACGGAGTCCAGGCGCGTCGCGATGACCCCGAGGTAGGGGCCCCCGAAGTTCAGGTGGTTGCCGAGCGCCTGGCCCTCGGCGACGGCGATGTCGGCTCCGAGCTCCCCCGGCGGCGCGAGCACGCCGAGCGACAGCGGGTCGAACATCTGGATCGCCGCGGCCCCCCCGTCGTGCGCGGCGCCGAACAGGTCGCGGACGGGCTCGAGGATGCCGTACGCGTTGGGGTGCTGGACGATGACGCAAGCCACATCCTGACCGACCTGCGGTTCCCCGCCTCGGCCGTCCTGCAGGTCGAACAGCTCGGGCTCGTACCCCGCTCCCCTGCCGTAGGTCCGCAGCGTCTCGACGTGCCGCGCATCCACCCCCGCCGAGACCAGGACCCGGTCGCGCCCGGGTGTCGCCCTGGCGAGGTTGGCAGCCTCGGCGAGCGCCGTCGAGCCGTCGTAGAGCGAGGCGTTGGAGACCTCGAGCGCCGTCAGCTCGCAGATCATCGACTGGTACTCGAACAGCGCCTGGAGCACGCCTTGGGAGAGCTCGGGCTGGTACGGGGTGTACGAGGTGTAGAACTCCGAGCGCCCGGCGAGCGCCCACGCGACCGCCGGCACGTAGTGGTCGTACGCGCCGCCACCGGCGAAGCACACGAGGTCCTCGGCGCTTCGGTTGCGCGCGGCGAGCGAGCTCAGGTCGCCGAGGATCTCCTGCTCGGTGACGCCCTCGGGAAGGTCCAGCGGACGGTCCAGCCGGACCGAGGCCGGGATCTGGGAGAACAGGTCATCGAGCGAGCCGAGGCCGATCGCCTCGAGCATCGCGCGCACGTCGTCGTCCGTGTGAGGGGCGTACCGCATGCCTGCCCTTCGAGTGTAGCCCAGGCTCGGCGGAGGTCCCCGGCCGGATCCACCCGGCGGGTGGGCTCAGCCCGAGACGTCCTCGAGCCCGTACTTCTCGACCAACGAGAGGTAGTCGCGCTGGTAGAAGATCTTGCAGTTGACCCCCGGGTAGAGCTCGCGCAGGCGGCGGACCTTGCGGTTCTTCTTCGTCACGAGCTTCTGATTCAGCGTCGTGATCTCGATGAACAGGTCGTACTGGGGCAGGTAGAAGTCGGGCGTGAACCGCTGGACGGCGTTGCCCTGCTTGTCGACCTCGAGATCGAAGGACCGAGGCTCGTACTCCCAGTCGATCTGGTAGAAGTCCAGGAGTTGCGCGAACTGGCGCTCGCTGGCATGGGCGAAACGAACGGTGTCGCTCTGCAGGGCCGGTGTCGCGGCCGTGGCGGCGTCGCTCACGCGCCTCCGGCCGACGCGACCCGGCGGCGACCCCGCTTCCCGGTCTGCTTCGCCAGACTCCCCTCGAGATCGGTCCATACCTTGTCGACGGCGATCGCGAACACGCCCTGTCCCTTCGCCAGGAGGTCGACGACCTCCCCCGGCGAGGCCACGGCGTAGATCCGCGAACCATCCGAGATCAGGGTGGTGCCGAGAGCCGGCTCCTTCAGGTCGCGGAGCGTGCCCCAGGCCTTGCGGATCTGCGGGAGGCCCACGCCCGTGTCGAGCATGCGCTTGATGAGCTTGAGCAGCGCGAGATCCTGGAACGAGTACAGCCGTTGTGTCCCCGAGCCGTGCGCATCGCGCACCGAGGGGCGCACCAGGCCCGTCCGGGCCCAGTAGTCGAGCTGACGGTAGGTGATCCCGACGATGCGAACGACGTCGGGGACGCGATATCCCTGCTCGGCCATGACAACTCCGTAATTACGCGGGCGTAGGAAGGGTAGGACCACGGCCCAGCGCTGTCAATCACCCCGGCGGAGGGTCCGCAGACGCCCGGACGGGCCGTCCGCGAACCCGGTAGGATGGCCCGTCCCGGTCGCCCGAAGGGGGGATGTTCGTGGCTCGGAACGTCAAGGTGCGCCGCGCGGCGCTCGTGGGGTCGCTCGTCGTCTCGCTCACGCTCGGACTCGGCGTGGCGCCGTCCGCCGAGGCCGGCCCGCTGCGGACGAAGCTCCTGAACGTCATCAACCGCGTCCGCGCGAACCACGACCTTGCCGCCATCAAGCTCAACGTGCGGCTCTCGGACGACGCGAAGAGCCATACCCGCAAGATGATCCGCCGAGGCATCCTGTTCGATCCCCGCAACCTCTACGAGCTGCTCGAGCCCTACCGCTGGGACGACCTGGGCGCCGACGTGGTGGGATGCCACGACTCGTTCAACAAGATGGTGCGCCAGTGGATGGGCGAGGGATTCCATCGCTCGATCCTCCTCGCCCCGGAGCTGCGCAGGGCCGGGATCGGCGCGATCTTCGTGGACGGCAAGTCCGCATGCGGCCGCGACCAGATCTGGGCGACGGCCATCATGTACGGGTAGCCGGGCGCTCCCCCGCGACGCGGGTGCGGACCTACTGGAAGTCCTCGGGCGCCACGTTCTCGAGGAACTCCCGGAACTTCTCGACCTCGTCGTCCTCGTCGCCGCTCGGGATGAGGATCGAGGCCTCGGACAGGACGTCCTCGCTCGCGAAGATCTTGCACCCGAGACGCACGGCGAGCGCGATCGCGTCGCTCGGTCGCGAGGAGATTTCCCACGCGTCGCCGTTGCGCTGCATGTTGATCACCGCGAAGAACGTGCCCTCGCGCAGCTCCGTGATGACGATGCTGTTCACCTGGATCGCCATCTCGTCCAGGATGTTCTTCATGAGGTCGTGGGTCATCGGTCGCGGGGTCACGACCCCCTGCAGCGCGAGTGCGATAGCGGCCGCCTCGGGCTGACCGATCCAGATGGGCAGGAACCGCTCCCCCTCCTGCTCGCGGAGCAGCACGATGGGCTGGTTCGAGGGGAGCTCGACGCGCACCCCCGCGAGGTTCATCTCGACCATCATGCGCATCCGAGCCTAGACCGGGCCTCCCGCTCCGGCAACCTAGGCGCTGGAGCCCGGCTGCGGGAGGTACGGGAGGAGCAGGTCGAGATCCTCCCCCAGCGCATGGATGTCCTGCACCGCAAGGATGTCCGGGATGTTCCGGTAGCGCTCCTGGAAGTCGAGGCCGTAGCCGACGACGAACATGTCGGGGCACTCGAACCCGCGGTACCTGATCGTGATCGGGGCGATCCGGCGGGCCGATTTGTCCAGCAGCGCGCAGACCTCGATCGAGGTGGGCTCGCGGGACTGGAGGACCGACAGCAGGTACGAGAGCGTGAGGCCGGTGTCCACGATGTCCTCGACGACGATCACGTCGCGGCCGCCGACGTCCTGCTCGAGGTCCTTCACGATGCGCACGCGGCCCATCGACTCGGTCGCGCCCCCGTAGCGGGACAGGGACATGTAGTCGATCGCGAGCGGGAGACCGATCTCCCGGATGAGGTCCGCGAGGAACACCGACCCGCCCTTCAACACCGAGACCAGGATGGGCCCGCGTCCCTCATAGTCCCCGGTGATGGTGCGGCCGAGCTCCTCGATCCGGCGGCGGATGTCCTCGCGCCCGAACAGGACGCTGGCAACCTCCGGCATCGGCGCGATCGTAGCAGAGCGGATCAGCCGAAGAGGGCGTCGAGCACGGCCCCGACCCCGTCCAGGACCGCCGAGCCCGCCCGGCGCCACCACGGTCCACGCTCCTGCGGCGCGGGGGGCGGGGGCACCTGCAGGACCCGCAGCGGCACGCTCCCGATCCGAAGGTCGGGCACCGAGACCACCACCGTGCCCACGGTCTCGCCCGGGAGCGGCGGGAACGCTGCCCCCGGGTCGAGCACGATCCGCCGGGTGACCTGGGCGTTCACGGGGATGAGACCGAGGAGCGAGCCGCCGGAGGCCACGGGGATCCGGCGCCCGTCGATCTCGACCTCGCCGAGCGACTCGCCCTCGGCGATGACCTCTCGGCGCTCGAAGGCTCGGAAGCCGTGGTCGAGCAACGCGGCGGCGTCGGAGAACGCCTCTCCCGGGGCGCCGAGCACGACGGCGATCAGGCGGAGCCCGTCGCGCTCGGCCGTCGCGACGACGCAGTAGCCCGCCCGGCTCGTGAACCCGGTCTTCACGCCGACCGCCCCCGGGTAGAGCCAGAGCAAGGCGTTGCGGTTCTGCACGATGCGGGGCGGGTCGCCCTCGGGCGCCGGGATCTCGCGGACGTGCGTCGCCACGAGACTCGCGAAGCCCGGCCGCCGATACGCGGCACGGGTGATGGCCACGAGATCGCGCGCGGTCGAGTACCCGCGGTCGTCGAGCCCGTTGGGCGAGGTGAACCAGCTGTCGGTCAGGCCGAGCTTCGCCGCTCGGGCGTTCATGCCGGCGACGAACGCCTCGACGTCCCCGGACACATGCTCGGCGAGCGCGACGGCCGCGTCGTTGGCCGACTGCAGCATCAGCGCGGCGAGGAGGTCGTCGACGCGGATCCGCTCCCCCGCCCGCAGCCCGAGCTCCGAGATCCCCGCCGTTCGCCCGTCACCGGCTGCGCCGGTGCTCACGGTCACGATGTCCTGGGGGTCGGTGCGCTCGAACACGAGGAGCGCGGTCATGATCTTCGTGAGGCTCGCGATCGGACGGCGCTCGTCGGGATCCTGCTCGAACAAGACCTGCCCCGAGTCCAGGTCGGCGAGCACCGCGGCCTGCGCGGTGATCTCCGGCGGGTGCCGCGAGGGCTCCGGCGTGTGGAGCACGCTCGGGAACGGCGACAGCGAGGTCTGGCCGTTCGGCAGCAGGACCGGTGTGGGAGGTGGCGTCGAGGTCGCCGTCTGGGCGCCCGCGAGCACCGGCAGGGCCACGAACAGCACGACCGGCGCGAGGAAGGCGGCGACCGGCGCGAGGATGCGGCGCGCGTACGGACGGAACGGCACGCGCGGACGGTATCAGGAGCCGGACAGGTACTGCCGCAGGTTCGTCCGAAGCAGCGCCGTCTTCAGCTTGCGCGAGGCCTTCGCGAGCTCGGCGAGGGAGGTCGACGCCAGGCGCCGCGCATCGGGATTCCGCTGGCGCAGCTGCGGCATGACGATCGACTCGAAGAAGGTCGCCTCGCGCTCGGAGAAGTGCTTGTACATCGTGAGGTGCCGCGGCTCGACGCCGTAGCGGAAGAAGTCCTTCACGATCGACAGCACGATGTAGTCGTCGCCGTCGTAGTAGCGCGCCGACTCGGGTCCGTGCGAGCACACGAGGCCGAAGGACTCGAGCTCCTTGATGCGGTCGCGGTCGATGCCGGTCGCCGCCGACATCTCCTCGATCGACATCTGCAGGCCCGTCGGCGGCTCCGCCAGCTCCTCGGCCGGCTCGGGGACCACCTCGGCCCCGGCGCCGTCGCCGTCGGCGTCGGCCGACTCCTGGTGCAGCAGACGCTCCTTGATGACCTTGAGCGGGAGGTACTCGTCCCGCTGCATCTTGAGGATCGACCGCAGGCGCTCGAGATCCTTCTCGTAGAACTTGCGGTACCCCGAGGGCGTGCGCTCGGGCTCGATCAGCCCCTCGGACTCGAGGAACCGGATCTTCGAGATCGTGATGTCGGGGAACTCGGTCTTGACCGTGACCAGGACCTCTCCGATGGACTGGTAGTTGCGCGTCGGCATGCCTCTCACTCTCCTGCGGCGAAGAACACGAGCTTGAACTTCCCGATCTGGACCTCATCCCTGGAGGCGAGCTTCGTGACGTCCACGCGCTCCCGGTTCACGTACGTGCCGTTCATGCTGCCGAGGTCGTGCACGAACCACTCCGCCCCCGTGTGGCGAACCTCGGCGTGCTTGCGGGAGACCGTCACGTCGTCGAGGAAGACGTCGCTTTCGGGGTTGCGGCCCGCGCTCGTGACCTCGGCCTCGAGGAGGAACGTCGACCCGGCGTTCGGACCGTGCTTGACCAGAAGCAGAGCCTGGCCGGGCTCGAGCTCGTCCTCGGGGAACGGGAACTCGTCCGGACCTTCACCCTCGACCTCCACCGGGCTGAGCCCGAGGGTGGCCTCCTCGTGCAGCGCAGCGCCACAGTTCGAGCAGAACCGTGCCTCGTCCTTGTTCGGATGTCCACAGCGGGTGCAGTACAAGCTCGCTCGCTCCTGTCCCCACGTCTGCGGCTGAGGGTTGAAGTTGAGGGTCGGGCCGAACCCTCGATGACCGCTCGACGTTACCGCAGCTCACACGCAGGGTCAACCGTCCCTCAGGGTGGTGCTCGGGCAGGGCGCTCGAGTCGAGGGTGCGGAGGGGGACTAGGAAGACTGCTCGATGAACGTCCGGTACGCGGAAGCGTCGAGCAGAGCCTCGAGCGAGACCGGCTCGCTCATCTCGATCAGGACGAGCCAGCCGTCCCCGTAGGGAGCGTCATTCACGAGCTCGGGGCGCTCGTCGAGCATGGCGTTGCGCTCGATCACGGTGCCGTCGACCGGCGCGTACACATCGGAGACGGACTTCGTGGACTCCACCTCACTGAACGCCTGGCCGGACGTCACGAGGGCACCGACGTCGGGAACATCCACGTAGACGACGTCGCCGAGGGCCTCCTGCGCGAAATCGGTGATGCCGATCCGCACCCGACCCCTCCCCTCGTCACGAACCCACTCGTGCTCCTTCGTGTAGCGAAGATCCTCAGGGAACTCCATGTCGGCCTCCGTGTCGGGATCGCTCACCCTCGAACCTAGCACGCCGCGAGGGCCCATCGGTGGCGAGCGCGCGGTGCAGATCGCCCAGATAGAGGCCCGCGGCCACGTGGTACTCGGCGATCCCTGCGACGAAGCTGATCCACCCGAGCGCGAGCGCGGCGTCATCGAGCGGGTAGCCGAGGTTCCCCCACGAGATCCACGTCACCGCCGACATGAGGCTGAAGGTGGCGACCTTGCCGATCGGCCGCACGTCGAGCCGGACGCGGCGCCGAGCGAACATCGCGACCCCGACGACGAGCACCACCGCGTCGCGGACCAAGATCAGCAGCGCCGCCCACCACGGGAACGCGCCGATCATCGCGAGCGCGATCAGCCCGGCGGCGATCGCGAGGCGGTCGGCGGTCGGGTCCAGGATCTTGCCGAGCTCACTCACCTGCCCGAGCCGTCGGGCGGCGAACCCGTCGAGCCAGTCGGTCCACGCCACGGCCGCGAACAACAGCAGGCCGGAGAAGGTCGTGTCGCGGTCGACCATGAGGAGCACGAACACGGGGATGAGCGCGATGCGCAGGAACGACAGGAGGTTCGGGACGGTCAGGATCCGCGACGACGAGGCTTCCGCAGGGGCGCCGTTCATCGCGAGGGACCCTACCATCCGTGTTCCGCTCGGTCGGGCCGGCCGGATTTGAACCGGCGACCTTCTGACCCCCAGTCAGACGCGCTAACCAAGCTGCGCCACGGCCCGTGCGAAGCGCATCGTAGCAGCCGGGGTGGAACCTCCGGCGCCCGCGAGCTCAGGCCTCGGAGCGCCTCGTGCGACCCGCGCGGTATCGGATCCGCAGCGGAACGCCCTCGAAGCCGAACTCGCGACGCAGGCGGTTCTCCAGGTAGCGCTGGTACCCGGCCTCGGGCGGGCGGCCCCCGAACAGGATGAAGGACGGCGGGCCCGAGCTCACCTGCGTGCCGTAGCGGTACCGCACGCCGCGCGCCGGGCGCTCGGCCTGCGCCTGCTGGAGCACCTGGTTCACCTCCGAGGTCGAGATGCGCTTGGCCCACCGCTCGTGTAGCTCGAGGAGCGTCGAGGGCAGCCGGAGCACGCCGGTGCCGGTCTTCGCGGACGTCCGCACCACGGATGCTCGAGCGAACCGGGCGACCTCTTCGCCGAGGTCCTTGAACGTGCGGTCGCGCTCCTCAACGAGATCCCACTTGTTCGCCACGACGAGGAAGGCGCGTCCGATCTCCATCACGCGGGTCGCGATGCGCTTGTCCTCGGACGTGAAGCCTTCGGTCGCGTCCAGGAGCAGCATCGCGACGTCGGCGCGCTCGATCGCGCGCTCGGCGCGGAGCGTGCTGTAGTACTCGACGGCCTGCAGGCGGGTCGGGCGACGGAAGCCCGCGGTGTCGACGAACCGCACCCGCCCCGAGGGCCAGGTCACCACGGCGTCGACCGCGTCGCGAGTCGTGCCGGCCTCCTCGTACACGACCGAGCGCTCCTCGCCTACCAGCCGGTTGAACAGCGAGGACTTGCCGACGTTCGGCCTGCCGACGAGCGCGAAGGCGGGCTCACCCTCAGGTTCAGGCTCGGCGCGCTCCTCGGGCAGCAGGGCGACGATGCGATCGAGCAGGTCGCCCGAGCCCCTCCCGTGCAGGGCCGAGACCATCACCGGCTCCCCGAGCCCGAGGGCGTGGAACGCGGTCGCGTCGGCCTCGTCGCGTTCGGTGTCGACCTTGTTCGCGACGACCACCACCGGCACCGCGGCGCGGCGCAACCGGCGGGCGAGCGCCGCGTCGCCCTCGAGCGGGCCGGTGCGCACGTCCACCACGAGCAGCACCACGTCGGCGAGCTCGGCCGCACGCTCGGCCTGCGCCGACACGAGCGCCTCGATGCCCCTCGCGCCGCGCAGGAAGCCCCCGGTGTCGACGAGCCGGAACGTCCGACCGCGCCACGTGGCCTCGAGCTCGACGCGGTCGCGCGTCACGCCGGGCATCTCGTGGGCGATCGCCTCGCGGCCGCCGAAGAGCCGGTTGACGAGCGTGGACTTACCGACGTTCTGCCTGCCGACGAGCGCGACGGCCGGGGTCCCGCTCACGCCGGGCCCCCGATCCGCGCTCTCGCCTCGGAGAGCACGAGCGCGAACACCGCGTCGACATCGAGGTGCGTCGAGTCGACCTCGAGGTCGGCGTCGAGCGGCGGGACGTGCCGGGCGTCCTGCTCGTCCCGCGCGGCGATCGCGCGCTCGACCTCCGGCGCCTTCCGACGCCCGCGCTCGAGCGCCCGGCGGCCGGCTCGCTCCTCGGGCTTCGCGCCGAGCACGACCCGGAGACTCGCGTCCGGGAACACGACCGAGCCGATGTCTCGACCCTCCATCACGGCTCCCCGTGCGCCGAGCCGCCGCTGCTCGTCCCGCATCAGGTCGCGGAGCACCGGGTGGCGCGCAACCCGCGAGACCGCGGCCTCGACCTCGGGCGTGGTGAGCTCGTCGCCGGGCGGGGCACCGTCGATCCGCAGCTCGGGCGGGCTCGTTCCGGGGTCGAGGTCGAAGATGAGGCCCCGCGCGAGGCTCGCGAGCGCCGGCCCGTCGTCGAGATCCAGGGCCGCCCGGAGCGCGTGCAGCGTGACCGCTCGGTACATGGCTCCCGTGTTCACGTACGGCAGGCCGAGCGCGGAGGCAAGGCGCCTGGCCAGCGTGCTCTTGCCCGAGCCCGCGGGGCCGTCGATCGCGATGACGACCGGAGGAGCCTCCACCTCAACCTCCGATCCGAGCGCCGAGCGCTCGAAGCGTCTGGATGAACCCCGGGAAGGACACGTCCGCCGCCTCGACGCCCTCGACCTCGACGGCGGACCGCGCGGCGAGGGCCGCGACGCAGAGCGCCATCGCCATGCGGTGGTCGCCGCCCGCGCGGTGCGCGCCGCCCTGGAGCCCGCCGCCGGCCACGACGAGGTCGTCGTCCTCGACACCGGCGTGCCCGCCGAGGGCGCGGAGCATCTCCACGAGGCCACGCAGGCGGTCGCTCTCCTTCACGCGGAGCTCTCGCGCGCCGAGGAACCTGGACTCGCCGGCGGCGTGCGCGGCGAGCGCCGCGAGGACCGGGACCTCGTCGATCACGTTCGGCAGCTCCTCCGGGGCGACGCTCGTTCCGGTCCGCCCCTCGCAAGCCTCCACGTGGAGCCCCCCCACCGGCTCGCCGGGCCCGGTCCCCGTGACGGTCGTCCGCGTTCGCACGCCCATACGCTCCATCACCTCGAGGAAGCGGGTTCGCGTCGGGTTGAGGCCGACGCCGGCGACCGTGAGCTCGGCGCCGGTGAGGGCGGCTCCGGCCACCAGGAACGCCGCCGAGGAGGGATCGCCCGGCACGGCCGCGGAGAACCCAGCGTGTCGGAAGGCGCGCACCGTGACCGAGCCCCCGGTCGAGACGTCCACGGGTGCGCCGAGGTGCTCGAGCGCCCGCTCGGTGTGGTCCCGGGTCCCCACCGGCTCGACGACGGTCGTCTCGCCCTCGGCCTCGAGGCCGGCGAGGAGCACGGCGCTCTTCACCTGCGCGCTGGGGACCAAGGCCACGTGCCGGATCCCGACGAGCGGACCGCCCCGGACCTCGAGCGGGGCGTGGCCGTCGGTAGCCTGGAGGCTCGCGCCCATCCGCCGGAGCGGCTCTGCGACGCGCTCCATAGGGCGGGTGCGGAGGCTGTCGTCGCCGGTCAGCACCGTGGTGAACGGGCACGCGGCGACCACGCCGGCGAGAAGTCGCATCGTCGTGCCCGAGTTGCCGCAGTCGAGCTCCGTCGCCGGAACCTGCAGTCCACCTCGACCTCTCGCCTCGATGCGCACCGCGGCCGAGCCGGGTCGAGGTTCACCCTTGTTGAACGTGAAACCGTCAGTGTCCGCGGGGCGGGCAGGGCTCGAGCCCCAACCTTCGAGTGCATCTCGAGCGTCGGGTACGAGCGCCGCGAGACAGCGTGCGGTCGAGCGCACGTCCAGCGCAGGTGGAAGGTCACGGAGCTCACTCGTGCCCTCGGCCGTCGCCGCGAGGATCACCCAGCGGTGCGCGATCGACTTGTCCCCCGGGACGCGGCTCGAGCCTCCCACGGTGCCACCGGGTTCGATCCGGACTCGCACAGCGGCTCCTCAGGCCAGGCGGAGCGGCTCGAACCACCGCTCGCGCAGCACGCGCTCGGCCTCGTCGGCGGCGCCCGCGGCGACGGTGAGATACACCGTCCCGCGACCGCCCTCCGGCGAGTGCACGATCTGGAGGTCCTCGATGTTCACCCCGGCCGCGCCGAGCGCCGCCGTGAGCTCGGCGAGCACTCCGGGGCGATCCGGGATCGGCACCTGGATCACCGAGACCCCGGACTTCACCTGCGGCTTCGCCGTGAGCGCGAGCCGCGCCTCCTTCGCGAGGGCGAACGCCTCCTCGACCTCGGCCGCGCGCTCCTCGAGCACGAGGTCCCGCATCTGCAGCAGCCGGTCCGCGTACCGCTCCAGCGCTCCGGCGATCGCCTCCCGGTTGGCCAGGAGGATGTCCGACCAGAGGTGCGGGCTCGAGGCCGCGAGTCGCGTGAGATCGCGGAACCCCCCGGCCGCGAGCAGCAGGATCTCGGGCTCCCCGGCCTCCTCGGTCGCCGCGAGCCCCATGAGCGCCGTCGAGGCGACCTGCGGCAGGTGGCTCACCATCGCGACGAGCCGGTCGTGGCGCTCGGCATCGATCCGGACGGGGCTCGCACCGACACGCCGGATCCACGCCTCGAGTCGCTGTACCGAGGCTTCATCGGAGCATTCGGTCCCCGAGAGCACCCACACGATCCCGTCGACGACGGCCGGCGACGCGCGATCGGGGCCCGAGCGCTCCGAGCCACCCATCGGATGGCCGCCGACGAACCGATCCAGGTGAGCGGGGTCGGCCGCGTCCCGGACCTCGGCCAGGACGTGGGACTTCACGCTGCCGACGTCGGTGACGACGGCCTCGGGCGCGGCCGCGAGCGCCGCGGCGACCAGGCTCGCGAGCGATGGGATGGGCGTGCAGACGAACACCAGCGTCGCCCCGTGCACGCACTCCTGCAGGGTGTGCGCGGGCGTGAGGCCGGAGCGCTCGACGGCCCGGGCGAGCGCATCCGGGTCCGCGTCGTACCCGCGCACGGCGTCGCCGGCGCGGATCGCCGCCATGGCGATCGAGGTGCCGATGAGACCGGTGCCGACGACCGCGACGCGCTCAGCCGAGGTCATCGCGCAGCGACTCCGCGCCGTCCAGGTACACGGGCACGACCTCGGCCTGCGAGCGCTCGGTGTGGAAGTGCATGAGCACGCGGACGACCCTGGGCATCGAGCCCTCGACGGGGATCTCACGGGCGCACATGAGCGGCACCGCCCCGAGCCCCATGCGCCGAGCGGCCTCGGCCGGGAAGGCGGACACCAGGTCCTCGGTCGTCGTGAAGAAGGCGCTCACGATGTCGGCCTCCTCGACTGCGTTGCGGCGCAAGACATCCGAGAGCAGGCGCTCGGTGGCGGACAGCACGGCGTCGGCGGAGTCCTCCGCCACACAGATGGCCCCCCGGACCGCACGGACACGCTGCTCACCCACCGGCTCGGCGCCAAGGCTACAGGGCCGGGCCGGCACTCACCTGGCGGAGCCGCGGGGATCGCGGGTCCTCGCCGGGTGTGGCCCTCAGAGACCGGCGGCCCGGTACAGCGCTCGGATCTCCTCCGCGGAGAGCTCACGCACCTCGCCGGCCCGGAGCCGCCCGAGCCGGATCGGCCCGACACGCACGCGGACGAGCCGAAGGACCGGGAGCCCGACGGCCGCGAGCATGCGCCGGACCTCGCGCTTGCGGCCCTCCCCCATCACCACGCGGACGGCGCCACGGCCGCTGGCGCGTCCGGCCGAGCGCGCGGCGAGCGCCCGCGCGGGACCGTCCTCGAGCGCGACCCCGCGACGAAGGCGCGAGAGGTGACGCTCGGTGGGCATGCCCTGGACCTCGGCCAGGTACTCCTTCTCGACCCCGTGGCGAGGGTGCGACAGCCGGTTCGCGAGCTCGCCGTCGTTCGTGAGGACGAGCAGGCCTTCCGAGTCGCGGTCCAGACGTCCGACCGGGAAGACACGAGGCCCCTCGGGAAGGAACTGCCGGAGGTCGGAGGCGGCGTGGGCGTCGCGCATCGTCGTCGTCACGCCGGCCGGCTTGTGCAAGACCAGGTAGCGGAGCTCCGGGTCGGTGCTCACCCGGTGGCCGCCGACCGTGACCTCGTCGACGGCGGGATCGACCCGGTCACCGAGCGTGGCGACCCGCCCGTTCACGCCGACCCGTCCGGCCCGGATGAGATCCTCGCACGCCCTCCGAGAGCCGAAGCCGGCTCGCGCGAGCGCGCGCTGGAGGCGTTCCTCGGGCATGCGGCTACTCGCCGCCGGCGGCCTCGGCGTCGGCCTCGTCGACCTTGCCGAGGAGCGGTGCGAGCGGCGGGAGCGCCGAGAGCGACGGCAGGCCGAGGCGCTCGAGGAACTCCGGCGACGTCCCATAGAGCATCGGGCGCCCGGGTCCCTCCTCACGGCCGACCTCGGCGACGAGCCCGCGGTCGATGAGCGCGCGCAGTACCCCGTCGGAGTTCACGCCGCGGATCGCCGAGATCTGGTGCCGCGTGACCGGCTGCTTGTAGGCGACGATCGCGAGGGTCTCGAGCGCCGCCTTCGTGAGCCGCGCGTGCCGCGAGGACAGCACGTAGCGCTCGACGACGGGCGCCGCGTCGGGGCTCGTCGTGAGGCGCCATCCGCCGGCGACGGTGCGGAGCACGAGTCCCGCCCCTCGCTCCTCGTACGAGCGCGCGAGCGCCTCGCAGAGCTCGTCGACGTGGCGGCGCTCCACGTCGAGCGCCTGCGCGAGGACGATCGAGGCAACCGGCTCGTCCGAGACGAACAGGAGCGCCTCGAGGTCCCGGAACAGCTCCGCGCCGTCGCTCATGCCCGACCCTCCCACCGGACCTCGATCTCGCCGAACGTCTCGGCCTGCGCGAGGTCGACCTTGCCCTCACGGTACAGCTCGAGGAGCGCGAGGAACCGCACGACCACCTGGATGCGCTCGTCGCAGTCGGCCACGAGCTCTCGGAACAGCGCCTCGCCGAGGCGCTCCAGGTGCCCGCGCACCGCCTGCGTGGCCTCGGCCATCGTGTAGCGGATCGGCGTGACGTGCGAGAGGTCCACCATCGGCGGCGGGCGGAGCAGCGATGCGGCGAGTCGTGCGAGGTCCTGCGCCGCAACCTTCTCCATCACGTCGGGATACAGGTGCGCGAACTCCGGCGGCGGGCCCGCGTCGCGCGGGAAGTGGCGAGCCTCCTCCTCCACGCGCCGCGAGAGGTCGGCGGCCACACGACGGAAGGCCGCGAGCTCCAGGCTCCGCGCGTACACGAGGTCGGGCGAGACGCCGAGCAGGTCCTCCTCGTCCAGGACCTCGTGCCGGGGCATCAGGCGCCCGACCTTCAGCTCGAGCAGGATCGCGCAGACGGCGAGGAACCACGTCGCCTCCTCGAGGCTCCACGCGTCGGCATCCTTCGCGTGCTCGAGGAAGCGCTCGGTCACCGTGCCGACGGCGACGTCGCACACGTCGATCTTCTGGTCGAGCAGCAGGTCCGCGAGGAGCCGGAACGGGCCGACGAACACCGGAAGCTCGACGGCGAAGCCTCCCGCGTCACCGCGCTCCTCGGTCGTCATGACAGGTGCATGGCCGCGCGGACGGCGCCGATCGTCTCCTCGACGACCGGACGCACCTTGGCCGCGCCGGCGGCCAGGACCTCCTCGGCGAGCGCGGCGCGGTGCTCGAGCTCCTCGCGCCGCTCACGGAAGTCGGCGAAGGTCGCGACGATCCGGTCCGCGAGGTTCGTCTTGCAGTCCACGCAGCCAAGCTCGCCCGTGCGGCAGTTGGCCTCGGTCCATCCCAGGATGTCGGGCGAGAACCGGCCGTGGAGCGTGAAGATGGGGCAGATCTCGGGGCGGCCGGGGTCGCCGCGCCGGATCTTCTCCGGGTCGGTGATGAAGGTGCGGACCGTGCGGCGGATCTCGTCCTCGTCATCGCGGACGTTCACGACATTGTCGAGCGATTTCGACATCTTCCGCCCGTCGGTGCCCGGGATGAGGGGCGTCTCCGAGAGCAACGGCTGCGGCTCGACGAGCACGTCGCCGTACAGGCGGTTGAAGCGGCGCACGACCTCCCGCGAGAGCTCGAGGTGCGGGACCTGGTCCTCCCCCACCGGCACGAGCTCGCCCTTGACGATCGTGATGTCGACCGTCTGCAGCACCGGGTAGCCGAGCAACCCGTAGTTCGCGATGTCGCGCTCGGCGTTGTCCCGCAGGCGCTCCTTGTAGGTGGGCACGCGTTCGAGCCACCCGAGCGGGGTGATCATGCCGAGCAAGAGGTTCATCTCGGCCACCTCCTTCACATCGGATTGCCGGTAGAGCGTGACGCGCTCGGGGTCGATCCCCGCGGCAAGGAGGTCGAGCACGAGCTCGAGCGTATAGCCGGGGAGCTCGTCCGTGCGGTCGAAGTGGGTCGTGAGCATGTGCCAGTCCGCGATGAAGTAGAAGCACTCGTGCTCCTCCTGCAGCCGCAGCATGTTCTGCACGTTGCCGAACCAATGGCCGACGTGCATCGGGCCGGTCGGCCGGTAGCCGGTCAGGACGCGCTTCGTGCGCTCGGTCGGGTTCGCACTGCTCACGATGGCGGCAAGGATAGCGCGGTGACCCCCGGGCCCCTCGGAGCGCTCAGCAGATGAGGATGTCCCCGCCCGCGAGGAGCGACGTGAGCGCCTGCGCGAGCGCCCGCACGATCGACAGGAGCGGCCCGGCGAGCAGGAAGAAGATCACGAGCACGAACAGCACGAGGTACTGGTCGAGGTTCGCGTAGACCTCGCGCGCCCGGGGCGGGAGAGCGCGCGCGAGGAGCTTCGCGCCGTCGAGCCCGGGCACCGGCATCAGCTGGAAGACGAACATGTAGACGTTCACGAGGAAGAACGCATACGCGAGCTCGAGCACGTCCCCCGCGAGCCCGACGCGCAGCAGCGCCCCCGCGATGCCGGCGAGCGCGAGGTTCGCCCCGAGGCCCGCGAGCGTGATCGTCGTCGGGTCGCGCTTGGGGTTGCGGAGGTGGTAGGTGTCGAGCGGCATCGGCTTCGCGTAGGCGAAGATCGGCAGCAGGCAGCCCTGGCCCGTGGCGACGAGCACCAGGATGAGCCCAGGCAGGACGAGGCTTCCGAACGGGTCGACGAGGGGCTTGGGGTTCAGCGTGAGGCGGCCCCACCGCCGAGGCGCGGAGTCACCGAGCTTGTCGGCGGCGAAGGCGTGGGCGTACTCGTGCAGGACGAGGCTCGGCACGAGGGCGACCAGCAGGAACGCGGCGAACCTCAGATCCTCCATGCCCTAGCCTCCGTACCAGCCGTACACGAGCGCAGGTGCTTCCACGGGGCCCTCGGACCACGAGAGCGCCCCCAGCACGCGCTCGGCGCCCGTGGCCGCCGCGTCCTCGTCCCGGGCGTGCACGGCACCGAGCTCCTGGCCTGCCTCCACCCGGTCGCCGACCTTCGGCCGGAACACGACCCCGACGGCCGGGTCCACGGGATCGCCCTTGCGCTTGCGGCCGGCCCCGAGGTCCGCGCTCGCACGACCGATCTCCTCGGCGTCCACCCGCGCGAGGTATCCGGTGGCGGGCGCAGGGATCCGGCGCACCACGGGGGCCGAGGGCAGCACGCTCGCAGGGTCGTCCACGACGCGAGGGTCGCCGCCCTGGTGCTCCACCATCCGGCGGAACACCTCGAGCGCCTCTCCGCCGTCGAGGGCGCGCTCGGCGCGGGCGCGAGCCTCCACCTGCCCGAGACCGAGCAGGCGCACCTGCGCCTCGGCCGCGAAGACCACCACGGCCTCCCGCAACCGGCCCCTCCCGCTCCCGCGCAGGAGCTCGATCGTCTCGATGACGTCGAGCGCGTTGCCGATCGCGCTGCCGAGCGGCTGGGACATGTCCGTGACCGCGACCCGGCAGGTCCGGCCCCAGTCGCGCGCGAGGTCCGCGCAGGCGGTCGCGAGCGCACCCGCCTCCTGGACGGTCTTCATGAACGCACCGCTCCCCGCCTTCACGTCGAGCAGGATGAGGTCGGTGTCGATGGCGAGCTTCTTCGACATCACGCTCGAGGCGATGAGCGGGATCGTCGGGACGGTGGCCGTCGCGTCCCGGAGCGCGTAGAGCTTGCCGTCCGCGGGCACGAGGTCCGCCGTCTGGGCGGCCACAGCGCACCCGATCTCCTCCACCTGGCGCACGAACGCGTCAGCCTCGAGGTCCGTCCGCAGTCCCGGGATCGATTCCAGCTTGTCGAGGGTTCCGCCCGTGTGCCCGAGCCCCCGCCCAGACAGCTTCGCGACCGCGAGCCCGAGCGCCGCCGCGAGCGGCGCGAACACCAGGGTCACGCCGTCGGCCACCCCGCCCGTCGAGTGCTTGTCCACCGTCGGTCGCGACACGCCCCCGAGCACGATCGTGCGTCCGGAGCCCACCATCGCCCGCGTGAGCGCGAGGGTCTCCTGCGCGTCCAGCCCGCGGATGAAGACCGCCATCAGGAACGCCGAGGCGAGGTAGTCCGGGATCTCGTCCCGCGCGTACGCGAGCACGAAGCCTTCGAGCTCATCGGCAGACAGGGTGCGCCCGTCGCGCTTCGCGGCGACGACGTCCCTCGGGTCCGCGCCGCTCAGCATGAGCGTCCACCTTCGCTCCCGTCCTCGCTGACCGGAACCTCACATCGAGGTCGAGCGTTCGTGGGCGCGCTCGGTCGCAGAACCCTCGACCCGCATCCACGGCCGATGGCCCTCACAGCCCGATCTCCTCGGCGAAGCTGCGGCCCGCCAGATCCCATCGCACGCCGAGCAGGGCGGCGACCGTTGCCCCCAGGTCGGCGAAGGTCTCGCGCGTCCCCACGTCGTGAGGGCCGCCCGGCAGACCGGCCGAAAGGAGCGGCGTGCGCTCCCGGGAGTGATCCGTCGGAGACGTCGTGGGGTCGCACCCGTGATCGCCCGTGAGGAACAGCACGCCTCCGTCGAGCGCGTCGACGAGCTCGGGCACCCGGAGGTCGAACGCCTCGACCGCGCGCGCGTAGCCCTCGGGGTCGTTGCGATGGCCGTACTTGCTGTCGAAATCCACGAGGTTCGTGAAGACGAGCGACGGTCCGGGCCGCCGCAGGTACTCGAGGGTGAGATCCACGCCGTGATCGTTGGAGTCCGAGTAGACGGCCTCGGTCAGCCCTCGGGCGGCGAAAACGTCCCGGATCTTGCCGACGCCGTAGACGGCGACGTCGTCCCTCACGCAGACGTCGAGCAGGGTCGGCCCGGGCGGCGACACCGAGAAGTCGCGACGCTCCGGCCGGCGGACCAACGCCCCCGGCGCTCCGGTGAACGGCCGGGCGATCACGCGCCCCACGGCGTGCTCGCCGACGAGGAGCTCGCGCGCGACGCGGCACCACGCGTACAGGGTCTCGAGCGGGACGACGCCGGTGTGGGCGGCGATCTGGAAGACGGAGTCGCCGCTCGTGTAGACGATCGGGTTCCCGGTCCGCAGGTGCTCGGGCCCCAGCTCCGCGATGATCTCCGTCCCCGAGGCCGGCACGTTGCCGAGCGCCGGACGGCCGATCCTCCGCACGAACGGCTCCATGATCTCGGGCGGGAAGCCCTTGGGGTACAGCGGGAACGGCCGGTCGAGCACGATGCCCGCTATCTCCCAGTGGCCGGTCGTCGTGTCCTTGCCCGCCGAGCGCTCGGTGAGCCGGCCGTGCGCCGATCCGGGAACCGCGCGAGGCTCGACGCCCTCGATCCGGGTGAGCAGCCCGAGCCCGAGCGCGCCGAGGTTCGGGGCGACGATGCCTCCGACCGCATCCGCGCAGTTGCCGAGCGTGTCCGAGCCGGCGTCCCCGTAGGCCTCGGCGTCGGGCGCATCGCCCACGCCGAAGGAGTCGCAGACGAGCAGGAGCACCCTCGGGACGCGCCCAAGGCTCACCGGGCGCCGCCGAGGCGCGCGCAGTCGATGCACAGGATCGCCCACGGGAGCGCCTCGAGCCGCTCGAGCGCGATCGGGGTACCACAGCGCTCACAGACGCCGTACGTACCCAGCTCCATCTTCGCGAGCGCGCGGTTCACCCATCGCAGGTTCGCCCGGAGCGCCTTCATCACCGAGAGCGTGCGCGCGCGCTCGGCCGTCGCGTGGGCGCTGTCGGCGAACCCGCGCTCGACGTCGATCTCCGCGTCGTCGGAGTCCGCGTCGCCGCCCTGGTCCTCGATCTCCTTGCGAAGGTTGGCGCGCTGCTCCTCGAGCGCCGCGCGGAACTCCGCCATCTTCGCCTCTGCGATCGTCACGCTGGATCCCTCCTCCGTGCGGGCGCGCGACGCGCCCGCGGGTGTGCCGTGTAGTAGACCTCGCGCAGGTGCTCCCTGGTCACCAGCGTATAGACCTGGGTCGTGGCCACGCTCGCGTGCCCGAGGAGCTCCTGCACCACCCGGACGTCGGCGCCACCCTCGAGCAGATGCGTGGCGAACGAGTGTCGCAGCGTGTGCGGCGTCACGCGCCGCTCGATGCCGGCTCCCTTGACGGCCTTCGCGAGGATGCCGGCGACGCCCTGGCGCGTGAGCCGCCCGCCCCGCTGGTTGAGGAAGAGTGCGGCCCTGCTGCGGCTCGTCGCGAGACCGGGACGCGCGCGGCGCAGGTAGGCAGAGATCGCCTCGGTTGCGTACCGCCCGAGAGGGATGTCGCGCTCCTTCCCGCCCTTGCCGAGGACGCGAACGCCCCCTCCCTCGAGCTCCACGTCGTCGATGTCGAGGCCGGCGAGCTCGGAGACCCGGAGTCCCCCGCCGTAGAGCGTCTCGAGGACCGCGCGATCGCGCAGGCCGACCGGCGTGCCCTCGGGCGGCGCCGCGAGCAGCCGCAGGACATCCTCGACCGGCATCGGACGCGGCAGGGAACGCGGGAGACGCGGCCGGACGACGGTGGCCGCCGGGTCGCGCTCGGCCTTGCCCTCGCGCAGGAGGAACCGGTGGAACGAGCGCACCGCGGAGAGAGAGCGGACGACCGAGCTCGCCCGGTACGGACGGCCCTCGTCGTGCGTCGCGGTCGAGAGCTCCGCCACGAACCCGGCGATCAGGTGCTCGTCGGCCTTGCGGGCGTCGCGCACGCCACGTCCGCGCAAGAACCCGGCGTACCGGCCGAGGTCGCGACGGTACGCGGCGATGGTGTTGTCGGACAGCCCGCGCTCCACCGTGAGGTGGTCGAAGAAACGTTGGATCTGCGTCGTCAGGGCGTCGGACATCGCACGGTGATCCCGGGTCGGTTCAGCCCAGGCCGTCGACGAGCGATCCGAGCTCGGTGAAGGACAGGCCGTGGGCCTCGGCGACGGCCGCGTTCGTCACGCGACCGCCGTACACGTTCACGCCGAGCGCGAGCGCGGCATCCTCCCGGACCGCGTCCTCGAGCCCCTTCGTCGCGATGTCGATCGCGTAGGGCAGCGTGACGTTCGTGAGGGCGTAGGTCGATGTGCGCGGCACGGCGCCCGGCATGTTGCCGACGCAGTAGTGCACCACGTCGTGCTCGACGTACACCGGGTTCGAGTGGGTCGTCATCCGCGCGGTCTCCACGCACCCACCCTGGTCGATCGAGATGTCGACGATGACCGAGCCGGGCCGCATCTCTCGGACCATCTCCTCGGTCACGAGGTGCGGTGCCTTCGCGCCGGGGATGAGCACCGCGCCGATCACGAGATCGGCCTCCACCACGAGCTGCTCGATCGCGAGGACCGAGCTCATCACGGTCTGGATCCGGCCGCGCTGGATCTGGTCGACGTAGCGCAGGCGGTCGACGTTCTTGTCGAGCACGACGACCTCGGCCTCCATCCCGGCGGCGATCCACGCGGCGTTCAGGCCGGCCATGCCGGCGCCGATCACGACGACCCTGGCCGGCGCGACGCCCGAGGCCCCGCCCATCAGCACGCCCCGACCGCCGAACGGCCGCTCGAGGTACTTCGCGCCCTCCTGCGGCGCCATACGCCCGGCGATCTCGCTCATCGGCGCGAGGAGCGGCAGTCGCCCGTCCGGGAGCTCGACGGTCTCGTAGGCGACCGAGGTGACCTCGCGCTCGGCGAGGAAGCGCGTGAGCCCGCGGTCGGCGGCGAGGTGCAGGTAGGTGAACAGCAGCTGCCCGCGCTTGAACCGCTCGTACTCCTGCGGCTGGGGCTCCTTGACCTTCACGATCAGGTCGGCCGCCGCGAACACCGCGTCGGCGTCGGGGAGGATCTTCGCCCCGGCGGCGATGAACTCCTCGTCCGGGAGCGCCGATCCGACACCCGCCCCGGCCTCCACGACCACGTCGTGGCCCGCGCGCGTGATCTCACGAACCCCTTCGGGGGTCGCCGCCACGCGGTACTCGTTGTCCTTGACCTCTTTCGGGATCCCGACGATCACGGGGGTACCCTCCTCGGCGACGGTGCGACCCAAGGGTACCCGACCCGACCGGGGCGCCGACGGTCCGCGCCGCCCGGATGGCGCTCAGACGCCGATGCCGCGAGCGTCGGCGAGCAGGATCGCGAGCGCCGTCTTCACGTCGCGGATCCGGCCGGCGCGAGCCGCGGCCACCATCTCCTCGAACGGCTTGCGCAGCAGCTCGATGCCGTCCTCGGGCGGGGCCTCGGGCTCCGAGCCGGTCGTGGCCACGAACAGGTGGATGTACTCGTCGGTGAAGCCGGGTGAGGAGAAGAAGCCGCCGAGGAACTCGATGGTCCGGTGCCGGTAGCCCGTCTCCTCGAGCAGCTCCCGCGCCGCGCACGTGAGCGCGTCCTCGTCCGCGTGGTCCAGGAGCCCCGCGGGGATCTCGACGAGCTCCTGACCGATCGCCGGCCGGAGCTGGCGCACGAGCAGCACCTCGCCCTGCGGTGTGATCGGCAGGACCGCGGCGGCGCCGGGGTGGCGGACGACATCGTGCTCGCCGCCGGGACGCTCGAGGATCTCGACGCGGATGAGGCGGCCGGCGTAGACCTCGCGGACGGGGACGGGCTCCACCCCGCGACCCTATCCGGGGACGACGACCTGCCGCTCGGCGCGTGTCCTGCGGCGCGCGTGGGCCGCCCCGACGAACTCGCGGAACAGCGGGTGCGGCCGGGTCGGCCGGGAGCGCAGCTCAGGGTGGAACTGGCCGGCCACGAAGAACGGATGGTTCGGCAACTCGATGATCTCCACGAGCCGCCCGTCGGGTGACAGCCCTGAGAACACCAGACCGCTCGCCGACAGGACCTCGTGGTACACGGGGTTGACCTCGAAGCGGTGGCGGTGCCGCTCGTAGACGACCTGCTCGCCGTAGGCGGCCGCGGCGATGGTCCCCGGCGTCAGGTGACACGGCTGCGCACCGAGGCGCATCGAGCCGCCGAGGTCCGTGACGTTCTTCTGCTCGGGCAGCAGGTCGATGACCGGATGCGGCGTGGCCGGATCGAACTCCGAGGAGTTCGCCCCCTGCAGGCCGCAGACGTTGCGGGCGAACTCGATGACGGCGCATTGCAGGCCGAGGCAGATGCCGAGGAAGGGCACCTCGTGCTCGCGGGCGTACCGGATGGCGTCCACCTTGCCCTCGACGCCTCGGACGCCGAAACCGCCGGGCACGAGGATCCCGTCGGCGCGCGCGAGCACGTCCATGGCGCCGTTGTCGGACAGGTCGTCCGAGGCGAGCCACGTGATCTCGATCTCGGCGCCGTGGTGGAAGCCGCCGTGCTTGAGGGCCTCCATCACCGACAGGTAGGCATCGCGCAGATTCACGTACTTGCCCACGATCGCGATGTGGACCGGATCGGTGGCCGCGTCGATCCGCTCGACGAGCCGGTGCCACTCGGACAGGTCGGGAGGCGTCTCAACCCCCAGGTGACTCGCGAGCAGGTCGTCGAGCCCCTCTTTGCGGAGCACCATCGGCACCTTGTAGATCGACGCGGTGTCGGGCGCGCTCACGACGCCTGAGATCGGCACGTCGCAGAGCAGCGAGATCTTCTCCTTCAGGTGCCGCCCGATCGGCCGGTCGGACCGGCATACGATCACGTCCGGCTGCAGCCCGAGCGAACGGAGCTCCTTCACCGAGTGCTGCGTCGGCTTGGTCTTCAGCTCGCCCGACGGGCCGATGTACGGCATCAGCGAGACGTGCACGAACGCGCAGTGGTCTCGGCCGACCTCGTTGCGGAGCTGGCGGATCGCCTCCAGGAACGGCAGGGACTCGATGTCGCCGACCGTGCCGCCGATCTCGACGATCAGCAGGTCGGCGGCCTCGGTCTCGGCGTAGGAGCGGATCCGCTCCTTGATCTCGTCGGTGATGTGCGGGATGACCTGCACGGTCTTGCCGAGGTAGTCGCCCCGGCGCTCCTTCTGGATCACCGCCGAGTAGATCGAGCCGGTCGTGATGTTCGAGCCGCGGTGCAGGTTCTCGTCGGTGAAGCGCTCGTAGTGCCCGAGGTCGAGATCGGTCTCGGCTCCGTCGTCGAGCACGAACACCTCGCCGTGCTCGAACGGGTTCATGGTGCCGGGGTCGACGTTGACGTAGGGATCGAGCTTCTGGAGCGCGACACGCAGTCCGCGTGCCTTGAAGAGTCGACCGAGCGAGGCGGTGGTGATCCCCTTGCCGAGGCCCGAGGCGACCCCGCCGGTCACGAAGATGTATCTCGGCTGTTTCTTCACCTCGGAACCGCATGCTAGCAGAGGGCTCCGACGAGACCTCGGTTTTCGCCGCGAGATCGCGCGGAAGGCCCGAGAAAGTCGTCCTCAGCCGGCCGTGCGCATCCGGCCGAGGCCGTCGAGCCACCGGAGCGGCGTCACCGCCTCGATCGCGCGCGAGAACGTCACCGTCTCGGCGAGCACGTTCAGCCCCACCGCGGCTGCCGCGGCGAGCGCCACGGCTCCGTCTCCGAGCGCCGCGTACAGCCCGAGCCCCGCGGTGAACCCGAGGAGGTTGGAGCCCGAGTCCCCGAGCATGGCGCGCTCGGCCAGGTCGAGCGGGAGCGCAACGACGGACCCGACGAGCAGTCCGGCAAGGCCCGGCACGAGCGCGAGATCGCCCGCGAGCGCGGCCGCGAGCGCCGCCGGCAGGAACCCCTTCAGCGCCCGGCCCGGCACGACGTCGAGGCCGTTGCCCACGTTCGTCGCGGCGGCGATGAGCACGATCCCGGCGAACGACGCCCACGGATCGCGCCGGGGCTGCAGCGCGACCACGACGACCGCCGCACCCGCCGTGACGAGCACCTTCAGGATGCCGGTCGTCATCCGCCCGTTCAGGAGGGCGCGGAGGTGGTTCCGCAGCCCGCGAGGGCCCACCGGGGCGAGGTCGTCGACGAGACCCGCGCCGAAGACCAGGACCGAGCCCGCGAGGGCGCCCCACCCGGCCGCTCCGACCTCCCCGAGCGCCGCCCAGGCCACCGTGGCGAGAACGGCGGCCGCGGCCAGCACGATCCCGAGGACCCGCGGCAGCGGTACGCCCCGGTGGTTCTCGGTCGCGAGGCGACCCCACCTCACCGCAGGCCCACCGCCCTGGAGGCCACGGCGAGCGCGATGTCGAGCCCCTGCCGCCCCCGGTGCGCGAACCCTCGGAGGTCCCGCCGGGTCGGGCGGTGCGACAGCGGGGCGGGAGCCTCCATCACGCGAAGACCGGCCCGCACCGCGTCGATCGTCATGGCGGTCTCGACCCCGAAGCCTCGGGCGATCGGGCGGCACGCGGCGAGCGCGCCCGCCGTCACCGCCCGCTGCCCCGAGAGCGGCTCGGTCGCCTCGAACCCCGAGAGGAGCGCGATCGCGCGCGCCGCGAACCGCTTCACGGTCCCCAGCCCTCCCCCCTGCCCCGGCGGGAACGTCGCGACGACGAGATCGGCCCGCCCCTGCAGGACCGGTTCGAGCACGACGGCGAGCGCCTCCGCCGTGGCGCCGAGGTCGGCGTCGGCGAAGAGCCAGACCTCGGGCGCCGGCAG
>CAYUSA010000011.1:0-8112 GCA_964447335.1 uncultured Actinomycetes bacterium
GACGCCGGCGGCCGCGACCGCGCGGGTGCTCGAGCCCATCGCGCCGGCCGCGGTGGGCGAGCTCGCGGCGTTCCCGTCCGCATCGGTCGGGGTCGTGCTCCTGGTCTACTCGCCGGGCACGGCGGAGGCGCTCCCGGAGGCGAGCGGGTTCGTTGTCCCGCGCGGGATGGCGCCGATGCTGTCGGCGTCGCTCGTGTCCTCGACGTGGCCCGACGATGCCTTCGGCGATCGCGCGGTCGTGCGGTGCGCGGTCGGCGGCGCGGGCTCCGAGGACGTGCTCGAGTCCCCCGACGGGGACATCGTCGAAGCGGTCGAGCGGCACCTCGCGGCCGTGCTCCCGCTCCCGCCGGCGGCCGAGGCCTCGGCGGTCGTTCGCTGGCCGAGGGCCATGCCGCAATACGAGGTCGGGCACCTCGAGCGGGTCGAGGCGGCCATCGCATCGCTCCCGCCCGGTATCTTCGTCGTGGGGAACGCGTACGAGGGCGTCGGCGTGGCCGACGTCGTCCGGGGCGCGAACCGTGTCGCCGAGCGGGTGCGAGCGCATCTCGCCGGTGGGGACCGATCGGGCGAACTGGAGCACTGACATGAGCGAGACGGTGTACGCGCTGTATCCGGTGTTCAAGGCCCGCGAGGCTTTCCGCGACCTCGACGTCGACGACGTCGCCCAGGAGGTCGAGAACCTCTTCAAGGCGTGGGAGGGCCGCATCGCGGTCCGCGGGGTGTACTCGACGGTGGGGTTCCGCGCGGACTCGGACCTGATGCTGTGGCTCGTGGGCTCGACGCCCGAGGACGTGCAGGACGCGCTGGTGGCGTTCCGGCGCACGCAGGCCGGCCGAGCGCTCGACGTGGCCTGGACGTTCATGGGCGTCGTGAAGCCGGCGGAGTTCAGCGCCGACCACGCGCCCGCGTTCGTGAAGGGCGATCCGCCGAAGCGGTTCCTGAACGTCTACCCGTTCGTCCGCACGCCCGAGTGGTACCTGCTGCCGCGCGAGGAGCGTGCCGAGATGCTCGCAGAGCACGGCGTCATCGGCCGCGAGTACCCGGACGTGCTCGCGAACACGACGAGCGCGTTCGGCATCAACGACTGGGAGTGGATCTTGGCGTTCGAGGCCGACGAGCTCCACCGCATCGTCGACTGCATCCGGCGGCTGCGTGACGCGAAGGCCCGCCGCTACACGAAGGAGGAGATCCCCTTCGTGACCGGGATCCGCAAGGACGTCCGCGCCGCATTCGCCGACCTCGCGTGACGTTGTGGGGCCGGCGCGCCGTGGCATGATTCGAAGGACGAGGCGACCGGGAGGTTCGAGGTGGCGCACGCGAAGGACAAGGGTCAGAAGCAGGTGAAGAAAGCCGCGCAGAAGAACGTGAAGGAGAAGCGCGCGGCCAAGCGGGCGAAGAAGGAAGGCGGGCGCCCGCAGCACCTGTCGACCACGAACGAATAGTGCTCGAAGACCTCCTGCGAGCCTGGGACGGCGAGGAGGTCGTCGCCCGCTACGACGCGCCGACCTCCTCGTGGATGTTCGTCTGCGTGCACTCCACGCGCCTCGGCCCCGCTGCGGGAGGCACGAGGATGAAGGCCTACGCCGCGCCGCACGACGCGCTCCGTGATGGCCTGCGCCTCTCGACCGCGATGACGAGCAAGAACGCCGTGTCGGGCCTCCCGCTCGGTGGCGGCAAGGCGGTGCTCGCGGTGCCCGAGGTCCCGCAGGGCGAGCGCCGGCGCGAGCTCCTGCTGCGGTACGCGGCGCTCGTCGAGTCCCTCGGCGGGACGTACGTCACCGCGTGCGACATGAACACCTCCGAGACCGACATGGATGTCGTCGCCGAGGCCACGAGCCATGTGATGGGCCGCACCGTCGAGAACGGGGGCTCGGGAAGCTCGGGGCCCTCGACCGCGGTCGGGGTGTTCCACGGCATCCGCGCGGCGGTGGCGCACGCCTTCGGCTCCGGGGACGTCGCCGGGCGCTCGGTGCTGATCCAGGGGGTCGGGGCGGTCGGGCGGGTCCTCGCCGGGCTGCTCGCGGAGGCCGGCGCTCGCCTGATCCTCGCCGACGTCGACGAGGCCCGAGCGAGGGGGGCCGCGGCCGAGCTCGGCGCCGAGGTCGTGGCGGCCGAGCAGGCCGTCGCCGCCGAGTGCGACGTGCTCTCCTGCGCGACCGGCGGGGTGCTGAACCGCGTGACGATCCCCGCGCTGCGGTGCCGCGTGATCGCCGGCGCGGCGAACAACCAGCTCGGCGCGCCCGAGGACGCCGGCGCGCTCGCGGAGCGGGGCATCCTGTACGCGCCGGACTACGTGGTGAACGCCGGCGGCATCATCCACCTCGCATCGCTCGAGCTCCTCGGCGAGGGCGAGACCGAGCGCGACGCGCGCCTGCGCGGCATCGCCGACACCCTCGCGGAGTGCTTCGGCATCGCGGACGCCGAGGGCATCTCGACCGGCGCCGCCGCCGAGCGTATGGTCGCCGCCCGCCTGGCCGCGGGCCCGCGCCCGCGAGCGCGGCATCGACGGCTTCACCCTGCGTGAGGTGGCTCGTCGTGCGGGCGTCTCCCACGCCGCCCCCTACCACCACTTCGCCGACCGGGCGGCGCTCGTCACGGCCCTGGCCGTCGAGGGCTTCGAGGCGTTCGCCGCCACTTTCCGTGAGGCGGTGGCGCGGAGCGAGGGTGGCCCCCTCGACCGGATCCGCGAGGTCGGCCGCGCGTACGTGCGGTTCGCCTTCGACGACCCTGCGCGCTTCGCACTGATGTGGCGCCCCGAGCTCCGATCGGAGCGCGACGACTCACCCGTCGACGAAGCCGGGCTCGCCTCCTATCAGGTCCTGATCGACCAGATCGAGGCGGGCCAGCGGGCCGGGGAGATCCGCGAGGGCGACGTCGCGCTCCTCTCGCTCTCGGCGTGGTCGGCCGTGCACGCGTCACGGCGCTGATCATCGACGGGCCGCTGCGCGCGCAGGTGCTCACGTGGGAGCAGGCCGAACCGATGGTCGACGCCGTGCTCGACCTCGCGATCCGGGGCCTCAGGCCGTAGGTGCCTCCCCGTCGGGGGCGGCCGAAGCTCTCGGAACCGGCTGATGCAGGAAGATGCCGCGGTAGAGCAGGGCCGCGAGGATCCCTCCGACCAGCGGCCCGGCGATCCACACGTACCAGTCGGACCACAGCTGTGCGGCGAACGCGGGGCCGAGCCACCTGGCGGGGTTCATCGCCGCGCCGGTATACGGCCCGAAGACCATCACGTTCGAGGCGGCGGCCAGGCCGATGATGATGCCGCCCGTCTTCGACCAGCCACCGCGAGCGTCGACGAGGGTGCCGAAGAACACGAAGACGAGGATGAACGTGATCGTCGCCTCGATCGCGATCCCCTTGCCCACGCCCAGGACGGGCGAGAGGGTCGGGACTCCTCCGCCCGTTGCGTCGTAGATGAAACTCGGCACCAGGAAGCGCAGGAGCAGGGCGCCCAGGATGGCCCCGAGGAGCTGGGCGAAGATGTACGCCACGGCGCGAGTTGGCTCGATCTTCCCCGTGACCCACAACCCGATCGTCACCGCTGGGTTGACATGACCCCCGGAGAGGTGGCTGACCCCCGAGACCGCGACGCCGAGCGCGAGGCCAGTGGCGAGCGCGGCGCCCATCTGGTCGATGCCAACGTTCGTGGCGACGATCGCGCCGCTGCTCACGAGGACGAATGCGAAGGTGGCAACGAGCTCAGCGACAGTCGCTCGCCCGATGCTCGTCGGGTACCCCACTTCCTGGTGCGATGTCTCGGTCATGGCTGCGGCGACGGCGAAGGCTCGCGCTCGGACTTGGGTGTGGACCAGGTGTTCCAGGGGTTCGAGACGGCACCCACGTACTTGCCCGCCTCGATCTCATCCGGCGGTGGGTACGGCGTTCGAAGCCGGAAGATCACGACGCGGTTGTTCTCTCGGTCGGCGATCGCCCAGAGATCCTGCGTGTCGAAGGCGATCTGATCCGGGAACCTGAACGCTCCATCCTCGTATCCGTTCCGGCCGAACTCCGCCAGCAGCTCCCCTTCGGGCGAGAGCACCGAGATGTGGCCCGCGCCCATGCCGTCCTCGTCGGGACGGAAGGTGTCCACGACGTACAGGTTCCCATCGGGACCGATCTGGATGCTCCGGGGAAGCTGCCAGAATCCCGTCGTTTCTCCGGCCGAGTCCGGTGTGCCAGAGACCCAGAGCCACTGTCCCTCGGGGCTCAGCGCGACGACGCGGCGGTTGGTCGTGTCGGCAACGTAGAAGGTGCCCGTCGCGGGGTCGACGGTGAAGCTGTCAGGGAAGTTGAACTGGCCGAACTCGGGGCCACGGACGTTCTCCTTCTTCACGGTGCCGACCCACCGGCTGGTGACGTGGCCCGACGTGTCGAAGAAGTAGAGACCGTCGTTGCTAGACACGACGACTCGTCCTTCGACGATCTCGACGTCGTAGGGCGTGAAGCCTTCGCCGAAGACCTCGAGATCCTGGTCGTCGGCGGGAAGATGGCCGACGTACTCGCCGGATGTCGTGTACACCTGGACGAACCCGCTGCCGTAGTCGGCCACGTACACCCGCCCGCCTGCGTCGTCGATCGTGAGCCCATACGGGGCGATCAGCTTGCCCGCACCGTCATCCGCTCCGATCATCCGCACGAACGTGCCATCCGTCGTGTACTGCTCGACCCGCGAACGGCCGGTGTTGGAGATCCACACGTTGTCATTGCCGCTGAACGCGACGCCGAGGGGTGTGCGGAGGAGCTCGTCGGCCCCCTCTCCGTAGCCGTAGATCGTGGTGACGACCTCGATGGGGTAGCCAGCCGCCTGCCCCGGGGGTGTCGTCTGTTGCGGCCACAGCAGCCAGATCAGAAGCGCCAGCAGGAAGAGCGCAGCGACCCCGAGGGTCCAGAAGAGGATGATCAGCAGCTTCCGCGTCGATCTGTCCTCGTCTTCGCCCTGAGTCGAACGCTTGTCCTCGAGTGTGTCGGGGGTTGCCATCGTCGGATGCCTCCTACTGTCCATCTCGCTAGTCGTTGCCCTGCAATCGCGCGATCGCCTCTGCGATTTCCGTATTCGCCGGGTCGTATCGGGCGGCCTCCTCGTATTCGGAGAGGGCTTCCGCGTCCTTCCCGAGGGCTTCCAGAGCCTTCGCGAGTCCGAGATGCGCCTCGAACACGCTCGATGAGTCCTCGAGGCCGTGCCGGTATGCGCTCGCGGCGTGCTTCGCGTCGCCGAGCGACATGTAGACGTCTCCGATCGCCACGAGCGGGACGACCTTGCTGCCGGTCGGGGCCTGCTCTGCTCCGCTCTCGAGGAGCTGGAGGGCACGCGGCGAGTCCTCATCGGCGACGAGGATCCCAAGCTGCGTGAGAGCCACCCAGTTGTTCGCGTTGAGGTCGAGCGCGTCTTCGAATGCGGCCCTGGCCTCGCCGGCGCGATCGGCACCGAGGAGCGCGAGTCCGAGACCGACCAGCGGGCGGTCGTCGTCGGGAGCAGCGACGACCCTCTGTCGCCAGATCTCGATGGTCCGGTCGGTCGCGCGCGTTGGGAGCTCCGCAGGTCGCAGCTTGATGGCCAGGATGGTGCCCCCGAGCCCGAGGACCACGAGGGTGAGCGCCAGGACCGCTGCGACGAGTCCTTTGGGTAGGGATTCAGCTCTGCTGCTCATCGATCTCACTCCACCATTCCGCGAGGACGACCTCGACGCTTGCGGATCGCCTCTGATCGTCCAGCCATGAGATGAAGGCCTCATCCTTCATCTGTTGCTCCACGTCGTCCCGCACGTCGGCGCGTGCCTCCGAGAACGTGGCCGGTTCGCCGTCGTCTGCGGTGTAGGAGGCCGTGTTGGCCTCATAATGCTCGCGTAGCTGCGCTTCGCTGGCATGGACGTCCGATGTGACCGCTTCGAAGACACGCGTACTGATGATTTGGAGTTCCATCCGGTTCTCGACGTCGCCCTGATCCATCTGCTCGGACGTGAGCCAGGTCTGGTACTCGGCGAGCGTGGGGAACAGGTCGATGACGTCCTGGACGGCCGATGCGATCTCCTGATCGGTAACCGCGATGCCTTGACGATCCGCTTCCTCCCTGATGAGTTGATCGTCGACCAACGACTGGAGAACCTGGTCGTGCCAGTCACTGCCGCTGAGCGGCCCCTGAGATCCCTCGTGCATGCCGGCGAGGCTCCGCACTCGGGATCGGGCCTCGTCGAGGTAGATAGGCCGTCCGTCAACGGTCGCGATCACGGGGCTCCGGTTCGATGACCTCAGGGGGCCGACCCCGAGGAGCCAGGCCGTGCCCAACGTGAGGACGGCGAGTACGCCCACCAAGATGAGGATGGCGGCGCTTCGGTTGGTGAGTTTCATGGTCGGACTCCTACGGACGGGAGGGGTTGCGGCGGGAGCGGGGCGTGACACCGATCGCTGCACCAGTTGCCAGCATGACAGGCGTAGCACGCGGTGGCGTCCTCCACGGCGACGCTCCCGTGGAGATTGACCCAGTCCTGGGGGTGTGGCAGGGCATGGCACTGCTGGCAGTTGGCTTCCTCGTGACACGTGAGGCACGTGTCACGATCCGAACCGTCGAGGCCTTCGCTGTGGATCTGTGTCGTCGGTGCGGCCCCCGCGAACGTGTTGCGCGGGTGGCAGACCGCACAGTCCACGACGCTGCTCCGCGGCGCCCCGAGCGCATAGAAGTGGGGGAGGGACGCAGGGGGGTGGCAGTAGCCGCATTCGTCCTTGTTGTTCACCTCGTCATGGCAGTCCGAGCACATCTCCTCCCGCGGGCGCGGGGGGTTCGGGTGCGGGTTCTGTGGATGGCACGTCTCACATGCCACCCCGAGCTCGGCGTGGAGCGGGTGGTTCATGTACACGGTGAACTTGCGCTGCGTGGCGTAGTCGCGGTGGCACGCGACGCAGGCGGTGAACTCCGGGTCGAGCGGGGGCGTCTCGGGGCCGCTCCAGAGGGGAACGACCCAGTCGTCGTAGACCTCGCGCGCTGCGCGGGCGGATCTCGTCTTGATCCCGGGGTTGTTCTCGGTTCCGCTCCAGACGCGCTCGACCGACTCCGCCACGCTGCCGAGATCCTTCCTCGCGCTGGGCGAGACGAACACGAACGCGACGAGCACGCCTTCCGCGAGGAGCAGGATGAAGACCGTCGAGATCAGGATCACGAGCGCGCGGGACCGCTTCCGGCGCGTCACGACGTGCCTCCGGTGTACAGGTCCTGTTCCTGGTGCACACCGTGCTCGGAATGGCAGGTGGTGCAGTCCGTTCTCGGGTGGCAGAGCAGGCAGGGGGTCACCGGGGCGTCCGCGAGGTCGCGCCAGTGCTCTCCGAGCCACCGCGCGTTGTGCGGGATCTCGGTGCCGTGGCAGCCAGCGCAGAAGGTCTGCGGGTGGCAGCCCTCGCAGGTCTGAGCGCCGAGCTCCTCCTGCGTCGGACCGTGGGTGTTGATCCACCCGTCGGGGTGGGGGTAGGTCTCGCGGAAGTGGCAGGCCTCACAGAAGTTCGTCGCGTGGCACTCGGTGCAGGAGTCGGGGTTCGCCACGACGTCATCGCCGTGGGTCTGCACGTAGAGGCGGGGGTGGACGGCGCCCTCGGCCTGCTCGACGGGGCGCTCGAATCCGGTGAGACGGAACGGTGGGTGCGAGACGTCGCCGTGGCACGAGGCGCATGTCGCTCCAGTCGCATGTGCCGCGGCGAGGTCGGGGGTCGTGGCGATGTCGTCGTGACAGGAGTCGCAGGACCGCGCGTCCAGCACGCCGTGCGCGATGTCCCAGCCCGTGAACTCATCGATGGTCTCGCGCGCGAGCGTGGGCAGGTACCGCAGCGCGCCGACGAGACCGGGGCTCGCGTGACACGCGAGGCACGACACGTCGGCGTGGACGGAGCGGTCGGCAGCTTGGACGGCCGGCTCGATCTCGTGGCAGGAGGAGCAGAACGCGTCCGAGGACGCGACACGGTTCCACCCGACGAACAGGAGCGCGACCGCGAGCACACCGCCGAGCACCACGAGCGCCCGGAGCACCCGGTGCCAAGGCGGCTGCTCCTCGCCGCGCGTGGCCACCGGCTCGGGCTCCGCCACCGGCTCGGGCCGGGTCTCGACGGCCTCGGGCTCTTCGCCCTCGT
>CAYUSA010000011.1:8212-65518 GCA_964447335.1 uncultured Actinomycetes bacterium
CACGCAGCTCGGCCTCGGGCTCTTCGCCCTCGTCACGCAGCTCGGCCTCGGGCTCTTCGCCCTCGTCACGCAGCTCGGCCTCGGGCTCCTCGCCCTGGTCGCGCGTCTCGTCCTCGGGCCGGTCATCCTGGCCCACGGGTCCCCCTTACTTGCCGTTGCCTCCGCCGTTCCCGCCGCCTTGGCCGCTCGATCCCGTCGCGCCGGTTGCACCCGTCGCGCCGCTCAGCCCCGGGTGCCCGGAGGGCAGCCCACCGGCGATCTGGTCATCCGTGAGCGGGGGCGCGACGAGCGAGCCCGTCGAGCCCTGGATGCCGGCTACGGAGCTCGCCGCCGGCTCGTCGTACAGCGCGGTCACCACGATGCCGGCGCCGAACGCGAGCGCCATGAACACGACGACGAGCCACAGCTCGATCCGCACGCGCAGGACCGAGCCGAACCCGCCTTCGGGGCGCTCATCCTTGGTGGTGTCGGTGTCTTCCATGGGGTGCCTCCTCATCTCATCCGGTCGTGCCGGTCGAACCGGTCGGTGCCACCGGGGTCGGTGGCGTCGTCACGGCCGGCGCAGGTGACGTACCAAGCAGGGCCGCGTCGGCCGCGAGGTCCTCGTCCGTGAAGTTCTCCGGGCCCTGCCGGTGGCAGGCTCGGCACGTGTCGGTCGCGTGGCACTGGAAGCACGTCTCGGCGCCTCGGCTCCCGACCACGTTCGGGTGCCACGCGATCCAGGTCGAGCTGGACGGCCCCTGTGGGTGGTGACATGTGTCGCACTCGTCGCGCTCGACCAGCGGCTGGCGCGGGTGGCAGGTTCCGCACAGCGCCGGGTCTTCGAAGAACGCCTCGGCGTGCGTGCGCTCGTTGAACCTTGCCGCGTGCGGGAGCTCGAGCCCGTGGCACGAGTCGCAGGAGGTCTGCTCGTGGCAGGACGCGCAGTCGAAGGGGTTCGCCTTCGCGGCGTCCGGGTGCCGGTCGGGCACCCAGTTCGCCACGAGGTGCGAATCGGGCTCGGGCTCCAGCTCCGGCGGGTGGCAGAGCGAGCACTCGCCGGGCGCCCTGGCGCCCCCCTCGGTTGAGTGGCACTGATAACAGGTGGTCATCCTCGGGCGGTTGACCTGATCGCGCTCGTGCGTGTTCGCGACATGGCAGGCGGCGCAGTCGGAGACCCCGATGCCGAAGTGCCGCTCATGGGTGAACAGCAGGTTCGGCTTCTCTCCGGCCTTGAACATGCGGTCGAGGTCGCCGTGGCAGTCGGTGCAATCCAGGAGCGAGCTCGCCGCGGTCAGCATCGGCGGGGGAGCCACGGGCTGAGTGCGCTCGCGCCGGAACATGCCGACGGTGAGGAGGACGACGAGGAAGACCAACACGGCCGGCACCGTCCAGCCCGGTCCGCGCCTCCACCGGTCCCGAGCCCGCTCGTCCATCTTCCTCACCTCACGTCGCTTTCCCCGGCGCCGCGCCGGGTTCGTCCTGCGGGCGTGTCGACCGTCGCCATCGTTCTTCTCTTCCTAGCCGCTCGGGGTCACCGAAGGTGAGGCCACCAGGAGCGCCTCGTCTGCCGAGAGGTCCTCGACGCCCTTGCGGTGGCACGTCACGCACGTCTGGTCGGAGTGGCACTCGAAGCACGTTGTTCCACCGACATCCCCGACCACGGTGGGGTGGAACTGGATCCACGCGACATCCTCCGGCCCCTCGGGATGGTGGCAGGTATCGCAGAAGTCCCGGCGATCCGTCGGTTGGGCGTGGCAGTTCTCGCACAGTTGCGGCTCCTCGAAGTAGACGAGGGGGTGCGTGTCGTCGATGAAGAAGTCCTCGTGCGGCATCTCCAGCCCGTGGCACGAGTCGCAGGTGGCCTGTTCGTGGCAGGTGAGGCACTCGAACCGGTCCTCGAGCGCCGCCTCCGAATGGGCCAAGGGCAGCCAGTCGCCGGCGAGGTGGGAGGTCGGCTTCTGCCGCATCCCCGGCGGGTGGCAGGTATCGCAGGAACCCGGCGCGATCGCCTGCTTGCTCAGTCCGTGGCAGATGAAACAGCGGGACATCGTGGGTCTGTTGATCTTGTCGGGCTCATGGGTGTTCGCCGGGTGGCATACGGCGCACTCGGACACGCCTTTCCCGAAGTGCATCTCGTGCGTGTAGAGGAGCTGGGGAACCAGGCCGGCCTTGAACGCCTTGTCCAGGTCCTTGTGGCAGTCGGGGCAGCCGAGGAACGCCTCGCTCGTTACCTGGATGGCGGGGACCGGGCTGGGGGAGCGGGCCGACTCGTTCGAGCCACTCGAGCGCCAGGCGATGACCACCGCGACGAACGCGAGGCCGACCGTGACCAGCGGAACGAGAACCATCAGGACCAAGGGGACCTGGCGCTTCGGCTTCGGCTTCGGCTCTTCCATCACGACCCCTTGTCACCCCTGAGGCTGAGGAGGTAGGCCGCGAGCGACCGGAGCTCAGCCTCCGAGAGCTGGTAGCCGGGCATCGTGCTCTCGGGCAGTCCGCCGATGCCGGTGAAGTGCAGGAGCACGCGCTCCTGTGCGTCGGGCTTGATCCCGAACGAGGTCAGCGCCGGCCCCCGGTCTCCGCCGGCGTCGCCGATGGTGTGACATGTGGAGCACCCGAACCGCTCGTAGATGGACTGGCCTACAGCCTCGGCGGCGGTGAGGGGTGGGCCTTCGCGCGTCATCGGCACCGCTGCGGTGACGGACAGCCATGTGAGCGCACCGAGCCCGGCCATCGCGGCGAGCGCGACCAGTCGCGGCCACAGGCGCACGGGTCGAGTGCCGCGGATGAGCGCGTGCGGCCGCTCCCGGCGATCGATGAAGGGCACGGCGACCAAGAGCCCGATCACGACCGCGGGCACGACGAAGGTACCGAGCACCTCGGCCTCGCCCTTGAAGTACTTGAGCATCTGGAAGGCCCACAGGAAGTACCACTCCGGGCGGGGCACGTATCCGGATGCCGTCGGGTCTGCCGTCTCCTCGAGGCCCGGCTCCGTGAGCGCGGCGACGACGACCAGCACGACCAAGAAGCAGAGCGCCGTGATCGCCTCGATGAGGGCGAAGTCGGGGTAGAAGGGCATCGGTTTGCGGCCCTGGACCGGCTCGTCGGCCACGAGGGGGAGTTCGCTTGGTTCTGTGAGCTGAGTCATGTCACTCCTCCTTCACAGCGGCTCGGCGATCCCCTGCTTCCGGATCATCGCGAAATGAAGCAGCAGCCCCACGACGAGTACGACCGGCAAGATGAAGACGTGCAGGGCGTAGAAGCGGACGAGCGTCAAGGCGCCGAGCTCCGCACCGCCCCGAAGGAAGTTGGCGGCCGTCTCTCCGACGAAGGGGATGGTGTCGACGATGTTCAACCCGACGTTCGTCGCCCAGTAGGCCTTCTGGTCCCAGGGGAGCAGGTAGCCGGTGAACCCGAACCCGAGGACCAACATGATGAGCACGACGCCGAGGACCCAGTTCAGCTCGCGCGGCCTGCGGTAGGCCTTGTGCACGAAGACCCGGACCATGTGGAAGAAGACGAGGGTGACCATCGCGTAGGCGCCCCAACGGTGCAGGTTGCGGACGATGCTCCCGAACGGGACCGATGTCTGCAGGTACGCCACACTGTCGGTCGCGTGGTCCGGCGACGGGATGTAGAAGAACGCCATGATGATGCCGGTGACCACCAGGATGATGAAGCTGAAGAACGTGAGACCCCCGAAACAGTGCAGCCAGGTGATGTGCCGGGGTACCGGGTGTTCCATGACGCGCTCGGCCACCGGCTGAAGCTTCAAGCGCTGTTCGATGAACTCCTTGGTGCCTGCGAACACGGTCGTTCTCCTTCAGATCGTGATCCGCTGTAGCTCGTCGTTGACCTCGAACAACTTCCCCGCGTACAGCACGCCGTTCTCGACCTTGTACTCGTACCGATCGAGCGGCCTCGGCGGAGGCCCCGCGAGCACGCGCCCCTCGACGTCGAAGACTCCGGCGTGGCACGGTGAGTAGAAGTGCCGGTCCTCCTCCTTCCAGCTGACCGGACACCCAAGGTGCGTGCAGCGGACGTCGAAGACGGTGAAGTCCTCGTCGCCGTGGTTCACGACGTAGACGGCGACGTCACGTGGCGACGCCTTCATGTAGGCGTCCTCCACGAGCGAGGTGAAGCTCGTGAGGACCGGGGTGTCCACGACCCGCAGGTCGGGTTCGCCCGCCTCCGGCTCGCCGAGCCGGGCGACGGGGCTCCAACCGAGGTCATCCTTTCGCAACGCCGGTGAGACGACCGCGACCGCCGCGGGGACGCCGAGGGCCGCGGCGATCCCTGCCGAGACCCAGCCCAGCGTCCCCGCGAGGAACCGCCGCCGCGTCATCGGCTTGGACGTGAGCACCTGGCGGGCGCGGGCGATCGGCCCGGGTCGTCGCTTGGGCTGCGTCTTCGCCGAGGTGTCGACACCGGGAAGCGTCATCTGTTTCGGCTCGGGCTTCCTGCTGCGCCGCTTCCGCATGGTCCCTCCCTTCCCTAGCCGCCCGTGCCGGTCGGTGCCGACGGCGTCGGCATCTCTCCCGGCGGCTTCTTTCCGACGTGACACAGGTTGCAGTCGAGCGGGGCGATCTCGTCGTTGTGGCAGGTGAGACAGGTCGACATCGTCGGGTGGGTCGCCGAGCCCGCCGGGACCGCGGAGCCGTGCGCCACCGTCGAGTGGCAGAACATGCATTTGCCGCCGCCCTCGAGGATGTCCCTGTGGCTCACGAGGATCCCGGTGTCGGTGCTGTGGATGCTCGCGTCCGTGATCTCCTCATGGCACTGGAGGCACGCCGCGTTCGAGACCGCCGCGTTGAACGACCAGTCCTGGTAGTCGCCCCGGATGTAGTTCGCGACGACCTGGAGGCCGGCGATCTTGCCGCCGACGAAGCCGAAGAAGCCCGGGGTGAGGTGGCAGCTCTCGCAGTTCACGTCGGCGTGCGGGGACTGCTCCCACGCGGCGATGTATGGCTCCATCACATGGCACCGAGCGCAGAACGAGGGTTGGGACGTCCACCAGAAGCTGACGCCCGCGAACAGGAGCACGCCGACCCCGATGAACCCCATGAGGCCCACCGTCGCCACGAAGAGGTGCCGCTTCCTGACCAGGGCGAGCGCGGCCCTCGTCGAGGCGAACGGCCCCTTCCCTTCCTCGGACCCCTCTCCCCCGGTCTCCCCCGCGCCCGAAGGGCCGGCAGCGCCCGGCGCCTCGTCGCGGTCCCCTCCGGCTCCGGAGCCGGCGTCCTCGTCGGGCCCGCCCGCGACCGCCTGGTCCTTCCCCGCGGCTCTGCGTTTGCGTCGTCCGAAGATCATCGTGCGACCTCTTCCGCGCGAGCCATGTCCTCCCCTGTTCCGTTGCGGGCCAGGCCGTTCTCCGTCGCGTCGTCGAGCCCGAACAGCCACCGGGCGGCCTGCAACAGGGCATCGTCGCCGCGAGCGCAGGCTTCCTTCGTCCGGACGGTGGGCGTGTGTACGACCTTGCGGACCGTGCGGCGGATCGCCTGCTCGACCGCGGCGCGCTGCTTCTCGTCGAGCCCGGGGATGTGGCTCGCGGCCTCCGCCTCGGTCTTCGCGACGTGCGCGGCCCGAGCCTGGATCGCGGCCACGACCGCGTCCGCCGGCTTCGAGCGGAACCACGCCACGCACCGCTCGGCCTCGACGAGCGCCACCTCGGTCGCCGCGCCGAGCTGTGCCGTCCGACCGCCGGGGACCGTGAAGCCGTCGTGGTCCAGCCGCGCGAGGTCGAACAGGTCGAAGCCGTCCTTGCCGCCGTCCAGCGCCGCGGTGTCAGGGTGGATGTTCCTCGGCAGCCCGAGGTCGACGACCGCGAGCTGCCTGCCGCCCCGCCCGCCGACCACGCGGGCGAACCCGTCGGTCCCGATGAGCGGCTCGGGTGAGGAGGTGGCGAACACCGCCGCGTCGACTCCGAGCAGCGCGTCCTCGAGGGCGTCGAGCGGCACGACGGTGCCCTCGGCGTGCCGGGCGAGCTCCTCGGCGGCGTCGACGCGTCGAGCGGCCACGCGGATCCGAGCGCCAGCGGTGGCGAGCGCCCGTATCGACGCCGCAGCCATCTTGCCGTTGCCGACGACCAGCACCTCGCGGTCGCGGACGCCGCCGAGGGTCGCGTCGATCGCACGGACGGCGGCGCGCGGCAGAGAGTCCTTCGCACGTCCGAGGCCGGTCGTCGAGCGCGTGCGCTTGCCCGCCTCGAGCGCCCAGCGGAACAGGCCGTGCAGGTGCGGGCCGACGGCGTTCATCGACGTCGCGGTGCGGTAAGCCGCGCGGACCTGGCCCTGGATCTCGGACTCGCCGGTCACCATGGAGTCCAGACCCGCGGTCACCGAGAACAGGTGCCGGATCACGTCGTCGCCGACCAGGGTGTGGGCACGGCTGCGCGTCCACCCGATCGGCAGCTGCTTGAGGTCCTCCAGGAACAGCCGGATCTGGTCCTCGGCGGGACCGGGGTCCTTGGCCCAGGTGTAGATCTCGACGCGGTTGCAGGTCGAGAGCACGAGGGCCTCACGCACGTCGGGGGCTCGCAGGAGGCAGGGGAGCGCCTCGGCGAGCTCCTCCGTCCCGATCGCCGCGCGCTCGAGGTCCTCGAGCGGCACGTCGTGGTAGCTCATCACGGTCGCGACCAGCGGCATCACGCACCTCCCATCGCGGCCGGGTCGGCCGTCCGAGCGTGCCTGTTGCTGCGCTGGCCGTTGGCCGCGGGGACAGCCGCGACCACGGGCTGCAGGATCTGCTCCGCGTCGGGCCAGGAGACCAGGCGAGCGAAGCTCACGTCGAGCGCCTCGCGGAGCCGTGCCTGCGCCTCGTTCAGGAACGGGTACGCGGGGCACTCGTGCACCAAGCCGCACTGCGTCGGCGACTGCAGGCAGTCGTTGATGCACAGCGGCCCCTCGACCGCCTCGATGACCTGGAGCAGCGTGATGTCCTCGACGGGTTGGGCGAGCGAGATGCCGCCACCCACACCCCGTCGTGTGGCCAGGATCCCCGCCTTCGCGAGGGATTGGACGATCTTGCCGAGGAAGGTCGGGGAGATGCCCTGCACCCTCGCGACCTGCGCGGCGCTCGTCCGGCCGGCGCGCGCGACCTCGACGATGCAGCGGACGGCGTAGTCGGCCTCACGCGTCACGAGCACGACCGCTCACCTCCCGGTGTCATCGAGCTCTCCCGCCTTTCGACCGCGCTCCCTCGGCACGAAGGAGCCGGTCCTTCGCGCTCACGCGCAGTCGCTTGTAGGTCCGTTCGTCGAGCAGTCCGTGCTCGAAGCTGAGGTCGAGCGCGGCGATCTCCTCGATCAGGAGCTCGGCGTCCTCCTCGGTGGCCTCGGGCTCGGCCTTCCCGTTGCCCGTCGCCCTCGCGGCGCGCTCAGGCGTCCGGCCGCTCGCCTTCGACGGCGTTGCGCGCGCTGCGGCCTTCGTCTTGCCCTTCGGCGCCCGCGCCCGGCGGCGTCGCCCGATGAGCCACACGGCGACGCCGATGAGGAGCACGAGGGCCGCCGCGCCGAGCAGGATCCACGTCGCCGAGCTCGCGGGGCTCGCGGCCTCGGTCTGCGACATCGCGACGTCGATCGTGGTGCCGGCGGCGACGTTGTCAGCGGCGTAGACGCTGTAGGTCTGGCCCTGGTCGGTGATGGTGCCGGCGAGCCGCAGCGCGGTCGCGGTCACCGTCACGTCCTGGGGCACGAACAGCTGCAGGCTCGTCGTCGCGAACCCCAGGCTCAGCGTGAGCCTCGATAGCGCCGGCGCGTTGTACCGGAGCGTCGCCGAGCTCGTGCCCGGCACGATCGGCGCCGTGTTCAGATAGGTCTGGCCCTGCACGTCACCCGGGCTCTCCAGGAACGTGCCGAGGAATTGCAGGTTCGTCGCGCCCTCGGGTAGCGGGACCGAGACGGTGGTGCCGCCGCCGTTCCCCCCGCCCCCGCCGTCGCCGCCGACGAAGGCGGTGTCGCCGCCGTTGGACCACGCGAGGTCGTGCTGGAGGGCGACGCCGTCGCCCTCGCGGTCGAGCCACACGATGTAGTCGGTCAGGGTCACGGCCGCGACGTCGGTCGTCGGCTCGTACACCGTGACGTCCTGCTCGACCGCCTGGCCCGAGGTGAAGGTGGCCGAGATCGTGCGGTACACGGCCCCCTCGTACGTCGCCGACAGCTGATAGCCGGCGACGCCGTCGGGCAGGTCGGTGAAGGAGAACGCCCCGGCCTTGTTCGTCGTCGCTGTCAGCGTGCCCAGATCGCCCTGCTGCCCGAACAGCTGGAGCCGCACGTCGACGTCGGCGACCGGAGGTCCCTGCGTCCCGTTGACCACCTTGCCCTGCACGCTGCCCGTCTCCGCCGCGGCCGCGCTCGGTCCGGCCGAAAGGGCCGCGACGAGGAGCACGACCGGCAGCGCGCCGCGGAGCACGCGGCTCCGAGCCCTGCTTCGCCCGCTCATGGTCATCTCCCACTCACCTCGTTCTCCGCCGTTGCCAGGTCGGCCCCGCAGCGCCGGCAGAACCGGTCGTCGGGGTCGATGGTGGTGCCACATCCCGGGCACGCGAGTGCCTCGAGCGCCTCGAGCACGCGCCGCCGAGCGAGGATCCGCTCCTCGACCGTGCGCTCGAGCTCGAGATCCACCGGCGCGGTCTCGCTCTCGGCGTCCGCGTCGGGTTCGGGCTCGAGCTCGGCTTGGGGCTCCGCGTCGCGCATCGCACGCGTCGTCGCCTCGATCTGCTGGAGGCGGCGGGCGCGGAGCTTGACGTACTCGTCCTGCGCGAGCTTGCCGGTCTCGAAGTCCATCTCGAGCTCGCGGAGCTGTGAGCGCAGGCGGTCCCGGTCCGCGTGCAGCTGCTCGAGCGTCGCCTCGGCCGTGTAGCGGACCGGGACGACGAAGGGTCGCCCGATCAGGTACGCCACGGCCAGGATCAGCGCGAAGGCGGCGATCGCGACGGGGATCATCGAGCCACCTCCGGCTCCTCGAACGCGCTCGGGAGCTCGTCGAGTTCCTCGATGCCGAAGCGGCTCGCGCGGTCGGTGCGCCACGGCCACGCCGCGAGGATCCCACCGAGCATGACGATGACCATGCCGGTCCAGATCCAGAAGACCGCCGGCTCGTAGAAGACGAGGACCGTGGCGAGCCGCTGCGCGGGGTCGACGTTGCTCATCACGACGTACAGGTCCGAGCCGAAGGTCGAGCGCATGCCGACCTCGGTCACGCGCTGCTGGCCCTCGTACTCCGCCTGGTCCGAGCGGATCGTGCCGAGGTCCTCGCCGTTCGGCCCGGTCACCGGGAAGCTCCCGATGAGCGAGAACCGCACGGGCGTCTGCTCGAAGGTGAGGTCGCCGAAGGTCACGGTGTACCCGGCGAGCCGGAGCGACTGCCCGACCGTGAGCTGCTGCTCGGTCTGCTGCTTCAGGCCGATGTTGAACGCGATGCCCGCGATCATCACGACGATGCCGGCGTGGACGATCGGGCCGCCGTAGCGGCGCGGCGTGAACGCGAACAGGTTCAGCACCGCGCGCGGCCAGCTCTCGCCGTGGTGCTGGTGCCGGGCGTTGAGTCCCCGGTAGATCTCCATCGTCACCGTCGTGAGCACGTACGCCCCGATCGCGAGCACGAGCACGACCAGCAGGTTCCGGCCGCGGTTCAGCGCCGCGAGCGCGACGAACGCCACCGCGCCGACGGTGAGCGGCACGCTGAAGTTGCGCTTGAGGTGCTTGCCCGTGATCCGCCGCCACGCGAGGAGCGGGCAGGCGCCGACGAGCGCGATGAGGATGATCGTGAGCGGGGCCATCAGCGCCTGGAAGAAGGAGGGGCCGACCGAGACCTCGACCCCGCGGATCGCCTCGCTGACGATCGGGTACACGGTTCCCCACATCACGACGATCGTCATCGCGACGAACAGCAGGTTCGTGAGCAGGAACGAGGCCTCGCGCGACACGACCGAGCCGATCCGCCCGCTCGCGCGGAGCGCCGGGAGCCGCCACACGATGAGTCCTGTGCCGACAGCGACCGTGAGGAACGTGAAGCCGATGAGCAGCGGGCCCATCGTGGACTCGGCGAACGCGTGGACCGAGGAGATGATCCCCGAGCGCGTGAGGAACGTGCCGAAGATCGAGAGCGCGAACGCTCCGATCGCGAGCGCGACGTTCCAGACCCGCAGCATCCCGCGCTTCTCCTGCACGACGACCGAGTGCAGGTACGCCGTCCCGAGGAGCCAGGGGAGCAGGCTCGCGTTCTCGACCGGGTCCCACGCCCAGTAGCCGCCCCAGCCGAGCTCGACGTACGCCCAGCGCGCGCCGAACAGGATGCCGGCCGTGAGCAGCACCCACGCCCAGAGTGCCCACCGGCGCACCGAGCGGATCCACCGGTCGCCGAGGTGGCCGCTCGCGAGCGCGGCGACCGCGAAGGCGAACGGCACGGTGAACCCGACGAAGCCGAGGTACAGCGCGATCGGATGGACCCACTGCCCGTAGTTCTGCAGCAGCGGGTTCAGGCCCTGGCCGTCGGCCGGTGCGACCGGGAGCGTCGCGAACGGGTTCGCGTAGAAGGTCACGAGGACCGTGAAGAACAGCAGGACGACACCGATCGTGACCGTCACCCACGGCATGAGGTCGCGGTTCCGAGCGCGGTTCTGGTAGACGACCCCTGCGCCGACGAGTGAGAGCACCCAGGCCCAGAGCAGGAGCGAGCCGGCCTGCCCCGCCCAGAACGCGCCGATCGTGTAGAAGACCGAGAGGCTCCTGCTCGTGTACTGGGCGACGTACTCGACCGTGAAGTCCTTGCGGAGCAGCAGCACCACGAGCGCGAGCGCCGCCACCGACAGCGCGAGCGCCGCGGCCTTCATCGCGCCCTCGGCGCTGCGGATGGTCTCCTCGCGCCCCCGGCGAGCGCCCACGAGGCCAACGACGACCGCCCAGCCCCCAGCGATGAGCGCGAGCAGGAGCGCGAAGTTACCGAGCAGCGCCACGGCTCCTCCTTCCGAGCTTGCGCTCCTGTGCGAAGAGCCACGCGAGGTACACCCCGTACAGCAAGGCCGCGCCGAGGTAGGCCGCGATCAGGTATGCGGTGCTATTGGTCATCGGGCCACCTCCCGGAGCTCGGCCTGGACACGCAGGCGGCCGACGGAGCGGCGCACGGCGAGCAGGTACAGGAACAGGAACGTGAAGGTCACGACGCCGACGATCAGCGTGATCAGCATCTGGACCGGCAGGTCGCCGCTCTCGACCACGAACTGCGTCGGGTGCTCGGAGCGCCACCAGCGCGCCGACAGGTACACGATCGGCACGTCGAGGAACCCGACGATGCCGAGCACCGCCGAGAACTTCGCGCGGCGGATCGGCTCGGGCACGTAGCCGCGGAGCACGATGTAGGACAGGTAGATCAGCCAGAGCATCAGGAAGCTCGTGAGGCGCGGGTCCCAGGTCCAGTAGACCCCCCACACCGGCCGGCCCCATAGCGGGCCGGTGACCAGGACGCCGGTCGTGAAGATCACGCCGACCTCGGCCGAGGACGAGGCGATGTCGTCGTACTTGCGCCGCCCCGTCTTGAGGAACGCGATGCTCGCGACGAACACCACGAGGAACGCGAGGAACCCGATCCACGCCGACGGGACGTGGATGTAGAAGATCCGCTGGGCGGCCCCCTGGTTCGCGTCTTCCGGCGCCCACAGGAAGGCCATCGCGAGCAGGATCGGGAGCATCACGAGGGTGGCGATCCCCCACAGTCGCCGTCGGGAGTCTCGTACATCCCCCGCGGCGTCCGGACGGAGCTCCCCCACCGGCTGTTGCAGCGCGTCCGTCTTCACCTTCACCTCACTCCTCCGTCACGTACTGGAAGGTCACGAGTGCGATCAGCAGGAACAGGGCGTCGTAGCCGAGCATCAGCAGCAGCCACGACGTCGTGCTTGCGCTCCACGTCCCGGCGAACCCGGCCTCGCTCACCTTCACGGCGGCGACCATCACGGGCACGGACACCGGCATCACGAGCAGCGGCAGGATCGCCTCGCGACCTCGCGTGTTCACGGCCATCGCCGCGAACAGGGTTCCGACCGTCACGATCCCGAGCGTCCCGAGGAACGCGCCGAGGACCAGCAGCAACGTCCCGCCCGCAGGTCGGAGCTGGAGCAGGACGATGAACACGGGCAGGATCACGAGCTCCACCACGAAGGTGAAGCCGAGGTTGGCGAACAGCTTGCCGAGGAAGACGGCCTCGCGCGGCGCCGGCGAGACCAGCAGCCCCTCGAGGCAACCGTCCTCCTTCTCGATCGCCATCGAGCGCCCCATGCCGAGGAGCGCGGCGAACAGGAAGGCGATCCAGAGCATGCCGGCGGCGATGCCCTCGCGTCCCTCGCCGGCCGTCGGGAACGAGAAGCTCGCCGTCACGACCACGAGGAGCGCGAACAGGCCGACCGAGGCCACGACGTCGCGCGTCTTGAACTCCAGGCGCAGGTCCTTGCCGGCGATCGTGAGGGCGGGGGTGAGCCAGCTCATCGGTGCGCCTCCGCCCGGAGCAGCTCGAGGTAGGTCTCGGCGACGTCGTCGGTACGTCCGTCGATCGGCTCGTCCAGGGCGATCCGTCCGCCCGAGAGCACGAGCAGCCGCCGGGGGCCGGACATGGCCCGCACGACGTCATGGAGGGTGAGCATGATGATCCGCTCGGGCGTCGCGAGCTCCTCGAGCAGCTCCGAGAGCGACGCGGCGGCGGCCTCGTCCAGGCCGGTGTAGGGCTCGTCGAGCAAGATGACGGCGGGGTCGTGCAGGAGCGCCCTCGCGAGAGCGACCCGCTGGCGCGTCCCGCGCGAGAGCGCCCGCACCGGCTTGTCGAGCACGTGCCCGACGTCCAGGCGCTCGACCGCGCGCTCGACCGCCTCTTTCGGCTTGGCGAGGCCGAACAGCTTCGCGTGGAAGCGAAGGTTCTCGGCCGTCGTGAGGTCGGCGTAGAGCATCGTCTCGTGCGAGACGAAGCCGACGAGGGCCCGCAGCTTCGGGCCCGCCTTCAGCATCTCGATGCCGGCGATCGTCACGCTGCCCGCGGTGGGAGCGGCCAGGCCCGAGATGACCTTCAGCATCGTGGTCTTGCCCGCGCCGTTCGCGCCCATGACCGCGACGTAGGAGTCCTGCGCCACGTCGAGGTCCACCGCGTCGAGCGCGAGCTGGGCCCCGAACGCCTTCGAGACGCCGGTCAGGCGGATGCCGAGCGCAGGGCGGTCGTTCACCACGTCACTCCGTCTTGGCCTCGAACTTCGAGGGACACTTGGCGAACAGCGTGTCCGCGTGGAAGACGCCGTCGGTGCCCATCGAGCCCTCGACGACGGCCTCGGCCTCGTCCTTCAGGGTGTCCGGCGCCGCGCCCTCGTACAGGATCTGCACGGTCGCCGTGTCGTCGCCGATCTGGAACGACACCGTGCCGGTCGTGGCGTCGGTCGTGATGCTGCCATCCACCACCTGGCCCGAGACGCGGACGTGCTCGCCGGGCATCTTCAGCACCTCGGCGGGGGTGTGGTAGTACACGACGGAGCGGGTGAACATCGTGTATCCCACGGCGAACAAGGCGGCGAACACCGCGATCCCGAGCAGGACGAGCGGCACCCGGCTGGGCCGGCGCTCGTATCCTTCAGGGGTGTCGAACTCCGGGAACTCCAGCTCGTCCCGATCTGCGATCCGCGGCATCTTCCCGTCCCCTTTTCCGCTGGTCGGAGCCCTGAACGTCCAAATCGGTCCGTCAACGCCCTCTTTGGGGGAAATCGTCCAACGACGCCCTAGGGTCGGTATGGGTCCGGTGACCCCTCACGATGGGGCCGATGGTCCGGTGCCGCCCCCGAACACCGGTGGGAACGTCGGCCCATGAGGGTGCCATCGGAGGGGACGAAGGGCCCCGCGCTCGAGGCGAGCGACGAAGACGTTGCACCTGCGAATGCTCCGCTCACGGCCGATGACGACCTGTTCCGCGACGACGCCAAGCCGCCGGAGCGCGGCGGCCGGGGCAAGGGCTTCCTGGTCGGGGCCGTGGTGCTCGGCCTGGCGCTCGCGATGGTGTGGGTGGCCATGGCAGCCCACAACAGCGGCGGCCTGGGGCAGGACCCGTTCGGCCGTGCCGCTCCCGACTTCGAGCTCCCGCTCCTCGGCGGGGCCGAGCACGGCGGATGGGCGCTGCCGGCCGGCGGCGGGGGCGACGGCAAGGCCGCCACGCTCGCGCTCTCGGACCTGAAGGGCAAGCCCGTCGTCCTGAACTTCTGGGCGTCCTGGTGCGGGCCCTGCAAGGACGAGGCGCCCATCCTTGCCGCCGCCGAGCCCGGGTGGCGGCAGCAGGGCGTGATCTTCCTCGGCGTGGACTCGCAGGACGCCGAGAAGGACGCCCTGGCCTTCGAGGAGCAGTTCGGGATCCAGTACCGCAGCGTCGTGGATCAGAGCGGCGCGCTCGCGAACGAGTACGGCGTCTTCGGCTTCCCGGAGACCTTCTTCATCGACGCCGACGGCGTCATCCGGGCCAAGCAGGTCGGCCCGATCGACGCCGAGACGCTTGAGACGTACATCGCGTCGATCGTGGGGTAACCCGACCGACGCGGGTGGGGGCACCATGCACGCGAACGCAGGGCCCGCCGAGGAGCGGGCGACACAGGTCCCGACGGCGCTCGCCGTGCTGCTCGTCGTGCTCTCGCTCCTCGTCGCCGGCGGGGCGTGGGTCGCGGTCGCGACGCGCGGCGGCGGCACGGAGGCCGCAGCGCCGGTCGCCCCGGCCGAGCGCGTCCTTCCCTCCACGCTCGTCGGCCTGCCGACGACCTCCCACCTCACCGGCCCCGAGGCCGTGGACGCGATAACCGGCCTGCACCTCGGCGACGTCCCCGTGGACGCGGCCGAGATCGCCGACTACGGCGGCGGGCAGGTGCTCGTGTGGGTCTCGTGGAGCGCGTCCGAGCCCGCCGAGGAGCTCGTCCGGCGGATGACCGTCCGGATCGTCGAGGGCGGGACCCCCTTCTCGGCCCCGCGGAGCCCGGCGCGTTTGGACGGCGTGTGGGTGACCGTCGGCAACGGCCAGACGCACTTCTACTTCGCGCGCGACGGCGGGGTCTGGTGGCTCGCCGCGCGACCCGACCTGGCCCGCGCGGCGGTCACCGAGCTGCTGGAGGTGGCAGGATGAGGCCTTCGGCCCGACGCGGACGGAGGGGTGAGCGAGCGTGCCGGTGAACTTCGACCAGGCGCCGATCCTGCTGTTCTGGGAGACGACGAAGGCCTGCAAGCTCGCGTGCAAGCACTGCCGCGCCGAGGCGATCGCCGAGGCGATGCCCGGTCAGCTCTCCACCGAGGAGGGCAAGAAGCTGATCGACGACCTGAAGGCGTTCACGCCCCGCTTCCCGGTCATCATCTTCACGGGCGGCGACCCCTTCATGCGCCAGGACCTGTTCGAGCTCGCGGCGCACGCGAAGTCCTACGGCATGCCGATCGGCTTCGCGCCGAGCGTCACCCCGCTCCTCACGCGCGAGATGGCGGTGCGGATGCGCGAGGCGGGCTCCAAGACCGTGTCGATCAGCCTCGACGGTGCCAACCCCGAGACGCACGAGGGCGTCCGCGGCATCCAGGACCACTTCGCCGAGACCGAGGACGCCGTCCGGATGCTGGTGGACGAGGGCCACATGGTCCAGATCAACACGACCGTGATGCGGCGCAACGTCGAGGAGCTCGCCGACATCGCCGCGCTGCTCTCGGACTGGGGCGCGCACATCTGGGAGGTCTTCTTCCTCATCCGCGTCGGCCGCGGCTCCGAGCTCGAGGAGCTCACGCCGCAGGAGAACGAGGACGTCGTCCACTTCCTGTACGAGGCCTCGAGGTACGGCTTCATCGTTCGCACCGTCGAGGCGCCGTTCTTCCGTCGGGCCGTCGCGCAGCGCCGCGAAGCGGGTCCCGATGTCGATCCCGTGACGGCCTTCGGGCTCGGCCCGCTGTACGAGCGGCTGACCGCGCGCCTGCGCGAGCGCCTCGGCGAGCCCGGCGCCTCTCGAGCGCAGAGCGTCGGCACGCGCGACGGCAAGGGCATCCTGTTCGTCGGCCACGACGGCACCGTGTTCCCGGCGGGGTTCCTGCCCTACCGGCTCGGCGACGTGCGGCGTGACGACGTCGTCCAGCTGTACCGCTCGCACCCGCTGCTGCAGGCGATCCGCGCGACGCGGTTCGGCGGCCGCTGCGGCGTGTGCGAGTACTCGGACGCGTGCGGGGGCTCGCGGGCGAGGGCCTTCGCGGCATTCGGCGACGCCCTGGCCGAGGACCCCGCCTGCGCGTACCAGCCCGCGACCGCGGCCGCGACCGGCTGAGGGCTCGGGCGCCGAGCACGGACGCCATCGGTTCGGGACCGGACGGCCTCAGCGCTGGGGGCCCCCCGCCCTGTTCCACCGCCCTACGGATGCGCTGAAGTACTGATGGGAGGTGTGTCGTGCGTCTGGAAGCCAGGGTCATGGTCTGGATGGCCGTGCTGCTCGGTGCGGCCGCCGCGATCGCGCTCGCCGTGATGTCGCGGCTGGAGACCGAGCGTCTCGAGGAGCAGTGGATCGAAGCCGGCCAGGTCGTCGCGCAGGCGGCCGAGGACAGCCTCGAGGTCAGCATGCTGAACAACGCCCTCGAGGACATCCGGCAGTCGGTGAAGAACGTCGAGGCGGGTCGGCTCATCGAGGCCGTCACGGTCTACCGGCGCGTCGGCACGCCCTGGGTGACGTCGAACCCGAACGTCACGCTCACCGAGCCCGCGAGGGTGGCGCTGCTTTCCTCGATGGACGACAACCGGCCCGTGACGTCGTCCTCGGGTGACGGGATCCTGTCGGTGTTCGTCCCGGTCCCGAAGCAATCCGAGTGCATCGGCTGCCACACCGAGTCCTCCGACGTGCTCGGCGCGGTCGAGGTCCGCCTCGACGAGCGCCCGTTCCGCGCGGACCTGGTGAAGAGCGCGAGGACCTCGCTCGTGTTCACGGGCATCCCGTTGCTCATCGGGATCGTGCTTTCGGTGTGGGCCCTGCGCAAGAGCGTGCTCCGGCCGCTCGCCGACGTCGGCGAGGCCGCCGAGCGCCTCGGCCAGGGCGACCTGTCCGTGCGCCTTCCCGCCTACAAGGGCTGGGAGCTCGCCGAGGTCTCGGCGACCTTCAACGAGATGGCGGGCAAGCTCGAGCACCAGGCGACCGACCTCCGCGAGACCGCCGACGAGCTCCGCTCGGAGCTGTCGGGGATGGAGGAGATCCAGTCGCTCCTCACCTCGGGCGCGGGGCTGGGGGAGGTGCTGGGGCGCGCGGCTCGCAACGTGAGCTCGGCGCTCGAGTCCTCGGGTGTGGCGATCTGGCGCTCGGGGGGCGGCACGCCCGAGGCCGTGTGGGGGGAGCAGCCGCCGGACGGCGAGACCGTCGCCCGCGCCGAGGCCGAGGGACTCATCGTGACCTCCGAGGGCGATCTGCCCGAGGTCCCGCTCGACCGGCCCGTGGCGTGGGCGGTCGCGCCGGCGCGCGTCGGCGAGCACGTGCTCGCCGTGGTCGGCGTCGCGTGGGACCCGCCGCAGTCGCTCGCGACCGCGGAGCGTGATCTGCTCGCCTCGCTCGCCGGGCTCGTGGGTATGGCCGTCCGCAACGCCGAGCTCCTGGAACGCTTGCAGCAGAAGGAGCAGACGCTGCAGGGGCTCCTGCGCAAGACGCTGACCGTGCAGGAGGAGGAGCGCCGCCGCCTGTCGCGCGAGCTGCACGACGAGACGTCGCAGGTGCTCTCGGCGCTCATCATGAACATCGACCTGCTGGAGTCGCAGGCGCCGGTCGACGAGGCCTCGAGCTCGCGCATCGGCGCGGTGAAGGCGCTGGCCGAGGAGGCGGCGCGGAACCTGGACCGGATGCTGTTCGAGCTACGGCCCGCGCTGCTAGACGAGCTCGGTCTGATGCCGGCGCTCCGGTGGTACGTCGCGCAGATGAGCGACCTCTGGGGTTTCCCCATCGAGTTCGAGGGCGCCAAGATCGGCCGGCTGCCCGACCACATCGAGCTCGCGGCGTTCCGCATCGTGCAGGAGGCCGTGAACAACTGCGCCCGTCACGCGCGCCCGACGAAGGTCGGCGTGCACGTGACCTCGCGGGATGGCTCGTTGCATCTCGAGATCGAGGACGACGGCGTCGGGTTCGACGTCGTGGAGGTGGCGGCCCGTGCGCGGACCGGCGAGGCCGTGGGTCTCGAAGGCATGCGCGAGCGGGCCGAGATCGCCGGGGGCACGTTCCGCGTGGACTCGGTTCCAGGACGCGGGACGCGCGTGGCGGCGGAGATCCCGCTGCCCGATGGGGGCGGGGTTGCCGTCCCGGCGGCGACGAGTGAAGGTGGCGAGCAGACATGAACGGCCGTGTGAAGGTGCTGGTCGTCGACGACCACGAGATCGTCCGAGAGGGCATCCGGATGGTGCTCGCCGCCGATCCCGAGCTCGAGGTCGTCGGAGTGGCCTCCTCGGGTGAGGAGGCGATCGACAAGGTCCGCGAGCTCGAGCCGAACGTCGTGCTCATGGACATCGGGATGCCCGGCCTGTCCGGGTTCGAGGCGACCCGACGGATCCGTGAGTCGAACCCCGGGACGCAGGTAGTTGCGCTCACCGTGCACGACAGCGAGGGGTACGTCTTCCAGATGCTGCAGGCCGGCGCGACCGGCTACGTCGTGAAGCGGGCGCCGTCCGAGGACGTGATCATGGCGGTGAAGCGGGCCCACCAGGGCGAGGCGGTCCTGCACCCGAGCGTCGCGAAGCTGCTCATCAAGGACTACCTCTCGAGGGTGGCCAAGGGCGAGGAGACCTCGTTCGACACGCTCAGCGACCGCGAGCGCGAGATCCTCAAGCTCATCGCCGAGGGCCAGACGAACCGCGAGATCGCCGACATCCTGTTCCTGTCGATCAAGACCGTGCAGGCGCACCGCGCGAACCTGATGCGCAAGCTCGGGATGCACGACCGCACCGAGCTCGTGAAGTACGCGATCCGCAAGGGCATCATCGGCCTCGATGAGGCCTGAGCCTCGAACCGGCTGTTCTGCAACGAAGGTCGCGCTACTCCGCTACTCGTTGCCGGTGAGCATCCAGGTGAAGTACCGGAGCGCCTCGAGCGCCGCCGTCGTCATCACGAGCATGAGGATGACGAACCCGACCGTCAGGTAGAAGCCGCTGATCAGCAGCGCGAGGTTGCTCGTGCCGGTCCTCGCGCGGAACACCTGGCTCGTGCCGGCGACGCGCTTGTACCAGCCCGGGTAGCGCTCCTGGATCTCGTGGAGCGGGATGTTGCCGCTGAAGATGACCTCGTCCACCGGGAAGACCTCGGGCCTCAGGTGCGTGTTGAAGTAGTGGACGGTGAACAGGAACCCCATCGCCAGGATCGCCTCGTACGAGTGGAAGATCCTCGCCGCGTTCACCAGCCAGCCAGGCAGGAACTCGAGGAACTGGCCCGGGAACCACATCACGAGCCCGGTCAGGCCGATGATCAGCAGGCCCCACACCTCGGCGATGTAGTCGAACTTCTCCCAGAACGTGAACCGCGCGTACTCCGGGCGCGGGCCCTGGTCCTTGAGGTAGCGGATCTGCTGCCCGATCTGCTTCACGTCCGTCCACCGCGGCACGATCGAGTCCTGGTGGAAGATCGACCGGAGCTTGAATCGACCGGTCACCCACGCGAGGAACATGCCCGCGATGTGCATCACCGCCGAGCCCATGAATCCGATCGCCGAGACCTTGTGCACGGCGGCGGCCCCGCGCTCTCCCTGCCAGAGCGCGAGGAGCGGCTTCGCCCAGAAGGCATCGGCGTAGTGCATCGGCATCCCGGTGAGGACCAGCCCGAACACGGCGAGCGCGAGCACGGCATGCGTGGCCCGCGCCCACCAGCTCCAGCGCCGCACCACGAGCGTGGTCCCGTCCTGTCGCTCCTCGGGGTGCTCGAGCGCCTCGACCGTCGTCGTGCTCACAGCACACCTCCCCGGTCCGCTCGAGCCCGTGCGCGCTCGGCCTGACGCCGCCACTCGAAGCGGATGCCCAGGATCGTCAGGTAGCCGAAGAACCCGAACGTGCCGATCAGCAGGGTGAGCATGTAGATCGTGACGATGCGCAGGCGCGGGTCGTCGGGGATCGGGCCCTCGGCCACGTGCATCTGGACGTCCACGAAGTTGGGCGGCGCGTTCGTGTGGCACCGTCGACAGGTCGACAGGATGTTGGCTTCGTTCACGGGGGAGCGTCGGTCCTCGCTCGGCAGCACCGTGTGGTAGCCGTGACAGTCCTCGCACGTGGCGACCTCGACGCCGGCCAGATGCGTGTCCATCCCGAACGGGTTGCCGCCCACGAACCGCTCGGTCATCTGCTCGTGGCAGCGGGCGCACTGCTCGCTCGCGCGGTGGGCGAAGTCCCGCGTGTTCGCGTCCTGTACGCCGTGCGAACCGTGGCACGTGATGCAGGTCGGCTTCGGGGCCACGTCGCTCGAGCCGAAGGGGCCGTGGTACCCGGCCTCGTAGTCGGTCTCCTGCTGCTCGTGGCACGTGCCGCACGAGTGCTGGGCAGCGTCCTGGCGTGCGTGCATGGTCGCCGTCAGCGCGGTGTGGCAGTCGATGCACGAGAAGTTGCCGTGCATGCTGCCGGCGATGTCCTCGGGTGTTACGTGGAGGTCCGGTCGGTACTCGCCGTCGTCGGCGATGACGATGTCGGGGAGCGCGTGGCAGCCGACGCACTCGGCGGACGCCACGGGGCCAGGGGACGGCGTCTCCTGTGCCCGAGCGGCGCGCGGCGCCGCCAGCCAGGCGGCCGTGGCCAGGACCGCCACGGCGAGGAGCATGGTGCGTGCGGGCCTCATGCCACTATCACTCCGTCATAGAGGGAGCCGCCGTCCGAAGGACGGCGGCTCCTAGGAAGAGCCGGCTCGGGCCTGGTCAGATCACGCCGAGCGCGCTCAGGATCCACATGACCCCGAGCAGCACGAGCAGAGCCGCCCAGAGGAATGCGAACAGCAGCAGCGGTGCGATCGACACCGCGGCAACAGCAAGGCCCGCGTTTGCGACAGCGGTGCTGGCCTCGGCCCGCGCGTGCGCCGACTCCTTGATCCTGGTGAACAGACTGCGAGCGCCGACCGCCAGCAGCCCCACGCCGAGCGCGAGGCCGAGTGCCGTCGGCTGCCACATGATGATGAGGAGTGCCCCGATCCCAAGGACCACGGTCGCGAGGGACAGGAGCCACATCTCGGACCCTGAGCGACGCTGCGCTGCCGCCCCGGGGGCTGTACCAACCCTGTGAGACATCATGGCGACCTCCTTGCCTGTGCTGATCGCTTCCCTCGATGCTCACGCTAGGGGCTGGACCCCTGGGCGTGTATCGGTTGCACAACCCCAGGACCGGCCACCCACGCCCGATTGTCCCCCCGGCTCCCCATCCGAGGTTGCCTGAGGCCGACACCCTAGGCCGAGGGCGGAGGCCCGAGGGGTCAAGTAGGACATGGACCCTAAGGCCGCACCCGTCACAAGCCTGAGTTCCCTGCAAGAACCGGGTGCGGGCGTGATCGGGGTGGGTACGCACGATGGCCATCCTCCCGGCAGGCTAGCCCTCGAGCTCCAGGCCGAGAGGGAGCGAAGGACCGAGCATGCGGGGGGCTTTCGACCGGCACCGGCTCGCGAGGAGCCTAGAGCGTCGAAGCAAGGCGGGTGCCTCTACTAGAGCTTGTTCGAGCCGTGGTAGTGGCACTCGGTGCACAGGTTGCCCGACTGGTGCGAGGTTCCGCGCTCGATGTGGCAGGTCAGGCAGAAGGTCTGGAGCTTGAGGCGATCTGCAGCGGTGTTCAGAGCGGTGAAGCCGGTGATCGTGTTCGTGGTCCGCGGAGTCACCGTTCCCCCGCTCGTGTAGATCCCGGGGTTGGCGGCCAGGGCGTACGTGATGGTGTTGCCGGTGTTGCTGTTCGTCGTCGTGAAGGTCCCGTTGTACCCGCTTGGCGTGATGCCTGCGACGACGATCTGAACCCCGAGACCGATGCTGTTCGGCGGTGTGATCGTGAGGGTGACCACGCCGGATTTCCACGACGCGTTGGTGACCGTGTAGACGACGGCGTCGGGCGCCACCACGTTCTCCCGGAGCATGTACGCGTTGCTCGAGCCGTGGAAGTCGTGGCAGTTCGAGCAGGTGACGACGCAGGCGGATCCGCTGAGACCGCGGTTCGCGCAGCCCTTGTAGCTGAGCGACGAGGGCGTCAGCGTCGGATTACCGTGACGTGCCGTGCTCCACTGCGTTGCCGCGAACTTGTCGTGGGCGTTGCCGTCGGCGTCGTTCGACGTGTCGTTCACCATCCGGACGTTGTACGGCACGTTCGTTCCCGCGTTGAGCGGCGAGGTCGTCGTTGGGCTCACGTGGCAGGTCGTGCAGTACTGGGTCACGTTGGTGCCCCGGCTCAGGTACCCGGAGGTGAAGTCCCAGCCGAAGAGCCACTTCTGGAAGACGTTGGCCGGGTTCGAGGCTTTGCTGGTCGTCGCGCCGTCGGTGCGGTCGACCAGGTGCGAGTTGTGGCAGGACTCGCACTCGGCCGAGCGGTTGCCTCCCGGCTGGTCCGTGGTCGAGATCGGGTGGTGGTAGATGCGGATGCCGTTGCCGTCGGTCGTCGAGTAGTCGTTCGCCGTTCCGAACGCCGTGACGATGTTGCTGCCGGGGAACGGACCCCTCGTCCACGGCGGGTTCGTGCCGCCCGAGGTGTTCGGCGTGCTGGCCGTGTGGCACGACAGGCAGAGGGTCTCCTGGCTCGCGTCCGTGAGGCGCCGGTTGTCCGATGCGTGCGGGTCGTGGCAGCTCAGGCACCGGACATCCCCCGACGGCTGCGCCGCCCGCCCGTTGATGGTCGTGGTGACGACCGCGGTGCTCGCCCCGCCCGTCAGGAGCGTGCGGTCCGAGACCATCGCGGGCACGTCCTTGGCCGCCTTCGCGGCTTGGAACGTCACGACGTAGGGGTTCACAGCTCCCGCGCCGCCCGGTCCGCCAGTGACGAGGACGTTGCCCGCCCCGATGCTGGTGAGGCCCACGAGCGCGGTCTGCAGGTTGGCCGCCGTGATGTTGTACGCCAGAGCGGCGGTGATGTCTCCCGCGAAGATCAGCTTGAACGTGCCGCCGGTCGCGTCCACCGCGACCCGCTGCACCTCGTTCGCCGTTGGCACGTTGGCCACGTCGTGTGCGCTGCCCTGGAAGGCCGTGTGGTCGCCGAACGGCGCAGGGTACGTGGACGTCGAGTCGTGGCACCCGAGCGTGCAGAACTGGTTCCCGATGGCCGGGCCCGCGACCGGCGAGTAGATGTACCCCCCGCTCCCGTCGGGCCGCCGGAGGAGCTTCGTGTACGTCGCCGGGTCCCGGTGAGCCGTGTGGCAGTCCGAGCACTTGATCTGGAAGCCGTCCCTGGCCGCCGGGACCGGGTGGTACGACGTCCGCGTGGAGGCGTTGTTGACCGGCCACGTCTCTCCGAAGGCACCGAGGATATCGTTCGTCGCCCCCGGGTAGATGCCGATGCCGTTCGTGACCGTCGAGACCGACACCGTTCCGGCGGCGCTCGTCGTGTAGGCGACCATCTGCCTCACGTCACGGTTGCCCTGGCCGTTCTGGAAGGTCACGGTGAACGGTCCTGTTCCCGTGACCGAGACGCCGTCGACGCCGAGCTCGGGGTTGGGCGGCGCGGAGGACCCGTCGACGTTGGACAGGTCCAGGAGCGCGTTCGAGATGTTCGTCGCCGTGGCGCTCGGGCTCGCCGGGTCGACGGTGATGGGCGCGGTGGTCTGACCCTCCAGCAGCAGGGCGATGACCTCACCGGCCACCCAGGTGCCCGCGAGGGCGATCTGCTGGACCTCGTTCACCTTCGAGCCCTGGCCGCTGCTGTGGCACTGGTAGCAGGTCTCACGCTGGGTCGGGTAGGCCTGCAGGGTCGGGCCCGGGGCGTTGTGGGTCGCGTGGCAGTAGCCGCAGAGGCTCGTCTGGTCGGTGTAGCCACCGTGCGGCACGGTGACGCCGTTCGCGCCGAACAGCGAGAGGTGGTTGACGGGCACCTCCACCGTCGAGCCTGCGATGTCGACGGCCGCGCCGCTCAGGCTGATCCAGCTCGAGCCGTTCCAGTACTGGACCCAGGTCGTGTCGGCGGGGTAGTTGCGCGGGAGCGGCTCGTCGACCGGTGGATCCAGGCGCAGGGTGAGGGTGGCCGGGACCACGAACGTCGTGCCGGTGGGGCCGATCTCGAAGCTGCGGCTCACGGCCACCATCTGAGCCGCGGCCGACGGCGGCCCCGACATCTGCTCGATCGTGAAGGTCGTGTCCGTGGGGACCGCGCCCGCGGGGATCTCGAGCCGCACGGTGCCCGTCGTCGGCGCGATCGTGCCGCCGTCGGGTCCCACGATCTGCGCCATGTGCACGTTGTCACTGGAGACGACACCGGTGGGCACGCTCTCGCGGTTCTTGGAGGTGACCGCGCTCACCCGGTACCAGTAGATCCCCTGTTCCCCGGGCACGTCGTCGAAGGTCGTGATCGCGCTCTGCCCGAGGAGCTGGAAGGGGCCGCCGGCGATGGGGCTCCGGTACACACGGTAGGCGACCACGTCCTTGGAGGGCGAGGCCGTCCACGACAGGGTGTTCGCTTGTGCGGCGACGACGGCCAGGTCCGTCGGCGGGTTAGGCCGCGGACCGGTCTGCCCGTCGCCCTTGGGCTCTCCTCGCCCCACGACCCGCAGCTCGACAGATGTCGACACCAGGGCCCGCCCGCAGCTGCAATCGACGACCAGGCGGTAGGTGCCGGGTCCTACCGCGTTGCCCCACGCGTCCATGCCCGTCCAGACGAACCGATAGGCCCGGGCCACCGCCAGCTTCCGCTCGAGCACCGGGTCACCGCCCGGCGCGAGGAGGGTAAGCCGCAGGATGGACGGTTCGATCACGGCGAGTGCCACCACGGCGGGCGATCCGGCGGCCGGGTCCGCGACCGGGCGGACCATGAGGACCGCGAGCGGCGGCGCCTGGGCGATGACGGGCACCGCCGGAATGAGCGCTACGCCGAACGCGCACGCTAGCAGGAGGCGCTTCTTCGCGTGCATCCTGCTGCAACCGTAGGTTCAGAGGCTCGCGCGGAGATGGGCCGAACGCGCCCTGCGATCCGGGACCTTCTGCCCGGAGTTTGCGGATATAACGGACAAATACACTCTGCATTGACAGGGACCCTAGGACCCGAGTGGCCCTAGGGAACAGGGACCTTCGGCGGCTTCCCTGGGGCGCCGCCCCCTCCTATCCTGAGCCCACAGAGTTACTAGAAGAATCGGCAAATAGGAGGGCGATAGGGGGGTTTCAAGCCACACAACACATACCAAGGAAGCACTGAGCGGAGGAGGTGACTCAAGAAGTGCGCATCACGAGGATCATGAAGGTAGGGATGCTGGCCGCGGTGGCCAGCATGATGCTGTTCTCGCTCGGTGCCCCGGCGTGGGCCACGAGCGGGCAGAACGGACCGTCGACGCCTGACCTCGGCGACCCGGTGACCGCCCCTCGGCTGGAGATCCAGTCGGTGAAGATCCTGGCGACGTCGGGAACGTTCACGCTGACGATCGGCGCGTGCACCACGGCGGCCGTGGCATACAACGTGGCCGCCTCGGCTCTCCAGACCGCCATCCAGGTGTGTTCGGCCGGCGCCACGGTCTCCGGCAGGGATGGGATCGGCTACAAGGTCACGTTCACTGCAGCGGCGGGGAACGTTGCCCAGATGACCGAGACGCCCACGACAGCGGCCGACGTGTTCACGATCCAGGAATTCTCGAACGCCGGATGGGTGGCTCCGGGGGCCGCGAACGCCACGACGACGAACGCACCGCACGGTGGGTACTCGTCGTTGACGGACTACTGCCTGCAGTGCCACGCGGTGCACGGTGCTGATGCCGCGACCGAGTTCTCGCTCATGCGGGCAGGTAGCGTCACGGCCACGTGCAACACGTGCCACGTCATGTTCGGCACCACGGGTGGCATCACGCCTTTCGACAGCAACGGCGCGCTCGCGACGACCGGCCTCACCATGGGCACGGCCGCCGCGCGGAGCGCGTACGACCTGGGCGACGGCGGGCTCATCAACGGCGGGGCGGTCGTCCGCGGACACCAGATCGGCGGCACCGGCAACGGCGCCGTGACCGGTGACTTCGCCCTGTCGGACGGGGTCGTCCTCATCACCCAGACCGCGTACGAGAGCACCGGCCTCGGCGAGGGCGACTACTTCGTGAACGAGACGGGCGCGGTCGACCCGAAGGCATCGGGCACGGCACAGGCGGGCCTGTACTGCGCGAGCTGCCACACGCCGCACGGTGAGTTCGGCCAGATGGTCAACGACTGGTACATGTCGACCCTGAGCGGCACGACGACCGCGGCAGCGGCCGCCACGTCGATCACCGTCACGGGCGCTGCCTTCACCGACGCGGATCTGAAGAAGTCGATCCGCATCGTCGGCGCGGGCACCGCGGGCGCGGACCTCTGGACCCGGATCGCGACTCGCACGTCGGCCACGGTGATCACGATCGTCGACGCGATCGTCACCGGGGTCGCCGGAGCGAACGTGTACCTCGGCGACGAGGGCTTCACCACGTACCGCCGGAACTCGACCACGGGTGTCTACGACCCGTACACGCTCGACTACGACGGTGAGACGACGGTCGACACAGCGACGGGCTGGCGGCGGTGCTCGGCGGCCAACGGGGCCCCGGTCATCGGCACCGACTACAACACCGCGTGCACGAGCTGGGCCACGGCGAGCGACGCCGAGGGCCAGACCGTGTACCAGTACGGGTACAAGCTCCTGTCGAGCGGTCCGAACCACCAGTACCTCCCGGCCGACGTGAAGACCTACGGTCTCGCGTCCGGTGGGGACGACAGCGCGGAGTGGTGCGGCACCTGCCACACCGACCGGTGGAACGACCCGAACGGGACGCACGCGAACCACCCCGGGTCCTGCACCCGGTGCCACGGCAACCCGGCCGACCAGACGTCGTTCGACTTCCCGCACACGTCTTCGGTCGCCCGGCTCCTGACACAGCTGCCGGATGGACTCTGCATCCGGTGCCACTCGGAGCTGCCGTAGCGAGAACGAACGAGATGAGGTCCTGAACCGAGGGACCGAACCTCGAAGGAGGATCGGAGGGGGGCGCCCCGAAGGGGCGCCTCTCCCGTTCCAGGCTCAGCCGGTGAACGACGACGCGGCCTCGAGGGTCGTCGCGATCTCCTCAGGGCCGTGCGTCGTCGAGAGCGTCCACAGCTCGTAGCCGGAGGGCGGGAGGTACACGCCGCGGTCGAGCATGTGGTGGAAGAACCTCGCGTAGCGATCGTGGTCGGCAGCTCGAGCCTCGACGTAGTTCCGCACCGGCCCCTCGCTGAAGAACACGCTGAACAGCGACCCGGCGCGGTTGATCGTCACGGGGATGCCGCTCGCCCCGAACGCATCCGCCAGGCCCGCCGTGAGCTCCTCGGCCGTGCGGACGAGGCCCGGGTACGGATCCCCCGTGCGGGCGAGGTCGAGCGCCGCGATCCCCGCCGCAACCGCGACCGGGTTCCCCGAGAGCGTGCCGGCCTGGTACACGGGCCCGACGGGCGCGAGCTGCTCCATCAGCTCCCGCTTGCCGCCGAACGCGGCGCACGGGAACCCGCCGCCCATCACCTTGCCGAGCGCCGTGAGGTCGGGGTCGATGCCGTACACGCTCTGCGCGCCGCCGTAGGCGATGCGGAAGCCCGTGATGACCTCGTCGAAGAGCAGGAGGGCGCCGTGCTCGTGCGTGATCTCGCGCAAGCCCTCGAGGAAGCCGGGCTCGGGTGGCACGACGCCCATGTTCGCGGCGACGGGCTCGACGGCGACGAGCGCGATCTCCCCGCCGCGCTCGGCGAACACCGCCCGCACCGCGTCGAGGTCGTTGTACGGCACCGTCAGCGTGTCCTGCGCGGCTCCCTCCGTCACGCCGGGCGAGCCGGGGATGCCGAACGTCGCGAGACCCGAGCCGGCTCCCTTGGCGAGCAGCGAGTCCGAGTGCCCGTGGTAGCAGCCCTCGAACTTGAGCACCACGTCGCGCAGGGTGACGCCGCGAGCCAGGCGCACCGCGCTCATCGCGGCCTCGGTGCCGCTCGAGACCAGGCGCACCATCTCCACGCTCGGCATCGCGTCGACGATCCGCTCGGCGAGCCCCGTCTCGAGCTCGGTCGGCGCGCCGTACGAGGTGCCGCGGCGGGCGGCCGCGGTCGCGGCCTCCACGATCTCGGGGCATGCGTGCCCGAACAGCGTGGCGCCCCAGGACTGCACGAAGTCGATGTAGGTGGTGCCGTCGACGTCGGTGAACGTGGGGCCGCTCGCCTCGCGCACGAACACCGGCGTGCCGCCGACGCCCCCGAACGCGCGGACCGGCGAGTCGACCCCGCCGGGGATCACGCGCCGAGCGCGCTCGAACAGCTCCTCGGACCGGCTCACGCCCGCATGCTACGAAACGCGAGGCTCTGACGCCCCTACTCGCCCGCGGGCCAGTGCTCGACCGTGAGTCCCGGCATCGGGAAGTCCTTCGGGTTCCCGGTCGCGAGTCGAGCTCCGAGGCCCACCGCTGCCGCGGCGATGAGGGCGTCGGCTTGGGACAGGGTCCGTCCCCGTCCCCGGAGCTCGCGGCGCCACCATCCGGCCAGTCGGCCCTCGGAGATCCCGAGCGGCGCGACGGCGAGGCCCTCGAACAGCGCTCCGGCAGCTTCCCGCTCCCGGGGAAGGAGGTAGGCGCTCACCTCCTCGACCGTGATGGCGCATACGTGGGGGACGTCACCAGCCGGGGCCAGAGCGAGGAAGCGCTCGGAGGTCACCGGTCGGCCCTTGAGCAGGTCGATGACGACGGTCGAGTCCAGGAGGACGCTCGCCATCACCCGACGCGGCGAGGATCCTCTCGCCGGGACTCGTGCACCCACCGGGCGACGTCCGGGTCCCAAGGATGCCCCTCGTCGGAGATCGAGCCGATCGCTGAGCGGATCAGGCGCCATCGACGCTCGTGGTCCACGGCCTTGCGGATCGCCTCCTCGATGAAGGCGCTTCGGCCCCGAGGTCCCGTCAGCTCGTCGAGCTCCCGGACCAGATCCTCCTCGAGCGAGATGTGCACGCGCATGGGGTCCACGATAGCACACACCAAGACACACAGGGTCGCTCAGGCGGTGCGCGAGGGAACCAGGCCGAGCTCGCGGAGCACGCCGACCGGCAGTACGTGGCAGTAGGGCTCGTGGCCGCTCTTGTCGTAGTAGCGCTGGTGGTAGTCCTCGGCGGGGAAGAACGTCACGAGCGGGACGATCCGAGTTGCGATCGGGCGCGGGAGACGTGCCTGTGCCCGATCGCGCGAGGCGAGAGCGGTCTGCTGCTGCTCCGGGGAGTACGTGAAGATCGCGCTCCGGTACTGGTCGCCGACGTCCGGGCCCTGGCGGTCGACCTGCGTCGGGTCGTGCATCGCCCAGAAGACCTCGAGGAGCTGCTCGTACGTGACGCGCTCGGGGTCGAACGTGACCTTCACGACCTCGGCGTGACCGGTCGTGTGCGAGCACACCTCCTGGTACGCCGGGTCCGCAGTGTGGCCGCCGCTGTAGCCCGAGACCGCATCGAGCACCCCCGGCACCTGCCGGAACACCCACTCCACGCCCCAGAAGCACCCCGCGCCGAACGTCGCCATCTCGGTTGCCATCTCAGCCTCCTCCTTGTCATCCCTCTGATGGTCTTCGATCCCTGGGCGATCGTTGCAGCCCACGGCGATGTCGGGTCCAGGGGAAGTGCACCCGCCCCGGTGACGGTGAGTGGATCTCAACGCCGGAAACGCAGAGGCCCGCTTGCGCGGGCCTCGCACTCAGCCACCGAGGCGACTGAGGGGATACGTCTGCAGCCTAGCCGATGGCGCCGATACGAGGCAAGAACGCGTTTCAGCCCGCGAGCCAGGCCGCGGCGTCCTTCGCGTGGTACGTGAGGACGAGGTCGGCGCCGGCGCGGCGGATCGAGGTCAGGGTCTCGAGCACAGCTTTGCGCTCGTCCAGCCAGCCGTTCTGCGACGCGGCCTTCAGCATCGCGTACTCGCCGGAGACGTTGTAGGCGGCCATCGGGAAGCGGGTCTCGTCCTTCGCACGGCGGATGATGTCGAGGTACGGCAGCGCCGGCTTCACCATCACGATGTCGGCGCCCTCCTCGATGTCCGAGCGCACCTCGCGGATCGCCTCGTCGGCGTTCGGGGGGTCCATCTGGTAGCCGGTGCGGTCGCCGAAGCGCGGGGCGCATTCGGCGGCCTCGCGGAAGGGGCCGTAGAAGGCGCTCGCGAACTTCGCGGCGTACGCGATGATGCCGACGCGCTCGAACCCGCCCCCGTCCAGTGCGTCGCGGATCGCGGCGACCTGGCCGTCCATCATGCCGCTCGGGCCGACCATCTGCGCTCCGGCCTGGGCCTGCGCGAGGGCGATCTTGCGGTAGAGCTCGACGGTGCGGTCGTTGTCGACGTGCCCCTCGTCGTCGAGCACGCCGCAGTGGCCGTGGTCGGTGTACTCGTCGAGGCACAGGTCCGACATCACGACGTGCTCGTCGCCGAGCTCCTCGCGCATCACGCGGAGCCCGCGCTGGCCGATGCCGTCGGGGTTCCACGCCTCCGAGCCCTCCGGGTCCTTGCGCTCGGGGACGCCGAAGAGCATGAACGCGGTCACGCCCCGGGCGGCCGTCTCGGCGACCTCCTTGCGGAGCGACTCGAGGGTGTGCTGGTACTGGCCGGGCATCGAGGAGATCTCGGTCGGCTCGCCGATGCCCTCCTTCACGAAGAGCGGCGCGATGAGGTCGCGAGGCGAGAGGTCGGTCTCGCGGATCAGGGATCGGAGGGCCGGCGTCCGCCGGAGCCTCCGCGGCCGGTGCTGCGGGAAGCTCATGCGCGGAAGCATCTCACGCTCGGGCCGTCCGTCGCGTGTGCGCGGGGCCTTCGGTCGATGCGCGGCGGGCGCCGCTCGGCATACGCTTGGACGGACATGGGCGACGACCTCGAAGGCCTCCGCGCCACCGTCGAGCGCCAGGAGCGCGAGATCGAGCGCCTGAAGCGCCGCGTCGAGGACGACCGGTTCGCCGAAGACCTGCGCGACGCGATCACGCTCGCCTCGGCCGCCGGCACCATCGGCTCGCCGGTTCGCCACGGCCGGCTCCTCGAGATGATCGTCGAGACCGCGGCGGGAGTCATCGGTGCCCGGGCGGGCTCGCTGTTCCTCATCGACTTCGGCCGCGACGAGCTGGTCTTCGAGGTGGCGATCGGCCCGGAGGCGGACCAGATCGAGGGCTTCCGCATGCCGATGACCCAGGGCATCGCGGGGCTCGTCGCGACGAGCGGCCAGCCGATGGCGATCTCGGACGCGCGCGACAACCCGAAGGTCTTCAAGGAGATCGGCGACCGCGTGAAGCACCACGCCGAGAGCATCCTGTGCGTGCCGCTCATCCACGGCGACCGTGTCATCGGCGTGTTCGAGATGCTCGACAAGATCGGCACGCCGTCCTTCAACAACGAGGACATGCAGATCCTCGGGATGTTCGCGAGCGAGGCCGCGATCGCGATCGAGCTCTCGCGCACGTACCGGCACGTGATGCCGCTCATGATCGAGCTGCTCGCCTCGCTCGGCGAGACCGACTCGGACCGGCGGATCGCCCTCGCCGAGCGCGGGACGCCGTTCGCGCTCGACCTCGAGGACGAGGTCTCGTACCGGGAGGCGATCGACCTCGCGAAGCTGGTGCAGGAGATCGCGTGGCGCGGGGACGAGGAGCGCGCGGCCGTGCTCGCGATCCTGCGCGGGTTCGCCGACTACCTGCGCTCGCGCCCCGAGGAGCTCGGGGACTTCTGATGTCCGAGGCCCGGTGATGGCCGAGGCGCACCCCGCCTGGTCGGCGCCGTTCGAGACGACCGCCCTCCGCACGCTCGAGCCCGTGCCGCTCGAGGGCATCACGCCCGAGTGGGCCTGGGGCGGGAGCACCGGCGCCGGCGTGAAGGTCGCCATCGTGGACAGCGGCGTGGACGCCGAGCACCCGGACGTCGGGCACGTCGAGGGCTACGTCGCGATCGACGAGGGCCCGGACGGCTTGGTCTTCGACACCGCGCCGCACGAGGACCTGTTCGGGCACGGGACCGCGTGCGCCGGCATCATCCGCGCGCTCGCGCCAGACTGCGAGCTGTACAGCGTTCGCGTGCTCGGGCGGGCGCTGCTCGGGCGGGGGGCGGTGTTCGTCGCCGGGCTCCGCTGGGCGATCGAGCATGGCGTCCAGGTGGTGAACCTGTCGCTCACGACCTCGAAGAAGGAGTTCTTCGGCGTGCTGCACGAGCTCGCGGACCAGGCCTACTTCAAGAACCTGATGCTCGTGACCTCGGCGAACAACATGCCGGTGCGGAGCTTCCCCGCGATGTTCTCCTCGGTGTTCTCGGTCGCCTCGCACGACGTGAACGACCCGTACCGCTTCTACTACAACCCCGAGCCGCCGGTGGAGTTCGGCGCCTACGGCGTCGATGTGCGCGTCGCGTGGACCGACGGTGGGTGGATCACGTCGACCGGCAACTCGTTCGCGACGCCGCACATCAGCGGGATCATCGCGAAGATCCTGGGCAAGCATCCCGAGCTCACGCCGTTCCAGATGAAGGCCGTGCTCCGCGCGCTCGCCGCGAACGTCACGCACCCCGAGGAGGGCTGACGTGCGCAAGACCGTCGATCCGGCTGCGCTGCGGCGGTTCCCGATGTTCGCCAGCCTGACGCCCGAGCAGCTCGACGCGGTCGCCGAGCGCATGCACGAGCGGTTCGTGCCGGCCGGCACCGACATCATCACGCGGGAGGATCTCGGCGACACCGTCTTCCTGATCCTCGAGGGCAGCGTGAAGGTCTACCGGACACAGGCCGAGGGCGGCGAGGTCATCCTCGCGGTGCTCGGGTCCGACGAGGTCGTCGGCGAGATGAGCGTGGCCGACCCGCTCGAGCGGTGGGCGAGCGTTGCCGCCCTCGAGGACTCGCGAGTGCTGTGGACGGACGGCGAGAGCTTCCGCTCGCTCCTCGAGGAGATGCCGCCCGTGAGAACCGGCCTGATCGAGCTCCTCTGCCGCCGGGTGCGCCTGGCCGACGACCGGCTCGAGACGCTGGCCGCGCTCGACGTCGAGGGCCGCGTCGCGTGCGTGCTGCTCTCGCTCGCGCGCCAGCACGGCGAGGCCAAGCCGGGTGGCGGCACGCGGATCCCGATCCCACTCACGCAGGCCGACGTGGCGGCCATGACGGGAGCCTCCCGCGTGCGGGTGAACCAGGTCATCACGAAGTTCCGGCAGCACGGGTGGGTCACGCTCGACGGCCGGCGGCGGATGAGCGTCCAGGACGCGCTCGCGCTCCAGTCCCGCTGCCGCTGAGCGCCCGACCTGTCGGAGTGTTCACTCCTTTACACCCGCGCGGTCAACTCCTTGATTGCCCCGGTTCACACGCCGGTGCTACACCTGCCCGTGGAGAGTCCACCGAAAGGGGGCCAGACCATGCAGGGACCGGCGGAGGAACTGCCGGAAGGCGCGGAAGCGGCGACCCAGGAGTTCCAGGACGCCGTTCAGGCGGCGGACCGGGCGCGGCTCGAGATGATCCTCGACAAGGCCGGGGAGGACCCGGCGTGGAAGCAGCAGCTCCTCGATGACCCCGAGGCGGCGCTGGCGTCGATCGGCGCGAGCGGGGCTCCGGACGTCGGCGAGGTCGGCGGCCAGTACCACTGGCGCACGAAGTGGGTGTACCGGTGGACGTGGTGGGGCGGCTGGGGCTGGTACCACTGGAAGTGGTAGCGGCGCCGGCCGGATGAGGCCGAGGGGCGGCGGCGAGATGCCGCCGCCCCTTCCCTTCGTCCGGGCTGCCGCTCGCGTAGCGTGATGCGCGTGGACGACGCTCGGTTCCTCGAGGCCATCTCGGCCGCCGTGTCGAGCGCCTGGCGTGTCGAGCGCCCCCGGCGAGGCCCGTGGGTCGGGGTCCGTCGCCGCGATGTGCGCATCCCCGCGCAGGGCTGGAAGCTCCACGTCTCGGCCACGGTGGGATCGGCGCCCGAGGTGCTCGAGCGCTCGCTGCCGGTGCTCGTCGCGGAGGGCGTTCCGTTCAAGGTCGCGGCCTCGCCGGCGGTGCTCGTCGCGCTGAACGAGGGCGAGGGCGGGCTCGCGCAGGCGGGCAAGTTCCTCACGGTCTACCCGGCGGACGACGCCCAGGCGGTACGGCTCGCGGTCGCGCTCGACGAGGCCACGCTCGACCTGCGCGGCCCGCGCGTGCTCACCGATCGCGAGCTCAGGCCGGGGAGCCTCGTGCACTACCGGTACGGTGCGTTCAGGGGCCGTCGCGAGGACCCCGACCCGCCTGCGCCGCAGGCCGATCCGTTCGTGGCCGCGGGCGTGGCCGCGGCCGAGGAGCGCGGCGCGATCGGCGGGCGGTACGTGCTCGTGTCCACGCTCCACCGCTCGGCCGGAGGCTCGGTGCACCTCGCGGCGGATCTGCGGCTCGGGCGCGCGTGCGTCATCAAGCAGGCGGCGCGCGACGCGCGGGTGGGGCCCGACGGGCGCGACGCGCGCGACCATCTCCGGCACGAAGCCGAGGTCCTCCCGCGCCTCGCGCCGGACGCGAGGTTCCCCGCGGTGCTCGACCTCCTCGAGGAGGGCGGCGACCTGTTCCTCGTGATGGAGCACCTCGAGGGCGGGACGCTCGGCTCGGCGGCCCGCGGACCCGCGGGGACGGCTCGGACGGTCGCGCTCGGCCGCGCGCTCGCGTCGGCTCTCGGCGCGGTCCACGCGGCGGGTCTCGTCTATCGTGACCTCGGCCCCGCGAACGTGATCGTGGGAAGGGACGAAGAGGTGCGGCTCGTCGACTTCGAGCTGGCGTGTCCGGCCGGCGAGGCCGGCGAGGTCGCCGGCACGCCGGGGTACGCGTCGCCACAGCAGCTCGCGGGCGAGGCTGCGTCGGTGGGCGACGACGTCTACGCGCTCGGCGCCGTGCTGGCGTTCCTCGCGACGGGCGCCGACCCCTCGCCGAGCGTCGACGTGCCCGACGAGCGGCTCGCGCGCGTGATCGCCCGGTGTCTCGAGCGCTCGCCGGAGGCGCGGTACCCCTCGATGGATGAGCTCGATGCGGCCCTCGCGGAACTGGAGGCGTCATGACCGAGGTCGTGTGGCAGGACTTCCCCGGCAAGCGGGTCCGCGTGCGGGCTCCGCAGGGATCGGGGGCGGCGGCCCGAGCCCCCGAGACCCTCCGCGAGGCCGAGCGCGTGGCGGACGCGCTCGAGGGGCTCCTGCGCCCGCAGGGCGCCAGCCAGCCCGTCGACCTGTACCTGGTGGACCAGGTGAGCGCGATGCCGGGCGCCGGACCCGCGGGGGCGCAGGGCGCCGTGCTCGAGGTCGCCTCGGGCGAGCCGCCCGTGGCCGTCGCGTGGGCCATCGTGCCGGTGCTGCTCGCGGGGTGGTTCGGGCCCAAGGTCATGTCCTCGGAGGCGATGGTGGACGGTATCGCCGGGGTCGCCGCCGCTCGCGCCGGCACCGGTCCGTCCATCGAGGACGCGGACGCGTGGGCGCGCGAGAGCCTCGGCTCGGGCCGGCCGGTGTCGGTCGTCGGCGGCCAGGGCCTCGACGAGGGCCTCGAGGGCGCTCCGCCCGGCTTCGCCGGCCCCCCGCCCGGTTCCGAGGGCGGACCGGCGCCGGGCTTCGAGGGCGGACCTCCGGGCGGTGGCGGACGACCACCGGGGTTCGAGGGCGGACCTCCCGGGATGGGCGGGCCTCCGGGTGGAGGGCTCGGGCGGCCGCCGGTGCCGGAGGAGGAGGGGGCGCGCCTGGCGGCGACCTCGTTCGTCGGGTACCTCGTCTCCACGTTCGGTGGCGAGGCCCTCCGCACGTTCTTCGAGAGCTTCGACCCCGAGCGCCGGGATCAGGCCTCGACCGCGGCGTTCCAGCAGCCGCTCGGGAGCCTGGAGGAGGCGTGGCTGAAGGGGCTCATGCAGGGCGGCGTCGGCGGGACGTTCCGCTCGTTCGTTCGCTACGTGATGCCGCACTTCCGCCCGTACTGGGGACGACAGGTCGAGGTGCTGATCTACATGATCGTGGGCTCGCTCCTCGCGGTCGTCGCGATGCCGGTCGCGATCGGCGCGGTGGTGGGGGCGCTCGGCGGCCAGGCCGACCAGCCGATGGAGTCTTCTGGCTTCCTCGCGACGATCATCGGGAACGTGCAGGAGTGGCTCGCGAGCGGAGACACGGGCTCGAAGCTCCTCGTGTTCATCATGGTGCTGTTCGTGATCTACGCGTTCGACGCGCTCATCACCATGCGGCGCGCCGTCGTGAGCGAGACCATCACCCAGCGCCTGCTGATGGACCTGCAGGAGCGGATGTTCGACCACCTCCAGCGGCTGCCGCACTCCTTCTACTCGTACGCGAACGTCGGCGACGTCATGGCGCGCCTTTCCGGCGACATCCAGATGGTCTCGATGACGATGACCGAGGTCCTGAACCAGGGCCTGTACCTGGTGATCAGCTTCATCACGGCCGGGCTCGCGGTCGTGACGCTGAACCTGCGGCTCGGGGCGCTCGTGCTCGTCGTCGTGCCGATCTTCATCGTCACGTACAAGGTGCTCGGCGCTCGGCTGGCGCGCGTGAGCTACGAGCGAGGCAACCGCGCGGGCGAGGCCGCGAACCTCACGCAGGAGAACCTCACGGCCCACGCCGTCGTGAAGGCGTTCGGGCTCGAGGCGCGAGCGCAGGCCTCGTACCATGCGCGGCTCCTCGGCGTGCTGCGCTCGGCGCTGCGGATGGTGCGGATCTCGGCGCTGTTCGACGCAGCCACGAGCGTCGCGATCACCATCGGCCAGCTCATCGTCCTGGGCGTCGGCGGGTGGCTCGTGCTGAACGACAAGATGGAGCTCGGCGTGCTCGTCGCGTTCCTGGGGCTGCTGCCCTCGCTGCTGCAGCCGATCGCGCAGTTCTCGGGGATCGGCGAGACCGTGCAGCAGACGGCGGGCTCGCTCGCTCGCGTCTCGGAGCTGCTCGACGTGCCGCTCACGATCACGGACGCGCCCGACGCCTTGGCGCTGCAACCGCTCGAGCGTGAGGTCCGGCTCGAGGACGTCACCTTCGGCTACGACGAGGGGCGGCCGATCCTGCAGGACTTCGACCTCGCGATCCCCGCGGGGACGACCGCGGCGATCGTGGGGCCCTCGGGCTCGGGCAAGAGCACGGTCGTGAACCTCCTGATGCGGTTCTGGGACCCGCAGGAGGGCCACGTCACGATCGACGGGACCGACGTGCGTCACGCGACCCTCGGATCGCTCCGGGGGCAGATCGGCCTGGTGTTCCAGGACACGTTCGTCTTCAACACCACGGTGCGGGAGAACATCGCGATCGGCCGCCCCGATGCATCGGACGAGCAGATCGCCGCGGCGGCGCGAGGTGCTCGGCTCGCCGAGTACGTGGAGTCGCTGCCCGCGAGCTACGACACCGTGCTCGGCGAGCGCGGCCTGCGGATGAGCGGTGGGCAGCGGCAGCGGCTCGCGATCGCGCGGGTCCTGCTGCGCGACCCGCGGATCATGATCTTGGACGAGGCGACGAGCGCGCTCGACGCCGAGACCGAGGCCGGGATCCTCGAGACGCTCGACGAGGTCGTGAAGGGCCGGACCACGATCGCGATCACGCACCGGCTCTCCCTGGCCGCGAAGGCCGACCTCATCTTCGTCATCGACCGTGGCCGGCTCGTCGAGCGGGGGACCCACGCCGAGCTCTCGACCGCGGGCGGGCTGTACCAGCGGTTGTACGAGGCGCAGTCGCGCTACGGCGCCGTGCCCTCGGAGGCGGCCGAGGCCGAGATCGCGCGCCTGCGGAGCGTGCCGGTGTTCGCCGGCCTGCCCGATGACGCGATCGCCGCGATCGCGGCGCAGACCCGGCCCGAGGTCGCCGAGCCCGGCCAGGACGTCGTGCGCCAGGGCGAGCGCGGAGACCGGATGTACCTCGTGGACGAGGGGCGGCTCGACGTGCTGGTCGAGGGCCCCGGCGGCGAGCGCGCGGTCTCGACGCTCGGGCCGGGGGACCTGTTCGGCGAGATGGCGCTCCTCGGCGGAGGGGCGCGGAACGCGACCGTCCGTGCGACGACGCCGTGCAGGCTGTTCTCCCTGGTCGAGTCGGACCTGACCGCGCTGCTCGAGCGCCATGCCTCGATCCGCGCCGAGATCGAACGCGTGATGCAGGCCCGCGCGACCGCGCTGCAGGAGGCCCTCGCCGCCGCGAGCGCCTGAGGGCGACCGCGTGGCCGACGCGCCCGGGCGCTACCGGGAGCGGGGGCGGAAGGCGCGCTCGAGCGCCTCGACGAGGCCCTCGATGGTGTGGGGGTTCGCGACGGCGGCCACCGTGAAGCCGTGCTCGCGCGCCTCGCGCGAGGTGACCGGGCCGATGCACACGACCTTCGGGTTACCCCGCACCGCGCCGAGCGCGCGCACGAAGCCGCGGACCGTCGATGCGCTCGTGAACGTGACGGCGTCGACCTCGCCGAGCCGGAGCGCCTCCCGGGCCTCCGCCGGGAGCGAGCGCGCGAGGCGCGTGCGGTAGGCCTCGACGCGCTCGGGCGTCCAGCCCTTCGCGGCCAGGGCGTCCTCGAGGCCCTCGGGCGCGATGTCCGCGCGAGCGCACAGCACCCGCCCCCGCCCGCGCGGGAACGCGCGCGCGAGCGACGTGGTCGTGAACGCCCTGGGCACGAGGTCGGGGTCTCGACGGGCCCAGCGCCGGAACGCCTCCGAGGTCCCCTCGCCGATCGCGGCGACCTTCGCGCGGACCTCGCGCGGCGTCGCGCGCTCGACGAGCATCTCGACCGTGCGGGGGCTCGTGAGCGTGAGCCATGCGTACTCGCCGGCGGCGAGGTCGCGCACGGCCTTCGCGAGCGCGGCGGAGCGCGCCGGCACGAGCTCGATCGCCGGCGCGAGGATCGCGTTCGCGCCCCGGCGATCGAGCGCGCGGACCAGCACCTCGCTCTGCTCCTTCGGCCGCGTGACGAGCACCGTCCGCCCGGCGAGCGTCTTGCCCGGCCTGCTCACGGGCGCACCGCGGCGAGGATCTCGTCGACGCCCTCGGCGCGCAGGGCGAGCGCCGCGCGCTCGGCGACCTCGAGCGGGTCGTCGCCCTCGACGGTGGCGCGGGCCTCGCGAGCGCCCTCGGGGGTGAACACCGCGGCGACCAACCGGACGCGGCCCTCGCGCACGTCGGCGAACGCGCCGAGCGGGAGCGCGCAGCCGCCGCCGAGCCGCAGCATCAGCGATCGCTCGGCCTCGAGCGCGGTTCGGCTCTCGGCGTGGTCGAGCGCGCCGAGCGCCGAGAGCGTGTCGTCGTCGCTCGCGCGGGCTTGGAGCGCGAGGCACCCCTGCCCGGGCGCGGGGACCATCTCGGAGACCGACATCGGCGCCGCGTGCTCGGGCACGATGCCGAGGCGCGTCAGCCCCGCCGCCGCCAGCACGATCGCGTCGACCCCGCCCTCGTGGAGCTTGCGCAGGCGCGTGTCCACGTTGCCCCGCAGGTCGTTCAGCAAGACATCCGGCCGCCAGCGGAAGATCTGCGCCTGACGCCGCAGGCTCGAGGTGCCGACGATGCCGCCGGGCCGCAGCTCGCCGTCGCGCGTCACGAGCACGTCGAGCGGGCTCGCGCGCTCCGGGACGGCGCCGATCACGAGGCCGTCCTCGTCCTCGGCCGGCAGGTCCTTCGCGGAGTGCACCGCGAGGTCGACCTCGCCCTCGTGCAGCGCGCGGACGATCTCGGCGACGAACATGCCCTTCAGGCCCGCGGGGCCGGTGACCTCGACGTTACGGTCGCCCGAGGTCGTCATGCCGACGAGCTCGGTGTCGACGCCGCTCGCGATCAGGCGGTCGGCGACCTCGGTCGCCTGCGCGAGCGCGAGGGGTGAGCGCCGGGTCCCGATGCGGAGCTTCACTTCGGCGGCGTCTCGAGCCCGTAGAGCTGCGCGAGGAGCTTCGCGTGCGCGTCCTCGGTCCCGGGGACCGAGAGCTCCTTCAACCGCACGATCGGATCGTGCAGAAGCTTCGCCGCGATGCCGCGCGCGACCGCCTCGACGGCCTCGCGCTCGTCGGGCGTGAGAGAGGCGAGCTCGGAGCGCGCGCGGTCGAGCTCGGCGGCGATGATCGCGTCGCCGCGTTCGCGCAGGGCGTGGATGAGCGGCGCGAGGCGCTCGGAGCGCTGCCGCACGGCGAAGCGGTGGACCTCGCGCTCGATGAGCTCACGCGCGGCCACGATGTCCTCGGCCACGCCGTCGGCGCGCGAGGTGAAGCTCTCGCGGAGGCCCTCGATGTCGACGAGGCGCACGTGCGGGACCTCGGCGGCCGAGGGCTCGACGTCACGCGGCACGGCGAGGTCCAGGACGAACAGCGGGCGCTCGCGGCCGGCGAGGGCCGCGCGGAGCATGTCCGCGTGGATCACGATGCCCGAGGCGCCCGTGGCCGAGATCACGAGGTCGGCGCCCGCCAGGGCGCCCGGCAGCGCGTCGAGATCGCCGTGCTCGGCCTCGGCGCGCTCCGCGAGCGCTCGGGCTCGCTCGAGCGACCGGTTGAAGATGCGGAGGGTCCCGACGCCGCGAGCGTGCAGGTGCTTCGCGGCCAGGGCGGCCATCTGCCCGGCGCCGCCGACGAGCGCGGTGCGTACCTCCAGCCCGCCGAGGGTCTCGGTCGCGAGGTCGGCGCCGGCCGCCACGAACGCGTCGGGCGCCGAGCCCACGCCGGTCTCGGTCCGCACGCGCCGGCCCGCTCGCGCAGCGCCGTGGAACAGGCCCGTGAGGACGTGGCCCGCTCCGCCCTCGGCCTCGGCGGTGCGGAAGGCGTCGCGGACCTGGGACAGGATCTGCGGCTCGCCGACGACCATCGAGTCCAGGCCCGAGGCGACCTCGAACAGGTGCAGGACGGCGTCCTCCTCGTAGTGCGAGTACAGCGGCTCCGCGAGCTGCTCGAGGGGGACCTCGCGCGGCTCGGCGAGCAGGCGCTTCAGGGCCTGGAACCCGGCGTGATAGGCCGGGACGCTCGCGTAGACCTCGACGCGGTTGCAGGTGGAAAGGACGACCGCCTCGTCGATCGCGGGGTCCTCGGCGATGCGCCGGTACGCCTTCCCGAGGTCCTCGTCGGCGAACGCGAGCCGTTCGAGAAGTTCGACGGACGCGCGACGGTGCGAGATGCCGAGGGCGAGGATGGCCATGGGTGCGGGGTCATCGTACCGAACGTCGCAGGTAGGACGGCCCGCTCGACGGCCGTCGGCGCTGCGGTAGCCTCTCGCGGGTCCGACGGGAGGAGGCACGGTGGGACGGGGAAGGGCGAGGGAGCTCGGCGTCGCGATCGGAGAGCTTGCGACCGGCGCATCGAACGCGATCACGGACGTGGACGGCGTGCGCGTCGGCCACGTGAGCGTGCTCGAGCGCGAGGACGGCGATCCCCACGCGATCCGCACCGGCGTGACGGCGATCTTCCCGCACGAGGCTCACCCGTGGGACGAGCCCGTCTACGCCGGCGTCCACATCCTGAACGGCTACGGGGAGACGATCGGCGTCAACCACCTATCCGAGTGGGGACTGCTGATGACCCCGATCGTGCTGACCTCGACCGCGCAGATCGGCAAGGCGTACGACGCCACGCTGCGGTGGGCGGCCGGGTTCGACGAGCGCGGGGCGCGCGAGATCATGCCCGTCGTCAGCGAGTGCGACGACGGCTACCTGAACGACACGCTGTCCTTCCCGCTCACCGACGAGCACGTGGCAGCGGCGCTCGACGCCGCGACCGGAGGGCCGGTCGAGGAGGGCTCGGTCGGCGCCGGCGTCGGGATGCAGTGCTTCGACTTCAAGGGCGGCATCGGGACGGCCTCGCGAGTGGCGGGGGAGTTCACGGTCGGCGCCCTGGTGCTCACGAACCACGGCGACCGGCGCGAGCTGCGGCTCGACGGCGTGCCGGTCGGCCGCGAGCTCACCGACCGCATGCCGGGCGAGCACCACGAGGGGTCGTGCGTCGTCGTGCTCGCGGCGGACGCGCCGATGCTCCCGCATCAGCTCCGGCGCATGGCCGTCCGGGCAGGCATGGGGCTCGCGCGGGGCGGCTCGTACGCCTCGAACGGCTCGGGTGAGCAGATGCTCGCGTTCTCGACCGCGAACCGGCTGCCGATGGAGGGCGGTCGTGTCGTCCAGGTCCGCGCCGTGGCCGACGGGCCCGAGCGCGACCCGTGGCCACTCTCGACGCTCTTCCAGGCCGTGGTCGAGGCGACCGAGGAGGCCGTCGCGAACGCGCTGTTCGCCGCGACGACCGTCGTCGGCCGCGACGGCCACGCGCTCCACGCGATGCCGGTCGAGCGCGCGCTCGAGATCCTCGAGCGCCACGGTCGTCTCGCGCCCTAGGGCCGAGGACCGGCGCGCGCTCGTCGGGACGCACGCCCGCCGGAGCGCCGCACGCCCGCCGGCGCGGTGCGAGCTCGGGCGTGGCTTCCGTACAATCGGCCACGGAGACGTGGCTGAGTGGCCGAAAGCAGCCGCCTGCTAAGCGGTTAGGGGGATAACACTCCCTCACAGGTTCGAATCCTGTCGTCTCCGCCGGAGCGAGGGTCGAGGCGGAGCGGGCGCGTCCGTATGCTGGAGGGCGTGCGCGCGGCCCTTATCGACCTGTTCGACACCCTCGTCTGGAGCGAGTGGCGCGTGCTGCGGAGCCGGCTGAGCGACTCGATCGGCGTGGACCCGGCGACGCTCGAGCTCGCGTACGACGTCACCTACACGATGCGCCAGACCGGTGGCTACGGCAGCGCCGAGGGCGACATGGCCGCCCTCGTCGAGGCCTGTGGGCTCGAGCCCGTTCCGGCGTTCGTGCGCGAGCTCACCGAGCTCGTGAGCGGCCACCTCGACGGTGGGATCCACGTGTACGAGGACTCGATCCCCGCGCTCCGCGGGCTGCGCGAGCAGGGCGTCGCGACGGCGATCGTCAGCAACTGCGACCACTTCGCGCGACCGCTCCTGCGCGCGACCGGCCTGGATCGCGAGGTCGACGCCCTCGTGCTCTCGTGCGAGGTGGGAGCCCACAAGCCGCAGCCGGCGATCTACCGCGCCACGCTCGAGGCCCTCGGCGCCCGGCCCGAGGAGGCCGTGTTCGTCGACGACCAGCCCCCGTACCTCGACGGCGCGGCCGCGCTCGGCATCGACACGCGATACATCCGCCGAGTGAACGAGCCCTGGGAGGGCCACCACGATCCGGGCGACCACGCCGTCATCGCCGCCCTCACGGCGCTCCTGTGAGCGTCTGTATGCTTGTCCTCTGAGCGCCGGTAGCTCAATGGATAGAGCATCTGACTACGGATCAGAAGGTTGGGGGTTCGACTCCCTCCCGGCGCGCTAGCTGACGAAGACGCCCTTGGTCACGTCGAAGAGGAACACGGTGCCGTCCTCCGCCTGAACGGTCAGCATGGGCGCGGCATCGTCGGCCTTGACGATCTCGACGGTACCCGCGGCGGTCGGTGTACGGATGAACCGGCCCGGGCCACCACCGTATGGCATGACGACCACGCCACCCGACTTCAGATCTGCCGTCAGGGCGCCGGCGTACACCCACACGAAGTCCGTCTCACCCGGTCCGAGCCTCCCGACCCAGTAGTTCGAGAAGTCGTACGTGGGGAGGATGTTCTCCGTTGCCTCGAATACGCCGGTCTCGGGGACGTACGGAGCGAGATCCTTCTCGATGAGTTCGATCGTGACCCCGGACCCGTCTGTGAGCGGCGAGCAGATCGTCGCGAACCTGGCCTCGTACTCGGCGACGAGCTCTCGCAGGAGATCCGGATCGCTCGGCATCGTGCCGCCGAACACCTCGTGCTGAAGAGCTGCGATCTGGTCCGGACAGGGCAGGTCGTCACTCGATGCGATCGCGACGCCGAAGCCGGTGGCTCCCGATACCACGATGGCCACGGAGACCACGAAGATGCTCCTGCGGGAGCGCGGGTTCCTCGTCGCCACGGTCGGCTTCCTTCCATCCCGCCATCTCGGACCGGCGCTTCTGCATGCTACGGCTCCATCGCCGATCCCGTGGGCTGTGTTCACATCTGACGGGACCCGACGCTCTGTAAGGGTGCGACGTGGACGAGGAGTCGACCTTCGAGATGCTCTACCGACGCACGGGTCCCCGCCTGTGGCGAGCGATCTACGCCTTCACCGCGGGCCGCCGAGAGGTGACCGACGACGTGGTGGCGGAGGCGTTCGCTCGCACGTTGGAGCGGGGTCGCTCGGTGCGCGACCCGGATCGGTACCTGTACCGCGTCGCGTTCCGGCTCGCGGCGCAGGAGCTCCGGCGTCCCGGGACGGTTCCGTCCGTGCCCGAGGCGCCGATCACGAGCGAGGACGGGATGGTTGACCTCCTTCCGGCGCTACGTCGGCTGTCACCCGGGCAGCGCGCGGCGGTGTACCTCCGCTACCAGGCCGACCTGCCGATCGCCGAGATCGCGAAGCTCATGGACACGTCGTCCGCGGTGGTGCGGGTGCATCTGATGCGAGGCCGCCGGCGACTCGCCGAACTGCTTCCGGAGGTCGACGATGCCTGAGCGCTGGCGCAGTGAGCTCGAGAAGCTGGAACGGATCGGTCCCGAGCGAGCGAAGCTGCAGGCCCGGGTGTCTGGAGGTCCTCGGCTCCCGGAGCCGCCCGCGTCGCCGGTCTCCAGGGTCGCCGCCGCTGGCGTGGCGCTCGCGGTCGCCGTAGCCGCGATCGGGTTCGCCGTGGTCGCGCTCCGCGGCGACGGGTCGAGGGCGGCCGGCCCCGACCCGGCGGAGGTGTGCGGGTTCACGAGCCAGGGCGGTCCCGAAGTCGTCAAGCTCGACTCGCTCGATCGCGAGCCCACCCGGGCCGTGCTCGACGAGCCGGGGCACCCCGCGTCCGAGTTGGACGCGCCGGGTGCGGGGGCGCTGCAGGACTACCTCGCGACACCCGCGGCCGTGAACGCCCCCTCCTCGGGATGGCGAGTGCTGATCGAGGAACCCGGCTCCGTGACGTTCGGCGCCCCTTTCGACAGCGAGGGCCGGTGGTTCGTCGTGGGTTTCGAGGAGCGGCAGGGGCGATGGCACCCGTCGACGGAGATGCTCGCCAACGAGGTTCCGACCGACGCACAGATGGGCGCTGGGCTTCGGCTCGAATGGTCCGGGCCGGTAGATCTCGCGAACGCGAACTCCCAGCCGACCCTGTCGCTCGTGAACGACTCGAGCGGCGTGTGGAGCGACGCGAGGGGTGAGCATTGGGCGGTCGCTCACGTCTTCGACCGGGAGACGGGCCTTCAGGTCGAGGAGGGGGATACCTCCATCGCGGGCGTGGGAACGCGCTACAGCCTGGAGCCCGGCGGGCGCGCGACGCTCCCGGTGACGCTCGGCGGCGCGCGGAACCTCGCCCCCGGCGAGTACGACGTGGTCGCCTGTGTTCCTGCCCTCGCTCTGGCCTCACCGGTGGGGACGTTGCGGGTGCTCCCGCCGGGAAGCGGGCCCGCGGTGCCGGACGTGGCGGTGCTGCGCTACCGGGGGGGTGACGGTGGTGGCATGGCGGCGTTGGGAGGCGGCGTGCTGGCCGTCCGGGATGGCTGCCTCGCGGTCGAAGACGCGCCCTACGAGCCGACGTTCGTCATCTGGCCTCCGGGGTGGCGGCTTCAGGAGGAAGGCGACCGGCTCGTCTTGGTCGATGCGATCGGGGAACCCGTCGCCCACGTCGGGGACCGGATCACCTTCGGTGGAGGGTTCCTCCATCTCGGCTGGGCGAGTGACCTCGTCCTCGAGCCGATCCCGGAGTCGTGCCGCGTGTCCGGTGAGCGGTACTTCCTAACCACCGGCGAGATCGTCGAGAGCGAGCCAGGAACGCCGTCGGAGGAGAGCGGATAGCTCCGGGCACAGCGCTCGCCATCGCCTTGCTCCCGACGCGCGGCCGCACACCGTCCGACCCGTCCTCCCTACGGATCAGCAGGTTGGGGGTTCGACTTCCTCCCGGCGCGCTCCAGGCTCGCATCGACAGCCCGGTGTTCGGCCGCCGCTCTCTTCGGCTTCGCCCGGCGTCTCGTCGTCGTGCTGACCGCTCGGGTCCACCGAGCCGCGGCCGAAAGCTGGATCTGGGGTACCCGGACTACCCGACCTTGTGGACCCGTTAGTCCTCGCGCTCCTCGCCGTTCGCGACCAGCTCCTCGAGCGCGGCTCGGGCGTCGGGCTTGGTCGGGAAGTGGCGTACGTCGACCCAGCGGTGTCCGTCCTCGTGCCGGCGCTGCAGCGCGAAGCCACCGCGGCTCCGGGCTCGATCCGCAGCCTCCATGCCGAGCCCGACCCCGAACAGTTGCTGCGCGTCGCTCATCGTCGCCCCTCCCTCACGCGGGTCCGCTCGCTGAGGATATGCGAGAGAACGCTCGGAGCTCGCACCCCTGGCGGCAGCCTCGCCGGCAACGGCCCGAACGACCCGGGGCACAGCGCTCGTGCCGTCGCCGAGCCGAGGGCATCGCCGCCGAGCTCGGCTGACCCGGGGGCCGGAGCCCCGTCGGCACTCACTCGTATGCTCGGCGGGTGGAGCACGAGCCCGAGCTCGTCGACCGCATCGGCATCCTCCGCCCGCTCCGGATTCGCGACTTCCGGCTGCTGTGGACCGGCATGACGGTCTCGATGGTTGGGGACGGCATCTACCTCGTCGCCGTCGCCTGGCAGGCGTACGAGATCTGGAACGAGCCCTCGGCCCTCGCAGCGGTCGGGCTCGCGTGGAGCGTGCCGCAGATCGCGCTCCTGCTGTTCAGCGGCGTGCTGTCGGACCGGCTCGACCGGCGACACCTGATGATCGCCGGCGACGCCATCCGGTTCGTCGCGATCGGCGCCGTCGGGCTCCTATCGCTCGCCGATGAGCTCACGCTGCCGCGGCTCGTCGGCATCGCGGTCGTGTACGGCGCGGGGCAGGCGGTCTTCGGGCCGGCGTTCTCCTCGATCGTGCCGACGATCGTGCCCGACGACCTCCGCGTGCAGGCGAACTCGCTCGCGCAGTTCGTGCGGCCGTTCACGCTCGCGCTCGTGGGACCGGTGGTGGGCGGGTTCCTCATCGCATGGGTGGGGCTCGGGTGGGCGTTCCTGGCGGACGCGGGGACCTTCGTCTTCTCGGCCGCGATGATCCTGACGATGCGCGTGCGGGCCGTCCCGCGCGAGGAGGCCGAGCACGCCTCGATGTGGGGAGACCTCACCGAGGGCTTCCGGTTCGTCAAGCAACGGACGTGGCTGTGGGCGTGCATGATCGCCGCCACCGTGAGCCTGCTCTTCACGTGGGGTCCGTGGGACGTGCTCCTCCCGTACGTGGTGAAGAACGACCTCGAGGGCTCGGCGGCGTCGCTCGGCGTGGTGTACGGGGCGGGCGGGGTCGGTGCCGTCGCGGTTGCGCTCACTATGGGTCAGCGCGGTCGCTTGCCCCGCAAGCCGATCACGGTCCTGTACCTCGCGTGGGCGTTCGGGATGCTGCTCGTGGCCGGCTTCGGACTGGTGAGCGAGCTGTGGCAGGCGATGGTGGTCGCCCTCGTCGCCGAGGCGAGCCTCACGCTGCTCATGGTCATCTGGATCACCCTCATCCAGCGGCTCGTCCCCTCCGAGATGCTCGGGCGCGTGTCCAGCCTCGACTGGCTCATCTCGACGGCCGGCGTGCCGCTCTCGTTCGCGCTCGTCGGCCCTGCGGCCTCCGCGTTCGGCGTGGACCGGACGCTGATCGCGGCCGGCGTGCTCGGCGCCGGGCTCACGATGGCGTTCATGTACGTGAGGGGAGCTCGCGACCCCGAGCGCGACGGCAGCCTGCGCGAGGCCGCCGCGGCCGTGACCGACTGAGCCGCGCGCGGGCCTCACCGCCGTGTGGTCGAATCCCGGCAACGGAACGAGACAGGGGGAGCCCGCCATGGAGTACGTGCACCTCGGCCGCCTGGGCCTGAAGGTCAGCCGCCTGTGCCTCGGGACCATGAACTTCGGCCCGGAGACGACCGAGGAGGACAGCGACGCGATCATGGATCGCGCGCTCGAGCACGGCATCAACTTCTTCGACACGGCGAACGTCTACGGGCGCGGCAAGGGCGTCGGGGCGACCGAGACGATCGTGGGCAACTGGTTCGGCAAGGGCAAAGGCCGGCGCGAGAAGGTCGTGCTCGCGACGAAGGTCTACGGCGAGATGGGCGAGTGGCCGAACGAGTCGCGGCTCTCGGCGCTGCACATCCGCAACGCCTGCGATGCAAGCCTGAAGCGCCTGCAGACGGATCACGTCGACCTGTACCAGATGCACCACATCTACCGCGAGGCCGACTGGGCCGAGATCTGGCAGGCGTTCGAGACGCTCGTGCAGCAGGGCAAGGTGCTCTACGTCGGCTCGAGCAACTTCGCCGGCTGGCACATCGCGAAGGCGAACGAGGCCGCGAGGGCGCGCCACGGGCTCGGCCTCGTGTCCGAGCAGTGCCTCTACAACCTCAACGACCGGATGAGCGAGCTCGAGGTGCTCCCCGCGTGCGAGGGCTACGGCATGGGCGTGATCCCGTGGAGCCCGCTCGCAGGCGGGTTGCTCGGCGGCGTGCTCGGCAAGATCGAAGGGGGGCGCCGGGCGGGCGAGTGGGTGCAGGAGGACCTGCCGAAGCACCGGGCGAAGGTCGAGGCGTACGAGGCGTTCTGCAAGGAGCTCGGCGAGCAGCCGGCGGACGTCGCCCTCGCGTGGCTCCTCGCGAACCCGCTCGTGACGGCGCCGATCATCGGGCCGCGCACGAAGGCGCAGCTCGACGGCTCGCTCCGCGCGCTCGAGCTCACGCTGGACGAGGCCGCGATGGCCAGGCTCGACGAGATCTTCCCCGGCCCCGGCGGCACCGCTCCCGAGGCCTACGCTTGGTAGGACACCGAGGGGCGCCCTCGTCGATGCGGGCACGTCTAGTTCGGCGATCACCGCGTCGCCGGTCTCCAGCAGGCGTGGGCGATCGCCCGGCGTGCGCTCATGGCCACCGAGCGCGTCCGCCGGCGCCGAGGGCTCCTCGTCCGGGCGTGAGCGGGTCCGGATAGGCTCCGGCCGGAGCTCGAACGCAAGGAGGTTGCCGTGCACCGGAACCGGACGATCCTGTGGGCCCTGCTCCTCATCGGCATCGGCGTGTTCCTGCTGCTGCAGAACGCCGGGGTCATCGATGAGCGTGTCGAGATCTGGCCGCTCGTCCTCGTCGCGATCGGCGTGTGGCTGCTGCTCGAGCGCGCGCTGTTCGGCTCGCGCTGGGGAGGCGGCTTCATGTGGCCGCTGCTGCTCATCGGGGTCGGCGGGGTCCTGTTCCTGCAGGACCTCGACGCGCTGCCCGACCAGGACATCCTCGTGCCGGTCATCATCATCGCGATCGGCCTCGGCCTCGCGCTGTCCGCGATCTCGCAGGCGCGCAGCGGCGACGCACAGGAGCAGACCGCGTCGGTGCCGCTTGACGGCGCGAGCGAGGCCTCGGTCCGCCTGGACCACGGCGCCGGACGGCTCCGCCTGTCCTCGATGGTCGGTGGCGACGACCTGCTCGAGGGGCGCTTCGCCGGCGGCGTCCAGACGGACTCGCGGCGCTCGGGCGACCGGCTCGACGTCACGCTGCGCGCGAAGCCCGGCGTCTTCCCGTGGGGCCGTGGGCGCCATGACGGGTTCTCGTGGGAGCTGGCGCTCAACCGGCGCGTGCCGGTCGCGCTGGAGCTGAAGATGGGCGCGAACGAGGCCGACCTCGACCTCACCGACCTGCAGGTCACGGACCTGTCGATCTCGACGGGCGCGAGCAGGGCCGTCGTGCGCCTGCCGGTCGCCGGCCGGTATCCGGTCCGGATCCGCGGCGGCGCGACGAACATCCGGGTGCACGTCCCGACCCACGTCGCCGCGCGCATCGAGTCCCACAGCGGCGTGTCCGAGGTCCGGGTCGACGAGCGCCGGTTCCCTCGCTGGGGCGCCGAGTGGCGCTCGCCCGACTACGACACCGCCGAGCATCGCGCCGACATCCGGCTCGAGGTCGGCGCGGCCTCGGTCGAGGTCCTCTGACGGTCGAGGGCGGACCCAGCGGGATCCGCCCTCGCGAGCGAGGTCTCGGGCGTCTTACGCGACGCGCTCGACCTCCAGGTCGCCCTCGGCTTCCGCTTCGACCTCGACGGTAACCACACGCTGGCCCTCTTCCTCGCGGGCCCGGGCCGGCAGGAACAGCCCGGCGACGACCGCGCCGGCCAGCGCGAACACCGCGCCGACGAGCATGGCGAACCCGGTGCCGTCGACGAATGCCGTCCGGGCGACTTCCACGAGTCCCTGCCCGGCCTGACCGCCGACCTGCTGCGCGACGGCGAGCGCGCCGCCGAGCGAGTCACGGGCGACCTCGGCCGCGGCGGCCGGGAGTCCCGCGGTGACCTCGGCCATCCGGCTCCCGAACGTCGAGACCATCAGGCTGCCGAGGACCGCGACGCCGAGGGCGCCGCCGACCTCGCGGGTCGTGTCGTTCACCGCGGAGCCGACGCCGGCCTTCGCGGTCGGCAGGGCGCCCATGATCGACTCGGTCGCCGGCATCATCGCGAGGCCGACGCCGAGCCCTGCGACGACCATCGCGGCCAGGAGCAGGCCGTAGCCGGACGAGGTCGTGAGCAGCGCCATGACCCCGAGCCCCGCCGCGATCGTCACCAGGCCCGCGGTGACGGCGACCTTCGACCCGAAGCGCTTCGCGACCAGCGCGCCGAGCGGCGCCCCCGCGGCCGAGGCGAGGGCCGCCGGCAGGATCGCGACCCCGGCCTTCAGCGTCGAGTAGCCCATGAGGAACTGGAAGATCTGCGTGAGGAAGAACAGCGACCCGGCGAGCGCGAAGAACGAGAGCGTGACCGAGACGCTCGCGGCTGTGAACCGCGGGTTGCGGAAGAACCGCATGTCGAGCATCGGGTGGTCGGTCCGCAGTTCCCACGCGACGAACGCGGCGAGCAGCCCGAGCCCGGCACCGAGCCAGCCGAGCGTGGTGACGTCCGTCCAGCCGTACCGAGGCGCCTCGATGATCCCGTACAGCAGGGCGCCGAGCGCCGCGACCGACAGCACCGCGCCGAGCGGGTCCGGCCGGTCGGCGGCCGGGTCGTATGGACATACGACGTAAGGTCTCAACCCGGTTGAAGCGGACGGTGGAGGGGTCGGGCCTACAGGACGCCGGCGCGGCGGAGCATCTCGGCGCGGACCGAGCCGGTGAGCTCCTCGAGGGCGTCGGAGAACCGAGCCTTGGGCGGCTCGGGGTCAAGGAGCCGGCGGGCGCCCTCGGGCAGGGTCTCGAGGTCGGCCTCGAACAGGCGGCGGGCGGTCTCGAGCGTCCGGTGCGGCCCGGTCCTGCGCCCGCCGGCCATGACGGGGACGAGGAGCGGTTCGTAGCCGTCGGCCACGGGCTCGTTGCGCAGGGCGACGACGTCGCCGCGCGGGCCCCGGAGCACCTGCTTGCGGCCGGGCGCCGTGGTCTTGCCGGCCGAGAGCTTCAGCACCGGACGCCCGTCGTACTCGACGAGCTTGTAGACCGAGTCGACGTACGGCGCGTCGGCCGAGACTCCGACCCGGGTGCCGACGCCGAAGGCGTCGATCGGCGCGCCGCTTCGGACGAGACGGGCCACGTCCAGCTCGTCGAGCCCGCCGCTCGCGAAGATCCGCACGTGCGGCATGCCGGCCTCGTCCAAGATCGCACGCGAGGCCCTCGCGAGCTCGCCGAGGTCGCCGCTGTCTAGCCGGATCCCGAGGTGGTCCGACAGGCCGAGCTCGCGGATGACCTCGATCGCCGTGCGCACGCCGTTCAGCGTGTCGTAGGTGTCGACGAGGAACGTGGTGCGCGTCGGGAAGTCGGTGGCGAAGGCGACGAACGCGTCCCGCTCGGCGGGGAAGGACTCGATGTAGGAGTGGGCCATCGTGCCGGCCACGCGGAGCCCGAACCGGCGCGCGGCCTCGACGTTGGAGGTCGCCGTGAACCCGACCATCGCGGTCGCCCGCGCGACGGCCATCGCGGCGTCGATGCCCTGCGTGCGTCGGAACGAGAAATCCACGAGCTCGCGCCCGTCCGCGGCGATCCGGCACCGGGCGGCCTTCGAGGCGATGGTCGTCTGGAACGTGATGACGTTCAGCAGGTAGGTCTCGACGAGCTGGGCGACCGCGATCGGCGCGGTGAGCTCGAGGACGGGCTCATCCGCGAGGACGATGCGACCCTCGGGCACGGCCCAGACGTCGCCCTCGAACCGCAGGTCGCGGAAGGCGGCGAGCGTCTCGTCCTCGAACCCGAGGTGCTCGCCGAGGTACGCGAGCTCGTCCTCCTCGAACCGGAAGTCCTCGAGGAACGACAGGCAGGGCTCGAGGCCGGCCGCGACCAGGAACCCTCGGGCCGGCGGCAGGCGGCGGACGAACAGGGAGAACGTCGCCTCTTGGTCCATGCCGCGGCGCAGGTAGCTCGCCGCCATGTTGAGCTCGTACAGGTCCGTGAGCAGCGCCGACGGCATGACGTCAGCCTAGCGCGACGGCCGCCGCCGCCGCGCCTGTCGGGCGGTCGGGACCATGGTCCTGGACCAGCGGGGCCCTTGCCCGTAGGGTGCCGTTGGGCGTGCCGGGAGACTGGTCGCAGAGAGGCGGACGCGATGTGGTACCTCGACCGTGACGGGTTCGGCCGGCTCCTGCGGCTCCTCGGCGCCCAGGGGTACGAGGTCATCGGGCCCACGGTCCGTGACGGCGCCATCGTGCTCGAACGGATCGAGGGCGTCGCTGACCTGCCCGCGGGGGTGCGCGAGGTCCAGGGCCCGGCCGTGTACGAGCTCGAGCAGACGGGCGACGGCCGGCTCTTCGACTGGGCTCACGGGCCGGACTCGGGCAAGCGCTTCCTGTTCCCACCGCGCGAGGTGGTCCTGAGCTCCTCGCGCGAGAACGGGCAGCTTGCGCTGACGCCGCCGCCGCTGCTGGAGACGAGGTACGCGTTCGTCGGCCTGCGATCTTGCGACCTCCACGCGATCGACGTGCAGGACCGCGTGTTCATGATCGCCGACCCCGCCTATCGGACCCGGCGGGAAGCCTCGGTCTTCATCGGTGTCAACTGCGAGGTTCCCGGCGAGACGTGCTTCTGCGCGTCGATGGGAACCGGACCTCGGTGTTCGCTCGGCTACGACCTCTCGCTCACCGAGCTCGACGACGGTTTCACGGTGGAGGCCGGGACGCTGCGAGGGGAGGAGCTGCTCGTGGCGCTCGCGGCCCGAGCCGCGTCCGCGGAAGAGGAGCGCGCGTCGCTCGCGGTGACGGAGCGGGCGGCGGAGCAGATGGGGCGCGCGGTGGACACCTCCGACATGCCGGGACTGCTCTACCGCAACCGCGAGCACCCGCGCTGGGACGACGTCGCCTCGCGATGCCTCGCGTGCACCAACTGCACGATGGTCTGCCCCACATGCTTCTGCCACGACGTGACCGACTCGATATCGATCACCGGCACGGAGGCCACGCGCACGCGCGAGTGGGCGAGCTGCTTCAGCGAGGAGTTCTCACATATGGCGTCCGGCGAAGTCCGCAGAAGCGTGCGGTCGCGCTACCGGCAATGGCTCACGCACAAGTTCGCGTCCTGGATCGACCAGTTCGGGACTTCGGGGTGCGTTGGCTGCGGCCGGTGCATCACGTGGTGTCCCGTCGGCATCGACGTGACGCGGGAGATCGCGGCGATCCGAGTGGCCGACGGTCACGTGCGGCTCGCGGAGGAGGTGACGCCGTGAGGATGCCGACCGTCTCCGAAGCGGAGATCGCGGGGGGTGTCCGGCGGAAGGTCGCGACGATCCGCCGCGTCGCACAAGACGCGTACGAGACCTTCACCTATTGGGCCGTCCTGGAGGACGCGATCGCCCGGCGCGCGTACCGGTTCGAGCCGGGGCAGATCAATATGGTTGGCCTGTTCGGGGTCGGTGAGATCCCGGTGAGCGTGTCCTCCGACCCTGCGCGGCCGTTGATCCTCGGACATACGATCAGGGCCTGCGGGCGCGTGACGAACGCGTTCAAGCGGTTGAAACGGGGCGACCAGATCACGATCCGCGGGCCGTTCGGCCGGCCCTGGCCGCTGGCCGAGGCCCGGGGCGGAGACCTGCTCATCGTGGCAGGCGGCCTCGGGATGGCGCCCCTGCGTTCGGCCGTGTACACGGCGATCCGCCACCGCGGCTCGTTCCGCCGGCTGATCATCCTCGCGGGAGCGCGGGCGCCCGAGCACGTCCTGTACCCGTACGAGATGGACATGTGGGCGAACTGGCTCAGGGCACGCGGGATCGAGCTCATGCTCACGGTCGACATCGCCGACGACTCGTGGCCGTACGACGAGGGCGTTGTCACGACGCTCTTCCCGAAGGCCCGCATCGATCCCCGCGTGACGACGGTCTTCGCCTGCGGGCCGGAGATCATGATGTGGTTCGCGGTCCGGGACCTGCTCGCGCTCGGCGTGCCCGATCGCCGGATCTGGCTGTCCATGGAGCGGAACATGCAGTGCGGCGTGAAGCTGTGCGGCCACTGCCAGCTCGGCCCGTACTTCGTGTGCGCCGACGGCCCGGTCTTCCGCTGGGACGAGATCGGGGACCTGATGGGGGTGGAGGAGCTGTGACCGCCGCCAAGCCCCGCGTCGCGGTGTTCAAGATGGCGTCCTGCGACGGCTGCCAGCTCCAGCTGCTCGACGCCGAGGAGGCGCTCCTTGACCTCGCCGGCGCGATCGACATCGCGAACTTCGCGGAGGCCTCTTCGGACATGCGGCCGGGGCCGTACGACGTGACGCTCGTGGAGGGCTCGCTCTCCGCCCCGGAGCAGCTCGAGCAGATCCGCGAGATCCGCGGGCAGTCGCGGTTCCTCGTCACGATCGGTGCGTGCGCGACCTCGGGGGGCGTGCAGGCCCTGCGGAACCTGAAGGACGTGGGCACGTTCGTCCGCACCGTGTACCCGACCCCCGAGTACGTGAAGACGCTTGAGACATCGACGCCGGTGGCCGACCACGTGCGCGTCGATCTCGAGCTGACCGGGTGCCCGATCGACCGCGGGCAGCTCCTCGGGGTGCTCGCCGCGCTCCTCGCCGGCGCGATCCCGCGGCTTTCCACGACACCGGTGTGCATCGAGTGCAAGCGGCGCGGCTACGTCTGCGTGATGGTCGCGAAGGGCGAGCCCTGCCTCGGGCCCGCGACCCGGACCGGGTGCGGCGCGCTCTGCCCGGCCTTCGGGCGCGGCTGCTACGGGTGCTTCGGCCCGTCTCAGCCACCGAACACCGATGCGCTGGGGAAGCGGTTCGTTGAGCTCGGTCTCACGCCGAAGCAAACGGCGGACCGTTTCCGGTTCATCACCGGCTGGGCGCCGGCGTTCCGGGAGGCGGCTGACGCTTTGGAGCGCGGCTCCGGAGAGGAGGTGGCCGCGACGTGACGCACCGGTCGGTCGAGGTGCCGGTCATCGCCCGCGTCGAGGGCGAGGGCGCGCTCCACATCAAGGTCAAGGACGGTGAGATCCTCGACCTGCGCCTGGAGATCTACGAGCCGCCGCGGTTCTTCGAGGCCTTCCTCGCGGGCCGGCACTTCAGCGAGGTCCCCGACATCGTGCCGCGGATCTGCGGCATCTGCCCGGTCGCCTACCAGATGAGCGCGATCTACGGGCTCGAGCGGCTCTTCGGGGTGGAGGTCCCCGAGGGCACGCGCGAGCTCCGCCGGCTCCTGTACTGCGGCGAGTGGATCGAGAGCCACATCCTGCACGTCTTCCTGCTCGCCGCGCCGGACTTCCTCGGCTACCGGAGCGCGATCGAGATGGCGAAGGACCATCCCGACCTGGTGAAGATGGCGCTCGACATCAAGCGCGTCGGCAACGACATCATGGAGAAGGTCGGCGGCCGCGAGATCCACCCGGTGTCACCTCGCGTCGGCGGGTTCTCGCGCGCCGCGCGCAAGCGCGAGCTCGAGCCGCTGCTGCCGCGGCTGGAGTGGGCGCTCGAGCAGATGCCCGGGATCGCCGACTTCGTGGCCTCGCTGCCGAGCCCCTCGCTCCCCCGCGAGGTCGAGCTCGTCTCGATGGTCCACCCGACCGAGTACCCGATCAACGAGGGCTCGATGGCCTCGACGACCGGCCGGCGCTGGGAGTTCACCGAGTACGAGGACATCACGCAGGAGCTGCACGTCGAGCACTCGAACGCGCTGCACTCGGTCATGACCGACACGCAGACGGCGTACCACACGGGCCCGCTCGCCCGGGTGAACCTGAACGCGAACCTGCTCACGCCGGTCGCGAAGGACTGCATGACCCGCGCCGGGCTGAGCGTCCCCGAGGGCGACCCGTTCTTCTCGATGGCCGCGCGCGTGGCCGAGTCGGCGCTCGCGATCGAGCAGGCGATCCGGATCATCCGCGACTACGTCCCGCCCGAGCCGCCGATGGCCGAGGTCGTGCCGAAGGCGGGCCGCGGGATGTGGGCCACCGAGGCCCCGCGCGGGACGCTCTACCACCGGTACGACGTCGCCGAGGACGGCACCATCCTCGAGGCGAAGATCGTCCCGCCGACCTCGCAGAACCTGCGGCACATGGAGGAGGACCTCCGCAACTTCGTGCCCGGCGTGCTCGACCGGCCGGACGAGGAGCTCACGCGGCTGTGCGAGATGGTCGTGCGGAACTACGATCCGTGCATCTCGTGCGCGACGCACTTCCTCAGCCTCGACATCCAGCGGGTGTGACCCGGGTCCGGGTCGTCGGCGTCGGCAACCCCGACGCGGGCGACGACGCGGTCGGCCTGCTTGCGGTGCGCGCCGCGCGTCCCGAGCTGGAGCGGCTCGCGGGCGTCGAGGTCGTGGAGACCGCCGCCGGCCTGCACGTCGTTGACCTGCTCGACGGCGTGGACGCCGTGGTGGTCGTGGACGCCGTCCGGGCGCCGCGCGGCGGGCGCGCGCCGGGCGCGATCGTGCGGGCGGAGGCCGGTCCCAACGGCCTGCCCGCGAAGATCGGCTCCTCGCTCTCCTCGCACGGCTTCGGGGTGGCCGAGGCCGTAGGTCTCGCGGCCGCGCTCGACGGGGCTCCCCGCGTGGTGTTCCTCGGCATCGAGATTTCCGACGTCACCACCGGGCACCCCGTGTCCCCGTCCGTCTCGGCCGCGCTACCCGAGCTCGTGGCGCGGGTCGTGGGTGAGGTCCGAGCCCTCTGCGCGCACTAGGGTCCTCGCCCCGCCCGGCCTCGGGTGGGTCCCGAGCTGCGAGGACCCCGAGCGGTGGCCGGCGCCCTCGAGCGAGCGCGGTCGCTCCACCGGGCGAACCCCTGCGCCTGCTCGAGCCCTCCACCCGTCCCCTAGACCGTGCGGCCCAGGTTACGGGCAGACACTCTGCGGGATGAACTCATCGGTATCCC
>CAYUSA010000012.1:0-6649 GCA_964447335.1 uncultured Actinomycetes bacterium
GCACCGAAAGCGTTCCCCGGGGAAGACCTCAAGAGAGGAGGGTAGAGCCATCAGCCCCCGCGAGGACGTCTCGACCGTGCACCTCGGCCAGTTCACGCGCGAGCACGCGAACGCCATCGCGGGCGAGCTCGAGGCCGCGGGCATCCTGTGGTGGTACAAGCAGCCGGGCGCGATCAGCGGCGTCTGGGAGCACGGCGTGCGGCTGTTCGTGGACCGTGAGCGTCTGGACGAGGCCCGCGCGATCGCCGCCCGCGTCCTCGGCGAGCCCCCGCCCGGCTGACCGAGGCGTCCGGCGGCTCAGGACGTCGAGGGCTCCTCGTCCGGCCAGATGAACGGGCGCATCCGCTCCTCGGTGATGGGGCAGGCGCAGAGGGGGCAGCGAGGCGGCTCCTCGTAGACGAGGACCGCGCGCTCGCAGTACGGGCACTCGGCCTCCCGCATCTCCGGGGGGCCGTCGGTTTCGTTCGGCATGGTCCGCTCGGCCGCGGCTCGGGGGGAGCGGCCTCGCTTGAGTTGTCGGCCCCGGCGCGCGGGCGCTTGACCGGTCCCTTCGTCGTAAGCCGGAAGCCCTCCCGGCCGGGAGGGCTTCCGTGGGGGGCTCGTGTGAGCTGAGGGGGGCTCAGATGCTCACGCGGCCTGCATCTCCTTGCGGCTGCGGCGCTTGCCGCGAGCCACGTAGGCATGCACGGGCTCGTGCTGCCAGCAGAACGTCCACTTGTTGTACATCGAGAGCTTCGTGCTACAGCCCTCAGCGGCGCAGGTGCGATCCTGGCCGTAGGTACGGTTCGCGCGTGGGAGCTCGCGGACCCGTGCTCCGCGGTACATGGACTCCGAAGCCATGCTCACTCCTTGGTTCGACCGCCCCGCCCATCTCGGCGGAGTCATCTCCTATTCGAACCATCGGATTCACCGGTTCGTTCCCGCGCGTCGCAGATCGGGCCGGTGCATGGGATCGGAGCGAGCCCCAGAGGGCGACGGAAGCGAGCCCTACTCCTCGTCCAGGCGCGTGAGCAGGACCTTCGTCGGCGTCGTGAGCTGCACGATCCGGGGCGTGAAGCCGAGGCCCTCCCAGAACGCCATCGCCCCCTGGTTGGGCGCGAAGGTCTTGAGCTCGATCCACTCGATCCCGCGGGAGCCGGCGAAGGCGGCCGCCTCACGCACGAGCTCGTGGCCGACCCCCCGACCCCGGTAGCCGCCGCGGACGACCACGCCGGAGATCTCGAACGCCCGCTCGTCGGAGAAGCGCGAGGGCACGTGGGTCTCCCCGAAGGCCATCCCCACGACCTCCCCCTCGTCGTCCTCGGCGACGAGCACGACGGCGTCGGTGTCGCTCATCGCCTCGCGGTACTTGTCCCCCACCTCGTCGTAGAAGCCGGGCCGAGGCGTGAACACGCGCCAGTCGGCCTGCATCCTGTCCAGCTCCTGGAACAGCGCCACGAGGGACGGCACGTCCTGCGGCGTCGCCTGCCTGACGTTCACCTGGTCCTCCTACCTGCCCTCGAACCGGGCGTCGCGCTTGTCGAGGAACGCGCGCATGCCCTCCCGCTGGTCGTGGGTCCCGAACAGCGCGACGAACACGTCGTGCTCGACCCGCAGGCCCTCGGTTCGGTCCCGCTCCAGGGCCGCGTTCACCGCGGCCTTCGCCGCGCCGAGCGCCTTCGTCGGCCCGGACGCCCAGGAGGTCGCCGCCTCGAGCGCCGACGGGTACAGCTCGGCGGCCGGCACGACCCGGTCCACGAGCCCGATCGCGAGGGCCTCCTCGGCGCCGACGTGCCGGCCCGAGTAGATGAGCTCGCGCGCCCGCGCCGGCCCGACGAGTCGGGGCAGCCGCTGGGTCCCGCCGGCACCCGGGATGATGCCGAGCTTGATCTCGGGCAGGCCGAGCTTCGCGTCCTCGGCCGCGATGCGGAAGTCGCACGCGAGCGCGACCTCGCAACCGCCCCCGAGCGCGTAGCCGGCGATCGCGGCGATCACGGGCTTGGGCACGGCCTCGAGGTCGCGACACGCCTCCTCGAGCGCAGAGACGTCCACGTCGATCTCGGCGGGGCCGAAGTCGACCATCGCCTTGATGTCGGCGCCCGCGGCGAAGATGCGCTCGCCTCCCCAGAGCACGACCGCCCGGACGTCCTCGTCGGCGGCCACGACCCTGGCGGCCTCCTGCAGCTCGAGTGAGACCGGCCGCGCGAGGGCGTTCGCCGGCGGACGGTCCAACCGGATCGTCGCGACCGCGCCCTCGACCTCCACCCGCACGAACTCGGCACGCACGGCCCCTATCTTTCCAGACGCCGGCGGACGGTGCGGGCGGCGCTAGGCTTGCGACCCATGGAACCGACGCCCAGGAGATCGCGAACGTCCGGCGAGCCCTCAAACGCCTCCGCGGCGAGCCCGCGGCTTGGGGTCCCGTCACCTCTGGTGGCCACACGCCCGCGCGCCGCTGGGTGGTGACGCTCGAGGACGGATGGCGCGCGTTCGTGAAGGTCGCGACCGACGACCTCACGGCGAGCTGGCTCCGCGACGAGCACCTCTACTACGCGATCCTTCGGGGAGCCCCGTTCATGCCCGGCTACGTGGGCTGGTACGACGACGGCCGCCATCCCGTCCTCGCGCTCGAGGACCTGTCGGTGGCCGAGTGGCCGCCGCCGTGGTCGGCCGAGCGGGTCCGCGCCGTCCGAGCCGCGCTCGACGAGCTCCACGCCCGTCCCGTGCCTGAGGAGACGCCGAGGGCCGCGGACGACCGCCTCGAGCTCCGCGAGGGCTGGGAGGAGATCCGGCGCCATCCCGGGCCGTTCCTCGAGCTCGGCCTGTGCTCGAGGTCGTGGCTGGAGGCCGCCCTGCCGGCGCTCCACAAGGCTGCCCGCTCCGCACCGCTCGAGGGCAACGCGCTCCTGCACTTCGACGTGCGGAGCGACAACGTGTGCTTCCTGCCGGACGGCACCGCGGCGCTCGTCGACTGGAACTGGACCTCGGTCGGCAACCCGCTCGTCGACACGGCGTTCTGGCCCCCCAGCCTGCATGCAGAAGGCGGCCCCGCGCCCGAGGAGATCCTTGCCGAAGGGGCAGGCGAGCTCGCGGCGTGCGCCGCGGGATACCTCGGCGCCCACGCCGCGAGGCCTCCCATCCCGACCGCGCCCCGCGTGCGTCCGGTCCAGCTACGTCAGGCACGAACCGCCCTCCCCTGGGCCGCCCGGGCGCTCGGCCTGCCGGAGCCCACCTGAGCCCCGCTGCATCGGCGTTGCAGGTGCAACGGGCTGCTACACTCCCGATCGTGAGCGAGCGCGTCGTGGACGACATCATCGACCTGCTGCGGCAGCGCGGCCTGCGGATGACGCCGCAGCGGCGGCTCATCGTCGCCGAGATCATGCGGACGCAGGGACACATCTCCCCGACCGCGCTCTCCCGCAAGGTCCAGGGCGAGATGCCGGGCGTCAACGCCTCGACGATCTACCGCACGCTCTCGATCCTCGAGGAGGCCGGCGTGCTCGCGCACGCGCACCTCGAGGGCGGAGCGGAGTACCACCGGGCCGAGGACGCGGGCCACGTGCACCTCGCGTGCTCGCGCTGCGGCGCCGAGGACGACCTCTCGCTCGACGAGGCCGACGCGCTCCAGCAGCTGATCGGGCAGCACCACGGCTTCCGCCCGGACCTCACGCACTTCGCGATCAGCGGCCTGTGCGCCGCCTGCCAGCGCGCCCTCGCCGACGCCTGAGCTCGGTCAGGCCGTCGCGACCTCGCCCGCGCGAGCGGGGAAGAAACCGTACGGCAGCTCGAGGCGGTTCGCTCGCATGAGCTCCTCGTCGGACAGGATCTGCACGGTCGGACCGTCTCCGACGATCACGCCGCGGTTCATGACGAGCGCTCGCGGGCAGAGCTCGAGCGCGTACGGCAGGTCGTGGGTGACCATCAGCACCGTGATCTGCAGGCTCCGCAGGATGTCCGCGAGCTCGCGGCGCCCGGCCGGATCCAGGTTCGAGCTCGGCTCGTCGAGCACCAGGATCTCGGGCTCCATCGCGAGCACGGTGGCGACCGCCACCCGCCGGCGTTGTCCGAAGGACAGGTGGTGCGGGGCACGGTCGGAGAAGTCCTCCATGCCGACGGCCTCCAGTGCCGAGCGCACGCGCGCGTCGAGCTCCTCGCCCCGCATCCCGAGGTTCGCCGGGCCGAACGCCACGTCCTCCCGCACGGTGGGCATGAACAGCTGATCGTCGGGGTCCTGGAAGACGATCCCGACGCGGCGGCGGATCTCGCGGAGGTGCTCCTTCGTGACAGGCAGGCCTCCGACCGCCACCGAGCCGTGCTGCGTCGTGTGGATGCCGTTGAGGTGCATCACGAGCGTCGTCTTGCCGGCGCCGTTCGGCCCGAGCAATGCCACGCGCTCGCCGCGTGCGACGGTGAAATCGACGCCGTACAGCGCCTGGCTCCCGTCGGGATAGGCGAAGGCGAGCTCGCGGACCTCGAGCGCCCGCTCGGTCATGACGTCACCCACGCGACCGTGGCGACCGCCGCGGCGAACGCGGGCAGCGTCAGCGCGGCCGCCCACGTCCCTGCGGTCGCCGGGGTCTCATCCACCCGCGGCATCGAGCCCGCGTAGCCACGGGAGAGCATCGACAGGTACACCCGCTCGCCCCGCTCGTAGGAGCGGATGAACAGCGCCCCCGCCGCCGACCCGATCGCCTTGGCCTGCCACAGCCACCGAGGGTCGTAGCCGCGCGACTCACGGGCGACCTTCATCCGCCGCATCTCGTCGGCGATCACGTCGGTGTAGCGGATCATGAACGAGAGCGTCGAGGTGAAGGCGCGCGGCATGTGGAGGCGCTCGAAGCCGCGCAGGAACTCCGGCATGGTCGTGGTCGCCGCCACGATGATGCTCATGGCGAGCCCCAGGGTCGCCTTCGCAACGATGTTCCACGCACCCCACGAACCCTCGGCCGAGAGCGACAGGCCGAGCACCCGGATCCGCTCCCCGCCCCCGATGAACGGCAGCAGGACCGCGAACAGGATGAAGGGGATCTCGAACAGCAGGCGCTTCGCGACGAACCCGACCGGCAGGCCGGCGGCGATGACCAGCCCGACGACCACGGTCGCGTAGACGCCGAAGGCCCAGAACGCCTCCCGAGGGGTCGCGACGACCGCGATGACGAACAGGAACTGCGCGGCGAGCTTCGCCTGGGGCGCGAGCCGATGGAGCCAGGTGTGCCCGTGGACATAGAGCGCGTGGGAGTGCGGCCCGCTCATGGGCCGTCGGCCTGCGCCGCGCGGCGGGCGCGCACGGTCCGAAGGAGCCCGAACAGCACCATCCCGATGCCGAACGTGACGGCGACGCCGATGATGCCGGCCAGACCGGTGCTCAACCGCTCGTCGTCGACGCCCTTCACGCCATAGCCGGCGAGCGGGCCGTCGGCGAGCGTGTGCTCCTTCTGCGTGTCCGAGAAACCCTTGTCGATCGCGACCTTGTTCAGCCCGTCCGGCGAGCTGCTCGCGAGCGGGCCCACGAAGAAGGCGAGTCCGAGGGTCACGATGAGGCCGCCGACGACGAACAGGACGAGGTTCTTCCGGTCCATCGGATCACCTCCCCGCCACGGGCTGGGCCGGCCGCAGCTCGAGCGGCTGCAGCAGGTCCCTCGCGCCGTACACGAGGTCCGGACGCACGGCGAGCACCGTGCTCACGGTGAAGGCCGTGATCGCGGCCTCCCCGATACCGATCAGGGCGTGGATGCCGACCATCGCGGCGAACACGGCGCCGAGCGAGACGTCGCCGACCCCGCCGATCGCGTACTCGGCGAAGAAGGCCATCGAGGCCATCACCACCGAGAGGAACGCCGCCACCGCGGAGGCTCCGACGATCATGGGCCGCGTCTTCGGGAGCAGGGCGCGGATGGCGACGAAGACCGCGTAGCCGCCGAGGCCCCCGACGATCGCCATGTTCAGCACGTTCAGCCCGAGCGCGGAGAGCCCACCGTCGGCGAAGAAGAGGCCCTGGACGAACAGGACAAGCGCGATGCAGATCGCGCCCGCCCAAGGCCCGACGAGCACCGTCGCGAGCACGCCCCCGAGCAGGTGACCGCTCGTCCCCGCGGCGACGGGGAAGTTCAGCATCTGGAGCGCGAACACGAACGCGGCGACCAGGCCCGCGAGCGGGGCCTGCTTCTCCTCCATCGTGTCGGCCGCCTTCTTCAGCGCGACGCCGACACTGCCGGCAGAGACGCCCGCGGCGGCGAGTGACGTGCCGGCGTTGATGAACCCATCAGGGATGTGCATCGACCCTCCTCCAACGGGCGCGGTTCCCCACGTCGTATCGCAAGCACATGCTATTGCAATACCCCGCACTCCGTGAGGCGAGGCTACCGGCCATCTCGAGATGCGTCAAGGCATGGCTCGGTCCGGGATCTCAGAAGCGGGGCGTCTCCATGTAGCCGCCGAAGACACGGCGTAGGGCATCCACGATCTCGCCCTCGGTGCAGCCGGCGCGGGCGCACTCGACGAGCGGCGGCACGAGGTTCTCCTCGGTGCCGGCCGCCGTTGCGAGCCGCTCGAGCGCCCCGGCTGCGGCGCCGGCGTCCCGGCTCGCCCGGCGCTCGCGGAGGCGGCGGACCTGCTCGAGCTCGACCTGGGGGCCGATCACGAGGGTGTCGATCGGCGTCTCGCCCGGATC
>CAYUSA010000012.1:6659-8388 GCA_964447335.1 uncultured Actinomycetes bacterium
GTCCGGGGCCCCCGACCGCCACGAGCTCGCCCGACTCGTACCGCTCCTGCTCGCGCCAGGCCGAGTCCGCGATCGCCTGCTGGAACTCCCCGCGCTCGATGCCCGCGAGGACCCCGTCGAGCATCGAGCCACTCCCCCACGCGTCGATCCGGGCGAACTCCTCCTCCGCGAGAGACTCCATCCGGTCGGTGAGGGACTCGACGAGGTACGAGCCGCCGAGCGGGTCGATAACATCGGCGACCCCGGTTTCGTGCGCGATGATCTGCTGGGTGCGGAGCGCGAGCTTCGCGGCCTCCTCGGTCGGGAGGGCGAGCACCTCGTCGAGCGCGTTCGTGTGCAGCGACTGCGTTCCACCGAGCACCGCGGCGAGCGCCTCGATCGCGGTGCGGACGACGTTGTTCATCGGCTGCTGCGCGGTGAGCGAGACCCCCGCCGTCTGTGTGTGGAAGCGCAGGCGCATCGATGCTTCGTCCCTCGCGCCGTAGCGCTCCTTCAGCCACCTGGCCCAGATCCGCCGCGCCGCCCGGTACTTCGCGATCCCCTCGAAGAAGTCCATGTGCGCGTTGAAGAAGAAAGACAGCCCCGGGGCGAACCGGTCGACCTCGAGCCCGCGCTCCAGGCAGAGCTCGACGTAGGCGAACCCGTCGGCGAGCGTGTACGCGAGCTCCTGCACCGCAGTCGCTCCGGCCTCTCGGATGTGGTAGCCCGACACGCTGATCGGGTGGAACTTCGGGACGTGCTCGGCGCAGAAGGCCATGAGGTCGCCGATCAGCCGCAGGTGCGGTCGCGGCGGGAACAGCCACTCCTTCTGGGCGATGTACTCTTTCAGGATGTCGGTCTGCAGCGTCCCGTCCAGGCGCTCCCACGCGACGCCCTGGCGCTCGGCCGCGGCCAGGAAGAATGCGAACACGATGACCGCGGGGCCGCTGATCGTCATCGAGGTCGAGATGTCCCCGAGCGGGATGCCCTCGAACAGCGTCTCGAAGTCCTCGAGCGAGTCGGTCGCGACGCCACAGCGTCCCACCTCGCCCTCGGCGCGGGGGTCATCGGAGTCACGCCCCATGAGGGTCGGCATGTCGAACGCGACCGACAGCCCACCCTGGCCGCGCTCGAGCAGGAACCGGTAGCGGGCATTCGTCTCGGCGGCCGTGCCGAAGCCCGCGAACTGGCGCATCGTCCACAGGCGGCCCCGGTACATCGTCGGGTACACGCCCCGCGTGAACGGATACGCGCCGGGCGACCCGAGCTTGCTCGCCGCGTCGAACCCCTCGAGGTCCTCGGGCGTCGCGACCGCCGGCAGCGACAGGCCCGATAGGGTCCTCGGCTCGCGCTCCTCCGCCATGGCTCCCCCTATGGCGCTGCGGTCGCTCGGTCCATCAGCAGGCCGGCCGCTCGGTAGGGGTCGACCCGTCGCTCGGCGAGATCGGTGCCGAGCGTGTCGTCGCCGTCGAGCAGGTCACGGACCCGCCCCCGGAGCTCCTCGACCGTGAGGCTCTCGACCTCGCGCAGGAGCCGCGAGCGACGGCTCTCGGCGAGCGTGCCGGTGGCCGCCAGGTGGCCGCGATGCGCCTCCATGGCCGCCCACAGCTCGTCGAGCCCCGCACCGGTTACGGCCGAGGTCGCGACCACCGGGGGCATCCAGGCGAGCTCGGGCCCGAGGTGGAGCATCTGCTCGAGGTCGCGCGCGGCGGCCTCGGCGCCCTCCCGATCGGCCTTGTTCACGACGAAG
>CAYUSA010000012.1:8398-39312 GCA_964447335.1 uncultured Actinomycetes bacterium
CTCCAGGATGCCGGCCTTCGCGACCTGCACGGCGTCACCCCAACCGGGCGCCACGACGACGAGGGTTGTGTCGGTCGCGGCGGCGACGTCCACCTCGGCCTGGCCCACGCCGACCGTCTCCACGATCACGAGATCCTTGCCCGAGGCGTCCAGGATCCGAACGGCCTCGGGCGCGGCGAGCGCCATCCCGCCGAGATGCCCGCGGGTCGCCATCGAGCGGATGAACACGCCCGGGTCGGTCGCGTGATCCTGCATGCGCAACCGGTCACCGAGGAGCGCTCCCCCCGTGAACGGTGACGTCGGATCGATCGCGAGCACGGCGGCCGAGCGCTCCCGCGCCCGAGCCACCCGCACGAGCTCGCCGGCGAGGGTCGACTTCCCGACGCCCGGCGACCCCGTGAGCCCGATGGTCCACGCCCGGCCGGTGTGGGGGAACAGGCCGGCCGAGAGCTCCGCGAGACCCTCGGCGCCGTCCTCGACCATCGAGATCGCACGCGCGATCGCGCGACGGTCGCCCTCCAAGATCCGCTCGACCAGGTCCACCGGGCAAGGGTACCCCGCGGCGACGCTCGGCCCCGCCGCGCGCGGCCCGGACCGACGAGCCGACCACCGTGAGCGCCTACGGGCTCGGCGCCGGCCCCGACGCCGCCCTCGAGGCGCCGGGGATGGCCTCGAGCGCGTCACGGAGCGACTTGCAGTACGCGCGTTGGCGCTCGAGCGCGGGGTCCCGGTCATCGACCGCCCGGACGCGGGTCATCGCGAGGTTGATCTGCTCTCGCTGCAACCGCTTCAGGAGCCGGGCGCCGTGCTCGCCGGCTCTGGCGCGCATCTCACGCCGCGCGTGCCGGCGGGCTCTCGGATCGAGCAAGACACCGAGCTCGGCGGCGGTGAGTCCCGGCGAACCGATCTCCGAGCGCAGGGCGATCTCGAGCCACCGGTGCTCGCGCCGGCGCGCGAGGCGGACGAGGACCACGACGAACAGCAGCAGCGGCAGGCCCTTCACGGCGGCGGCGAGCGGGATGCGGAGGAGGTCGCCGACGCCCTCGACCGTCCGCGGGAACAGGTTGAGCAGCGGCGAGTTCCACAGGAAGTGCCCGCCGACGCCGGCCCCGAGCAGTCCGGCCGCGACGGCGATCCGCCGCCCAAGGGGCTCCTCGTCGCGTCGCGACACGACGTACGCGATCCCCATCCCCGAGAACCCGGTGTAGAGCACGTGCCCGTAGAGGCCGCCCGAGACCACCCGCACCCAGAAACCGGACAGCACGCCTGCGGGGGTCCCGCCGAACACCGAGATGAAGTAGAAGACATCCTCGACGACGGCGAACCCCAGGCCGCACAGCGCTCCGTACACGAACCCGTCGAGCACGTCGTCGAACTCCTCGGCCGCGATGAGCGCGATGAGCGCGATGCCCGCCACCTTGAGGATCTCCTCGACGAAGGGCGCCGTCAGTGCGGCCGTCCACCGTGAGGCGAACTCGGGGCCGCCGAGGCGTGCGACGACGAGCCCCCAGCCCTCGTTCGCGTACGCGGCGAGCGTGGTGGCGACGATCGCCCCCCAGACGAAGGCGCCCAACAGGAGCGACAGCGGCTCGCGCTCGTACAGGTCCAGGACGTAGACGAGCAGGAAGACCGGGAGGGCGTAGAGGGCGAGCAGGAGCCAGGAGAGCGCCCACCCGGCCGGCGAGACGTCGCGGAAGAGCTGCTGCTGCTCCACGGACAGGAAGCCCGTCACGAGGACGAGCGCGGCGAACAGCAGGAACGCTGGGCTCCGGAACCGGAACAGGGTGCCGTTGGCCGCCCACCGGCGTCGGGCGGGCGCGGGCGGCGGCGGGAGCGTCGTCATCCGAGCACCTCGGCGGTGTCGGTCATGGCGCGAACGTCGTCGAGCACGTACCGGAGCACGCCCTCGGGGCCCCAGCCGTCGAACACGACGCCGGCTCCCGAGGGCGACACCACGGCCGTGACCTCACCTTCGATCGGCGCCTCCGACTTGCCGAACAGGCCGACGTAGGTGATCCGCACCCCCGAGAGGCCCGACGCGAGCCGGACCGGCTGCGCCTCGCGGGAGACGGACAGCTGCCTGGCCTCGGGCTCCAGGATGAGGCGCACGTACTCGGCCGCGAGATCGGATGCGTCACCCTGGATCGGGACCGCGACGACGTCGAGGTTCCCGCCGCCCCGCGTGAGGCGGACGCCTGCAGGCTCCTCGAAGCGTCCGGCGACCTCCCAACCCGAGAGCGGCTGGACGCGGACGACCCCCGCGACCTCCACGGGCGGTCCCGCCGGGATCGCGAGGGCACCGCCCACCACGTAGCCGCCGAAGACCACGACGGCGATCGCCGCGGCCACGACGAGCGTCGGCACCAGGCGGTCACGCGCCTCGCGTGCGCGGAGCGGGGCCGTGGCGGCGTCCATCACACCACCGACAGCAGCCGTGTGACCCGCGAGAGCGTGAGCGGGTGTCGCGCCATCCCGTGGATCCGTATCCGGCCCGAGAGGACCTCTCTCGCGACGCGACGCCCCTCGCGGTGGAGCACGTCGGGAAAGCCGAGCCGGAGCGGAGTGCCGGCGAGCTCGATGAGCGCGATCGAGTCCGCCGAGACGCGCAGATCGGCCCGGCCATCTGACCCCGAGTTCGCGATGCGCACGCTCCCGCGCTCGAACGCGAGCGTCACCCCGACGTCGGCGTCGATCGCGAACAGGCCGACGATCGCGGGGCGCAGGAGCTCGACGCGACGAGGGTGGTGGGCGAGGTTGGCCTCGATCAGCCCGCCGATCATGACGGCCAGGCCGTTCGGCTCCTCGTCCTCGAACAGCACGCGCGCACCCGTCACGGGATGAGGAGGACCTTCGTCGCGCGGCGCGAGTCGAACAGCTCGTAGCCGAGGGCGGCGTCCTCGAGCGGAAGGCGATGGGACACGATCGGCGTCGGGTCGATCCGGCCGGCGACGAGGTCCTCGAGCGCGCGCTCCCACCAGGCGTGGACGGGGCAGATGCCGGCGAACCGGACGTCGAGGGCTCGCGCCCACCAGATCCCCAGCGGCACGCTCACGGACTCGCTCGTGTACATGCCGACGACGGCCACACGGCCTCCCCGGCGCACGACGTCGATCGCGCTCTCGAACGCCGAGGGGTGACCGACGGCCTCGATCACGACATCGGCGCCCCGGTCCTCCGTGAGCTCGGCGACGGCCATCTGGGCGTGACGGGCGGCGACGTCCACCGGCACCGCGCCCACGCGCTCGGCGAGCGCGAGACGCTCCGGCTCGAGGTCGAGGGCCAGCACGCGCTCGGCGCCGCGGGCGAGGGCTGCCTGGATCGCGAAGAACCCGACCGGCCCGGCGCCGACGACCGCCACCGTGTCGCCGGGGCCGGCGCCCGCGACCTCGGCACCGTAGACGCCGGTCGTGAGGACGTCCCCGAGGAACAACGCGCGCTCGTCCTGCAGGTCGTCCGGGATCCGGAGCAGGTTCGTGTCCGCGTGGGGCACGCGCAGGAGCTCGGCCTGCGCGCCACCCAGATCTCCGCCGAAGATCCCGGCACCGAGGTTGCGGAAGTCCTCGCAGAGCTGCGTCTGGCCCGCCCGGCAGAACCAGCACGTCCCGCACGCGATCACGAAGGCGACGACGACTCGGTCGCCGGGGCGGAAGCGCTCGACGCCCGGGCCGACGGCCTCGACGACGCCGACGGCCTCGTGGCCGATGCTCTCGCCGGGGTCGAGCGGCGCCTTGCCGTGGAAGAAGTGCAGGTCCGAGCCGCAGATCGCCGAGATCGTCACGCGCACGACGGCGTCGTCGTGCTCCTGCAGCGTGGGATCGGGCAGGTCGGTGACCACGACCTTGCCGACGTCCTCGTAGACGACCGCGCGCACCGTCCCCCTCCGGGCTACCGGTCGCTCAGCCTACCGTGCGTACGCCTCGTCGAGGAACTCCGTCGGCACGGACATCGTGAGATGCACGAGCTCGTTCGCCGCCCGGACCGCGCGGATGATCGTGGGCAGGTCGCCCTGCAGCTTCAGCTTGCCCTGCATCATGCCCTTCACCGGATCGAGGTCGCCCCGCAACACGTCCTTCCACCGCGTGTAGGGGGCGCGGATCACGTAGGGGGCGCGGCCGCCTTCCTCCGGGGTCGTCATCCGGGCGTCGCGACACTCGCCGTGCCACAGGTCGAGCCATGCCCACAGGTCCAGCGGCATGCCTTTGTTGGGCTCGGCCTCGAACACGAAGCAGATGTCGCCCTCCCACGTGGCCGCGGCCTCGCGGTACTCGGGCGATCCCGTGATGCGCTCGCGGTAGATGCGGAGCCACTCGTCGCTGGGGAAGACCGCCACCCCTCACTCGCTCCTTCCCGGGCTCACCTGAGTCCGTAGATCAGCGTGAGTCCGATGATGTTGAAGGTCACGTGGGCCGCCATCGGGGCGACGATCGTCCCACGCCGTTCGTAGGTGTACGCCAAGCCTATGCCCGTGAACACCATCACGCTCATGAGGAGCACGCTGTCGAGCGCGGGGCCGGGGATGTAGTGGATGAGCCCGAACGCGACACCCGAGCCGAGCGCGCCGGGCCAGAACCCGATCCGGTCGCGGATCGACCGGAACAGGATGCCACGGAAGAACAGCTCCTCGCCGAGGGGCGCGACGACGGTCGCATAGGCGACCATCACCGCGATGCCGGCGGCCGACAGGCCCTGCGACACCTGCTCGGGCGCCTGGACCGAGTCGCCGGAGAGCCAGCGCAGCAGCACGACGAGGATCAGCCCCACGATGAACACGACCGCCGGGTACAGGCCGATGCCGAAGACCACGCCCGCTCGGATCTCGGGCCACCACCGGGCCGGCGGGCCGAGGATCTCCCACCACCGCGGGTGCGAGTGCCGGAGCCACAGCAGCAGGATCGCCACGATGAGCAGGGCGGCGGCGATGGTCGCCACGAGCCCGCCGAAGTCGTCGTCACCAAGGATCGAGATGACCGGGAGCGCCGCGAACGCGGCGAGGAAGAAGGCACCGAGGTACACCCCGAGTGCCTCATACCACCGCCAGGTGGCGCTCGGGCGCGCGCCGAGGCGCCTCATGCCGACGAAGGACGGAGGCGGGGCGAGCGGCGCGGGCTGTATCGCGTCGGGACGGGGTGGGACGGGCTCGGTGCTCATGACCCGTCCATCTTCCCTGCTGCGGCCAGGAGCGACACGCCGAGCATCCCGCCGAGCCCGAGCCCGAACGCGAGGCCGGCCGCTGCGGGCCCCGAATCGTTCGCCAGGTACGCGACGGTCCCGGTGAGCAGGGTCACGAGCACGGCGTCGCGCCAGGCCGGCCAGCGCTCGAACGTCGCGCGGACCGACGCCGGCGGGCGCAGGACCGCGAGCAGCGCGACGGGCATCCCGAGCACCGGCACGAGCGCGGCCGGGTTCCGCCGGATGAGGTCGATCCCGACGCCGAGCCGGTCCACGAACGTCCTCCAGATCCCCGCGGGTCCGCCGGCGTTCTCCTCGAACCGCGTGATGTGCGTCGGCACCGGCCACACCCGGTGCGCCAGCAGGATCAGGACCGTTCCCGCGACGACGGTGAGGGCCAGGACCCCGAGCCCCCTCCACGGCCCGAGGCGCTCGCGCTCGCGGACCGCGACCCAGAGACCCGCCGCGGCGAACAGCGTCACGGCGCCGCCGAGGTTCGCCCCGGCGAACGGCGACCCCGCGACGAGCGCCATCACGAGCAGCAGCGCGAACCCGGCCGAGGTGCGGAGCCGCTGCGCGACGTACAGACCCGCGCCGGCGAGGAGCCCGATGAACGCGTTCGGGAGCCCGTAGAAGCGCCCGCCGTCCAGATGCGTCCCGCCGAGGAAGGTCGCGAGCGCGCCGGACCACTCGAGCAGCGCCTCGACCCCGAAGTACACCAGCACGGCGACCCCGATCCCGGCCGGCACGAGGGTGAGGCTCCGACCCTCGAGCGGCGAGAACGCGAGCGTGCCGAAGACCGTGACGATCGCGATGAACGGCACCACCGTCGAGTACGTGAGCTCGGGAAGGTGTCCGGCCGCGAGCATGCCCGTCGCGAGCGCCGAGACCGACAGGCACCCCCAGCCCACGACGCGGCGCGCCCCGGCCGGCACACGGCTGCCGAGGGCCACGAACGCGACACCGAGGAGTCCGACGAGCACGAGGTACAGCGCCGCGGCCTCCCCGACCGGGACGTACATCCGCCGTTGTGCGAGGTACCGCTCGTGCAGCAGGAAGGGGGCGGGCCCATCCACGACCCGGATCGCCGAACCATCCAGGGGTGCCGGCTCTCCGCGGAAGGCTGCGATCGTGGCGAGGATGTCCGCGTCGGTCACCACGCCCGGTCGTCGGGTCGAATCCGAGGTCAGACCCTGCATCTCCCCCTCGCCCAGGAAGACCCCCTTGGGGGTCCCCTCGGCGACGATGACCGGGTAGAGATCATCCTTCGTTCGCTCCATCGCCGGCGTCGGGACGAGGCTCATCACGATGACGAGCACCCGGCGCGCACCGAACATCCGGACGCGACCCTCGATGGCCTCACCGATCGCAGCGAGCTGGGAGCGGACGCTCACGATGTACTCCATGTCGTCGTCCACTCCGAGGGCGTCGCGGTCCCCCATGTGCCGAGATACCGCCCCGCCGTAGCTCAGGAGGGCAGCGCCTCCGGCGCGCGCGAGATCTGCGAACTCGGGAACGGACATGAGGTCCTCGAACGAGGCCGGAGTCACACGGAACAGGAACACCTCGCGCGCTTCGTCGGTCGACTGCGCCAGCGCCAGCGAGCGGAACCCCATGACCAGTGGCGCTACGGAAACGAAAACGAGCAGGACGCGAGCGAGCGAGCGGGTCACGACAGGGCCGGAGACAGCTCCCGCTTGCGGCGGACCACGGCGCCGAGCGCGGTGAGCTTCGACTCGAAGTCCTCGTACCCGCGGTCCACGTGGTACATGTCCTCGATCCCGGTGACGCCGTCCGCGGCCAGCGCGGCGATCACCATCGCGGCACCGGCACGGATGTCGAGGGCGCGCACCGGCGCCGCGGACAAGCGCTTCTCGCCGCGGATGACGGCGTGATGACCCTCGGTGCGGATGTCGGCGCCCATGCGGTTCAACTCGTCCACGAACATGAACCTGCTCTCGAAGACGTTCTCGGTAACGATGCTGGTGCCGGCGGCGGTCGCGAGCAGCGACATCATCTGCGGTTGCAGGTCGGTCGGGAACCCCGGGTACGGCAGCGTCACGAGATCGACACACCGCGCCCGCTCCCGCATCGAGACCTCGAGGCCCTCCTGCGTCGTCGAGATCCCGGCGCCGGACTCCGCGAGCTTGGACAGCACGAGATCCAGGTGATCCGGTCTCGCGCCGCGCAGGACGACCGTGCCGCGCGTCGCACACGCCGCGATCGCGAACGTGCCGGCTTCGACGCGGTCGGGGATGACGGTGTGCTCGACCGGCCCGAAGTCCCCGACGCCCTCGATCTCGATCGTTGGGGTCCCGACGCCGTCGATCCGCGCGCCCATCGCGGTGAGGAAGTCCGCGAGGTCGACGAGCTCGGGCTCGCGCGCGGCGTTCTCGATCACGGTGGTACCGCGGGCGGCCACCGCGGCCATCATCACGTTCTCGGTCGCCCCGACGCTCGGGAAGTCCAGGTTCACGACGGCGCCGCGCAGGCCATCGGTCTCGGCGAGCAGCACGCCGTGCTCCTGGCCGAACCGCGCCCCCATCTTCTCGAGCCCGCGCATGTGCAGGTCGATCTTGCGCGAGCCGATGTTGCAGCCGCCCGGCATCGCGACGCGCGCGCGACCGAACCGGGCGAGCAGCGGCCCGAGGACGAGGATCGAGGCGCGCATCCGGCTGACGAGCTCATACGGCGTCTCGAGCGGCTGCACGCCCGACGTGTCGACCGTGAGCGTGCCGTCCTCCCACGAGGTGATGGCGCCGAGATGGTCGAGCACCTCGACCATCGTCAGGCAGTCCTGGATCCGGGGCACGTTGTGGATGACCGAGCGCCCGGACGCGAGGAGCACGGCGGCCTGGAGCTTCAGCGCCGAGTTCTTGGCGCCGGAGATCCGGACGCTGCCCGAAAGGCGCGTTCCGCCGGTGACCAGCAGTCGGTCCATCCCGCTCCTTCCGATCGTAGCGCCCGGCGCGACCCGGGACCGGCAGCCTAGCCGACCAGGTTCACGCGGGCGAGCGCCCGGGCGAGCTCGGCGCGCGCCCCGACGTCGTCGCGCTCGGCGACGTGCTGACGGGCCTGCTCGAGGCGCATCTCCGCGACGTGCGCATCGATCTCCTTCGCCATCTCGGCGAAGGACGCGAGCACGTCCACCCGGGTTCCGTCCCCACCCGACGTGACATGCAGGAATCCACCGTCGACCACGGCGGCCTCCCAGGTCCCGTCCTGCCCCTCGATCCGCAGCGCACCGATCGCGAGGCGGATGAGGAGCGGCGCGTGGCCCGGCAGGATGCCGACCTCGCCCTCGACGCCGCGCGCGACGATCATCCGGGCCTGACCTGCCCAGACCTCGCGCTCCGGCGTGACGACGTGGACCTCGAGTGCCATCGCTAGGCCGCCGACTCCATGCGCTTGGCCTGCTCCACGGCTTCCTCGATCCCTCCGACGAGCAGGAACGCCTGCTCCGGGAGGTGGTCGTACTCGCCTTCGCAGATCCCCTTGAACGAGGCGATCGTCTCGTCGACCGGGACGTACTTGCCGGGGATACCGGTGAACTGCTCGGCGACGAAGAACGGCTGCGACAGGAACCGCTGGATGCGACGCGCCCGCGCGACGACGACCTTGTCCTCCTCGGAGAGCTCGTCGACACCCAGGATCGCGATGATGTCCTGCAGGTCCTTGTTGCGCTGCAGGATCTCCTGCACGCGACGGGCGACCTGGTAGTGCTCCTCGCCGACGTATCGGGCGTCGAGGATCCGGCTCGTCGAGTCGAGCGGGTCCACCGCCGGGTAGATGCCGAGCGCCGAGATCTCGCGCGAGAGCACCGTCGTCGCGTCCAGGTGCGCGAACGCCGTGTGCGGCGCGGGGTCGGTGATGTCGTCGGCCGGCACGTAGATCGCCTGCAGCGAGGTGATCGAGCGGCCCTTCGTCGAGGTGATGCGCTCCTGCAGCTCGCCCATCTCCCCGGCGAGCGTCGGCTGGTACCCGACCGCCGAGGGCATGCGGCCGAGGAGCGTGGAGACCTCGGAGCCCGCCTGGGTGAACCGGAAGATGTTGTCGATGAACAGCAGGACGTCCTTGCGCTCGACATCGCGGAAGTACTCGGCCTGCGTGAGCGCCGCGAGGGCCACCCGCAGGCGCACGCCCGGCGGCTCGTCCATCTGGCCGAACACGAGCGAGGTCTTCTCGATGACGCCGGACTCGGTCATCTCCAGGAACAGGTCGTTGCCCTCGCGCGTGCGCTCGCCGACGCCGGCGAACACGGACACGCCACCGTGCTGCTCGGCCTGGCGGCGGATCATCTCCTGGATGATGACGGTCTTGCCGACGCCGGCGCCGCCGAACATCCCGATCTTGCCGCCCTGGACGTAGGGCTCGAGCAGGTCGATGACCTTGATGCCGGTCTCGAGCATCACGGACTTGGGCTCGAGCTCCTCGAACGGCGGCGGCTCGCGGTGGATCGGCCACCAGGCGCTCGGGTGGATCTGGTCGGCCGTCGTGTCGAGGGGCTCGCCGATCACGTTGTAGACGTGGCCGAGCACGCCCTCACCGACCGGCACCGTGATCGGGCCGCCGGTGTTCTCGACCGGCGCGCCTCGCACGAGGCCGTCGGTCGGCCGCAGCGCGATGGTCCGAACCGTGGAGTCCCCGATGTGCTGCGCTACCTCACACGTGATCGTGTGGGTCTCGCCCTCCAGCGTGATGTCGATCCGCACCGCCGTGTTGATCTCCGGCAGCTCGGCCGGCGGGAACTCGACATCGACCACCGGGCCGATGACCCGGACCACCCGTCCCTTCGCGTGCTCGCTCTCAGCCATCGCTCCTACTCCCCCGTCGACTGGGACAGGGCCTCCGCCCCGCCGACGATCTCCATGATCTCGGTCGTGATCTCGTCCTGCCGCGCGCGGTTGGCCTGGCGCGTCAGGATCTTGACGAGCTCGTCCGCGTTGTCCGTCGCTGCCTTCATCGCGCGCCGCCGGGCGGCGTTCTCCGAGGCCGCCGATTCGAGCAGCGCTGCGTACACCTTCGTGATGACGTACTGCGGGAGCAGCTCGTCCAAGATCGCGGCCGGCGCGGGCTCGAAGAGGTACTCCGGGTGCGGCCTCCCCTTGACGTCGTGCAGCTCGTGCGGCGCCACGGGCAGGAACCGCTTCCTCGCCGCTCGCAGCGTGAACGCGGAGCGGAAGTCCGTGTAGACCGTGTGCAGCTCGTCGATCCGGCGACCGGCGAAGTCATCGATGAGCCGCCCGCCGATGTCGTGGGCCGCCGAGAACGGCGGCACCTCGCTGAAGCCCGACCACTGCGCGTCGATCGGAACGCCACGGAAGCGGAAGTACGAGATCCCCTTCTTCCCGGTCACGTACGTGACGGCCTCGACGCCGCGGGCGCGGATCTCGTCCATCAGGGTCTCGGCTAGACGCAGGATGTTGGAGTTGTAGGAGCCCGCGAGCCCGCGGTCCGAGGTCACGACGAGCACGCCGGCGCGCTCGACCCGCTCGCGCTCCTCGAGGAGCGGATGGACCAGGGCGCCCGTCTGCCGCGCGACGTCCTCCATCGCGCGGGTGAGCAGCTCCGCGTACGGGTGAGCCGACTCGACCCGCTGCTGGGCCTTGACGATGCGCGACGCCGCGATGAGCTCCATCGCGCGCGTGATCTTCATCGTCGATTGGACCGAGCGGATCCGGCGACGAACGACGCGGAGCTTCGCCCCCATCGGCTAGTCCGCGGACGGAGCGTCGGCGTCGCCGGCGGGCCCCGCCTGATCCTGGCCCGACGGGCCGTTCGGCTCCTGGCCCCCGTGGGACGACAGGGCTTCCCAGCCGACGTCGGGCTTCACCCGGTCGGACGCCGAGCCCTCTCCGGCACCTGCCAGGTCGCCGGCGCCGCCGCTCGGCGCGAAGGTCGCCGCGAAGGCCTCGATGGCCTCCTTCAGCGCGGCCTCGGCATCACCGGACATGTCGCCGGAGTCGCGGATCGAGACGAGCGCCTCGGGCGCGCGGGTCTCGACGTACTGCCCGAACTCCTCGACGAAGCGACGGGCGTCCGCGACCGCCAGGTCGTCGAGGTGGCCACCCGTCGCCACCCAGATCGCGACCACCTGCTGCTCGACCGGCACCGGCCGGTACTGCGGCTGCTTGAGGACCTCGACGACGCGGCCGCCGCGCGCGAGCTGCTGCTGCGACGCCTTGTCGAGCTCGGAGCCGAACTGGGCGAACGCCTCGAGGGCGCGGTACTGCGCGAGGTCGATCCGCAGGCGTCCCGAGATCTTCTTCATCGCCTTGATCTGCGCGTTGCCGCCCACCCGGCTGACCGAGATGCCGACGTTGATCGCCGGACGAACGCCGGCGAAGAACAGGTCGGGCTCGAGGTAGATCTGCCCGTCGGTGATCGAGATGACGTTCGTGGGGATGTAGGCCGACACGTCGCCGCCCTTGGTCTCGATGATCGGGAGCGCCGTGAGCGACCCGGCGCCCAATCGGTCCGAGAGCTTCGCGGCGCGCTCGAGGAGGCGCGAGTGCAGGTAGAACACGTCGCCGGGGTAGGCCTCGCGGCCGGGCGGGCGGCGGAGCAGGAGCGAGAGCGTGCGGTACGCGGTGGCCTGCTTCGACAGGTCGTCGTAGACGGCGAGCGCGTGCTTGCCCTGGTACATCCAGTGGGCGCCGAGGGCCGCGCCCGCGTACGGCGCGATGTACTGGAACGGCGCCGGGTCCGAGGCCGACGCGTTCACGATCACCGTGTAGTCGAGCGCGCCGTTCTCGCGGAGCGTCTCGACGACCTCGGCCACGGTCGAGGCCTTCTGCCCGACCGCGACGTAGATGCACCGCACCTGCTTCTTCGGGTCCCCCGTCGCCCAGTTGTCGCGCTGGGCGATGATCGCGTCGATCGCGATCGCCGTCTTGCCGGTCTGGCGGTCGCCGATGATGAGCTCCCGCTGTCCGCGCCCGATCGGCGTCATCGCGTCGATCGCGGTGATGCCCGTCTGCAGCGGCTCCTTGACGGGCTGGCGGTCGATCACGTTGGCGGCCTGGACCTCGAGGTTGCGCCGCGCCTCCGCCGGGATCGGGCCCTTGCCGTCGAGCGGGTCGCCCAGCGGGTCGATGACCCGGCCGAGGAACCCGTCTCCGACCGGCACCGAGAGGATCTTGCCCGTCTGCTTGACGAGGTCGCCCTCCTCGATGTGCGAGGACTCGCCGAGGATGATGCAGCCGATCTCGTCCTCGTCGAGGTTGAACGCGATCCCGAGGACGCCGCCGGGGAACTCGAGCAGCTCGTTGGACATGGCGCGCGGGAGTCCCTTCACGCGGGCGATCCCGTCACCGGCCTCGACGACGCGCCCGACCTCCTCGCGCTCGACCGAGGGCGACCAGCTCTCGACGTTCTTGCGGAGCGCCTCCGCGATGCTCTGGGGGTCGAATGTCAGTGCCATCAGCTCTCTTCCTTGGTGGGTTCCTCAGGACCGTGCGAGACGTCCTCGCACCTCGGCCAGCCGCGTGCGCACGCTCCCGTCGAAGACCTCGTTGCCGACCTTGGCGACGACGCCCCCGACGACGGTCGGGTCCACGACGACCTTCACCTCGACCTGTCGGCCCGTCGCCTTCGACAGGGCCTCGGCGAGCCGCTGCCGCTGGGCATCATCGAGCGGCACCGCGCTGCGGACCTCGGCCACCTGGCGCGCGCGGCGCTCGGCCGCGACCGCCACGAGCTCCTCGACGATCCTGCCGATCTCGCGCGCCCGGCCCTGGTCGATGAGGAAGCCGAGCGCGCTCACCGCATGCGGGTTCGCCCGCTCGCCGAGCACGTCGCGGATCAGGCCCTTCTTGTTCTCGGCCGGCAGCGCCGGGTCGGTAAGCGCCTCGCGGAGCTTCGTCTGGCCCTCGAGCGCCTTCGCGAACGCGTACAGCTCGTCCTCGACGGCCGCGAGCTCGCCCTCGGCCTCGGCGACCGCGAAGAGCGCCTCCGCGTATCCCCGGACGAGCGCGTGCTTCTCGGCCATCTCAGCTCTGTCCGTTCCCGTTGCCGGCGCCGGCCACCTGCTCGATGTACTCGTCGATCAGGCGCTGGTGCGCCGACGGGTCGAGCGACTCCCCGACCACACGCCCCGCGAGCTCGACGGCGATGACGCCCACCTGGGCCCGCAGGTCCTGGAACACGCGGTCGCGCTCGGCGCGGATCTCCTCCTGCGCCCGGGCCACCGTGGCCTGGGCCTCCTGCTCGGCCTTGGCCTGGAGGTCCCGGCGCAGCTGGTCGGCGGTCCGACGAGCCTCCTCGATGATGCGGTTGGACTCGTCACGGGCTCCGGCGAGCTGCGTGCGGTAATCCGCGAGCTCGGACTCGGCCGACACGCGCGCCTGCTCCGCCCGCTCCAGGTCGCCCTGGATCCGGCCGGAGCGCTCGGCGAGCATCTTGCCGAGCGCCGGGAAGGCGAACTTGGCGAGCATGCCGAAGACGATGAGGAAGGCGAGCGTCCCGTAGATCAGCTCTGCCACATCTGGGAGGATCGGGTTCTTGGCCTCCTCGGCGGCCAGCACGAACACCTGCAGCATGCCGGCCTCCTCCTAGATGATGAACGAGAGCACGAAACCGAACAGGGCGAGCGCCTCGACGAACGCGATGCCCAGGAACATGGTCGTGCGGACCATGCCGGCGGCCTCGGGCTGGCGAGCCATCGCCTCGACGGCCTTGCCGACGAGGAAGCCGATGCCGATGCCGGGGCCGATGGCGGCGAGGCCGTAGACCAGGCCCTTGCCGATCGCGCCCACGCCGACGTCGGTCACCTGGGCAAGCAGACCGAACAGGTGCGTCATCCCTCTTCCTCCTTCTAGTGCTCGGGGTGGATCGCCCCGGCGATGTACACGGCGGTCAGGATCGTGAAGATGTAGGCCTGCAGGACGCCGACCAACACCTCGAACGCGGTGATGAACGTCCCGAGCGCGAACGACATGGCCGCGAACGGGATGGTGACGAGCTTGAACTGCAGGTACCACGTGCCGACGAAGAAGATCGTGAGCATCAGGTGGCCGGCGATCATGTTGGCGGCGAGTCGGACGGCGAGCGTGAGCGGGCGCACGAGGAACGTCGTCATGAACTCGATCGGCGTCACGAGGATGTAGAGCGCCGGCGGGACCCCGGGGATGAACAGCGTGTTCTTGAGGTAGCGCAGCCCGCCCTGCTTCACGATCCCAGCGATGTTGAAGACGAACCACACGAGGATCGCGAGCATCATCGGGATCGCCATCCGCGAGGTCGTTGGGAACTGGACGCCGGGGATGATGCCGTAGAGGTTGTTGACCCAGATGAACACGAACAGCGAGGTGAGGAGCGGCAGGAACGGCAGGCCGTCCTTGCCCATCACCTCCATCACGATGCCGTTGCGGATGAACTCGACGACCGACTCGACGGCGTTCTGCAGGCCCTTCGGCACGAGGCTCGGCCGGCGCATCGCGGCGACGAACAGCAGGCTGATGATGACGGCCGACATCAGCATCCAGAACGTGACACGCGTGACGCAGTACTGGCCGTCGCCGATCAGGCAGGTCTTCGTGTAGTCGAAGATCTCGGTGCCCGGGGCTTGGAAGCCCTCGGGCGGCTTGGTCAGGGCCAGGACCGCAGCGAGCATCGCGTCACGCCTCCCGTGCGGCGAGGGCCTCGGCCGCGCGGATCGCCGCCGGATCGGCGGGGATCTGCAGCGTGCCACCCAGGCCACGGATCGCGAGCCGCGCCTCGTGGACGAGGAGCAGCAGGGTTGCCGGTACGACCGCCAGCCCGAAGGCGAGCGGGGAGAACCATCCGAGGGTGTTCAGGGCGAACATCGCGGCGACCACGACGCCGAGGCGAAGGGCGAACCCGCCGAGCGCGACCGCGTGGACCGCCGGGACCGAGATCGTCGAGGCCCACGCGAGCGAGGCCCCGTGTGCGGCGAAGTTCACGAAGACGATCGCCACGCCGATGGCCGCCGAGGCGCCCGCCCCCGGGCCCGAGAGCACCAGGCCGGCGAGGTACGCGACGGGAAACGCGAGCAAGGAGGGCACCAGGGCCCTCCGTACCATCACGCGCTCGGGTCGCTCAGTCGTCTCTGCCATACCGCAGGTACACAAGGTAGATGGACGCGCCCATGCCGACGACCATGCCGATCGGCAGGAAGAGCCACCGCAGGTCGAGCCACCGGTCGAGGAGGAAGCCGATCCCACCCCAGACGAGGATGCCCCCAAGGAGCGTCCCGATGATGGACCACGCGGTGCCCATGCCGCTCCAACCTTCCACGCGTCCACCGGTCATGGGCGCGCGAAGTATAGCCGGGCCCGGTCGAGGACGTCAAAGCCCGCCGGCGGGGTTTCCGCAGGTAGATGGCCGTTTCAGCCGATGTTTGTGAAGCCGTTCACGAAGCGCTCGCGCCCACCGCGCGGGCTCAAGCGCCTGCGTAGATGTCGCGGAAGGTCTCGTCCCAGAGCGCCGATTCCTCCGGCGTCGCGAGCTCGCGGTATGTGTGGAGGTCCCCGATGTCGGTCGGGAACACGAGCGGGCTCGTGGCGACCTCGCGCAGGCGGGCGGCCTCCTCTGCGTCTGCCGCCTGCGAGGCCATGTGCTCGAGCTCCTCGGCCGCTTCGGGCACGGGGGTGATGTAGTTCACGAACTGGGCGATCTGCGCCGCGACGCGCGGCTTGTACACCCAGTCCATGAACAGCATCGCGTCGGCGAGGTGCGTCGCCCCCTTCGGGATGCACATGTTGTCGGTCCACAGCAGGGCACCCTCGTCGGGGATGACGAACTGGACCTGCTCCCGGATCTTCCCGAGGGCCTTGCCGGCGAAGATGTCGCCGGACCACGCCATCGTGATCGCGAGGTCGCCCCGGTTGAGCGCCGGGATGTACGTCTGCTGGTAGTACCCGTCGAGGATCCCGGAGTCGCGCTGCTGCACGAGCAGGTCCGCGGCGCGCCGCCAGTCGTCCTGCGTGGACTCCTCCGGGCTCACGCCGAGCGCGAGGAGCGCGAGGTTCGGCATGTCGACGATGTCGCCGAACATCCCGATCCTGCCCCGGTACGCCGGATCGAACAGCGACTGCAGGCTGGTGATCTCGACGCCGGTCTGCTCCGGGTCGTAGGCGATGCCCGTGATGCCCGACTGCCAGGCCATCGTGTACCGGTTCCCGGGGTCGTACCCGGGATCGCGAACGAAGTCGCCCGCGTGCTCGGTGAAGTTGGGGCGCTGGTCGGGCGGCAGCTCGACGAGGTAGCCGTTCTCCTTCAGCTTCGTGAGCGTGATGCCGTTCGTGATGACCATGAGGTCCCAGCCGGTCGGCTCTCCCGCCGCGAGACGAGGCTCGATCCGCTGGTAGAACCAGTCGCTCTCCTGGATCACCTCGCGGTAGTTGACTTGGATCTCGGTCCTCTCGGTGAACCCGTCGAGGGTCGGGCTGGTCTTCGATCCATCCGGCAGCAGTTCCTTGTCGATGTACAGCGGCCAGTTCGCGAAGTTGAGGATGCCCGAGGGATGGTCGTCGAACGAGGGCACCGATACCTGCTCTTCTTCCGCGCACGCCGCGAGGAGCCCCCCGAAGCTGATGGCCGTCACGCCCGCCCCGGCTCGACGGAGGAACGCCCGCCGGGAGAGCGGCGCGGTCATGACTTGCCGCGTCGGCGCTGGACGACGACGTTCGCGAGGGCCGCGAAGATGCCGGCGCTGAACAGCAGTGTGCCCATCACGTTCACCTGCGGCGGCAGGCCGATCCGCGTGGCCCCGAACACCCAGACCGGGAACGTCAGCGTGGACCCCGAGACGAAGTTCGTGATGATGAAGTCGTCGAGCGACAGCACGAACGCGAGGAGGAACCCCGCGAGGATCGCGGGCGCGATGAGCGGCAGTGTCACCTTGAAGAACGTCGTGAGGGGGTTCGCGAACAGGTCCTGCGCCGCATCCTCGAGCGACCGGTCCAAGCCCTGGACACGCGCCCGGACCGTGACCGCGACGAACGCGACGCTGAAGCCGATGTGCGAGAGCAGGATCGTCGCGAAGCCGATCGGCGGCGTCTGCGCGAGCACGAACATCGACAGCAGGGACGAGCCGAGCACGATCTCGGGGACGGCGATCGCGAGGAAGATCACGAAGTTCACGGGCGCCTTGCCGTGGAACCGGTACCGGCCGAGCGCGAGGCCGATCAGCGTGCCGAGCGCCGTCGCGATGAACGCCGAGATCGGCGCGACCGTGAGCGAGGTCTTGAGGGCATCGCTCAAACCTGCGACGCCGAAGAGGTCCCTCCACCAGTGCAACGTGAAGCCCCAGAACCGAGGCGTCTGCCGCTCGCCCGGGATGGCGTTGAACGAGTACAGGATCATGACGAACACGGGCAAGGCGAGGTACAGGATCATGAGCCAGGTGAAGCTCGGCAGGATGAACCGGGTCCACCGCTTTTTCGGCCGGTGGAGCGGCGCCTGGTCGGCGTTCGCCTCGGAGCCCGCGCGAGCGGTCATGGCCGTGCTCATATCGCCGCCGTGAGGGTGTCGTCCTCGGTCCCGAGGATCCGCGCGTACAGCGAGGCCAGGATGAGCATCGCGATCATCAGGACGACCGAGAGGGCGGCGGCCTCGGGGTAATTCAGCTCGACGAGGAACTTCTCCTGGATGATGTTGCCGATCATCGTGGTCCCAGGGCCGCCGAGGATCGACGCGTTGACGAAGTCCCCGGTCGCCGGCACGAACGTGAGCAGGAACGCCGCGAAGACCCCAGGCAGCGAGAGCGGCCAGACCACGTACCGGAACGCCTGCCAGCGGCTCGAGTACAGGTCCTTCGCAGCCTCGACGAGGGACTTGTCGATGCGCTCGAGCGCGACGTAGAGCGGGAGCGCCGTGAACGGCAGGAAGTTGTACGTGATGCCGGCGACCACCGCGATCGGCGTCGCGAGCACGCGGAAGTTGTCCGGCAGCAGCCCCCAGTCCTTCAGGGGCCCGAAGATCAGCCCGGTGTCACCGAGCAGGAACTTCCACTGGATCGTCCGGATCACGAACGACACGAAGAAGGGCAGCAGGATCAGGAGCAGGATCGAGGACTTCCACCGGCCGCCATAGAACGCGATCCAGTAGGTCATCGGATAGGCGAGCAGCAGGCACGCAACCGTCACGATGACCGAGTACTCGACCGACCGGATCAGCTGCGTCTTGTACTGGACGATCTGGTCCGTATAGTTCGCGAAGTTCCAGTCGAAGTAGAACCTCCCCGAGAACGCCCCGCCGCTCTGCAGCGACGTGTAGACGAGCAGGATCATCGGGATGATCAAGAAGACGAACAGGTAGATCCCGCCCGGCGCCATCAACCAGAGCGGGGTCTGCCGCTTGCGAGCCGCGTACGACCGGTGTCGCGCAGGCGCCCCCTCCGGGGGCGCCTGCATGGTCGGATCTTCTGTCGCCATCTCCCCCCGATCCCCTATGTCGCTACTGCTGCGTGATCGGGAGGAAGATGTTGTCCCATTCCTCCGCCTGATCGTCGGACGTGATGCTGGCGCCGAACTTGGCCTTGCCCAGGATGGTGTCGTCGGGGAACGCGAAGGGGCTGTTCGCCGTGGTCGCCAGCTTGGTCGCGTAGCCCTTGTAGCCCTGGTCCTCGGCCTCGGCCGCGTCCTCCATGATGTTGTCCTGCACGCCCTCACAGGGCGAGAGGTAGAGGACCCACTCCGTGACCATCGTCGCGATCTTCGGCTTGTAGAACCAGTCCATGGTCAGGGCGGCCCCGACCGGGTTCTCGGCTCCCACCGGGACCAGCATGTTGTCCTGCCAGAGCAGCGCGCCGTCCTCGGGGATGATGAACTCGAAGTCGCTGTACCCGGCCCAGACCTTGTAGTACAGGACGTCGCCGGACCACGCCATCGTGACCGGGGTGTTCCCCGCGACGAAGTCGTCGATGTAGCCCTGGTCGTAGTACTGGCGCACCGTGCCCGAGTCACGCTGCTTCTGGAGCCAGGCGGCGGCTTCCTTCCACTCGTCCGGCCCCGACGTAGCCGGGTCGATGCCGAGGTTGATCATCACGAAGTCGGGCATGTCGGACTTCAGCATCCCCACGCTCTTCGTACCGACCTTGTCGGGGTTCGCGAGGTCGTCGAGCTTCGTGATCTCGCCGTTCACCTTCGTCTTGTCGTACCCGATGCCGGTGAACCCGCCCTGCCATGGCATCGAGTACGTGTTCCCCTCGTCGTACGAGGGGCTCCGCGCGAACGCCGTGGCGTTCTCATCGAAGAACGGCCGCTTCGAGGGGTCCAGCCGGTAGACCCAGTCGTTCCCGGTAAGCACGTTGAACTGCCGACCGTTCGTGATGACGATGATGTCCCACCCGGTGGAGTCGCCGGCCGAGAGTTGCGGCTGGATCTTGCCGAAGAACTCCTCGTTCGACTGGATGATCGCCTCGTAGTTGACGTCGATCCCCGTCTCGTCCTTGAACTCCTTCAGCGAGGGGTAGTAGACGTTGCCGTCCTTGTCCTTCGACTGGTCGATGTACAGGGGCCAGTTCGCGAAGTTGACCTTGGTGCCCGGCTCTCCGCCGAAGATCTCGGCCGGGTCGGTCCCCCCGTCGCCGCCGCCGCCGCCGCCGTCGCCGCCGCACGCCGCGAGCAGCGCCGCCAGGCTGACGCCCGCGATCCCCACCCCCGCGCCCTTCAAGACCGACCGTCGGGGCAGTCTCTTGCGCATGGCGTCCTGCAGCATCTGGTCCATGAGAGCGCGATCGTCGCGTTCGCTCATACCTGTTCCCCCTCCATTGAGAGCCCCTCCTGCGGCAGCACGGCGAAGGTGTGCCCCCACTGCCAGGACAGCCGGACCCGCTCGCCCGGGTGAGGCGGCGGCGTGTCGCCGAGGTTCTGCACCCACACCGTCAGGGTGTGGCCGCCTGGCCCCTCGACCTTGTACTGGTGGCTGACCCCGATGTACGTGGACATCCGGAGCAAGCCGGGGATGCTGTTGTCCCCGGATGACGGCTCGCTCTCGTCCTCCGGGCTGATGTGGATCTTCTCCGGGCGAACCCCCACCTTCACGGTCGCACCCGTGCGGAAGGGCGCCCGGTCCGAGGGGAGGTTCACGACGTGGCCGCCCGGAAGGAGCACCGTGGCGACGCCGTTCGACTGCTCCTTCAGCTCGCCCTCGAGCATGTTGGAGGCGCCGAGGAACCCCGCAACGAACTCGGTCTGCGGGTTCTCGTAGACCTCCTCGGGCGGTCCGATCTGCTCGATCTTACCCTGGCGCATCACGGCCAGGCGATCGGACATCGTCATGGCCTCCTCCTGGTCGTGCGTCACGTAGACGAACGTGATGCCGACCTCGGCCTGGATGTGCTTCAGCTCGAGCTGCATCTGCTTGCGGAGCTTCAGGTCGAGGGCCCCCAGGGGCTCGTCGAGGAGCAGCACCTTCGGGCTGTTGACCAGCGCGCGGGCGAGCGCCACCCGCTGCTGCTGGCCGCCGGACATCTGCGACGGCTTGCGCTTCTCGAACCCGAGCAGGTCGACCAGCTTCATCGACTCCTTCACCCGGGTCGCGATGTCGCCCTTTCCCACCTTCTTCCGCCGGAGCCCGAACGCCACGTTCTCGTAGACGTTGAGGTGCGGGAACAAGGCGTAGGACTGGAACACCGTGTTCACGTCGCGCCGGTACGGAGGCAGGTCCGTCACGTCGCGACCCTTCAGGTAGATCGTGCCGCGGGTGGGCTCCTCGAAGCCGCCGATCATCCGCAGCGTGGTGGTCTTCCCACAGCCCGAGGGTCCGAGCATGCTGAAGAACTCACCCTCGGGGATGTCGAGCGAGAGGTCGTCGACGGCAACCGTCTCACCGAAATCCTTCGTGACCCGTTCGAGCCGAACGTCGACTTCCGGCACTTCGCCCCCTTCGGTTTGAACGCCGTTCAGCGGGATTATGCCCCAGGACGGCGCGCATCATCATCCCAACCGGCCGCCGAGGGGGATGGCCCTCGGGCAGCGGGCCTACCCAGTGAGTTGTACGGGCTGAACAACGTTACGAGATGACGGGCGCGAGTGGAAGGTTCGGGGAAGGGAAATCGGACCTTCGGCCTATGTCGCCGAGGCGTCCCGCCGTGGCTCGGCTTCGGCGGACCCAACCGCCCCGACCGCCGGCGCGGAGGGCTCGGCCACAGGAGCCGGCGCGGTGAGCTCGGCCGCGGCGCGGCCGTTGCCGGTCGCGTCGCTGCCGTGCGGGGTGCGGTCCCGCATCAGCTTGGGGAGCACGGCCGCGAGCAGCATCGCGCCCGTCACGATCGTGATCACGACCAGGCGGCCGTCGATGAACGCGACCGCGAGCGCGCAGCCCGAGATCAGGGCGCTCCACAGGTACATGAGCATCACCGCCTGCCTCTGCGAGTGACCGATGTCCATGAGGCGGTGATGGATGTGCTCCTTGTCCGCGTGGTGGATCCCGAGTCCCTTGCGCATCCGCCGGACGATCGCGAGCACGACGTCCAGGAACGGGATCGCGAGCACGAGCAACGGCAGCGCCACGGGGATCGCGACGGCGGCGAGGTCTCCGCCGGAGGGCGGGAACGGGTTGCGGCCCACGCCGGCGATGGTGGCGACGGCCATCATCAGCCCGAGCAGGCCCGAGCCCGTGTCGCCCATGAAGATCCTGGCGGGGAAGAAGTTCCAGGGCAGGAACCCGATCGCGGCCCCGGCCACGATGGCGGACAGCAGGGCCGCGCTCGAGGGATCCGGTCCAGCCGTCGGGCCGAGCGCCATGTACAGGAAGAACGAGACGGCCCCGATCGCGACCATCCCGGCGGCGAGGCCGTCGAGCCCGTCGACGAGGTTCACCGCGTTCACCATCGCGGCGATCCACAGCACGGTGAGCGGGACCGCCATGTCCGGAGAGAGCGACAGCACCCCCTGGCCCGGGAAGTAGAAGAACAGGAGCTGGACGCCCGAGAGCACGAGCAGCCCGGCGGCCAGGATCTGACCCGAGAGCTTCCCGAGCGCGCTGAGTCCCCGCGTGTCGTCGATCAGCCCGACGAGCACGATGACCACGGCCGCGACGAACGCCGCATCGAGCTCGGAGGTCGTCTCGTGCAGGCCCGCGAGCGACGGGAGCGTCCTCGAGACCACGAGGCCCGCGACCACCCCGGCGAAGATGCCGAGTCCGCCGGCCGTGGGCGTCGGCTTCGGGTGCACCTTGCGGTCCGACGGGTGGTCGATCCATCCGAGGCCGAGGGAGAGCCGCCGGACCAGAGGCGTCACGACGAAGGTGACACCCGCGCTTGCAGCGAAGGCGACGAGGTACGGCAGCACGTGCCCAGGATGGTACCCCTCGGCGCCTCGGCGCCGTGAGCTCAGTCCGGGTAGACGGGGAAGCGAGCGGTGAGGTCGGCGACACGCCCGCGGCAGGAGGCCTTGATGGCCTCGTCGGCGGGGTCGCGCAGGACCTGCCCGAGGATGCCCGCGATCTCGCGCATCTCGGGCTCGTCCATGCCGAGGGTCGCGGGGCCCGGCGTGCCCACGCGGATCCCCGAGGGGTTGAGCGGCGGCATCGGATCGAAGGGGATGCCGTTCTTGTTAAGGCAGATGCCGACCTCGTCGCACACGGCCTCGGCATCGCGCCCGCTGATGCCGAACGGACGCAGGTCGGCGAGGGCCATGTGCGAATCCGTCCCGCCGGAGACGATCCGGAGCCCCTCCTCGCCGAGCGCCGCCGCAAGCGCCCTCGATGTCCGCACGGTGCGCGCGGCGTAGTCGCCGAACGCCGGGGCCATCGCCTCCTTCAGCGCAACGGCCTTGGCCGCGATCGCGTTCTCGATCGGCCCGCCCTGCATCATCGGGAACACGGCCTTGTCGATCGCCTTCGCGTGCTCCTCGCGGCACAGGATGATCGCGCCCCGAGGGCCGCGCAGCGTCTTGTGCGTGGTGAAGGTCACGACGTCGGCATGCGGCACGGGGCTCGGGTAGGCCCCGCCGGCGACGAGACCGATGAAGTGGGAGGCGTCGACCCACAGCAGCGCCCCGACCTCGTCCGCGATGGCACGGAACGTCGCGAAGTCGATCGCGCGCGGGTAGGCGGTGAACCCGGCGAGCAGGATCTTCGGCCGATGCTCCCTCGCGAGGTCGCGGATCCGGTCCATGTCGATCTGCTCGGTCTGCGGGTCGACCTCGTAGCCGACGAAGCTGAACCACATGCCGGACACGTTCACGGGCGAGCCGTGCGTGAGATGCCCGCCGTGCGCGAGGACTAGCCCGAGCACCACGTCGTCCGAGCGGGGCTCGAGGAACGCCCCGAAGACCGCCATGTTCGCCTGCGCGCCCGCGTGCGGCTGGACGTTCGCGTGGTCGGCCCCGAAGAGCTCCTTCGCGCGGTCGATCGCGAGGCGCTCGACGACGTCGACGAACTCGCACCCGCCGTAGTAACGGCGTCCGGGGTAGCCCTCGGCGTACTTGTTGTTCATCGTCGACGCGAGGGCGGCGAGGACCGCCGGGCTCGCGTAGTTCTCGGAGGCGACGAGCCGCACCGTGCCCCGCTCCCGGGCGAGCTCGGAGGCGATCGCGCCGGCGACCTCGGGATCGTCGTCCGCGAGCGCGTCCCAGTCGGCCACGAACCCCTTCATCGCTCCTCCCGTTCGATCTCCGAGATCAGCTCCAGCCGGTGCGCGTGACGCCCGGCCTCGAACGCCGTCTCGAGCCAGACCCGGACGATCTCCCTCGCGAGGGCCGGGGCCACGATCCTGCCGCCCATCGTGAGGACGTTGGCGTCGTTGTGCAGCCGGGACAGGCGCGCGGTGAACAGGTCGTGGCAGAGCGCGGCGCGGATCCCGTGGACCTTGTTCGCCGCGATCTGCTCGCCTTGCCCGGAGCCGCCGAACAGCATCGCGCGGTCTGCCCGGCCGGCGATCACCTCGCGGGCGGCGGCCGCGCAGAAGGGCGGGTAGTCAACCGGGGTCTCGGAATCGGTGCCGAGGTCGAGCACCTCGTGCCCCTGCTCCAGGAGGAAGCCCTTCACGTTCTCCTTCAGCGCGAACCCGGCGTGGTCGGCTCCGAGGGCGATCCGCATCTCAGGCCTCCGCCGCGGCGGCACCGGAGCCCGCCGTCCCGGTCCCGGCGAGGTCGTCCGCGAGGCGCCCGCACCACTCCTCGAGCTCCCAGGCGATCGCGCGGTACCCCTCGAACGGCATCCCGAGCGGGTCCACGACGTCCTCGTCGTGCGGGTTGCCCGGGAAGCCGCTGCGGCGGAGGGCATCGGCTTCACGCACGCGCTCGGCGAGACCCGTGGCCTGATCGCGCGCCGGGAGCGCCTCCACGAGACGCACGAGCTCCTTCAGCGTGAACGTCCTCGAGGCGGCCTCGGGCAAGAGCCGAACGACCTCCCACCGGTGCTCGGCGGCCATCGCGAGCACGAGGTCGGCGCCGGCGACGTGCTCCGCAAGCAGGCGGCGGGCGGTGTGGCCGGAGATGTCGACGCCCCTCTCGGCGGCGGCCGCGACGGACTCGGGCGTCGCGCCGGAGCCCTCCCAGCCGGCCGTCCCGGCCGAGGCAACGAGCGGTGCGTCCTCGCCCAGTCGCGCCTGCAGGCCGGCACGGAGCATGCCCTCGGCGACGGGCGAGCGGCACACGTTCCCGGTGCACACGACGAGGACGGAGGCCATGGGACCGGGAGTCTACCGCGGTGCCCTGCGCCCTAGGTCCGGCTCAGGCATCGGCGAGCGCGGCACGGAGCTCGTCCTCGCCCACGGCGCCGAGGCGCAGCACCCGGAGCTCGGACCCGTCGAGCGCCACGACGGTCGAGGCGGAGCCCGCGATCGGCGCCGCCTCGCACAGGTAGACGTCGACGGTGTCGCCGAACACGGCGCGAAGGCCCTCGCAGGTCGTCGGCGTGGGCTCACCGCTGCGGTTCGCGCTCGTCACGGCGAGCGGCCCGGTGCTCGCGAGGACGGCGAGCGCGAGCGGATGGTGGGGCATGCGCACCGCGACGGTCGAGGCGTCCTCGCCGAGGTCCCACGTGCGGCTCCGCTCGGCGCGCGGCAGGACGAGCGAGAGCGGCCCCGGCCAGAAGCGACCGGCGAGTGCTCGCGCGCGATCGTCGAACACGGCGACCTCCTCGGCGGCTGCGCGGGAGGCGACGAGCACCGGCAGCGCGAGACCGCGCGGCCGGCCCTTCGCCTCGAACAGCCGGGCCGTGGCCGCGGGGTCGTCGGGCCTGGTGCCGACGCCGTAGACGGTGTCGGTCGGCAGCACGACGAGCCCACCGGCGAGGGCGGCCGCGACGGCATCCGCGATCGGATCGCTCACGGACGTCGCCCAACGACGACGCGGTCGCGCCCGGCGAGATCCTGCTCGACCCGTACGTCGGTGAACGAGGACCCCAGCGCGGAGGACACGTCCCTGCCCTGCGCGGCGCCGATCTCGACGGCGAGCACGCCGCCGTCCCGCAGCCACCGAGGCGCCTGGACCGCGAGACGCTCGTAGACCTCCAGACCGCCGACGAGCGCCAGCTCGGGGTCGGCGCGGACCTCGGCAGGGAGGTCCTCGTACTCCTGCCGCGTGACGTAGGGCGGGTTGCTCACGACGAGGTCGACCCATCCACGGAGCTCCCGCGGCAGGGGCTCGAGGAGGTCGCCCTCCACGACCGTGACGTTGAGCCCGAGACGGCTCGCGTTCGCCGTCGCCAGCTCGACCGCCTCGGGCGAGCGGTCGGTCGCGAGCACCGCGGCGTCCGGTCGTTCGTCCTTCACCGCGAGCGCGATCGCGCCCGTCCCGGTACCGACGTCCACGACGACGGGCGCCTCGGCTCGTGAGAGCGTCGCGAGCGCGACCTCGACGAGGATCTCGGTCTCCGGGCGCGGGACGAACACGCCGGGACGCACCTCGAGCACGATCCCGCGGAACGCCTGCTCGCCGGTGAGGTGCTGCAAGGGCGTTCCGGCGCAGCGCTGACACAGCGCCCGGCCGAACATCCGGGCCTCGCGGGCGTCGAGTCCCTGCGAACGCGCGTACAGGCCGGCTCGGTCGCTTCCGAGCACATGACCGAGCAGCACCTCGGCGCTCGCGTCGGGGCTCTCGACACCGTGACGTTCGAGGTATCCGCTCGCCCGCCGCAGGACCTCGGAGGGCCGCATCGGCTCAGCCCCGCACATCGCCGCGGAGCTGCGCCGCGCGCTCGGCCGAAAGGAGCGCGTCCACGAAGCCGTCGATGTCGCCTTCGAGCACGCCCTGGAGCTGGTGCAGGGTCACCTTCACCCGGTGGTCGGTCACCCGGTTCTCGGGGAAGTTGTAGGTGCGGATCTTCTCGGCCCGCTCCCCCGTCCCGACCTGCGAACGGCGGGAGGCGGCCTCCTTGGCGGCCTCCTCCTCCTGCGCCCGCGCCAGCAGTCGGGCGCGCAGGTAGCGCATCGCCTTCTCCTTGTTCTGGAGCTGGGAGCGCTCCTCCTGGCAGGCGACGACGATGCCCGTTGGCAGGTGGGTGATCCGCACGGCCGAGTCGGTGGTGTTCACGCTCTGGCCTCCCGGGCCGGAGGAGCGGTACACATCGACCTTGAGGTCCTCGAGCCGGACCTCGACCTCGACGTCCTCGGCCTCGGGCAGGACGGCGACGGTCGCCGTCGATGTGTGGATCCGCCCCGAGGACTCGGTCACGGGGACGCGCTGCACGCGGTGGACGCCAGATTCGTGCTTCAGGCGGGAGTACGCGCCCTTGCCGCGAACCTCGAGCACGACCTCCTTGAACCCGCCGAGGTCCGACGGCGACGCCGAGAGAACCTCGGTCTTCCAGCGCCGCCGCTCCGCGTAGTGGCGGTAGAGCTCGAACAGCTCTCCGGCCCACAGGGCCGCCTCCTCACCGCCCGCGCCGGCGCGGATCTCGACGAGCACGTCCTTCGCGTCGTTCGGGTCCTTCGGGACCAGGAGTTCCTCGAGGCTGGCTCGAACCTCGGCCATGCGCGCCTCGGCCGTCTCGGCCTCCTCGCGCAGGTACGCCGCCATCTCGGGGTCCGCCTCGTCCTTCGCCATCGTTCGAGCGTCCTCGGCCTGGCGTTCGGCGGCTCGGTACTCGCGGTACGGCACGACGATCGCCTGGAGCTCGGCGAAGTCCCTGCCGAGCGTCCGCAACCGGTCCGGGTCGCGCGCAACCTCGGGCGAGGCCATCTCGGCCTGCACCTGCTCGTAGCGCGTCTCGATGTCCCGGAGCCGGGCGTCGAAGTCCATGCCCCGATCATCGCAGGTGGATCTCGCGATCGACGTGGCTCGCCAGACCGGCGGGCGGGAGGTGCGGAGGCGCTGTTGCGAGCTAGTGGTCCTCGTCCTCGGCCGCGGCGTCCTCGTCGTCGCCCCAGTCCAGGTCGAGCGGCGGGATGTCGGGGACCTCGAGCTGCACGTTCTCGGTCCCGTCCCACAGCGCCTCGAACGAGGGGTCGAGGAGCGCCATGCGCGCCTCGTCGTCGAGGTCGTCCTCCAGGTCGCCGGCGATCGTTTCGTTCCCGATCGAGGGCCCGTCCTCGAGGACGATCGTGCGGTCCTCGGGCTCCCCGCCCGACGGAGCTCCGGATGTCCACGCCACCGTTTCGGCGAACACCGAGGTCGCGGCCAGCTCCTCCTCGGGATCCTCGGAGCTCGTGATCGTGGACTCGATATCACGAGCGACGCCCACGAGGCGCTCCCGCATCGTGGCGAGCTGGTCGACGAGCGCATCGCGCTTCGTCGCGAGCCCGGAGATCGTGCGGTCGGCCTGCTCCCGCGCCTCGCGGAGGGTGGCCTCGGCCTCGGTGCGGGCCTCCTCGGCGCGGGACTGCGCGTCCGTTCGGACGCGGTCGGCGTCGGCGCGAGCCTCTCCGATCATGCGCTCGGCGTCCTCCGACGCTTCGCGGCGGATACGCTCGGCCTCCTCGTCGGCGGCGCGCAGGACGCCGGCCACACGGCCGGCGAGCTGCGTGTAGGGGTCGACCCTGGGCTGCGCCGCGGCTCGGACCGCGGCGTCGGCCTCGAGGCGCGCCTCGCGGAACATCGACTCCATCTGCTCGACCTGCGCGGCGAGCTGATCGAGGTAGTCGCGGACCTGCGCGGGGTCGTACCCGCGGCGGATCGCGACGAACTCGCGGCGCCGGATCTGGTCGGCGCTCAGCAGGACCGGAAGGTCGAGGTCGGTGGCGGACATGGGGAAGCCTCCTCGAGTTCTCGGGGGGACGCTCACCGAGTTTAGACCGCCGACGGCCCGATGCAAGGACCCGCGAGGAGATGAGGTGGACGGCCCGGAGGCGTGCGGCCTCGCGGGGGGTCGTCAGGTGCCGGCAGGCTCGGCAGGCTCGACGGGCTCGGCCTCGCGCCGCAGCACCTCGTTGAACGAGGCGATCGCGATCTCGATCTGATCGGCGTCGGGCGGCCGGGTCGTGATCTTCTGCAACCACAGGCCCGGCACCATGAGCGAGTGGATCACCCTCGAGCGCGGGAAGCGGGCACCGAGGCGGAGCATCTCGAAGGCGAGCCCGGCGATGAGCGGGATCGCCACGATCCGCGAGCCGATCCGCCACCACAGGCCCGGGTTCCCGAACAAGGCGAACACGAAGATGGTGATGACCATGACGAGGAGCAGGAAGTTCGTCCCGCACCGAACGTGCAGCGTCGAGTACTTGGCGACGCTCTCGGGCGTCAGCTCCTCGTCGTGCTCATACGCCGCGATCGTCTTGTGCTCGGCGCCGTGATAGGCGAAGACCCGCCGGATCTCCTTCGTCCGGCCGATCAGCGCGAGGTAGCCGAGGAGCAGCAGCACGCGGAACACGCCCTCTCCGGCGTTCACGAGGATGCTCGAGTCGACGTGCCCACCCACCCACTTGAAGGCCGCGGCCGGCACGACGATGAAGATGCCGATGAACAGGACGACGGCGATCGTCATCGACAGCGCCATCTGGCGCGACGACAGCTGTTCCTCCTCCGGCGCCGACTCCCGTGCCGAGATCGAGAGCGCCCGGAACCCGATCCCGAGCGCCTGCCCGAGCGCGATGACGCCGCGCAGCAAGGGCTTGGTGAAGACGGGGTGCCGCCGCGCGATCGACTCGATGACGTGGGACTCCACGTGCATCGAGCGGTCGGGCTTGCGCACGACGACCGCCCAGACGTCGCGGCCGCGCATCATGACCCCCTCCACGACGGCCTGGCCGCCATAGAAGTGGTTCTGTCGGGAGGGTTCCTGCGCCATCCGGGCGGCAGGCCCTAGGGGGTCGCCTGCTTGCCGTACCGGCGCTGGAACCGCTCGACGCGGCCACCGGTGTCGACGAGCTTCTGCTTGCCCGTGTAGAACGGGTGGCAGTTCGAGCAGATCTCGACCCGCAACTCCGACTTCGTGCTCCGCGTCTGGAACGTGTTTCCGCACGAGCAGTGCACGGCGGCGAGCGAGTAGGCGGGGTGGATGTCCTGCTTCATCGTTGGATGGCTCCTCGGTAGCTCGGCCGGGTAGCTTACGACGCCGGCGCCTTCGCGATCTCCCTCAGGAACTGCTCGTTCGACTTCGTGGCCCGGATCTTGTCCGTGAGGAGCTCGAGCGCGGCGCCCGACTCGAGCGCGTGGAGCACCCGGCGCAGCCGCCACACGAGGGCGAGCTCCTCGGTCGGCATGAGCAGCTCCTCCTTGCGGGTGCCGCTCGCCTCGACGTTGATCGCCGGGAACAGCCGCTTCTCGGCGAGCTGGCGATCCAGGCGGAGCTCCATGTTGCCCGTGCCCTTGAACTCCTCGAAGATCACCTCGTCCATCCGCGAGCCGGTCTCGACGAGGGCGCTCGCGATGATGGTCAGGCTGCCGCCCTCCTCGATGTTCCGCGCGGCGCCGAAGAACCGACGGGGCGGGTACAGCGCCGTCGAGTCGATGCCCCCGGACAGGATCTTGCCCGAGGCCGGCGCGGCGAGGTTGTAGGCCCGCGCCAGACGGGTGATCGAGTCCAGGAGGACCGCCACGTCGCGTCCCATCTCGGCCAGGCGCTTCGCGCGCTCGAGGACGAGCTCGGTGACCTGGATGTGCTGGTCCGGCGGCTTGTCGAAGGTCGAGTAGACGACCTCGGCCGCCGAGACCGTGCGCTGCCAGTCGGTGACCTCCTCGGGACGCTCGTCCACGAGCAGGATGATCACGTGCGTCTCCGGGCTCGAGCTGATGATCCCGTTCGCGATGTTCTTCAGCACGGTCGTCTTGCCGGCCTTCGGCGGCGAGACGACCATCCCGCGCTGACCCTTGCCGATCGGGGCGACCATGTCGATGATCCGGCCGGTCACGTCGGTCGGGCCGGTCTCCAGGCGGAACCGGTCGTGCGGGAAGAGCGGGGTGAGCTTGTCGAACACCGGACGCGCCTTCGCCGTCTCGGGATCGATGTCGTTCACCGTGTCGATCTGCAGCAGCGCGAAGTACTTCTCGGTGTCCTTCGGATGCCGCACCTTGCCGGTGACCGTGTCGCCCTTGCGGAGCATGAATCGGCGCACCTGCGACAGCGAGACGTAGACGTCCTGCTGGCCGGGCAGGAAGCCGGACGTGCGCAAGAACCCGTAGCCCTCGGGCAGGATGTCGAGCAAGCCGGTCGCGGTCGGCGCGGTGGCGAGCTCTTCCTCGCGCGTCTCGACCTCGCGTAGGCGACGCTCGTCGCGCTGGCGGCGCCGCTCCTCGCGCGAGGGTCGGCGGCGGGCGGCATCCTGCCGCTGGCCGCCTTCGTAGCGCTCGCCGCGATCGCCCTCGGACCGCTGCGGACGCTCGCCCCGGGCCGGGCGGTCGAACCGCTGGTCGGTCCGACCGTGGTCCTGCCGGTCGGCGTTGGGTCCGCGGTCG
>CAYUSA010000012.1:39412-61262 GCA_964447335.1 uncultured Actinomycetes bacterium
GTGCTCGGTCCGCGGTCGGTGCTCGGTCCGCGGTCGGTGCTCGGTCCGCGGTCGGTGCTCGGTCCGCGGTCGGCGCTCGCGTGAGGCTCGCCGTTGCCGCTCGCCTCGCCGGACTCGGCCTCGGACTCAACCTCGGACACGCGGGCGCGCGCCGGGCGATCTTGCGGCGGTCGCGTCGAGGCCTCGCCGTTCTCGTGCGTGAGGATGCTCTCGATCAGATCCGCCTTCTTCAGGCGCTGATGTCCCTCGATCCCGAGGCTCGTCGCCATCTCGTGCAGCTCGGCGGCGACCTTGCTCTCGAGAGCGCTCTTGTCCATCGTGGCCAACCTAGGCTCCTTCCTCGAGCTCCCCCTGAAGGACCTTCCAGTCCTGGAGGAACTTCTCCAACCCGCTGTCGGTGAGCGGATGCTTCACGAGCTGCTTGAACACCGCGAACGGCATCGTCGCGATGTCGGCGCCGGCGAGCGCCGACTCCACCACATGCATCGGATGGCGGAGCGACGCGGCAAGCACGTTCGTCTCGTAGCCCTGGATCTCGTAGATGTCGCAGATCCGCCGGAGAAGGTCCATGCCGTCGGAGGCGACGTCGTCCAGCCGGCCGAGGAACGGCGAGACGATGTAGGCGCCGATCTCGGCGGCGAGGATCGCCTGGGCGGGCGAGAACACCAAGGTCACGTTGATGCGGATGCCGTCCGCGACCAGCCGCTTGCCGGCGGCGAGCCCGTCCGGGATCATCGGCACCTTCACCACGGCGTTCGCAGCCATCTTCGAGAGCCCGACGCCCTGCTCGTACATCGCGTCGGCTTCGAGCTCGGTGGTCTCGAGCGAGATCGGGCCATCGACCTCCTCGAGGATCTCCTTCCACACTCGCTCGGGATCGGCACGCTCCTTCGCGACGAGGGAGGGGTTCGTGGTCACGCCGCCGAGCACCCCCCAGCGGTTGATCTCGCGGATCTCGTCGATGCTCGCCGTGTCGAGGAACAGCTTCACCTGCGACTCCCTTCCTCCGCGCGACGCCGGCCACCGTTGCCCGCGGGCCGGGCCTGCGTCGTCCGCTCCGTTGCCTTCTCCATGACGAGGTCGATCACGGCCGCGAGCGAACGGTCGAAGTCATAGTTCGGGACGACAGGGACGCCGTGGGACAACGCCTGGCTCTTGATGTAGCGCTGGACCCTCCGGATGTTGTCGAACCCCTCGAGGTAGCGGGTCGCGGGACGACCGTCGTGGTCGGCCCAGCGGGCCACGAAGTGGCTCCGGTGCATGTCCTCGTCCTCGACGGTGACCATCACCGGCACCGCGAGGATCCGGTCCTCCCAGCTCGACAGGTCGAGGAAGCCGGGCACGATGTGGGCGCCCTCCAGGATGATGTCGGTCCCCTCGAGGGCCGCGCGCTCCAGGAGCGCCTGCAGCCCGACCGACACCGCCGAGGTCTGCTCACGGAAGCCGACGATGGCCGCGTCGCGCCCCGGCGGTTCGCGGAGCGTCCCGCCCGCCTCGAACGACGAGGCGTGGAGCGAGGGCATCAGCTCGCGCGAGAACATCGAGCGCATGACCTCGCGCACGGCGTCGCTCGCGACGACCCGGACGATGCCGAGGCGCGCGGCGAGCTGCGTGGCGATGGTCGACTTACCCACTCCGGTGGTCCCTCCGATCAGCACGACGAGCGGGATGTCGAGGGCCTCGACCTCCCGCCAGCGCACGAAGTTCTTCGCGTAGCGATCCCCCGCGAGCTCGCCGATCAGCTCCAGCGCGAGAGCGTCCAGCTCCGCGCTGGTCACGGACGGCCCTCCGAGCTCGACGAGCCTCTCCTCGATCGCCTCGGCCACCTGATAGGCGCGCACGGGCGATAGACCCGTGACCATGACCTGCGAGGCCATCAGGCCCTTCGAGTAAGGGAGGCCCATCTCTCGATCGGAGATGAGGATGTGGGGGCTCTTCGTGTCCCTCGTCATCGATCCTTCAGCGCCGTTCTTCGTACCGCCGTTCCGCGAGCGCGATCGTCTCCTGGACGACCGTCGGGAGGTCGGCGTCCCCCTCCACGACGACGGCGCGGTTGTCGCAGAACACGACGTCGGCTCCCCGGCCGAGCGCCCGGTCGCAGGCGATGTCCACCGCCGCGGCCTTCAGCTCGGTGAGGAGCACGTCGTACCCCTCCGCACCGTCCACGTCCTCCGCCAGCCCGGCTCGGTCGGCCAGGCGGGCGCTCCACCCCACCACGCGGCACCCGTGGACCGCTTCGAGGTGCTCGGCCTGCCTCGCGGCGACCGGCGCCGGCGCCGTCGTGGTGAAGAACACGTCCCTGCCCCGCACGTCGCTCAGCGGCTGTGGTTCGAACTCCGTCACGATGAGCCGGGCATCATCGCGCCATCGCCGAACGTGGGATCTGAGGGTAGGGAGGTTCTCGAGCCCGGCTGGGCTGTGTGCCATCGTAACAACGACAAGGTCCGATAGCAACAGCCGGAACGGACCGAGGTAGCCGCCCAGGTACTCGGGCGGGATGGCGGCCGGGACGACGAGAACGCCAGCGTCCCAGGGAACCGGCGGGACGGAGGCGCCGCTCCCCTCGAGCACGACCACGCCCGCCCCCAGCTCGACCGCGCGCTCGGCGGCCGGACGCACGCTCGAGACGTACGGCGCGCCCGCGAGACCCCCGCCGGCCCGCCGCGCGCCGATCGTGGTGACGCCGGTGGTCACGGCGTCCTCGAGGTAGTCCGACGCGGCGTGCTCTCCCCTTCGGACGAGCTCGAGCAGGCGCTCGACCGTGACGCTGCCCGCCTCGGCCACCTGCGGGGCGGCCGGCCCGCCTCGGCCCATGGCGACGACGACGGGGTTCCGACCGTTCCGCGCGGCGATGCGGGCGACCTCGCCGGCGATCGCCGTCTTGCCCGTGCGCTTGCCGGTGCCGATCACCGCGAGCGTCGGCGCCGCGAGCGGCGGTCCCGAGATCGGCGGGTCGAGACGGAAGTCGGCACCCAGGTACGGCACGCCGCGCGCGAGCGTGACCGCGGCGAGCTCCATCCGTTCTCGGTAGCCGAGGATCGGCTCGTCGGACAGGTCGAGCACACCCTCGGGGCGGAGCTCGTCGATCGCGGCCCCGAGCGCTGCGCGGACGTCGTCGCCGCTGCGGCGAACCGGCACGCCGAGCTCGAGCGCCCCGCCGGCCGCGAGCTTCTCCGCGCCGCCCACGAGCAAGGCGGCGAGGACCTCGTGGCCCATCGTGCGTGCGGCCGCGAGCGCCCACCTCGTGACGGGCGGGTAGTGCTCACCATCGACGAGCGCGAGGACCTTCATAGGGACGGGTCTCCTGTGGGCTCGCGTCCGGCCGGCGCTACTCGCCGAGCGGGGCGGTGGCCCGTTGCTGGACCGGTGGTTCGAACTCCCGGTAGAACTGCTCACCGGTCGCGAGCGAGAAGTGCGCGATCAGCGACGCACCCCCGAACGGGTAGCGCCGCATGATGCGGACCTCGTCGCCGTCGACCTCGAGCACGTTGTAACACGGCTTCGTGTACCCGCGGACCCGGAGCGACGCGACGGTGCCGGCATTCGCGATCCACAGGTCCTCGAGGTGCCACACGTACGGCACGTGCTTGTGGCCGGAGAGCACGATGTTCACCCCGGCCGCGACGAGCTCCTCGAGCACGTCACCCGCGTCCATCACGGTGCTTCGCTCGCGGCCGGTGCCGGGGATCGGGAGCAGGTGGTGGTGCAGGACGAACACCTTCACCTCGGCCGGCGCCGCGAACCGCTCCTGGATCCAGCCGTAGTGCATGCGACCGATCATGCCCTCGTTCAGGTCGGGCTCGCTCGAGTCCACGCCGACGATCCGCACCCCACCGACGTCGACGCTCCAGTGGCGGGAGCCGATCAGATCCTCGAAATGCAGGTACCCGACGTTGCGGGCGTCGTGGTTCCCGGGCACCGTGTGCATCGGCGCCTGGATGCGCTCCGCATACGCGAGCCAGCTCTTGTACTCCTGGCGGTAGCCCTCGTTCGTGATGTCGCCCGTGCAGACGACGACGTCCGGCGACATCTCGTTCAGCTCGGTGATCACGCGCTGCATCATGTTCGGCACGAAATAGGGCGAGCCGACGTGCGGATCGGAGATGTGAGCAATCGTGACCACGGTCCCGACAGTCTAGAGGGCGCTCGGCACTCGGTCGTCTCCTGCGGGGTGGCCTCCGATCGTCCAGCTCTCCCGCTCGACCCGGCCGTCGACCTCGCGTGGGACGATACTCCGAGCGTGAACGGCCTCGACGTGGTGATCGTCATCGTGTTGGTCCTTGCCGCCCTGTCCGGCTACCGGCGGGGCGCCGCACTGCAGGTCTTCGCATACGGCGGCCTCCTGCTCGGCCTGATCGTCGGCGCCCTGATCGCTCCCCGGCTCGCGATCACCGCCGAGAGCCATGCGGCGCAGGCGGGCATCGCGGTGACGACCCTCCTGCTCGCGGGCGCGGCGGGCGACGCGGCCGGCCTGCTGATCGGCTCGCGGATGCGGGCGCGGGCCCGCGGATCCAGGTTCCGGCAGGCCGATGCCGCGGGAGGCTCCGCCGTCGCGATCGTGGCGATGCTCCTCGCGATCTGGTTCGTCGCGCTGAACCTCGCGAACGGGCCGTTCCCGGGGATCGCCTCCGAGGTGCGCGGCTCGGCGATCGTGCGCGGCCTCGGCACCACCCTGCCCGACCCCCCCTCGGTCGTCGGCGAGGTCCGCCGGTTCTTCGACCGCTTCGGCTTCCCCGAGGTCTTCGAGGGGATCCCCCCTGAGCCGGCGGAGCCGGTCCAGGGTCCCTCGAGCGCGGAGGCACGCCACGCGTACGACGCCGCCGCCGCGAGCACGGTGATGGTCGTCGGGCGCGCGTGCGACCACATCGTGGAGGGCAGCGGGTTCGTCGTCGCCGAGGGGTATGTCGTGACGAACGCGCACGTCGTCGCCGGCGTCGACACGCCCGAGGTGCAGAGCGCCGACGGCGTCGGGGGATCGGCGGAGGTCGTCTTCTTCGACCCGGATCTCGACCTCGCGATCCTGCTGGTCGGCGGCTCACTCGGGTCGTCGCTCGGGCCGTCGCTGCCGCTCGTCAGCGAGGACGTCGATCGCGGGGCGACCGGTGCGGTGCTCGGCTACCCGGGCGGTGGGCCGCTCGCCGGCGAGGGCGCCGCGGTGCGCCAGCCGATCCCCGCGCTCGGGCACGACATCTACGGCCGCAACGACATCGAGCGGGACGTGTACGAGCTCCAGACCCAGGTGCGGCCGGGGAACTCGGGCGGGCCGTTCGTGCTCGCGGACGGTCGCGTCGCGGGGCTCGTCTTCGCGGCATCGAGCGTGGACCCAGACATCGGCTACGCGATCCGCACGAGCGAGATCCTCGACGAGGTCGACCTGGCGGTGGGGAGCACGGCCGGGGTCGAGACCGGCCCCTGCATCCGCTGAGCGCTACTCCTCCATCACCACGCGGACGTCGCCCTCGCGCGACAGAACGGAGAAGGACGTGATCTCGCCCTCGCGGCGGAACAGCAGCGAGATCTTGCTGGCGCCGACCGCGAGGTTGCGCACCTCGACGGTGTTCAGCCACGTCGGGAGCTGCGGCTTGTTCACGGTGAGCAGGTTGAGGTGGGCGCGGGCCGAGATCCCGAGCATCGCCTGGAGCATCAGGAACGGCGAGCCCGCTGCCCACGCCTGCGGCGAGCAGGCGATCGGATAGCTCACAGGCCGGTTCGGGGTGCGGCGCGTGAAGCCGCAGAACAGCTCGGGCAGGCGCATGTAGTCGGCCTGGATGGCGGCGTCGAACAGCGCCGTCGCGACGCGGTTCGTCGAGCGCACGAACCCGTACCGCTTGAAGCCCGCGGCGATGAGCGCGTTGTCGTGTGGCCACACCGAGCCGTTGTGGTAGCTCATGGGGTTGTACGCGACCGCGGCCTTGCTCATGGTGCGGACGCCCCAGCCGGAGAACATGTCCGGCGCGAGCAGCCGCTTCGCGAGGGCGACCGCCTTGTCGTCGTCCACGATGTGGCAGTACAGGCCGTGTCCGGGGTTCGAGGTCACCGTGCGGACCTGACGCTTGTCGGCATCGAGCGCCGTCGCGAAGTAGCGCTCGTCCTCCATCCAGAACGCCTCGTTGAAGCGGATGCGGAGCTCCTCGGCCTCGGCGACGAGGCGCTCGGCCTCGCGCTCGCGCCCGAGGGCGACGTAGACGTCGGCCATCCGCTCCTTCGCGAGATACACGTAGGCCTGGACCTCGGCGAGCGCGATGGGCGGCTCGGCGAGCCGGCCGTCGGCGTGCACGATCGAGTCGTGGGAGTCCTTCCACCCCTGGTTGCGGATCCCGCCCGAGGACCGGCACAGGTACTCGACGAATCCGTCCCCGTCGAGGTCGCCGTGCTCGTCGATCCACCGCAGGGCGGCCTCGGCCGCCGGCAAGAGCTCCGCGGCGAACGCGACGTCGCCGGTCCACCGGAAGTACTGCGCGTACAGGATCAGGAACCAGGGCGTGGAGTCCACCGAGCCGTAGTAGGGCGTGTGCGGCACGACGCCGGCTCCGGCGAGCTCGCCCCGGCGGATCTCGTGCAGGATCTTGCCGGGCTGCTCGTCCCGCCAGTCGTCCACCCTCGTTCCCTGATGACGGGCGAGGAAGGCGAGGGTCTCGCGCGCCGGTCGCGGGTTCACCGAGAGGAGCTGGTGCGACGTGAGGAGCGAGTCCCGGCCGAACACCGTCACGTACCACGGGATGCCGGCCGCGAAGATGCTCGCGTCGTTGGTCTGCGTGTAGAGGGCCCGCAGGTCGCGCAGGCTCCGGTCGAGTAGCTCGTTGAACAGCTCGTTGTCGGTGACGAACTGCGTGCACCCCCGCTCCCACTCCTCGTAGGAGCGACGGAGCTGATGTAGCGCGACATCGAACTCCATCGGCGCCGGGCGAGCCTCGCCGATGATCGGCTCGACGGTCAGCCCGACGAGCTTGGTCTGGTACGGCCCGAGCGTCAGTCGGAACGTCGCGAGGACCAGTCCGTCCTGGAGCCGCAGCTCGTCGGGCTCGGAGGCGAACGTGATCCGGGTCTCGCGCCGCACGTCGTCCCGGCCCACGAACGCGAACGCGACCTCGGCGCCCTCGAGCACGGGCGGCTCCGGCGCCGGATGCTCGGTGGGGAGCATGCCGCGGACCTCGAAGATGTCGGCGAAGTCGGCACCGAGGACGAACTCGAGGTCGATGGTGACGGCCATCGCGTTGTAGTTCTTCACGCGCACGCGCTCGAACAGGCGGCCGTTGATCGCGCGGATGCGACGGATGTTCAGCGTCTGCTGCGGCACCACGCGGACGTCGCCCTCGTACAGGTCGGGGTTCGTGAGGTCGACGTGCGACATGTACCCGCGTTCCGAGGACGAGGACAGCAGCACGGGGTCGCGGCCGCTCACCGTCATCCGGAAGTGCGACAGGAACCGCGTGTCCCGCGAGTACAGCCCGAGCCCGTAGCTGCCCCCGTGGTCGAGGTTGCCCTCGAGGTCGGAGTACAGGAAGGTCTCGCCCTCCTTGACCGCCAGGGTCTTGCTCGCGAGGTCGGTGACGAGGACGGGTGCGGCACCCTCGACGGGGCGCTCGAGCGTGGGATGTGACTCCGGGTCGGCGTTCATCCGAGGCTGTCCGAGTCTAGGTTCGGGGTCGGGCCCGTGCAATGACATCGGTCACATCCGTCGTCGTCCGCAGCCTCAGCTCTCGAACACCTCGACGCCGTTCCGCCGCACCGGCACACGGAGCACCCTCCACCCCTCGCCCGGGTCGGGGATCGGCCACCGGTCGCGCTCGAACGCGAGCAGCGTCGGCCCCGAGCCAGACACGCATACCGGGATGTTCCCGGCATGGAGTCGGTGGAACACCTCGCGAACCTCGGGCACGAGCGCGAGCCTCGCGTCCTGGTGCAGCCGGTCGGCCATGGCGAGCCGGAGGCGCTCGGGGTCGTGGAGGATCCGGGCCATCGTGAGCGCGGCGTGGCCGACGTTGAACACGGCGTCCGCGCGCGAGACGGTCTCGGGCAGCACCCGGCGTGCGTCCTCCGTCGAGACGCGGATGTGCTCGGGGATCAACACGACCGGCCGCAGCTTCGGATGCGGATCGAGCCGCTCGACGTCGTCGCCGGCCACGATCGTGAAGCCGCCGAACGACGCCGCGGCCGCGTTGTCCGGATGACCCTCCATCTCGGTCGCGATCGTGAACGCGTGATGCGGCGGACCGTCGTCGTCGACGCCGAGGAGTCGGTACGCGAGTGCGGCCCCCGCGACGGCCGCGGCCGCGCTCGATCCGAGACCCCGGGCGAGCGGTATCCGGTTCATGCCGTGGAGATGCAGGGGAGGGAGCGGATGCGGCCGCGTGTCGGCCGCGAGTTCCTCCGCGAAGCGCATCGCGCGGCTCACCATGTCGGTGCCGTCGGTGGGGAGCTCGTCGGCGCCCTCCCCCTCCCACGTGACACCGGGCTCGGCCTCGGTGTCGATCGTGACCTCGTTGCACAGGTCGAGTGCGAGCCCGAAGCAGTCGAACCCCGGGCCGAGGTTGGCCGAGGTGGCGGGGACGCGCGCGGTGAGCCTCACGGCGAGGGAGCCTACAGCCCCAGTTCCGCTGCCACCGCCGAGGGGTCGGCCGGCACGGTTGGCGGGTGACCGGCCCCGGTGATCGCCCACTCGGAATCCTTCAGCCCATGGCCCGTGAGGACGCACACGACGATCGCGCCGGCCGGGAGCTTGCCCTCGGCGGAAAGATGCAGGAGCCCGGCGACGCTCGCTGCCGAGGCCGGCTCGGCGAACAGGCCCTCGTGCGCAACGCGACGGTAGGCGGCGAGGATCTCGCGATCGGTGACGGCGAGGATGCCGCCCTCGGACTCGGTCGCCGCGGCGATCGCCTTGTCCCACGACGCCGGCTTGCCGATGCGGATCGCCGTCGCGATGGTCTGCGGGTCCTTCACCGGGTGGCCGAGCACGAGCGGCGCGGCCCCGGCCGCCTGGAACCCGAACAGCCGCGGCGGCTCGTGGATGACGCCGTCGGCCAGGTACTCCGAGTACCCCATCCAGTGGCTCGAGATATTGCCGGCGTTGCCGACCGGCACGCAGTGGATGTCGGGCGCGCGGCCGAGGAAGTCGCACACCTCGAACGCGAGCGTCTTCTGCCCCTGGAGCCGGTACGGGTTCACCGAGTTCACGAGCGTGACCGGGTAGTGCTCGGCCAAGTCCTGCGCGAGCTCGAGCGAGGCGTCGAAGTTCCCTTCGACCTCGAGCACACGAGCGCCGTGCACGAGCGTTTGGGCCATCTTGCCCATCGCGATCTTGCCCTTCGGCACGAGCACGGCGCACGTGAGCCCGGCCTTCGCCGCGTAGGCCGCGGCGCTCGCGCTCGTGTTGCCGGTCGAGGCGCAGACCACCGCCTTCGAGCCCTCCTCGACGGCCTTGCTGATCGCGAGCGTCATCCCGCGGTCCTTGAACGAGCCCGTCGGGTTCGCGCCCTCGTACTTCAGCCAGACCTCGCACCCGGTGTCCAGCGACAGCGCATCCGAGCGCACGAGCGGCGTCCCGCCCTCGCGGAGCGTGATCACCGGCGTGTCGTCGGTGACCGGCAGGCGTTCGCGGTACTCCTCGATGAGCCCTCGCCACTGACCGTGCGTCATGACCTCACTCCTCGGCTTCCACGCGCAGGATCGACCGCACCTCGTGGACCGCGCCGAGCTCGCGGATGCCGGCCACCGCGTCCTGGAACGACCCTTCACGGGCCCGGTGCGTGACGAACACGAGCTGCGCCTCGTCGCCGATGCCCTCCTGCCACATGCTCTTGAGCGAGACCCGGTTCCGGCCGAACACGCCGGCGATCTCGGCCAGCACGCCGGGACGGTCCTCGACGCTGGTGAGGATGTAGTACTGGCCCTCCATCTCGGCCATCGGGCGGATCGTGCGCTCGTGGAAGCAGGTGCAGCCCACGCCTCGAGCGCCGGACTGTAGGTTGCGCGCCACGCTCACCAGGTCGCCCACCACCGCGGTCGCCGTCGCGTCGCCACCGGCGCCGCGGCCGTAGAACATCAGCTCGCCGATGTGCGGGCCCTCGACGAAGACGGCGTTGTAGGCGTCACGCACGGCGGCGAGCGGATGCGAGGCCGGGATCATCGCCGGATGGACCCGGGCGGCGATGCGCCCGCCGTCGACGAGCTCGGCGATCGCGAGGAGCTTCACGGCGTAGCCGAGGCGTCGTGCGTACTCGATGTCCTGCGGCGTGACCGTGGCGATGCCCTCGCGGAAGACGTCGGCGGCCGTCACGCGCGCGTTGAACGCGATCGACGCGAGGATCGCGCACTTGGCGGCGGCGTCGTGGCCTTCGACGTCGGCGGTCGGATCGGCTTCTGCGTAGCCGAGCGCCTGCGCCTCGGCGAGCACGTCGGCGAACGCGCGGCCCTCGTCGGCCATCTTCGTGAGGATGAAGTTCGTCGTGCCGTTCACGATGCCCATCACGCGGCGGACGCGCTCGCCGGTGAGCGATTCCTTCAGCGGGCGGATCAGCGGGATGCCCCCGCCGACCGCGGCCTCGAAGTAGAGGTCGAGCCCCTTCGTGTCGGAGGCGTCGAACAGCTCGCGGCCGCGCGTGGCGAGGAGCTCCTTGTTCGCGGTCACGACCGGCTTGCTGCGCTCGAACGCGGCGAGGATGAGCGAGCCCGCGGGCTCGCTCCCGCCGATGAGCTCGCACACGATGTCGACGGCGGGGTCCTCGACCACCGCTTGCGGATCGGCGGTGAACCGCGACGGGTCGAGCGGGACCCCCCGAGCCCTCGCCGGGTCGCGGACGGCGACCCGGGAGACCTCGAGCCGGCAGCCGGCGCGCCGCGCGATGTCGTCGGCGTGCTCGTCGAGCAGCCGGACCACGGCCGCGCCCACGTTGCCGCAGCCGAGCAGCCCCACCCGTATCGTGCCCTCGTTCACCGGTCCTCCCCGAGCCAGACGCCCATCAGTATCTCGTCCTCGTCGCCGTAGGTCTTCCGAGAGTGGCGGCGGAGCCGTCCCTCTTCCACGAACCCGAACCGACGGTAGAGCGTGAGGGCCGCCGCGTTGTGCGGGTAGACGGACAGCTCGAGCTTCTCGACCCCGACCGATCGGGCCCAGTGGAAGGCCTCGGCGAGCATCGCGGCGCCGATGCCTCGCTCCCGCCGGTCGGCCGCCACGGCCATCCCGAACGTCGCGACGTGCCCGACGACCGGATGGACGTCACGGGCGATCGTGAGCCAGCCGACGACGCGGTCGCCCTCGGCCGCGACGATCGACGCGGTGCGCTCGGTCCTCGGGCGGCGGAAGAGCCGGCGCGTGTCACGGACGGAGCGCAGGACGTGCTCGGTCCGGATGAAGCGCTCCTCGGCGACGACGTCCCGGTAGAGCGCGAGGAACCCGGCCGCGTCGGCCGGGGTCGCGGAGCGTACGACGACGCCGTCCGGGGGGACGGCGTCGATGCGCGTGACGCGTCCGGGCTCGAAGCGGTCGAGGTCGGCGGCGTCCTCCCGTCGCAGCCACACGCGGCGGCAGCCGTCGCGAACCGAGACGACGGCGGCGCGCCCGACGCGGTTGTAGGTGCTCGCCATCGAGTACGTGTAGGCGCCGGTGCCGGCGAACGCGAGGAGGTCGCCGGTCTGCGGCTCGCCGGGAAGCTCGACGTCGCGCGCCAGGACGTCGCCGGACTCGCAGTGCCTCCCGACGACGTCGACCACGGCAGGCGGTCCGCCGGGAGGAGGTCCCGCCGGGGCGATCGTGTAGCGCGAGCCGTACAGCATCGGGCGGATGTTGTCGGACATCCCGCCGTCGACCGCGACGAGCGTGCGCCCATCGGACGCCCGCTTCACAGCACCGACCCGATACAGCGTGAGCATCCCGCTCCCGGCGACCGAGCGCCCCGGCTCGACGAGCGTGTGCGGCACGCGGAGCCCGCGCGCCGCGGCACCCTCGCGCACCCGGGCGAGGAGCGCGGGCGCGACCTCGTCGAGCCGCATCGGGGACTCGTCGGTGTAGGAGACCCCGAAGCCGCCGCCGACGTCGACGATGTCGGCCTCGAATCCGGTCTCCTCGCGCAACCGCAGCAGCAGGTCGAGGAGCACGTCGATCTCGGCGAGGTAGGGCTCGACCTCGAGGACCTGCGACCCGATGTGCGCATGGATGCCGACGAGGTCCACGTGTTCGAGCGCCATCGCGCGGCGGACCGCATCCGGAACGACCGGCAGGGGCGTCCCGAACTTCGAGCCGGGCTGGCCGGTCCGGACCGCACGGTGGGCGCCGGCGCCGACCTCGGGCACGACGCGGAGCAGGATCGCCTGCACGACGCCGGCCTCGGCCGCGACCCGCTCGAGCCGTTCGAGCTCTGCGGGGTTGTCCACGTTCACGAGCCGGACGCCCGCGGTCACGGCGAGACGGAGCTCGGCGTCGGACTTGTTGTTGCCGTGCATCACGATGCGCGAGCCGGGGATCCCCGCCCGCAGGCACGCTTCGAGCTCGCCGTCGGTCGCGGCGAGCAGGTCGAGTCCCTCCTCGGCGACGAGCCGGATCATCTCGTACGAGGTGAACGCCTTGACCGCATACAGCGGGTGGGGGAACAGCCTCGCGAACGCGCGGGCGCGCTCCCGCAGGTGCTCCTCGTCCGCCACGAGGAGCGGGGTTCCGTACGCGGCGGCGAGCTCCTCGGCCCGGATGCCCCCGACCGAGAGCCCGCGCTCGTCGAAGACCCCGTTCGCCGGCCAGGGACCGGCGTCGTCCTCAGGCATCCCCGCGCTCCATCACCTCGGGCGCCGAGACCCCGAGGAGCGCGAGCACGTTGCCGATCGAGCGCTTCGCGGCCGTCGCGAGCCACAGGCGGGCCTGCGTGAGCGCCTCGTCCTCGGTCACGACGCGGCACTCCGTGTAGAAGCGATGGAAGCGCGAGGCGAGCTCCTGCGCGAAGTACGTGAGGCGGTGCGGCGCGCGGAGCTCGGCCGCCTCCCGGACCTGCGCGGGGAGCTCGGCGATCGCCTTCAGCAGGTCGACCTCGGCCTCGGTGGAAAGCAGCGAGAGATCGGCCTCCTCCACCGGCCGCATCCCGATGCCGCGCTGCTCAGCGAGACGAAGGATGCTCGCGATGCGCGCGTGCCCGTACTGCACGTAGTACACGGGGTTGTCCATCGTCTGCCGCTTCACGAGCTCGACATCGAAGTCGATCGGCGAGTCGTTCGAGCGCGACAGCAGCGTGAATCTCGTGGCGTCGACGCCCACCTCGTCGAGCAACTCGTCGAGAGTCACGATGTCGCCCGCCCGTTTGCTCATGCGCACGAGCTCGCCGGCTCGGAAGAGGGTCACGAACTGGTACAGGACGATCTCGACCGCGTCCGGGTCGAAGCCGAGCGCCTGCGCCGCGCCCTTCACGCGGACGACGTCGCCGTGGTGGTCGGCGCCCCAGACGTAGATGAGGTGATCGAACCCGCGCCCGAACTTGTCCACGAGGTACGCGCAGTCGGCGGCGAAGTACGTCGGCGCACCGTTCGCGCGGATCAGCACCCGGTCCTTGTCGTCGCCGAACGCCGTGGCCCGGAACCACACGGCCCCGTCGGCGTCGTAGACGTGGCCGGCCGCGCGGAGCCGCTCGACGGCCGTGGCGATCTCTCCGGCGTCGTGCAGCTCGCGCTCGTGCAGGAACCGGTCGAAGTGCGCGCCGAAGCGCTCGAGCGTCGCCTTGATCCCGGCCAGGATGCGCTGGGCACCCTCGTGCAGGATCCGCTCGCGGCGCTCCTGCGCGGGCAGGTCGACGAACGCCTCGCCGAACTCGGCCACGAGCTCCTCCGCGACCTCGGCGATGTACCCGCCGTGGTAGCCGTCCTCGGGCACCTCGGCCTCGCGACCGAAGCGCTCCAGGTAGCGGGCCTCGACCGATGCTCCGAACAGGTCCATCTGGCGGCCGGCGTCGTTGAAGTAGTACTCGCGCCCGACGGACCAACCCGCCGCCTCCATCACGTTCGCGACGGCATCGCCGATGACCGCGTTGCGCGCGTGCCCGATGTGCAGCGGCCCGGTCGGGTTCGCACTCACGTACTCGACCTGGATCGAGCGGCCTGAGGGCTCGACGCGCCCGTAGCGCTCGCCGAGCCGCACGGCCTCGCGGAGGGCTTCGTACAGCCAGTCATCGGTCACGAAGAAGTTGAGGAACCCCGGCCCCGCGATCTCCACGCGCTCGACGAACGGGGCCGACGGCAGGTTCGCCACGAGGAGCTCCGCCACCTCTCGGGGCTTGCGCCCCGCACGCCCGGCGAGCGCGAGCGCGACGTTCGTCGCGAAGTCGCCGTGCTCCTTCTGCTTCGGCTGCGAGAGCTCGACCTCGGGCAGGTCGCCCTCCAGGCCGAGCGCGCCCGCGCACGCGGCGAGGGCCTCGCGGACGAGGGAGGACAGGCGCTCCTGGATCACGGCGCGGCCGCCCCTCAGCGCGCCCTGCCGGCGAGCGCGCGGCGGACGAGCGCGACCAGCTCGGTCGTCTCGAAGGGCTTCGTGACGTACTCGTACACGCCGAGAGCGTAGCCGCGCTCCCGGTCCTCGTCCTGCGCCTGCGCGGTGACCATCACGACGGGTGTCGAGGCCGTCGCCGGCGAGCCGCGCAGGCGGCGGCAGACCTCGAAGCCGTCGATGCCCGGGAGCACGACATCCAGGACGACGACGTCTGGCGTCCGCTCTCCGGCCCGCTCGAGGGCTTCTTCCCCGCTCGAGCAGGCCACGACCTCGAAGCCCTCGAGGCGCAGATTGACCTGGAGCAGGCGCAGGAGGATCGGCTCATCGTCGACGAGCAGGACCCGCGGCGTTCCCTTGTGTTCCACGGGGGGCAAGCATAGGCCGTCCGGCTGGGAGGGACCCCGTTGCTAGACTCATGCGCGAGCCCTCGTAGCTCAGTGGATAGAGCACCGGCCTCCGGAGCCGGGGGCGCAGGTTCGAGTCCTGCCGAGGGCACCTTCCGGGCGTCGTCTCGCCCGGCGATCCCGATGCCGCACCTGTACCTGCTGCGCCACGCGAAGTCGAGCTGGGACGAGCCCGGCCTGGGCGACCGCGACCGCCCGCTCTCCCCTCGCGGTCGGCGAGCCGCGGAACGGGTCGGCGAGCACGTGCGCGCCGAAGACATCCGCCCCGATCTCGTGCTCTGCTCTCCCGCCGTGCGGGCGCGACAGACGCTCGCACGGGTGCGGCGGGGCCTCGGCGACCCGAAGGTGACGTTCGACGAGACGCTCTACGCGGCTGACGCCGACCGGCTGCTCGCGCGCCTGCGGACCGTGCCGGCCGACGCCGAGGGGGTCATGGTCGTCGGCCACAACCCGGGGCTCCAGGACCTGGCGCTCGAGCTCGCGGCCGAGGGCGGAGACCTGCGGCGGCTCCGAGGCAAGCTGCCGACCGGCGCGCTCGCGACGCTCACGTTCGAGGGCACGTGGCAGGAGCTCGGTCCGCGCCGAGCCAAGCTCGTGCGCTTGGTCGTTCCTCGGGACCTGCCATGACCGAGTCCCCCGCCGCGCGACGGCGGCTGAAGGACTCCCACCGCTTCTCCGCCTACCTCGGCCGCGAGGTCCGCGCGCTGCTCGATCGCTACGCACGGCGGGGGAAATCGGCCCGCCGCTGATCGATCAGGGTCCGGGTTCCGCCGGCTCGAGAGCGATGCCCACCTCCGGAGGCTGATGCAACGAGTTGTGCACCGTGCAGTGCTCGACGACGGACAGGAACGCCTTGCGTCGTTCCTCGGGGAACCCCTCGGGGAGGCGAACCACCAGCTGGACCTTGCCGACCCGCGCCGGCCGGTCCGGCGCGAACTCGAACCCGCACTCGACGGCGAACCCCGCTGCGGACAGATCGTGCCGGCGTAGGAAGCGGCCCGCGTAGAAGGCGACGCAGCTCGCGAGCCCGGCGACGAACAGCTCGGTCGGGGTCGGCGCGGTGTCTTCGCCACCGTCGTCCACGGGCTGGTCGACGAGCACCTCGTGGCCGCGGATCCGTATGCGGTAGCGGTCGCCGCCCTCGGGCAGGACGTGGATGCCGTTCATGGGGTCCTTTCGGTCGCGGTCGGAGATCCTCGTTCCGTGCAACGCGAGGGTCGACTCGAGGCATCCGGGCAGGACGGGCCGGACGTCCGTGTTCCGGTGGGACCAACGGCGCGTTCGATATCGTTCCGGTCGACCTGAGCCTCGAAAGGACCGACCGTGCCCAGCCCCGATGACCTCCGTTCCGCCGTCGCCGACGCGATGCCGCAGGCGACCGCCGACCTCGAGCGCCTCGTGCGCATCCCATCGATCGCCTTCCCCGACTACGACCCGGCGCCCGTTCGGAGCTCCGCCGAGGCGACGGCCGAGATCCTCCAGGCCGCGGGCTACGGCGGCGTTCGGCTCATCGAGCTCCCCGACGGGGTCGACCACCCCGCGGTGTACGGCGAGGTCGCCGGTCCGCCCGGCGCACCGACGGTGCTGCTGTACGCGCACCACGATGTGCAACCGGAAGGGCCCGTCGACGAGTGGACGTCGCCGCCGTTCGAGCCGCAGGTCCGCGGCGGGCGCCTGTACGGGCGAGGCTCGTCGGACGACAAGTGCGGCATCGTGCTGCACGCGGTGGCGATGCGCGCGTTCGGCGCTCGGCCGCCCGTGACCGTGAAGGTCATCGTCGAGGGCGAGGAGGAGGCCGGCACCGAGCACCTCCCCTTCCTGATCGAGGGGCACCGCGACCTGCTCGCCGCCGACGTGCTCTGCATCGCCGACGGTGGGAACTGGCGGACGGGGATCCCCGCCCTCGAGACCTCGATCCGCGGAGTCGTCGACGTCACGGTCACGGTGCGCACCCTGGACCTCGCCGTGCACAGCGGGGTGTTCGGTGGGGTCGTGCCGGACGCCCTGACCTCGCTCTCGCGCATCCTCGCGACGCTCCACGACGACGAGGGCAACGTGGCGATCGAGGGACTCGCCCGCCTTCCCTGGGACGGCGTGCAGATGACCGAGGAGGACTTCCGCCGCGACGCGCGGGTGCGCCCCGGCGTCGAGCTGACCGGCCGGGGCACGATCGCGGAGCGTCTGTGGAGCGCGCCGGCGGTCTCGGTACTCGGCATCGACGCGCCGCGCGTGCGCGAGGCCTCGAACCAGCTCGTTCCCGTCGCGCGGGCGAAGGTGAGCCTGCGGATCGCGCCGGGCGACGACCCCTCGCGCGCGTTGGACCTGCTCGCCTCGCACCTCGAGGCGAACGCTCCGTGGGGCGTCGAGGTGGAGATCAAGCGCGGCGAGGGCGGCCACGGCCTCCGCGTGCGGAGCGACGGGCCGGCGTTCGCCGCGATGCGGCGGGCGATGCAGGCCGCGTACGGCGCGGCGGCCGTGGAGAGCGGGAGCGGGGGCTCGGTGCCGCTCGTTCCGATCCTCGCGAGGGCGTTCCCGGAGGCCGAGATCCTGATCTACGGCGCGTCGGATGAGAAGAGCCAGTACCACTCGATCGACGAGAGCGTCGACCTCGGCGATCTCGAGAGCGCCACGCTCGCCGAGGCGCTCCTTTGGAGCGAGCTCGCCGCGAACCGAGGCGCCCGCTGCTAAGTTGGGGACCATGGACCCGCAGACCGAACCGAACCAGGCCGAACGGAACGAGGTCGGAGCTTCTCCTTCGATGCCCGCCGAGGTCGTCGAGGGGCAGGAGGTGCCACAGGAGGCCATCACCCAGCCCGCGAAGCTGCTCCGCATCGCGACCATGGTCCGCGAGCTGCTCGACGAGACGCGCCAGACCTCGCTCGACGAGCCCGGCCGTGTGCGCCTCCGCGAGATCTACGAGCGGTCCCTCGCTGAGCTCGAGGAGGTGCTCTCCCCCGACCTCAAGGAGGAGCTCGCCGCGCTCGCCCCGCCGATGCAGGGCGTGCCGAGCGAGTCCGAGATCCGCGTCGCGCAGGCGCAGCTCGTCGGCTGGCTCGAGGGGCTGTTCCACGGCATCCAGGCCGCGCTGTTCGCGCAGCAGGCCGCCGCGCGAGCTCAGTTCGAGGAGCTCCGCCGCCGGGGTCTGCCCTCGGGGCAGGCGCAAGAGCCGCCGAAGTCGCCCGGCCAGTACCTGTAGCGCACCGGGCTACGCGTTCTTCGCGGCCGCAGCCTGTGCCCTCGAGCCGGCGGCCACTTCCTCGCTGCTCGACAGGCGCCTCGCGAGGTAGACCGGGATGAGCGACAGCAGCATCATCACCAGCGCGACCGCGTTCACGACGGGTTGCTGCCTCGGCAGACGGATGTTGCTGAAGATCCAGACGGGGAGGGTGAGCTTCGGTCCGGCCATGAAGTTCGTGACGACGATCTCGTCGAACGACAGCCCGAAGGCGAGCAGCCCGCCGGCGACGAGTGCCGTGCGGATCGCCGGCAGCGTGACGTAGCGGAAGGTCTGCCATCCGTCGGCGCCGAGATCCATGGATGCCTCGATGAACGAGGTCGGCGTCCGGCGGAGCCGAGCTATCACGTTGTTGAACACGACCACCACGCAGAACGTCGCGTGGCCGACGATGATCGTCCAGATCGAGAAGGTGAGCCCGACCGACGCGTGCGCGAAGTTGACCGAGGACGACAGCGCGATGGCCGTCACGATGCCGGGCAGGGCGATCGGCAGCACGAGCGCGAACGAGATCGTCTCACGCCCGAAGAAGCGGAACCGGTGCACCGCGAAGGCGGCACATGAGCCGAGCACGAGTGCGATCAAGGTGGCCCCGACCGCCGCCTGGAGGGAGCCGACGAGGGCCGTCCTGACGTCCTCGTCCTGCCATGCAGCCGTGAACCATCTCGTCGTCCCGAGATCCGGAGGCCAGGCGCGCGCGATGCTGCGATTGAACGCGTAGAGCCCGAGGATCACGAGCGGCGCGTAGAGGAAGGCGAGCGCGACCGCCGTCCCGAGCTTGATGAGGATGCGCGCGGTCCGGGACTCCATCAGAGCGCCTCGAACGCGCCGAGCTTGCGGGCGATGGTCAGGTAGATCGCCATGATCACGACCGGAACGGTCGCGAACGCGGCGGCGAGCGGGAGGTTGCTCGCCAGGCCGACGAGGTTGTAGATCGCGTTGCCGATGAAGAAGGCCTTGCCCACCAGGACGGGCGTGATGTAATCGCCGAGCGTGAGCGAGAACGTGAAGATCGACGCCGCGGCAAGACCCGGCAGGATGAGCGGCACGATCACCCGACGGAACGTGATCCAGGAACGCGCGCCCAGGTCGCTCGACGCCTCGAGCAGCGACTCCGAGACACGCTCGAGCGCCGCGTAGATCGGGAGGACCGCGAACGGCAACCACAGGTACGAGAAGGTGAGCCATACGGCCCAGTTGCTCGCCGCGAGGCCCTTGTGGACGCGGAAGAGCCCGAGGAGGTCCTCGAGCGGCCCGCCGCCCGAGGTGATGATCCGCCACGCGAACACGCGGACCAGGTAGTTCGACCAGAGCGGCAGCGTCACGGCGAGCAGCAGGATCGAGCGCATCCGCGGCGTGGCGAGGCTCGCCATGTAGTACGCGATGGGGAACGCGAGCGCGAGGTCCGTTGCCGTAACGGCCCCCGCCATCCCCACCGTTCGGAGCACGATCGTCCGGTAGACGGGCGTCTCCCACAGGGTCTGGAAGTTCTGAGCCCCCCACACGCGCTCGATCTGCGAGGTCAGCTCGTTCAGGCGCCAGAAGGAGGTCACGAGCAGCAAGGCGAGCGAGGTCAGGTAGACGATCGCCATCCACCCGAGCGGCGGGGCGAGCAGGAACGCGAGCTTGCCTCCGGGATGGCGGAACAGCGCCGCGGAGATGCGGCGGAACCTGCTCTGCGGCGTGACGGTCGCGGACGCCATCGTGTCGATCCTCGTTGCGGGACGGGTGCGGGGCCCCTCGCGGGGCCCGCACCCTCTCTTCCTAGGCTCCTCGGATCTCGGTCCAGGCGTTCGTCCAGGCCGCGTAGTCCATGCAGACCTGCCCTCGGTCGTCCCCGCACTCGGACAGCGGGGTCTTCCACAGGTAGACGCTCGACAGGAACTCGTCCTCGCCGCAGTGGTAGCTCGCGGCGTCGGCACCGAGGTCGGCGTTCAGCTGGTCGCACGACGCGGTGTTCGAGGGCGTCGCGCCATAGAACTCGGCGACCTGCGTCTGGATGTCGCTACGGAGCGTGTACTCCATCCACTTCATCATGCAGACCGGATGCGTCGCGTTGGACGACATCATCCATGTGTCGGCCCAGCCCGTGACCCCCTCGGACGGGATCGTGACCTCGACCGGCACGCCCTCGAGGGCGGTGTACTGGAAGTTCACCGGCCACGCGGTGCCGACGACCATGTCGCCCGAGCTGAACCCGTCGATCTCATCGGTGTAGTAGGCCCAGTACTTCCCGATCATCCCGGCCTGCTGCTTCAGCAGCGTCACCGAGGCGTCGAGCTGCTCCTGCGTGAGCTCGTACGGGTCGGTGATACCCAGGTCGGGCTGGTGGGTCATCAGGTACATCGCGGCGTCGGCGATGAAGATCGGGCTGTCGTACGCCGTGACGTTGCCCGCGTAGGGGGAGCTGGCCTCGAACGTGACGTCCCAGCTCGTCGGGGCGGTCGTGACGACGTCGGTGTTGTACATGAGCAGGTTCGGTCCCCACATGTACGGCACGCCGTAGTGCACACCGTCGACGGTGTTGTGCGCCGGCGCCTGCAGCGACGGCATGACATCCGCGTAGTCCGGGAACGAGTTCACGTCGATGGCCGCCACGTCGCCGTTCGCGATGAGGCGGTTCGTCGCGTCGCCCGAGGCCGACACACCGTCGTAGAGCGTTCCGCCCTGCTGGCGCATCAGGGTGACCATCTCGTCCGACGTGTTGCCGGGCTTGATGGTCACCGTGCAGCCGCTCTCGTCCTCGAACGGCTTGACCCAGTCCTTCTCGGTGTATCCGGGCCACGCGATCAGGCTGAGTGCGCCCTCGCCCTCCGCGTTCGCGTCGTAGGCCACGGCCTCGGGTCCGCCGCCGCCGTCGCCTCCCTCGTCGCCGCCGCAGGCCGCCGCCACCACGGCGAGCACCGCGAGCAGCGCGAGCCACACCCGTACTTTCCTCATGCGTCCCCCTCCTCCGCGCCTTTGGCGCTCTCCATCGGGCCGGTCGATTCCACCGGTCGGATGTTCTTCCGACTCCAGGTGAGCCGCACGGCCCGCCCGCGCACCTGGAGTGCCTCCATCGACGAGGTCGCGAGGTTCTGCCGGAACACCACCAGCTCCCCGCCCTCGTCGAGATCGACGATGTACTTCGTCAGCGCACCGACGTACACGACCTCGCGGACGTGTCCCGTTGCGGTGCAGTCGTCCGCCTCGGCCTGCTCCTCGACCTCGCCCATGTGGATCTTCTCGGGCCGGATCGTGAAGGCCTCGGGCGAGCCGGTCACGGCCTTCGCCGCATCGCCGGCGAGCACGTTCGACGTCCCCACGAACCCCGCGACGAACCCCGTCGCCGGCCGCTCGTAGACCTCGGCCGGGGTCCCGATCTGCTCGATCCGACCCTGGTTGAACACGCCGAGGCGGTCGCTCATCGTGAGTGCCTCCTCCTGGTCGTGCGTGACGTAGATGAACGTGAGGCCGACGGCCTGCTGGATCTGCTTCAGCTCGATCTGCATCGCCTGCCGCAGCTTCAGGTCGAGCGCGCCGAGCGGCTCGTCCAGCAGCAGCACCTTCGGGCGGTTCACGAGCGCCCGCGCGAGCGCGACCCGCTGACGCTGCCCTCCGGAGAGCTGCGCGGGCCTGCGATCGCCGAACGTCCCGAGCTGGACCATCGCGAGCGCCTCGGCCACGCGCCGGTGCCGCTCGGCCTTGGCCACCTTCTTCACCTTCAGCCCGTACTCGACGTTCTCCTCGACCGTCATGTGCGGGAACAGGGCG
>CAYUSA010000013.1:0-59363 GCA_964447335.1 uncultured Actinomycetes bacterium
GCCGCGACGCCGCCGATGGGGAACCCGTAGCCCCAGTGGATGTCCGGCATCGCGAACGAGGCCTTCACGATGCCGGGCAGCGTCGCGACGTTCGCGACCTGGAGCACCGCCCGATCGTCAACCGCCTTGCGCATCAGCTCGTCCGAACCGAAGACGACGCCGGGCACGCGCATGCCGTCCACCGTGCCGAGCGGCACCTCCCACACGAACGGCTCGAGCTGCCTCGGCTCCATCACGCGCTCACCCATGTCACACGTCCAGGAACACGCAGACCTCGACGGCGCCATCGGCTCGGCGCTCGACCGCGAGCTGGTGGTAGGTCGCGGCCTTGACGACGACCCCGACGGGGTCCGCGGGCGCGGGCGAGGTCTCGACCTCGGCGACGAGGCTGCGCTCGGACAGGCCGACGACGTCCACGGCGACCAACCCGACGAGCGCGGTTTCGTGGATCCAGAGCAGCTCGTCGAGGAAGGCCACGAGCAGCCCCGGCGGGTCCTCGGCCGTCACACGGACCAGGCGCCGCTTGCCGGGGCCGGGCACGCGGATGCCCATGAGCTCGGCGAGAGCGAGCGCCGCCTGGGCGAACGCGTCGTTCGCGGTCGAGCCCCACGCGCGGATCCCGACGTCCGCGGTGTGCTCGAGCAGCTCGAACCCGGCGGGCGCGCCCATCGGACGCCCCGCGGCTCAGCGGAAGAGCGTCGCGAGGGTGGCGCGGCGCCCCTGGCCGGCCTCGGCGAGGTGCCTCGCGCACCACTCGGCCGCGAGATCGGCGACCCGCTCGAGGGCCCCCGGCTCCTCGAACAGGTGGGTGGCGCCGGGGATCACCTCCAGCCGGCGCTCGCACCGCATCCGAGCCTCGGCCCCGCGGTTCAGCCCGAGCACCTCGACATCGTCTCCGCCGACGATCAAGAGCGTCGGCGCGGTCACGCTCGGCAGGGCCTCGCCGGCGAGGTCCGGGCGCCCCCCGCGCGAGACGACGGCGGCGACCTCGACCCCGAGCCGCGAGGCCGCGACCAGCGCCGCCGCCGCGCCGGTGCTCGCGCCGAACAACGCGATCGGCACCGTGCCCGCCTGGGGCCACCGGTGCAGCCACTTCCCGGCACCCTCGAGGCGGTTGGCGAGGAGGTCGATGTCGAAGACCTTGGCGCGGTCCTCGGCCTCGGCCGGCGTGAGGAGGTCGAACAGCAGCGTGCCCATGCCGGCCTCGTTCAGCCGGCGCGCGACTTCCACGTTGCGGGGGCTCCGGCGGCTGCTCCCGCTGCCGTGCGCGAACACGACGACCCCGACGGCGTCCTGCGGAACCACGAGGTCGCCCGGGAGGCCGACGGGGTACACGTTGATGAGCACCGAGCGCCGCACGGTCCCGGGCGGATCGGCGATCGCCTCCGGGGGTTCCGGCATGCGCTTGCGGAAGATCGGCATCTCGAGCACCTCCTGCCGAGAACCTCGGCACTCCGATGGTCGCTCGCCGGGGTCCCGGGCGCAAGCCAGGAACGCCGGAGACCGGCCCGAGAGCCGGTCTCGAGGGCCCGCTCCGCCGCGGCTACAGCGCGGCGACGGCGGAGATGAGGTTCGAGTCGCGGAGCTTGCGGAGCGCCTCGCGCTCGATGAGGCGGACACGCTCGCCCGAGAGGCCGAGCACCTTGCCGGTCTCGCGGAGCGAGAGCGGCTGCCCGTTCTCCAGCCCGTAGCGGAGCGCGACCACGTGGCGCTCGCGCTCGTCGAGCACGCGGTCGACCGCCGTGCCGATCTCCTCGCGGAGCAGCGCGTCCTCGACCTCGTTGAAGGCCGACTCCGAGTCGACCTCCTCGATGAGGTCGCCCAGCTCGGTGTCCTCGCCGACGGGCGACTGGAGCGACAGCGGCTCGCGCCGGCCCATCTCGGTGAGGTCGTCGATCTCCTCGATCGTGGTGTCGAGCGCCTTCGCGAGCTCCTCGCGCGTGGGCTCGCGCCCCATCGTCTGAGCGAACTGGAACCGCGTGCGGTTCAGCTTGCGCAGCCGGTCGTGGATGTGGACCGGCAGGCGGATCGAGCGCGATCGGTCGGCGATCGCCCGGGTGATGCCCTGGCGGATCCACCACGTCGCGTACGTCGAGAACTTGAAGCCCCGGCGCCAGTCGAACAGCTCGACGGCACGCATGAGCCCGATGTTGCCCTCCTGGATGAGGTCGAGCAGCGGCAGGCCCTGGCCCTGGTACTTGCGGGCGACCGACACGACGAGGCGCAGGTTCGCCATGATGAACCGCTGCCTGGCCGCCTCGGCTTTGCGGACCTCCTGGCGAGCCTTCATGATCGACTTCTCCGAGCGCAGGCGCCCGGAACGCAGGCGCTCCTCCGCCTCCTTGCCGTGCTCGATGATGATGGCGAGCTCGACCTCCTCCTCCTTGGTGAGGAGTGGCTCGCGCGCCGCGGCCTCGAGGTACAACCTCAGGTCGTCGGCGTCATCCGTCCCGAGCGGTCGTGCAGGTTCCGGCATGTACTCACTCTCCTCCTCGAAGCCTCCCGGCGGGCGCGCGTGCTGTCGCCTCGGAGGTCTTCGGGACCCGTTTCGATCGTCAGCGGCGGGGGGCGCGAAGAAAGCGGCCCCGCCGGGCCGTTCGGAGCCATCGTAGCTGCAAGGCGATGCTCCTGTAAAGGTGCGCATGTATGGAGACGCCCTGCGAACAGCGGATATTCCGGGCTATGCGCCCTCGGACGGGCGTCGGCCCGTCTCCGTGGCCGGGACCCTCCCATCCTTCGCCGCGCCCGAGCCCGCGGTTCGGTCGCTCGCGGGTCCGGGGGTTGCCTCTGCAAGGCACCGGCGTACCGGTGGCCCCTGGTGGCTCGGGCGGCCCGCCCGGCTACGACGCCCGGATCGACAGGACCGGGGCGAGATCGCGAGCGAGGAGCGACCAGCTCGCCCCGGCGTCGGCCGAGCCGAAGACCTCCCCCGACGTCGCGCCGAAGTACAGGCCGAGCGGGTCGTCGCCGTCGCCCGGGACGGAGACCTCGGGATGCCCGTCTGCGCGCTCGCGCAGCGGTGGCCGGAGCCGGACGACCGTCATGGGCAGGAGTCTAGAGCGAACCTCCGACGCCGGGAGCCCGCGGCGGTAGGCTGGCCGCATGCCAGGCTCGTTCGACCTCCCCGAGAGCCGGTACGCCGACCTCGGCGGGCCGGTGCATTACGTCGAGTGGGAGGGGCCGGCCGAGCGGACGTTCGTGCTCGTGCACGGGCTCGGCGGGGCGCACCTCAACTGGGTCCTCGTCGGCGAGGGGCTGTCCGCGCTCGGTCGGGTGCTCGCGCTCGACCTCGCGGGGTTCGGACGCACGCCGCGCGCGGGGCGAAGCAGCAAGCTCACGGCGAACCGCGCTCTGCTCTCGCACTTCATCGAGGAGGTCGCCGGCGGGCCCGTCGTGCTCGCGGGCAACTCGATGGGCGGGGGGATCGCGATGATGCAGGCGGCCACCGAGCCCTCGTCGGTCGAGGGGCTCGTCCTCACGAGCTCGGTCTACCCGTGGGCGCGTGGCGGGTTCCCCTCGCCGGTCGTGATCGGGGGGTTCGCCGCGTACCGCATGAAGCGGGTCGGCGAGTGGGTGATGCGCCAACGGTTCGAGCGGTTCGACGCCGACCGGCTGGTCCGGCTCGGCCTGCGCCTCGCGACCGTGGACGTCCGGCGGATCCCCGAGGACGTGATCCGCGCGCACGTGGACCTGCTGCTCGAGCGCGAGGACGATCCCGACACCGCGCCCGCCTTCCTCGAGGCGACCCGCTCCCTCATCTCGCTCGGGCGCTCTCCGGATCGCGCGCGCGCGATCTTGGACCAGATCAAGTGCCCCGTGCTCGCGATCCACGGACGCCAGGACCGGCTGGTACCGGCCGCCTTCGCGTGGGAGGCGACCGAGTCGCACCCGGAATGGTGGATCCGTGTGCTGCCGGACGTCGGGCACGTGCCGCAGCTCGAGGCGCCGGACCGCTGGCTCGCGAACGTCGGAGAGTGGCTCGCCGCCGAGGTCGACGGCCGGAAGCGTTAGACGCCGGCGGCCTTCGCGAGCTCGTCGAGAGAGGCCTCGATGCCGAGCGCGAGCAGCTCGATGTCCGGCATCGCGTCCCAGTCCCCCGTCACGCCGAAGGCCATAGTCCCGCCGAGCGAGGAGCACGCGATCGACAGCGCCGAGTTCCGGTTGAGCGGCATCGCCGGGTAGCTCGCGACGAGCTTGGCGCCCGCGAGGTACATCGGCTGCTGCGGCCCCGGGATGTTCGAGACGACGAGGTTGAACCACGGCCCGAGCGAGGCGGCTCGGGCGGCCACGGCGAGCAGCCCGCCGGGCGCGTACGCCCCGAGGCCGATGATCGCGTCGGCCGACATGGCCATCATCGAGGACTTCAGGTACTCGGTGGCCTTGCGGACCTCGGCCAGGCGCCGCTTCGCGCCCATCGCGCCGACGGGGATGTCCACGAGCGCCGGTGCCACCCGGTTGCCGATCGTCCGGTCGCCCGAGGCGCGGACCGACACCGGCGCCAGCACCCGGAGCGTCCGACCGCGCGTCGGCTCCTTGCGCTCGCGGAGCAGCCGGTGCAGGGCTCCCCCGACCGAGGCGAGCACGACGTCGTTCACGGTGCCGCCGAGCGCGTTCTTCACGTCCTTCAGTCGCTGCAGGGGCGCGTCGGCGATCGCGAACCGCCGGTTCGAGCCGATCTCAACGTCGAGCGAGCTGGCCGGACGCGCGCCCATGTCGACGATGCTCCGCACGCCGGAGAGCACCGAGCTGACGTTCAGCGCGGCGAGCGCCGGCTGCCGTCGGGCGGTCTCCGCGGCGTCGGTCAGCGCGCGCACGGGGTGGGTGGAGAGCTCCTGGAAGGCGTCGAGCAGGAGGTCCCGCGACGAGGGCTCCGGCTCGGGCTCCCAGGGCGGGGCGGGGGGCACCGGCGGTGCCTCGGACGAGAGGTCCCACAGCGCGGCGGCGAGCTGCACGCCGGCGAGACCATCGATCATCGCGTGGTGCACCTTCAGCAGGGTGGCGACGTGCCCGTCCTCGAGCCCCTCGAGGACGTAGAGCTCCCACAGCGGCTTCGACCGGTCGAGCGGGCGCGACAGGATCCGCTGGACGTACTCGGTGAGCTCGCGGCGTCCACCCGGCGAGGGCACGGCCGCGCGACGCAGGTGGAAGTCCAGGTCGAAGTGCGGGTCGTCGACCCACAGGGGCAGCCCGAGGTTGAGGGGCACCGTCCGGACCTTGTGCCGGAACCGCGGCGCGAGGTGGATCCGCGAGGTGAAGACGTCCTCGACGTCCTCGAACCGCAGCAGCCCGTCCGGGCGAGTGGACGGGTCGAAGATCGACAGCGCCGCGACGTGCATGTGCATCGCCGGCCGCTCCAGGTACAGGAACGAGGCGTCGAGCGGCGTGAGGCGTTCGGGCGGGGCCATCGCCACCCCACGGTACCGCTCGGCGTCGGTCGTGAGAACCCGCGAGCCCCTAGGGGGAACCCGCGAGCCCCTAGGGGATCTGCTGCTCCTGCGCGGTGGCCGGGCGGGTGATGCTCGCGATGAGGGCGCCGGCCAGGATGAGCGCGCCGCCGATCACCAGGCCGAGGGTCACGCGCTCGTCGAGGAACGCGAACCCGAGGAACGCCGCCGCGAGCGGCTCGGTCGAGGCCACGATCGACGTGCGCACGGCGCCGATCCGCTGCAGCCCGGCGAGGAGCGCGACGAAGGCCCCGGCGCTCGCGAGGCCCATGCCGACGATCGGCCACCCCGCGTCCCATCCGCCGGGGGCGGCCCACTGCCCGACGGCGAGCGCGTAGGTGAACAAGCCCGCCGACGCGCCGGCGCTCACCCACATCGAGCTCGTCATCGCGTTGGTCCGCTTCAGCACGGCGTCGGCCCCCACGAGGTACCCCGTGTACGTGAACGCCGCCCCGAGCGCGAACACGACGCCGATCCCGTCGATCGCGAGACCGCCACCCGTCGCGACCACGAACGCCCCGCCGACGGCGCACGCGAGCGCGACGATCGTGAGCCGTGCCGGAGTGCCCCTGCCGATCAGCCACGACCCCAGGGTCACGAACACCGGGTAGGTGAAGAACAGGAGGGTGACGGCGGCCGCCGTGCCGTGCTCGGCGGCGGAGAAGAAGAAGGAGGTCTCGACGGCGTACCCGCACAGCGCGAGCACGGTCAGCCCTGCGCGCTCGCCCGGCGCGGCCAGGAGCGGCCGGCGCGTGGCAAGGAGCGCCCCGGCGAGGAGCACCGCGGCGACCGCGAACCGGATCGCGAGCATCGAGGAGACCGTGACGCCCTCGCGGAGCGCGAGCTTGCCGAAGATGACGACGGCGCCGAACAGGAGCGATGCCAGCCCGACGAGCAGCGCGCCGACCGCCTCGTGGTGTGGGTCGCGTGGCCTCATGCCGGTGCGAGCCGGCTCACACGAGCTCGATCCGCATGCGCTTGAAACCCTTGCCCTTGCTCTCGGTCTTCGCGACGCGGACGCGGCCGACCTCGGCCGTGGAGCGGACGTGTGTGCCGCCGTCCGCCTGCTTGTCCAGTCCCTCGATGTCGACCACGCGGATCGGGTCCACGTGCTCGGGGATGAGGTTCACCTTCGTGCGGATCAGGTCGGGGTCGGCGAGCGCCTCCGCCCTCGGCAGGAAGCTCACGTGGACCGGGTGGTCCTGCGCGAGCGCGGCGTTCAGCTTCTCCTCGACCTCGCGGCCGAACTGCTGGCTGATGGCCTCGAGCTCGAAGTCCATCCGCGCGATGCCCGGCTCCATGTTGCCGCCGGTCACCTTCGCGCCGTAGTCGCGGAACACGATGCCCGAGAGCACATGCAGCGCCGTGTGCGTGCGCATGAGCCTGTGGCGACGCTCCCAGTCGACCTCGGCCGTGACCCGAGCACCGACGGCGGGCGCCGAGCCCTCGAGCACGTGGAGGACCTCGCCGGCCTGCTTCACGGTGTCGGTCACGCGCACCTCACCGCCGTCCCAGCGCAGGGTCCCGGTGTCACCGGGCTGGCCTCCACCGCGCGCGGAGAACACGGTGCGGTCCAAGATCGCGCCCTCCTCGGAGACCGCGACCGCGGTTGCCTCGCACGAACGCAGATACGCATCGGTGGAGAACAGCTCCTCGGTCATGAGCGAGAGACTACCCGACCACCCGACGCGGTCAGTCGTGGAGGAGGAAGGCGCTCACCCGCTGCACGAGCTCGGGCAGCGCGGCGAACATGGACGCCTCGCTCGGGTAGACGACGAGCTCGCTGTTCGGCAGGAGCTCGTGGAGGGTCCCCCCGAGCTCGACCGGGTGGATCTCGTCGCCTTCGATGCAGATGAGGAGCACCGGCGTCGTCACCTTCCGCAGCAGCTCGCGGTCGGGGACTGGCCAGTCCGCGATCACGCCGCGGATCGCGCGGGCGACGCCCGCGGGATGGTCGTGGTCCCACATCAGGCGGTCGAGCTCGATCTTCCACGGCGTCTGCACGTACTGCGCCGCACGTTCGGGGTCCGAGACGATCGCCTCGAGCGCCTCCTCCGGCGTCTTGCCGTCGAGCTCGCCCGCCATCGTCTCGTACCGCTCCTTGAACGGGAACGGCAGGTCGAGCGCGGCGGGCAGCAACCAGACGGTCCGCTCGAAACGGCCCGGCTCGTGGGAAAGGAGGCTGGCGATCGCGCCGGCGCCGAGGGAGGTCCCGATCGCGCGGGTCGCCCCGTACGCGGTCGCGACGGCGTCGAGGTCCCGGGCGAAGTCGACGAAGTCGTAGCCCGTCTCCGGAGCGCTCGAGCGGCCGTGACCGCGGAAATCGAACCGCACCTTCGTCCCCGGAACGAGCGGGGTGAGCGCCGCGAGCTCGTTGCGGTTGTTCGTCAGCCCGTGAGCAAGCACGGTCACCGGCTCGCCCTCGCCGTCGACCTCCACGTGCAGGACGGCGTCCTGCGTTCGAACCTGCGGCATGTCGGCTCCTCCGCGAGCGGGGGGGTCGTCACCAGCACACATCAGACCCGTCGTCCGACCCGTCCGACCCCGGATACGGGTGGCCGGGATGCGTGAAGGGGGTCCGAAGACCCCCTTCACGACGTGACACGTCGCCGTGTCAGACGGGCTTGACGTCCGAGGCCTGGGGGCCCTTCTGCCCCTGGCTGACCTCGTACGACACCTTCATCCCCTCGTCGAGGTTCTTGTAGCCCTCGCCCACGATCGCGCTGAAGTGAACGAACACATCTGCGCTTCCGTCATCGGGCGTGATGAAGCCGAAGCCCTTCTCGGAGCTGAACCACTTCACGGTGCCTGTAGCCATCTTGCGATCCCCTCCTTCCTTCGCCGTCAGAGCCTTGGAGCTGCTCGTCGGGCCCCGGCATGGCGCCGGTGAGGGAACCGCTCGAAGCGAACAACGATCGTTACCCTCGATTCGGCAGATTACCCGGAAATCCGCCTCCTCGCTCGCCGGGGGACCCGGTTCCCGGGGGCTCGGTACGATATCCGTCGGAGGCGGAACGATGGCGGACATCACCGTGACCCGCGGCGCGGACGTCGAGCACCTGTTCTCGAGCTTCGAGGTCACCGTCACCGAGGACGACGGATCGACCCGTCACACGGTGACGCTGTCCTCCGCCGACTTCGAACGGCTCGCCGGCGACCGGTCCCCCGAGGACTTCATCCGCGCCTGCTTCGACTTCCTGCTCGAGCGCGAGCCGAGGGGCTCGATCCTGCCGTCGTTCGACGTCGCCGACATCGCGACGTACTTCCCCGAGTTCGAGCGCCGGATCCAGGGGCTGTAGCCGGGGCGCTCAGCCGCGGGTGGCGTCGAGCGCCCGCCGGGCCTGCGCGAGATGGAACCGGTCGTGGCCGGCGATCAGGCGGAAGCTGAGGTCGACGCTCTCGGGCCCGCGCTCGCGGTGCATCCCGACGCGGGCGCGCTCCGGTTCGCTCGAGCGCTCCCACAGCGCGAGGCTCGCGCGGCGGAGCGCCTCGAACAGCGCGAGGAGCTCCTCGGGGTCGGCCTCGCCGTGATGGAGGCGCTCCACCCAGAGGTCCTGGTCGTAGCCGATCAGCTCGGGCTCCTCGTGCGCGATGCTCCACCGGTAGCGGCCCGCGTACACGATCTCGGCATCGAGGGCGTGGCCGAGGCACTCGAGCACCGACCACTCGCCGGGCTCGGGGCGGGCGCGGAGCCGGTCGCCGGCCTCGGTCAGGAGCGCTCGCCACGCCGCCGGCGCGTCCGACTGAACCTCGGCCGGGTCATCGGGTCCGAGCAGGCCGAGCAGATACGCCTGGTAGGCGGCCGCCTCGGCGACGGGTCGGGGCTCGGCACGGCCGGCATCACGCCTCGGGCTCGACGAGGTCGTCCTGCGGCGCGAACTGATTCCGGATCGAGCGCGCCCACCGGCCGACGAGCGCCGTGAGCCCGAGGAACACCGCGCCGGAGGCGAGCAGGATCACCCGCACCCGAGCTGGGTCGTCCTCGATCCACAGGAACGAGAGCAGGAGCGCCGGCACGATGAAGCCCAGGTTGTACGCGATGTCGAACAGGGCGAACGCGCGACCGCGGAAGTCATCGGGCATCGCCTGCTGCATGATCGTGTCGGCCGAGATCTTCGCCACGAAGAAGGAGAAGAACCCGCTGAACAGCAGCCCGGCGAACCCGGCGAGCGAGACGAGCCAGCCGAACGCGATCGTCCCGGCCCCGAGGAGCGCCATCGAGCCGAGCAGCAGCCGCACCGGTGGGATGGTGTCCTTCCACTTCTGCGCGAGCACCAAGCCGAGCGCGCCGCCGACGAACCCGAGCCCGCCGACGAGGCCGAGCGCGAGGGTGTCGGCCTTGCCGCCCTCGACGAGGTTCTTCGCGTAGAGGGCGAACACGAACAGCGTGAAGCCCCAGAACTGGTAGCGGATCATCTGGAACGACGCCAGGCCGAGCGCGCCCGCCGGCCGCGCCACGACCTCCCTCAGGCCCGCCCGGATGTCGTGCACGATGCGCTTGGCCTCCTGGCCGAAGCTCATCTCGTGCGGCGCGGACTCCATCCGGTGGATGCGCCGGGCCACGACCGCGGCCGCGACGAGCACGCCGATGCCGCCCAGCACGACGAGCCACGCCGGGAACACCGCACCGAACCCGAACGCGACGCCGGCGCCGAGCACCTGGAAGAGCGCCCCGCCCGCCTGCGACAGGCCGTTGCCCTGGAGCAGGTCCTTGCCCGACAGGACGTCGGGCATCGCGGCCGACTTCACCGCGAGCACGATGCGGACGCACGCCTGCATCACGAGCATGCCGACGATGAGGGCGATCGTGATGCCGACCTTGCCCTCGGAGGTGGCGTCGCCGAGCGGCAGCAGGGCCCCGGCCGCGACGAGCGTCACAACGACGGCCGTCGCGACGTTCGAGACCGAGAGCACCCGCCGGCGCTCGAAGCGGTCGATGAACACCCCGATGAAGGGGCTGATGAACGTGTACGGGATGTAGAGCGCGAGGACCACCTTCAGCAGGTAGTCGGCGCTCGGCACGGTGGTGACGTCGAAGCCCTCGGTCCCGCCGAACGCGATCGACTTCGCGATCGAGCCACGGATCACGCCGTCGGCGGCCATGGCGAGGAACTGCACGCCCATGAGGGCCGAGAAGTCCGGGTTGTGGAAGACCGAGAACATCTTGTTGAAGAAGTTCCCGAAGCCCTCCAGCACACCGAGCACCTTCGAGCGCCCGAGTGCGAGCCCGCCGCCGATCGCCGTCGCGAGCCCGAGCGTCGCCCACCCGTGCACGGCCCCGAAGGGCGCTCGGGTGACGGCGACGACGATCACGCCCGACAGGACCGTGAGCGCGATCGACATCCCGGGGATCAGCGCGATCTTCTCCCAGGTGCCCTCGATCCCGAAGAACCGCGCCGAGAGCAGCCCCGGCACGACCAGCAGCAGCGCGAGCGCGAGGATCACCCACAGGGTGTGCGAGAGGTTGTCGACGACGCTCGGGTGCTGGAGGTAGAAGGTCGCGACCTCGGTCTCGGCGGCCTTCGCGGCGGTGACGGCCTCGGCCGAGGGCGTCGCGAAGCTCGCGCCGGTGACGACCGCGATGTCGGTGCCGAGCGGCACCAGGTCGTCCCGCCCGGTGTCGAGCAGGTCCGCGTTCGCGGTGCCCTCGTTGAACTGGCGCACGAGGAAGACGATCGGCGGTTGCGGGTACTCCGCCCGGAGCGCCTCCACCTCCCGGTAGAAGCCACGCGCCATCTTGTTGTAGGTCTCGTCGGTGAGCTGCGTCGGCTGCCCGGCGAGGAGATCGCTCACGTCGCCGAAGTACGTCATCGAGCGCTTCACGGCGTCACCCGGCAGGCCGGTCCTCGACACGTTCGTGAAGGTCTTCGCCCAACCGTAGGACTGGTACGTGTCGCCGAAGTTCACGACGAAGACGATCGGCTGATCGCTCGGTTCGTTCTCCACGATCGCCCGGGCGGCCGCGAGGGCCGTCCGCGTGGGCTGGTCGATCCACTGGTTGTCCTTGTCGGCCCACTGCGCGGCCTCGCGACCCTTCACCCAGACGAAGCCGAGCGAGCCGACGATCGCGACGACACCCACCCAGGCGACGAGCTTCGTCGCGCCCTGGCGCCTCAGCAGCCACGCGATCGCGACCCACGCACCGATCCCGAGCAGCGCCATGAGCGCGGCCGTCGCGTTCATGAAGCGGTAGTACGGGTACGCGGCGCCGGCGACCCACCCGAACATGCCGAGGAGCGGGATCAGCCACATCGACGAGAGCGTGCCGGCGGTGTCGGCCGGCTGCCGATCCTTGCGCGAGCGGTAGATCACCCAGCCGATCGCGAGCAGGATGAGCGGGACGGTGATCATCGGCTGCAGCGAGCCCACCCAGCCGCTCAGCCGCTTCTGGAAGACCTCCTGCGTGTACGGGGGCGGGAGCGCGGCGTCGGCCAGCGAGCCGGCGACCCCCCACGGCGAGAGCAGCCACGTCGCGAGCCCGAAGATCATGCCGAAGCCGATCGACATGAGGCTCGGGCCGTCGCGGTCGAGCGCGGTGCCGATCCGGAATCGGCTCGTGAGCACGTGCAGCCCGAAGGCGGCCATGAGCGAGAAGCCGAAGATCACGCAGGTCGTCGGGTGCACGTAGGCCGCGACCACGCCGAGCAGGAACAGGGCCACCCGCGCGCCCCACTGCTCCCGTCCCGGCACGTAGAAGGCGAGCAGGAGCGACAGCACGAACAGCACGGTGATGTTGTCCAGGTAGCCGACGTAGGGCGTGGTCATGAACAGCGCGGCCGTCGCGAGCATCGTGACGAGGAACAGCAGCGGGTCCTTGCGCTCGCGCGTCACGAACACGCCGAGCGCGAGGCCGGTGAGGACCGGCACGCCGATCATCATGAACGCGCTGAAGGTGTACAGGTCGATGTGGGCGACGCGCTGCAGGATCGAGCCGTACAGCGGGACGGCCACACGATAGCCGCCGCCGAACATGTGGAACGGACCCCAGTCGCCGGCGATGAGGCCAGGCGAGTCCGTCATCATCAGGTTCGAGCGCCACGTGTACCAAGCGGGGTCACGCGTCGGCGCGCTGATCGAGGGGTCCTGCAGGAAGGTCCAGCCGAACGCCACGAGCACCAGCGCGATCGCGAGCAGGAGGAACACGGTCTTGCCGAGCACGCTCGCCCGCGCGTCCAGCACGCGCACGGCCTCGCCCGAACGGTCCCTCGTGAGCGTCATCCCCTCGTCCTTTCGCGGCTAGCTCTCGCCCGCGCGCGCCTCGGGGAGGCACGGGAGCCTGGAAAGGATAGACGACGGCAAGGCGGCGGCGAACACCGTGTCGCCCTCGTACCCGGGCTCGGGGAGGTTCTGGTTCTTGTACGTTTCCTCCTGGGTGAGGTCCAGGAGCCACTGCGAGACCTGCGTGAGGGTGAAGCCGTTGTCCGCGAGCTCGGCGCGGTCGAGCCAGATCTCGGTCGGTCGAACCTTCTGCACGAGCGGCACGCCGTCGCCGTCGCCGTCGAAGGTCGCCGCGAGACCGGCGTCGAGCTTGTTGATGTCGATCATGAACGCGCCCGAGGTCTCGGGATCGCGCTGCGTGCCGTGATCGGCGGTGACGGCCATCACCCACTGCCCCTTGCCGACCGTCCGGTTCAGGAAGTCCACCAAGCGCTCGAGCGTCGCGTCCTGGGTCGCCACCGCGTCGGACATCTCGATGCCGTCGGCGCTGAACAGGTGGCCGATCGTGTCGATCGCCTTGTAGTTCAGGAACAGCAGGTCGGGGACGTCGTCCGCTCCGAAGCCCTCATGCTCGATCACGGCCTCGATGAGCGTCTCCTGGAACGGCGTGCGGGCCGGCGTGTCGAAGCCCTCGGACAGCTGCTGGATGTCGTTGTTCCGCCACATGCCGTCGAGCGCGCCGTCGGCCCGGTCGACGTCGTCCACGTAGTCCGAGAGCGGCGGCAGGTCGTTCACGTAGGACGGAAGGGCGTAGAACGGCCTCATGTCGGTCGTGAGGTTCCAGCTCACGCTCTCGGCTCCCGCGGTCTCGGCGAACTCCTTCTCGCGCGTGATCGCGATGTCGCTGTCGCCGCCGCCCCACTGCGAGCCGTGGCCCATCATCATGATGTGCGCGGCGAGCGTCGCGATCGCGCCGACCTTCGGCTCGTTGTCCATCGCGCGGTCGTACAGGTCCGCGAGCGTGGGGTCGAGCAGGAAGCCGGGGCCGTTCTCGTTCGGCTTCTGGAGGCGGCCGTTGATGCGGATGTACTCGTCGACGAACCCGTGGCTGCTCGGGAACGTGCCGGTCCCGATCGTCGCGTGCCCGATCGGCGTGTTCGAGGGCGACGCGCCCACGGTCGCGTGAGTGAACCAGGCACCCTCGGGTCGCAGAGAGGCGAGGTACGGCCAGTCGTCCGGCCAGCGCTCGAGCACGTCCGTGCCGGCCGAGTCCCAGACGACGGTGAGGACCAGGCGCGGCGTGTCGCGCTCGGCCTCGGGCAGCAGCGCCCGCGTCTGCGGATCGCCGTCGACCGTGTCGAAGGGGAACTTCAGCACGGCCCCCAGCGTCGGCGCGAGGTCCGCGAGCGTGATCGGCTGGTCGTACTCCCCCGGCTGCACGTACCCCGGGCCGTAGAGCAGCAGCGGCACGTCCTGCGTGTAGGCGAACGGCGTGGCGTGCGTCAGTCCCCCGTTCACGAAGTTCGGGTCCTTCGGGATGATCTGGATGTCGCCGCTGCGATCCAGTCGCATCCCGCGCCATGTGCGGAGCAGCGGCTCGTGAGCCGTGTTCGCGCAGGCCGCCTTCGCGAGCGCGCGGTTGCTGGCCTCGGCGGGAGGTGGCTCGGGCCCCGTGGTCGAGCCCGTCGGCCCGACTCCGGTCGGACCGCCTCCCGGATCCGAGCCCGACGAGCAGGCGCCAGTGAGGAGCGCGAGGCCGAGCAGGAGGGACCCGGCGGCGCGGAGCCTCACGCGCGCGCCTCGGGCAGGCATCTCAGGTCGGGGAGCATCGCCGTCGGGATCGCAGCCGAGAACACCAGGCCGTCCCGTTCGGCCTCGGGCACGTCGGCGGCGCCACCCGGCGCGCCCTGCACCTTCGTGTAGTCCAGGACGAACTGCGCGATCTGGTCGACCGTGTAGCCGCTCGCGGCCATCGCGTCCTCGTCCAGGAAGATCTGGCTCGTCCGCACGGCCCGGAACACCGTGCCGCCGGTGGACGAGGGGAACGCCGCCTCGAGGTCCTGCTGCAGCTGCCCCGGCGTCACCTGGAACGCGCCGGAGACCTTCGGATCGAACTGCGCGCCGTGGTCCGCGGTGAGCACGAGCACGTAGCTGCCCTGCCCGACCCGCCGGTCGAGGAAGTCGACGAACCCGCCGAGGCCAGCGTCCTGCCAGCGGAGCGTGTCCTGCATCTCGGGGCTGTTCGCGCTCCAGATGTGGCTGACGTGGTCGATCGCCTTGTAGTTGATGAACAGCAGGTCCGGCACGTCGTCGGCGCCGAAGCCCTCGCGCGCGATGACCTCCTCGACCATCCGCTCCTGGTACGGGATCCGCGCGGGGGTCGCCCAGCCCTGCTCGTACTGCTCGATCGAGTTGTCGCGCCACTTGCCGTCGAGCGCGCCGTCCTCGCGGTCGATCGAGTCGGTGTACGAGGACAGCGGCGGCAGGTCGTTCACGTACGCGGGGAACGAGTAGTACGGCACGTTCTTGCCCTGGAGGTTCCAGATGGTGCCCTCGGCGCCTTCGTTGTCCGCGGCGGTCGGGGTGCGGAGCACCGCGATGTCCTTGTCGCCGCCGCCCCACAGGGCGCCGTGGCTCGTCATGTTGAGGTGCCAGGTCACGCTCGACAGGTTGCCGACGAGGGGCTGGTTGTCCATCGCGCGGTCGTACAGGTCGCCGAGCGTCGGCCGCATCATCAGCACCGGCCCGAGCTGCCCCGCCCGCACGAGGTCCTCACCCAGGAAGAACTCGGCATCGACCTGACCGGTATGCATCGGGTAGTCGCCGGTGCCGATCGTCGCGTGTGTCGCCGGCGTGATCGAGGGCGAGGACCCGACGTCCGCGTTCGTGAACCAGACACCGTCGGGGATGAGCGCCTTCAGCTCGGGCCAGTCGTCCGGGAACTCGTCGAGCAGGCTCATCCCGCCGGCGTCCCACACGAGCGTGACGATGAGCTTCGGCGGCGTGGCCGGCGCCGGGATCTCGCGCAGCTCGCGGCCGTCCACCTGCGGGAAGTCGAAGGAAAGGAGCTTGGCCTGCGTCGGCGCGATGTCGGCGATCGTGACCGGCCGGTCGACCTCGCCGAGCGCCGGGACGATCCCCGGCCCGTACCACAGGAGCGGGACGTCCTGGAGGTAGTCCCACGGACCCGAGTGCGGGAAGTTCGACCCGACGAAGTTCGGCTCCTTCGGCACGAGCAGGATCTGCCCGGAGCGATCGGGCTCGGTGCCGCGCCACACCCGCAGCAGGTACTCGTGCGGCATCCCGCATGCCGCCTTCGCGATCGCGCCGGGGACCGGGTCGCGCGGCGGCTCGGTCGTGCCGCCGGTCGAGCCCTCCACGGTCGGCGCGGGCTCGGCGCTCCCGGAGGACGTGCACCCCGCCGCGACGAGCGCGAGCGCGAGCAGTCCCGCGGCGGGCGCGAGCCGGCGCCTCACGCGAGCGCCTCGGGCAGGCAGGGCAGGCTCGACATGATGCTCGAGGGGAAGGCCGCCTGGAAGATCGGATCGTCGGCCTGGTCCGGCGGCAACGCGACCGGCGACACGTCGCCCTTCGTGAGCCCCATGATCCACTCGGCGACGTCGTCGAGCATGAACCCGTTCTGCTCCAGCTCGGCCTCGTTCACGAAGATCTGCGTCGGCTGGACCAGCTCGACGATCTTCGTGTCGTCCCCGTCGGTGTCGAAGGTGGCGTTGATCCCGGCCACGAGCGGCGTCGACGGGATCGCGAACGCGCCCGAGACGTCGGGGTCCGGGATCGAGCCGTGGTCGGCCGTGAGCGTGAGCACCCACTCACCCCTGCCGACCTGCCGGTCGAGGAACCGCACCAGCTCGCGCAGCGACTCGTCCTGGGCGCGCACGGCGTCCTGCATCTCGGGGCTGTTGACCGTCCACACGTGGCTGATGTAGTCGATCATCTTGTAGTTGACGAACAGCAGGTCCGGGACGTCGTCGGCGCCGAAGCTCTCGCGCTCGATCATCGTCTCGAGGACCCGGGTCTGGTACGGGATGCGCGCCGGCGTGTCGAAGCCGGAGAGCAGCTGGTCGACGTCGTTCGACCGCCAGCGCCCGTCTATCTGACCGTCGGCCGCATCCATCTCCCGGACGTCGTCCTCGAAGCCGGGGACGTCGTTCAGGTAGTCGGGGAACCGGTAGTACGGCTGCAGGACCGGAGTGAGGTTCCACTCGAACCCCTCCTCGCCGAGGGTCTCGGCGCCGACCTTCTCGCGGATCGCGGCGATGTCCTGGTCGCCGCCGCCCCACAGCGCGCCGTGCCCGAGCATCCCGAGGTGGATGCTCACGGTCCCGAGCTCGCCGACGATCGGCTCGTTGTCCATCGCGAGGTCGTACAGATCGGCGAGCGTCGGGTCCAGGAGGTACGTCGGCCCGTACTTCCAGGGCGTCGTGAGCTCCTCACCGATACGCAGGCGGTGCGCCACGATCCCGTGGTCGTCGGGGAACGAGCCGGTCCCTATGGTCGCGTGCGTCTGGGCGGTGCTCGTCGGCGAGCTCCCGACGGTCGCCCGGGTGTACCAGGCTCCCTCCGGGATCAGCGAGCGGAGGAACGGCCAGTCGTCGGGCCAGCGCTCGAGCACGTTCATGCCTCCCGCGTCCCAGATCATGGTCACGATCAGCTTCGGCGGCGTCGGGTTGCCCGCCACCGCCTCGCTCATCGGCGTGCCGTCGGGCGCGCGGAACGGGAAGTCGAGCAGCGCCGCCTGCGTGGGCGCGATGCCCGCGAGGGTCACCGGCCGGTCGACCTCGCCGACGGGCGCGACGTGGCCGGGGCCGTACCAGAACATCGGGATGTCCTGCGCGTAGTCCCACGGCCCGACGTGCGGCAGGCCCGAGCCGACGAAGTTCGGCTCGATCGGCAGGATCTGGATCTCGGCGCTGCGGTCGTCGCGGTTGCCGCGCCAGGTGCGCAGGAGCCACTCGTGCGGGATCGAGCACGCGAGCTCGGCGAGGCTGCCTGGCTGGACCTCGGCGACCGGCGACGTGGACCCTGTGGCCGAGGCCGAGGTCTCGGGATCGGCGCTCCGCACCCCACCGCGCGAGGGCGCCGCCGAGCCGGACGCCTCGCGGCCGCCCGCGCTCGAGCAGGCCGAGGCGAGCAGCGACAGGACCGCGAGGAGCACGGGCAGGCGGCCGAGGATGCGGTTGGGCGTCACGGAGCGCATAGGAAACCCCACGGCGGGCGAAACCTCAAGATAGCAGGGGCTTCCGTGCCGCCCTCGGCGCGGTAGCGTGGCAGGACGTGTCCGGACGGCGCCTCATCCTCCTGCTCCTGGTGCTCGCGGCGGTGGCCGTGCCGGCCGGCGTGCTCCGTGCGATATGCGCCGGCAACAGCTGCGACCGGACCGGGGCCTCAACGTCGCGGGTGCCGTTCTGCCCGCTCCCCGACGCGCTGAAGCAGGCCATCGCGGACGGCTTCCGAGAGGGCCGCTCCCCCGACGTCCTGGCCGTCACGAACGGCCGGTCGATCGCCGGCGGGAGCGACCCGGCGAACGCGCTCGTGCCGTGGCCGGGGATCGGATCGGCGCACACGCTCGGGGTCCCGATCGTGTTCCGGGGGACGGGCGTCGACCCGGGCGCCGCCGTTCCCGACGGCACGGGGCTCGATCAGGTGGCGCCGACGATCGCCTCGGTCCTCGGCTTCGATCGCCCCTTCCCCGAGGTCCGCGCGGGCGTCGCCGTCGAGGGCGTGGCGAGTGGCGGACGCCCGCGTCTCGTGCTCGTCGTCGCGCTGGAGGGCGTCGGGACGGCGGACGTCGCGGACCGGGCGTCGTGGCCGTTCCTGCGCTCGCTCCTGCGCGAAGGGGTGGGGACGAAGGACGGCACGACCGGGTCGCTCCCCCTGGACCCGGCGGCCACGCTCGCGACGCTCGGCACGGGCGGGCTGCCCTCGCAGCACGGCATCACCGGCACCTTCATCCGTAACGACGACGGCGCGGTGGTCCGCGCGTTCGGGGCCGATGCACCCGTGACGGTCATCGCGACGCTCGCCGAGGACCTCGACGAGGCGAACGCGCAGCGGTCCGAGATCGGCCTCGTGGCGACCGACGTCGCGGACCGGGGGCTCGTCGGCGGCGACTGGTACCCGAGCCACGACCGGGACACGGTCGCGATCGCACGCGAGGACGCCGAGCCCGCCGCGGCCGGGCGGATCCTCGCGCGCGGGTTCGGAGCCGACGACGTGCCGGACCTGCTCGGCGTCGTGCTCGCGCGGGGCGCCGACCAGGACGAGCGCCTGCGCGAGGTCGTCGAGGCGGCCGAGCGGGCATCGGGCGGCTCGCTCCTCGTGGCCGTCGCGGGGACCGGTGAGAACGGGATCGACACCGGACCCGCGAGCCTGTCGGCGGACGCGGTCCTCGCGCAGGTCGAGGGCGCGGTGCCCGGCCCGGCGCCCGTCGTGGCCGAGGCAGTCGCCGGCGGCCTGTTCCTGGACCAGGCCGTGCTCTCGGAGCAGCACATCACCGGCCAGGTGGCCGTCGACGCGCTCCTTGCCGCCGAGGGACCGGAGGGTGAGAGGATGATGGCCGACGCGTTCCAGGGGTTCGCGGTCTCGTTCGCCCGGTACTGCTGAGACATCTCCGAGGTCACGCTGATGGCACAGGTCGCCGAGCCGCGTACCGCCCGCAACGCCACGCCACGCACCGCGGTGGCGGTCGTGGGCTCGCTCGCGGCGGTCGCGCTCGTGCTGCAGCTCGCGGACCCGCAGCGCTTCGCGTGGGTGCAGACCGCGTTCATCATCTTCGGCTCGCTCCTCATCCAGGCGCTGCCGTTCGTGCTGATCGGCGCGTTCGCCTCGGCGCTGATCGAGGTCTTCGTGCCGGTCGGCACGCTCGAGCGGCTCGCGAGCCTCCCCCGGCCGCTCCAGCTGCCGGCGGCGGCGCTCGCGGGGGTCGCGTTCCCGATCTGCGAGTGCGGCTCGGTGCCGGTCGCGCGGCGGCTCGCCTCGAAGGGGCTGCTGCCCTCGGCGGCGGTGACGTTCATGCTCGCGGCGCCGGTGGTGAACCCGGTGGTCATCGCCTCGACGTTCGTCGCCTACCGCGGCCGGGACGCGCTGTGGACGATGGTCGCCGGGCGCTTCCTGTTCGGCATGCTCGTCGCTATCGCCGTCGGATGGGTGGTCGGCGCCGTCTCGAAGGACGGGCTCCTGAAGCCGAGCCCGCAGGAGACCCATGCCCACCCGGTCGAGCTCGGCCGGCCGGAGCCGCGGTGGCGTCGGTTCTTCCTCCACATGGGGAACGACTTCCTGTTCATGGGGCGGTACCTGGTCCTGGGCGCGACGTTCGCGGCGCTCGTGCAGACGTTCCTGCCGGCGTCGTGGATCTCGAAGGTCGCCGGCATCCCGGTGCTGTCGCTCGCCGCGATGATGCTGCTCGCCGCCCTGCTGTCCCTGTGCTCCGAGTCCGACGCGTTCATCGCGGCCTCGTTCGTGCAGTTCGGGCCCTCGGCGCAGCTCGCCTTCCTCGTCTTCGGCCCGATGGTGGACCTCAAGCTCGGGACGCTCTACGCGGGAACCTTCCGGAAGGGGTTCGTGCGCACGGTCGCGATCGGCGCGTTCGCGACGACCCTCGTCGCGACGATGTGGCTGCAGGTGCTGACCGGATGAGCGGGGCCGTCGTCGCCCGTGACACCGCGCCGGCCCGAGCCGCGAGCGCCAAGCGCTGGAGCCCGAGCCGGCTCGCGGGCGCCGCCGTCCTCGGGGCGTGGGCCGTCCTGTTCTGGTGGCTGCTCGTCACGGGCCGCGAGAACCTCTACCTGTCCACGCGGACACAGTGGGTCGTGCCGGTTGGCGCGATCCTGCTGTCGCTCGCGGCGCTGGGGCGGCTCGCGACCGCGCGCACGCGCGAGCCCGAGCCCGTGCGCCGGCGCGAGGCATGGATCATGGCCGCGGTCGTCGCGCCGGTCGTGCTCATCATGGCGCTGCCGCCCGCGACGCTCGGGCAGTTCTCGGCGGGCAAGCGCTCGAGCTTCTCGAGCGCCGGCATCGCGACCTCGGCGGCCGACATCGGCAGCGGGGAGCTCACGCTCATCGACGTCGCCGCCGCGCAGACCACGCCGGAGGGTGAGAAGGCGCTCGCCGGGCGTGCCGGCGAGCGGGTCGGCTTCGTCGGGTTCGTGACGCGCTACGACGACACGCCGGCCGACGAGATGTTCCTCACGCGCTACGTCGTGACGTGCTGCGTCGCCGACGCCACCATCGCGCAGGTTCGGGTCGTGAACGTCACGCCCGGCGCGTTCGAGCCGAACGACTGGGTCGAGGTGACCGGCACGATCTACCCGATCGGGCGCGAGGTCATCGTGAACGCCTCGGAGATCACGGGCGTCGCGCGACCCGAGCGCCCGTATCTCACGCCGTAGCGCTCAGGCGCAGTTCCGGCAGGTCCCGATGAGATCCAGGCGGTGGCTGACGCCCTCGAAACCCACCTCGGCCGCGGCGGCGTCGAGCGCACGCGCGACGGTGCGCTCGAGCCGGCCGGCGATCGTCACGTCCTCCACCGCCCCACAGCTGCGGCAGACGAGGTGGTGGTGGTGCTCGGTGAGGTCCTCGGCGAGCTCGAACCTCGCGGTGCCCTCCTCCGTGATCACGCGGCGGGCCACGCCGAGCCGTTCGAGCACGGCGAGGTTCCGGTAGACCGAGCTCTGCGGCAGCCCGCGACGCCCGACGACGAGATCCGGCGCCGCCGCCGGCCGGCCCGCGCGGCGGAGTGCCTCGACGAGGTCCCGACGCTTCGGGGTGTAGCGCTGCCCGGCCTCGCGCAGGCGGGCCTCGACCGTGGCGTGCATGTCGCCGCGCGACACGTCGCTCACAGCGTGCCCCCCGTCCGCAGGCGGAGCACGGACCCTCGCCGCACGAGCGTCACCACCGCGAAGCACGCCGCCGCGATGAGCACGATCGTCCCACCCGGCGCGAGGCCCCACACGCGAGAGGCCGCGAGTCCCGCGATCACCGAGGCGACGCCGATCGCCACGCTCCACCACATCGTGCCGCGGAAGGACCGTGCGAGGAGCTGGCCGCTCGCGACGGGCAGCACCATCATCGCGGCGATCAGCAGGATGCCGACGATCCGCATGGCGGCGACCACCGACACGGCGATCGTGATGGCGAAGATCGCGTTCATCGCGCCGACCGGGAGCCCGGCGACGCGCGCCCACTCCTCATCGGTCACCACCGCGAAGAGCACCCGACGCAGCACGAGCATCGCCACGACGATCGCGGCCCCGAGTCCGGCGATCACGGCGATCTCGCCATCGTTCACGGTGAGCGGGCCCCCGAACAGGTACACGAGCACCCGAGCGTCGAACGCGTCGGCGAGCCTGACCAGCACGACACCTCCGGCGATGCCCGAGTAGAAGAAGAGCGCGAGCGCGAGATCCCCGGATGCGGCCCGCCGCGCGCGTAGCCACTCGATCCCGAGCGCGCCCGCGACCGCAGCGCCGAGCGCACCCCACACCGGCCACACGCCGGCGACGAGCCCGGCGCCGATGCCCGCGAACGCGAGGTGCCCGATCCCGTCCCCGATGAGCGACATCCGCTTCTGGACGACGAACGTGCCGATCATCGGGGCGAAGATGCCGACTACGATGCCCGCCACGAGCGCCCGCTGCATGAAGCCGAGCTCGAAGGGATACGGCAGCAGATCGATCGGCCAGGGCATCAGCGCAGCCCCTCGAGCCAGAGCGGCAGGTCCTCGCGGTGCACGCCGAGGCTCACGCCGGTCGCCGCGAGCTCCGAAGCCGGACCGTCGAACAGGACCCGGTGCTTCAGCACCACGACGCGATCCAGATCCGGCGCGACGGCCGAGAGCTCATGCGAGACGAGCAGCACGCCGGCCCCGTGCTCGGCGATGAGGTGAGAGATCGACTCGCGGAACCGTCGTTGCGACTCCGCGTCGACGCCGGCGATCGGCTCGTCGAGTAGGAGCAGGTCGGGCTCGCTCGCGAAGGCTCGCGCGATGAAGGCCCGCTGCTGCTGCCCGCCCGAGAGCTCGTTGAGCGGGGTGCGGGCGAGATCGGCGAGGCCGACCGACTCGAGCGCGTGCCGCACGAAGTCCCGGTCCTCGCGCCGGAGCGGTCGCCACCAGCCGCGGAGCGAGAGCCGTCCGACCGTGACGATCTCCTCGACGGTCGCCGGCACCTCGGAGTCCAGGCTCGGGCGCTGCGGCACGTAGCCGATGCGGGTCCGGTCCACGCGGTCGGGCTCCTGCCCGAAGAGCCGCACCGAGCCCGACGAGGGCGCGAGCGAGCCGAGGAGCACCTTGAGGAGCGTCGACTTGCCCGAGCCGTTCGGCCCGACGAGCGCGACGAACTCGCCGGCGCGGACCTGCAGGCTCACGTCCTCGAGCACCGAGGTGCGGCCGAAGCCGAACGTCACGTGCTCGGCCGCGAGGAGCACCTCGGGGGGCGTCGTGGCTTCCGCGGGTTCACGCGCAGCCAAGGGCACCTCGCAGCGTTTCGAGGTTCCGCCGCATGACGGAACCGTAGTCCTGCCCGGCGTCGAGCTCGGATCGCGTCAGGCCCTCGAGCGGGTTCAGCACCGCGGTCGTCACGCCGGCCTCCTGCGCGAGGGTCTCGGCCACGTCGGGCGAGACCAGCACCTCGGTGAAGACGGTCGTGACACCCTCGCGCTGCACGAGGTCCTTCAGCTCGGCGAGACGCGCGGGATCGGGCTCGGCCTCCGGCGACAACCCCGAGATCGGCTCCTGCCGCAGATCGTAGGCGTCCGTGAGGTACCCGAACGCTGCGTGGCTCACGACGAGCAGCCGGCTCTCGCACGACGCGAGCCCGTCGCGGAGCTCGCCGTCGAGCGTGGCCAGCTCGTCCTCGAGCGTGGCCGCGTTCGCGGCGTAGGTCTCGGCGTGCGCCGGATCCGCATCGGTGAGCGCACCGGCGATACCGTCGACGATGGCCGCGTAGCGGACCGGGTCGAGCCAGACGTGCGGATCGACGGCGCCGTCGGGCAGGGACAGCGGCTCGACGACGTCGAGGGCCTCGAGCACCCGGCCCTCGGCCTCGCCGACAGCCTCCTCGACGGCGGGCTGGAACCCGCCGCCCACGAGCAGCACGAGGTCGGACGACAGGAGCGCCTCGAGATCGTCCGGCGCGAGCTCGAGGTCGTGCGGCTCGACGCCCGGGGGTGTGAGGTTCCGCACGCTCACGAGATCTCCGCCCACGCGCTCGGCGGCCTCGGCGAGCGGGTAGGCGCTCGCCAGGACCTGCAGGCCCCGGCCGCCGTCCGTCGCCGGGGAGCACGATCCGGAGAGCGCCGCGACCACGACCGCCGCCAAGACGACCGCCCCGACCCGGGTGCACCGATGGCGGCTCGCCCGGCGCCTCGTCGATCTCCCGCGCACCGCGCTCCTCGCATCCCGGTCAAGATGAGAATGATTCCTACACTCAGAAGGTACGGGGACGGTCGCGCGGCGTCAAGGGGCGGACGCCGGGCCGTCCGGATCCTCCCGGGGGGATGTCAGGACCCGAGCGCGTGTCGGAGGGCGCGCACCGCCTCGGCGTCGGGGGCGCCGAGCTGCCGAGCCCGGCGGGCGTACGCGTCGGCGGCCTCGGCGAGCCGGGTCTGCACGTCCGAGGGGCGGGCCGGGAGGCGCTCGGCGACGAACGTGCCGCTCCGTCCCCGGCCGATCAGCAGGCCGGCGGCCGTCAGCTCTCGGTACGCCTTCGCCACCGTGTTCGGCGCGAGGGCGAGCGTCGCGGCCAGCTCCCGGACGGGCGGCACCCGCTCCCCCGGGGCCAGGCGCCCGCGCTCGATCCGCGTGGCGAGCGCGTCGCGGAGCTGCGCCGAGAGCGGGGCGCGCGAGGACAGGTCGAGTCGGAGCTGCATGCTGCCATCATGCGGCGCGGTTGAGCCGCTCGCCACCTCGGGCTAGCGTGGGGGCGTGAGCGTGAAGGTCGGCATCGGGCTGTTCACCGGGCAGATCCCCGCGGGCTCGGCCCGCACGTTCGAGCGCGAGTACCGGGAGACGCTCGAGCTGGTCCGCCTGGCCGAGGCCCTTGGCTTCGACTCGGCGTGGGTGAGCGAGCACCACGGCTCCTCCGACGGCTACCTGCCCTCGCTCCTTCCGATGCTCGCGGCCTTCGCGGCCGTGACCGAGCGCATCGCGCTCGGCACCGGGATCGTGCTCACGCCGTTCCACGACCCGCTCCGCCTGGCCGAGGACACCGCGGTCGTGGACCAGCTCTCGGGGGGGCGGCTGATCCTCGGCTTGGGTGTCGGCTGGCGCGAGGAGGAGTTCCGGATGTTCGGCATCCCGGTCGCCGAGCGCGCCCAGCGCACCACCGAGACGATCGAGGTCCTGCGGCGGGCCTGGAGCGGGCGCCGCTTCTCGTTCGAGGGCCGCTCGTTCCGGTACGACCGCGTCAAGGTCACGCCGCCCGCCGCACAGCCGGGCGGACCGCATATCTACCTCGGAGGCTACGCGGAGAAGGCGGTCCGGCGGGCCGGACGCCTCGCCGACGGCTACATCACGGACGACGCCGGCATCGAGGACGTCCGCCGGTACGTCCGCATCGCCGAGCGCGGGGCGCGGGACGCGGGACGAGATCCGAGCTCCCTCGGCCTGGCCTTGCTCCAGAACGTCTTCGTGACGTCGGGCGGCGACGCGTGGGAGATCGCGCGCGAGGGGATCCTGCACCAGATCGGCGCGTACGCCGCATGGGACGCCGGCCACGACACGCCCGAGCACGACACGCTCGAGCCGGCGGTGCAGGACGAGGGCGAGCTCCGGCGATGGACGCCCGCCGGGACACCCGAGGACCTCGTCCGGGCGCTCCGCCCGATCGTGAGCGCGTTCGGCGACCGCCCCGAGTTCCACCTCGTCGTCCGCCTGCACTATCCGGGGATGGACCTCGCGACGGCCACGAACGCGCTCGAGCTGTTCGCGCGGGGCGTCCTGCCGGCCCTCCGGGGCGACTGACCCGAGACCCCCGCCACCCCTCGTGCGGCCCGTGAGCGGCGGGGTTGGCCGCTCGCGCAACGTCAAGTCGGAGCCCTCGCCGGCCGATGGCGGAGTGGTAGCTCCACGTCGGGAGGACGAGGTGGCGGTACCTGACCTCGAAGGGAACGGGTTCACCGTGGGCGCCGGCACGCCCGCGAACGGCGACGCGCGCGCCGAGGCCCTCGGCGCCGTCGACTACCGGACCCTCGTCGAGCAGATCGCGGCCATCACCTACACCGAGGTCCACGACTCGGGAACGTCCTCCGGCCAGCGCACGACCTACGTCTCCCCGCAGGCCGCGCGGATCCTCGGCCACGCGCCGTCGGAGTTCCTGTCCGACCCGCAGCTGTGGCGCAAGCTCCGGCACCCCGCCGATCGCGCGAAGGTGCTCGCGGCCGAGCGCACCGCCGAGGTAACCCGTCGCCCCTTCCACGCCGAGTACCGGATGATCGCTCGCGACGGGCGGCTCCTGTGGTTCCGCGACGACGCCGTGATCGTCGAGACCCCGGGCTCCGACGGCACCTTCTGGCAGGGCGTGATGTTCGACATCAGCGCCGAGAAGGTCGCCGAGGAGCAGGCCCGCCGCGCCGAGCTCCGCTACAAGAGCCTCGTCGAGACCCTGCCCGCGGTCGTCTACATGGACGAGCTGGAACGGACGGCCTCGAACGTCTACACCAGCCCGCAGAGCGAATGGATGCTCGGGTACACGGTCGAGGACTGGCGCGAGGACCCCGAGCTGTGGACCAAGATCGTGCACCCGGAGGACCTGGAGCGGGCCCTGGAACGCCAGCAGCACCACGTCGAGTCCGGCGAGCCCTTCGACGAGACGTACCGGGCGCTCACGAAGGACGGCCGGGAGCTGTGGATCCGCGACGTCGCCGTGATCGTGTCCGACGAGGACGGCACTCCCCTGTACTCGCAGGGGTTCCTCCTCGACATCACCGCCGAGAAGGGGGCCGAGCTCGCCCTGCACGAGGCCGTCCAGCGCGAGCACGCCGGAGCCGAGCAGCTCCGCGCGATGGACGAGCTCAAGAACACGCTCCTGCACACCCTCTCCCACGACCTGAAGGGACCGCTCACGGCGATCCTCACCGCCGCGACCACGCTCCAGCGCTCCGGCCTCCCCGAGGCCGAGGCCGAGGAGCTGCTGTCGGGCATGGCGCTGCGCGCCAAGCGGATGGACCGGCTGCTCACCGACCTGCTCGACCTCGAGCGCCTCGGACTCGGCGTGATGGAGCCCACGCGCTTCCCGGTCGACGTCGGGCAGCTCGTCGCGGACCTCGTCCACGACTCCGACGTGCTGCAGGGGCGCGAGGTCGACATCCTCACCCGCCCGGTCGTCGTGCCCGTGGACCCGCCGAAGATCGAGCGCATCGTCGAGAACCTGCTCACGAACGCCGTGCGCCACACCCCGCGGGCGAGCCACATCTGGATCCGGGTGCTCCCCGAGGACGGCGGCGCGCTCGTCGTCGTCGAGGACGACGGCCCCGGCGTTGACGACGACCACAAGCGGTCGATCTTCGAGCCGTTCCGACGGGGCCCCGACGCGCCGGACGGGGGCTCGGGCATCGGGCTGTCGCTCGTGACTCGCTTCGCCGAGCTCCACGGCGGACGCGCTTGGGTCGAGGACCGGCCCGGCGGCGGCGCCTCGTTCCGCGTGCTCCTGCCCGCGCATCGAGACGCGTGACGCCCCTTCCTTGAGCCGCCCCGAGGCGCGTGGCACGATGCCACGGTCCGCGTCGAAGGGATCTCGTCATCCGCTCCTCCCGATCCGTCCGCCGTGCCCTCGTGGCGTTCGTCGGCGTGATCGCCCTCACCCAGGTGGGCGTGACGCCGGTCGCGCTCGCGGTCGGGGGGACGTTCGAGCTCACGCCCTCCGCCTCGATCGTGGACCAGGGCGAGGAGGTCACGCTCGCGGGCGTCCTTTCCGCCGGCGGCGCCTGCGCCCCGGGCCGGACGATCCTGCTGGAGTGGCGCCCGGCGGACTCGACCGCGTTCGCCACGGTCGCGCAGGGCTCGGCGGCCGACGACGGCACCTTCTCGTTCCAGCAGTCCCAGCGCTACACCGGACGGTTCCGCGTGACCGCCCCCGCCGAGGGCACCTGCGAGACCGTCGTCTCGGACACGGCGCTCGTGCGCGTGCGGGTGCGCGTGGACAGCACGCTCGTCGCCGGCTCGCTCACCGCGGGGAGCTGCGTTGACGTCACGGCGACGGTGACACCCGTCAAGCCCGGGCAGACCGTGGACCTGCAGCGGCGCTCGGGCGGCGGCTGGACCACCATCGAGACGCTGACGCTGAACGACAGCTCGAGCGCGAGCGCCCATCCGTGCTTCGGATGGGAGGACGTCGGGGTCGTCCGCCTGCGGGTCCGATGGCCCGCCCAGGACGAGGTCAACGAGACGGACGTGGGGCCGACCCTCCCGTTCCAGATCGAGCTCGCGGCCTGGATGCAGCGGATCGAGGACCTCGTCGGCGGGCGCTCGATGTCGGTCTCGGTCGGTGAGGCCGGCGAGTTCCTGTACGGGCATGCCCCGGCCGCGCCCCGGACCCCGGCGTCGAACGAGAAGCTTCTCCTGTCGATGACCCTGCTCGACACGGTCGGGCCCGACCTGCGGATCGCGACGCGAGCGGCGTCCGCGAAGGGCGCCGTCGAGGGCACCCTGCAGGGCGACCTGTGGATCCTCGGCCGCGGGGACCCCGAGGTCGACGCCGGCACGATGGCCGCGCTCGCTCGCCGGGTGGCGGCCTCGGGCATCTCGAGCATCCGGGGCCGCGTCATGGGTTCGACGACCTACTTCCTGCGCGACTGGGACGCGCCGGGTTGGAACAGCGTCGCGCGCGACTACGTGGCGCGGCCGACCGCCCTCACGTTCGAGGGCAACCTGGACCGGGGTCGCAACGTCGCCGACCCCGAGGCCCGGGCCGCGGCCGAGCTCACGCGGCAGCTCGAGCGGATCGGCGTGACGGTGAAGGGCCGTCCGGGCTCGGGCCGCCCGCCCGGGGACCTCGCCGACGTCGCATCGGTGCGCTCGCGGACGCTCCGCGCGATCCTCGTGAAGCTGCTGCGCCCATCCAACAACTTCTACGCCGAGGTGCTGGGCAAGCGGCTCGGGGTCGAGACCTCGGGGACGCCCGGCACGATCGCGAAGGGCGCTCGCGCGATCGAGTCGTGGGTGGACGGCCACGGCACCGACTTCTCGCTGTTCGACAGCTCGGGCCTTTCCTACGACAACCGCGTGAGCGCCGAGGGCATCGTGCGGCTGCTCTGGGTGGCCGAGGCCGCCACGTGGGGCCAGGACCTGTTCGACGTGCTGCCCTCGGGCGGCCAGGGCACGCTCCGGCACCGGCTCTCGAACGTGCAGGTGAAGGCCAAGACCGGGACGCTCACCGACATCTCGGCGCTCTCGGGATGGGTGTGGCTCGAGCATACGGAGACCTGGGCCGAGTTCTCGATCCTGTCGAGCGGGATGGGCAAGACGATCGCGTCCGACCTCGAGGACCGGATCGTGCGGCTCGTCCAGAACCAGGCTCGCTAGGCCCCCTCGGCCGTTCGGCGCCGGCGGCGGGCGTTCGCCCGTGGCCGAACGGCGGTCAAGCGGGTCCCCCTTCTCACCGATGGTTGATGCGATGGAGTCTCGTCTGACGGAGTCGGCCCTGCACCGCGAGGGATTGCTCGAGCGCGTGTTCCACGCGAGCTCGCTCGGGATGGCCGTGTGCGACCGGGCGAGCGGCGCGGTCCTCGAGGCGAACGAGGCCTTCTGCTACCTGGTCGGGCGGGGCCTGCCCGACCTGCTCGGCGGGTCCATGTTCCGGCTCGGGTTGTTCGATGCGATCGGCGAGGCGAGGGCTCGGGAGCAGCTCGAGACGCGCGGCGTGCTCGAGGGCTTCGACGCGACGCTCGTCACGCCGGCGGGCGAGATGCGGATCGTGCGCTTCTGGGCGGAGGCGGTCGAGGGCCACGAGCCGCTCGTCGTCCTGCGCGCCTCGGACGTGGACGGTCGCACGACGGCCGGGTCCCGGTACACCGAGCTGCGCGAGACCGAGGTCCGTTTCCGCGCACTCGTCGAGAACATCCCGGCGATCACCTACACGCAGATCTCCGATCCCGACAGCCCGACCGGGTTCCGCGACGCCTACATCAGCCCGCAGACGACGGCGATCCTCGGCTACACGCCGGAGGAATGGCAGGCCGACCCGACGCTGTGGATCACCACGACGCATCCGGAGGATCGCGACCGCGTCATCGCCGAGGACCGGAACGCCACCGACCGCGCCGCGCGCTTCCAGAGCGAGTACCGCAGGATCGCGCGCGACGGGCGGGTCGTGTGGTTCCACGACGAGTCCGTGCTCGTCGAGGACCCCGTGAGCGGTCTCGCCTTCTGGCAGGGCGTCATGCTCGACATCACCGAGGAGAGGCGGCTGCTCGAGGCCGGCTCGATGACCGAGGCGAAGTATCGCAACCTCGTCGAGCAGCTCCCGGCCGTCGTGTACCTCGGTGAGTACGGTGAGGAGGGGGAATGGCTCTACATCAGCCCACGCCTCGAGCACGTCCTCGGCTACACGCCGCGGGAGTGGCTCGAGCACCCCGCGCCGATGGGCACCCTCACGCACCCCGACGACCTTCCCAGCGCGCGAGCGGCGGAGGACGACTCGCGCGCGACCGGACGCCCGTACCGCGCCGAATACCGGATGCGCGCCAAGGACGGGCGGTGGGTGTGGATCCTCGACGAGGCCTCGGTCGTGCGCGACGAGACCGGCGCCCCACTCTTCATGCAGGGCATCATGTACGACATCACCGAGCGCAAGCTGGCTGAGGAACGCCTCCTCGCGCTCGACCGGCTGAAGAACACGTTGCTGCACACGCTCAGCCACGACCTGAAGGAGCCGCTGACCGCCATCCTCGGCGCCGCGAGCACGCTCGAGCGCCTCGACCACGAGCTGCCCGAGGACGAGCGCCGGAACCTCCTCCGCACGCTCGCGGCCCGAACGCGCGGCATGAACACCCTGCTGACCGACCTCCTCGATCTGGACCGCCTGGACCGAGGCATCGTCGAGCCTCGGCGCTTCCCCGTCGACCTCGGCCGGCTCGCGCAGGAGCTCGTCGCTCGCACGGAGGTGCTCCGCGGCCGATCGGTCGAGGTGGATGCGGGCCGCTGCATGGCGAACGTGGACGCCACGAAGATCGAGCGGATGATCGAGAACCTGCTCTCGAACGCGGTGAGGCACACGCCGCCGGGCACCCGCATCTGGCTGCGCGTGCGCTCCGTCGAGGACGGCGCCCTCATCGTGGTGGATGACGAAGGACCGGGGGTCCCCGACGCCCTGAAGCTCGCGATCTTCGAGGCGTTCCGGCGCGGCTCCGATGCCTCGACGATGCCGGGCAGCGGCATCGGGCTGTCGCTCGTCGCGCGCTTCGCCGAGCTGCACGGCGGTCGCGCCTGGGTCGAGGACCGCACGGGCGGCGGTGCGTCGTTCCGCGTGCTCCTGCCCGAAGGCGCAACCGGATAGCGCTCGAGCGTCGCAGGCCCCTAGACGGGCGCGCCGAGCGCCGAGCCGATCTCGCGAGCGGCCGCGACGACCGCCGGCGCGCAGGTCCGAGCGCCGCGACGCATCCTCGACGCGGGACCCGAGATCGACACCACCGCGAGGAGCAGCTCGTGCGGGCCCCACACCGGCGCGCTCACGGAACCGACGCCGGGCTCGCGCTCGCCGACGCTCGCGGCCCATCCGCGCGAGCCCGCGAGCTCGACCTCGCGCCCGAAGCGCTCGGGGTCGGCGCTGCGGCGGACGTGGCGGGCGCGGTTCGGATCGAACGCGAGGAACACCTTCGCCGCGGACCCGGCCGACAGCGGCAGCGAGGCGCCGACGGGCACGATCGTGCGGAGCTCGTTCATCGACTCGATCGCGTCGATGCACACCCGCACGTCGCCCGACCGGACGTAGAGCTGCGCGCTCTCGCCGGTCGCCCTCGCGAGGCGCACGAGGATCGGATGCGCCACATCGCGGAGCGGCAGCTCGCGCATCGCGGTCGAGGCGAGCCGCAGCAGCCTCGGCCCCAGCCGGTAGCCGAAGCCGCCGTAGAACGCGAGGAAGCCGTGGTCCTCGAGCGCCTTGAGGAGCCGATGGGCCGTCGGTCTCGGCAAGCCGGTCGCCCCGGCGACCTCCGTGAACGAGTGCGCGCCGCGCTCGACGGCGTCCAGGACGGCGATCGCGCGGTCGAGGGTCCCGACCCCGCTCACGGCGCCGAGCCCCGGGGTGGCGTCGCGATCTCGGCGGCGTGGAGTCTCGGCCATGTCCACAGCATGATATCGAGTTCCACCATATGGAACCAGAGTGGACAGCCGAGCCGGCCGCCTGGCAGGATGCCCGCGATGACCCCCACCACCCTTGCCGCGAAGGTCTGGGAGCGCCACGTCGTTCGTCGCGCCGATGGCGAGCCCGACCTGCTGTACGTCGACCTCCACCTCGTCCACGAGGTGACGAGCCCCCAGGCGTTCGACGGCCTGCGCCTCGCCGGACGGCCGGTGCGCCGACCCGAGCTCACGCTCGCGACGATGGACCACAACGTCCCCACCGCGCCCGGCCCCCAGGACCCGATCTCGGTCCGGCAGATGGACGCGCTGCGCCTCCACTGCGAGAAGTTCGGCATCCGCCTGTTCCCCACCGGCGACATCGGCCAGGGCATCGTGCACGTCATCGGGCCGCAGATGGGGCTCACGCAGCCGGGGCTCGTGATCGTCTGCGGCGACTCGCACACGAGCACGCACGGCGCGTTCGGGGCGCTCGCGTTCGGCATCGGGACCTCCGAGGTCGAGCACGTCCTCGCGACGCAGACGCTGCCCCAGACCCGCCCCGGCACGATGGCGGTGAGCGTCGAGGGCGACCTGCCGCCGGGCGTCTCGGCGAAGGACGTGATCCTCGGGATCATCGCGCGGATCGGGACGAACGGCGGTGTGGGTCACGTCGTCGAGTACCGGGGCTCGGCGATCCGCTCGCTCTCGATGGAAGGACGGATGACCGTCTGCAACATGTCGATCGAGGCGGGAGCCCGAGCCGGCATGATCGCCCCCGACGACACGACGTTCGCGTACCTGCAGGGACGCCCGCACGCGCCGGCGGGCGCGGACCTCGAGCGCGCGCTCGATGACTGGCGCACGCTCGCGACCGACGAGGGCGCCGTCTTCGACCGCGAGGTGCGGATCGACGCAGCCGCGCTCCGGCCCCACGTGAGCTGGGGCACGAACCCCGGCCAGACCGTGACGATCGACGACGTGGTCCCCCAGCCCGCCGACGACGCGGCCGAGCGCGCCCTCGCGTACATGGGGCTCGCCCCGGGCACGCCGATCCGCGACATCCGACCCGACACGGTGTTCATCGGCTCGTGCACGAACTCGCGGATCTCCGACCTGCGCGAGGCCGCCGAGATCCTCCGCGGCCGCACCGTACGCGAGGGACTGCGCGCGATGGTCGTGCCGGGCTCGATGCTCGTGAAGCGCCAGGCCGAGGAGGAGGGCCTCGACGAGGTCTTCACCGCCGCCGGGTTCGAGTGGCGCGAGGCGGGGTGCTCGATGTGCCTCGGCATGAACCCGGACCAGCTCGCGCCGGGCGAGCGGAGCGCCTCGACGAGCAACCGGAACTTCGAGGGCCGGCAGGGCAAGGGCGGCCGAACGCACCTCGTGAGTCCTGCGGTCGCCGCGGCAACGGCCGTCGCCGGCCACTTCTGCACTCCGGAGGACCTGTGATGCGGGCCTTCCGAACGCACACCGGTCGCGCCGTCGTCCTCGACCGCGCCGACGTCGACACCGACCAGATCGTCCCGGCCGAGCACCTGAAGCGGATCGAGCGCACCGGCTTCGGCCCGTTCCTGTTCGCCGAGTGGTGCAAGGATCCCGGCTTCGTGTTGAACCGCCCGGAGTCGCAGGGCGCGACGATCCTGCTCGCCGGAGCGAACTTCGGCAGCGGCTCGAGTCGGGAGCACGCGGTCTGGGCACTCGAGGATCACGGCTTCCGCGCGATCCTCGCGCCCAGCTTCGCGGACATCTTCCGCAACAACTGCACGAAGGTCGGACTGCTCCCCGTGGCGCTGCCCGCCGGCACGGTCCGGACGCTCATGGACGCGGTCCTGGCCGACCCGGCCGTTGAGCTCACGGTGGACCTCGAGAGCAGGACCGTGACCGGCTCGGGGGTCCGGGCAACCTTCGAGATCGACGACTTCACGCGACGGCGGTTGCTCCAGGGTCTCGACGACATCGGCCTCACGCTCCAGCACGAAGACGCGATCTCGGCGTTCGAGCGGACGCGCCCGCCGTTCCTGCCTACCACCGCGTGAACCGAGCCATCCTCCGGTCACCCGCTCGCTCGGGAGCGGGGGGACGGATGGCCGAGGACGGTCGGCCGAAAGGCTCAAGGGCCCCCTCGCATCCGCCGATGCGATAGGCATGTCGACGCCCGACCGCGCCCCCGGGGCGACCAGCTCCGGCAGGCGCCAAACCGATCAACTGCGCCGTCGAGAGACCGACGTCAACGCGCCGAACCCCGTGCTCGACAGGCCCCTGCGGCGCGAGACCGACAGCTGGATCGACCGCTGGATCGCGACGGTCGCCGACCTCGCGCGCCTGAAGGCCTCGCACCCGATGCTCGACGCGGTGATCGACGAGCAGGTGGGACGCCGGATCCGCATCGGCGACCACTGGCTGGCCGACTTCGCCTCGTGCAACTACCTCGGCTTCGACCTGGACCAGGAGATCATCGACGCCGTGCCCGCGTACCTCGCGAAGTGGGGGACGCACCCGAGCTGGTCTCGGCTCCTCGGCAGCCCCGTCCTCTACGAGGAGATCGAGGCGACGGTCACCGCCCTCATGGGCGCCGAGGACACGCTCCTGCTCCCGACGATCACCCACATCCACATGTCGGTGATCCCGGTGCTGGCCGGCAGCGGCGTGATCTTCCTCGACGGTCGGGCTCACAAGACGATCTACGACGGTGCGATGATCGCCCGCGGTCACGGCGCGACCGTCCAGCGCTTCCGCCACAACGACCACGAGCATCTCGAGGAGCTGCTGAGGTCGAGCACCGTCACGCCGAGGCTCATCGCGATGGACGGCATCAACTCGATGACCGGCAACGCGCCCGACGTCCGCGAGTTCGCCCGTCTCGCTCGCGAGTACGACGCCCTCCTGTATCTGGACGACGCGCACGGCTTCGGCGTGATCGGCGAGCGCGGCCCCGACGAGCTCTGCGAGTGGGGCAAGCGCGGCAACGGCGTGGTGCGCCACCAGGGCGAGACCTACGAGAACGTCATCCTCGTCGCCGGCTTCTCGAAGTCGTACTCGTCGCTGCTGTCGTTCCTCACACTGCCGAGCCGCTTGAAGGACGTGCTGAAGGTCGCGGCGCCCCCGTACCTGTACTCGGGCCCCTCGCCCATCGCGTCGCTCGCGACGACGATCGTCGGCCTGCGTGTGAACGACCGGCGCGGCGACCTCTACCGGTACGAGATGTACCGCAAGACCAAGCGCGTGATGGACCGACTGCACGAGCTCGACATCTACACGCCGAACGAGTCGGGGTACCCGCTCATCGAGATCCCCCTCGCGAACCACGAGGACATCGACCCGGTCGGCCGGTACCTGTTCGACCGCGGCGTGTACGTCACCATGGCGGCCTACCCGCTCGTGCCGAAGGACGAGGTCGGGTTCCGGATGCAAGTCACGGCGGCGAACGCCGACGACGAGATCGACCTGCTCTGCGAGGTGCTCGGCGAGATGAACGACCGATTCGAGCTCCAGCACGATCACCATCGTGAGCTGCTGTCGCAGAGCCGCCGCACCCGCGGGTAGCCCGTGAGCGGGGCCGACGTGCTCGGGGATCCGCTCGAACGCGCCTCGGCGCTCTGCGACGCCGGCGACTACACCGCCGCCCTCGAGGAGGTGGATCTCCTCCTCGCACGCGAGCCCGGCCTAGCGCGAGCCCACGTCACGCGGGCCTGGGCGCTCGAGAACCTGGGCCCCGAGCGCCTGGTCGATGCCCGCGACGCCTACCTCGAGGCCGTTCGGCGAGATCCGGCCGAGCTGTGGGCCAAGGAGGGCCTGGCGAACGTCCTGCGCCGGTTGGATCGGCGCGACGAGGCGGACGGCCTGTGCCTCGAGATCGTCGATGAAGCGAGGTCGCGGCCCGAACACGATGCCGACCTGCTCGAGCTCCTGGGCTGGTGCGAGTACCGCCTCGGGCGCCTGGACGAGGCGGTCGATGCCTTCCGGGAGGCGCTCGCGCTCGACGCGGATCTGGTCGCCGTGCGGCTGGATCTCGCCCTGACGCTGCTCGCTGCCGGACGGCGCGAGGAGGCCCTGGCCGAGTACGGCGAAGCCGTCCGGCGGGCCGCCCGCATCGGGGAGACGCAGGGCCTCGTCGCGGTCGCCCTCGACGATCTCGAAGAGACCCTGTCCGAGCGCCCAGATCTGCGGGAGACGGGCGAGACCCTCGCGGCCCGGGGACTCCTACTCCGAGCGGTCGAGGCCCCCCACGGGTCGGCGTCAAGCGGGGCGGGGACCGAGCCGATGGGGGGCACATGGAGCGCGCTCGCGTCAGACTCCTGACGCCGCTGCGGCAACGCGACTTCCGCCTGCTCTGGGCAGGCATGACCGTGTCGCTCCTCGGCGACGGGATCTTCCTCGTCGCGATGCCGTGGCAGGTCTACCAGCTGTCCGACGCGCCGACGGCGCTCGCCTTCGTCGGCATCGCGATGTCGGTGCCGAACATCGTCCTGCTGCTCGCGAGCGGCGTGGTGAGCGACCGGCTCGATCGGCGCAAGGTGATGGTGGCGGCCGACCTCATGCGCGGGATCTCGGTCGGCGCCTTCGGGTTGCTGTCCCTCACCGGCTCGCTCGAGCTGTGGCACGTGATGGTCCTGGCCGCCGTGTTCGGCGCCGGCACCTCCTTCTTCGGTCCCGCGTTCGACGCGATCGTGCCCCAGCTCGTCCCGGCCGAGCACCTCACGCAGGCGAACGCGCTCGACCAGTTCGTCCGTCCCGCAGCGTGGCGGATGCTCGGGCCGGCGCTCGGCGGCTGGATCATCGCCCTCGCCCACGACAAGGTGGGTGTGGCCCTCCTGATCGACGCGATGACGTTCGGGGTGTCGGTGGTCTGCCTGCTGCTGATGCGCGCCCGACCGGCCCGCCGCGAGGAGGGTGAGGAGACCGGCGCCTGGCACGATGTCAAAGAGGGGTACCGCTACGTGCGGTCGCAGATCTGGCTGTGGGGGACGCTGCTCGCGGCCGCCTTCGCCTATCTCGTCTTCCTGGGGCCGACGGAGGTGCTCCTTCCCTGGGTGGTGAAGAACGAGATGCGCGGGGGGGCGAGCGACCTCGGGATGATCTTCGCGATGGGCGGCGTTGGTGCGATGGCCTCCGCCGCGTTCATGGGCCGCCGTGAGCTCCCCCGCCGGAACATGACCTTCATCTACATCGTGTGGACGCTGTCAACGCTCTCCCTCGCCGGCTACGGGATCGCCCGCTTCCCCTGGCAGGCCATGGTGGCGTGCTTCGCGTTCAACGCGCTCGAGAGTGCCGGGACGATCGTGTGGATCACCACCAAGCAGCGGCTCGTCCCAAACCGGCTGCTCGGCCGCGTCTCCAGCCTGGACTGGTTCATCTCCGTCGGCCTCCTGCCCGTCTCGCTCGCGCTCACCCCGCTCGTCGCGGGCGTGATCGGCGCCCGGGTCACGCTGGTCTGGGCCGGGGTCGTCGGGGCCGGCATCACGTTCACCTTCCTGTTCCTGCCCGGCCTCCGCGACGTCGAGCGCGCCGAGGCGCACGTCGTGCCCAACCCGGCAGCGGCCACATCCGTGCACTGACGCCTGCCCCGAACGGACCGGCCCGGGTGCGCCCTCAGGCATCACCCGGAAGCGGGACCTCCACCGCCTAAGGTCGGCGGGAACACGGACCGATAGGGAACCCATGAAGCGACGTGCGTGGCTTCTCTACCTGTCCGGCGGCGCCGGTGCGCTCTTGGTGTTCCTGTTCGCGCCGGGCATGCGCCAGGGCTGGTTCTTCAACATCATCGCGGTCTCCTCGCCGATCGCCATCCTGCTCGCGGTCCGGATGTGGAAGCCGGCCGTCAGATGGCCGTGGTACCTGTTCGCGCTCGGCCAGACGTTCTTCGTGGCCGGGGACGTCATCACGTACAACTATGACAAGTTCTTCGGCACGGACCTGCCGTTCCCCTCGATCGGCGACGTGCTGTACCTGTCCGTGTACCCGCCGCTGATCGTCGGCATCCTGCTCATCATCAGCAAGCGGAGCCCGGGCCGGGACCGGGAGAGCCTCATCGACTCGCTGATCGTGGCGATCGGCATCGGCGTCATCTCCTGGGTGTTCCTCATGGCTCCGACGGCCAAGGACACCGAGTCCACGCTCCTGCAGAAGCTCGTGAGCATGGGCTACCCCTTCATGGACCTCATCCTGCTGGTCGTGGTCGTCCGCCTGGTGATCGGCGGCGGTCGCCGCGGCCTGTCGTTCTACCTGCTGCCCGCCGCCACGTTCGCGCTGTTCCTCACCGACTTCGTCTACAGCTACATCTCGGTCCAGGGTCTCGTGTACGACCAGTCGGGCTATCTCGAGGCCGGGTGGGGCACGTTCTACCTCCTGTGGGGCGCCGCCGCCCTGCACCCCTCGATGCGCACCCTGTCCGAGCGCGCGCCCGACCAGGAGGTCCGGGTCACGCGAGGCCGCCTCATGCTCGTCGGCGCGGCCGCGTTGATCCCGCAGATGGTGCGCGCGGTCCAGTTGATCCGTGGGGGGGCGACCGACCTGTGGATCATCACGCTCACCACGAGCACCCTGTTCATCCTCGTCGTGATCCGCATGTCGGGCCTGGTCCACAAGCTCGAGCTGTCGTTCGGCCGCGAGAAGGCGCTGCGAACGGCCGGCGCCTCGCTCGTGACGGCGACGAACCGCGAGGGCATCTACGGCGCTGCGATGGAAGCGGTCGAGACCCTGGCGAGCCAGGCGCACGCGCGGCTGCTCGTGCACTTCGACTCGCACGAGCCCGACCAGTACGTCGTAGCCGCGGCTTCCGAGACCGCCGGCACGCTCGTCGGCCAGCACGTCGACCTCCCGCTGCCCGAGGGGGCTCGCGACGATCTGCTCGGGCACCACGCGACCGAGACCCTCGACGTCGAGGAGCTCCGACCGGTCCTGGAGCTTCCGGTAGACACGCTGCGCACCCTCACGATCCCGATCTTCCTGCGCGGCGAGCTGAACGGGCTCCTCGTCGTCGGCAGCGGGGAGAAGCTCCCCGCCTCCACGCGCGACGGGCTCGAGGCCCTGTCCTCGCAGGTCGCCCTTGCGCTCGAGAGCGCGGCGCTCACCGAGGACCTCCTGCGTCGACAGAGTGAGGCCCGCTTCTCCTCGCTCGTGCAGAACTCCTCGGACGTCGTCATGGTCGTCGACGCGGACTCGACGATGCGCTACGTCAGCCCTTCGATCGAGCGGGTCCTCGGCTACGATCCGGGCGAGCTCGAGGGCACGCGCCTCACACTCCTCATCCACCCCGAGGAGAAGGCGAGCGTCCTGCAGTTCCTCATGAGCGGTGGTCGCGAGGGCGACGCGCACCCGGCACTCACCGAGTTCCGGATGCGGCACCAGGAGGGCTTCTGGGTCCACGTCGAGACGCTGCGCACGAACCTGCTCCACGACGAGCGGGTCAAGGGTCTGGTCCTGAACACCCGCGACGTGTCCGAGCGCAAGGCGTTCGAGGAGCAGCTCGCGCACCAGGCCTTCCACGACTCGGTCACGGGGCTCGCGAACCGCGCCCTGTTCAAGGACCGCGTCGAGCACGCGATCGAGCGCCAGGTCCGCGACGACCGGCCGGTGTCGGTCCTGTTCATGGACCTCGACGACTTCAAGACGATCAACGACTCGCTCGGCCACGCGGCCGGCGACCGCATGCTGGCCGAGGTCGGGAAGCGCGTGAAGAACACCCTGCGCGCGGCCGACACGGCGGCACGGCTCGGCGGCGACGAGTTCGCCATCCTGCTCGAGGACGGCGGCGAGGGCCTCGGGGCGGCGGATGTCGCCTCACGGATCCTCGAGTCGCTCGACGGTGCATTCCACCTCGAGGGCAAGGAGGTCTTCGTCCGCGCGAGCATCGGCATCGCGACGGTCGATCAGAACCACGACGGCACGGGAGGCGCCGAGGAGCTCCTGCGCAACGCTGACGTGGCGATGTACATGGCGAAGGAGTCGGGCAAGAACCGATACCAGATCTTCGAACCGGCGATGCACGACACGGCGCTGAAGCGGCTCGAGCTGAAGGCCGACCTCCAGCGAGCGCTCGACAACGGCGAGTTCATCCTGCACTACCAGCCCGTGATCGAGCTCGAGACCGGCGCCATCAGCGGCCTGGAGGCCCTGGTCCGCTGGCAGCACCCGCAGCGCGGCATCGTCCCGCCGCTCGAGTTCATCCCGCTCGCCGAGGAGACCGGCCTCATCGTGCAGATCGGCAACTGGGTGCTGCACGAGGCCACGATCCAAGCCAAGGCCCTGCAGGACCGCTACCCGATCGACCCGCCGCTCCACATGGCCGTGAACCTGTCGGCGCGACAGCTCCAGCGGCCCGAGATCGTGAGCGACGTCGCCGAGGCCCTCATGAGCTCGGGCCTCGCGGCCGAGGACCTGGTGCTCGAGATCACCGAGAGCATCATGATGCAGGACATCGAGCTGTCCGTGCAGCGGCTCACCGAGCTGAAGGAGCTCGGCGTGCGCTTGGCGGTGGACGACTTCGGGACCGGCTACTCGTCCCTGAACTACATCCAGCAGTTCCCGGTCGACATCTTGAAGGTCGACAAGTCCTTCGTGGACGCCGTCAACACCGATTCCCGCAAGTCGGCGCTCACGGCGACGATCATCAAGCTCGCCGCGGACCTCGACCTGCGGCCGGTGGCCGAGGGCATCGAGCGTGCCGACCAGCTCGAGCAGCTGCGGCAGCTCCACTGCGACCTCGGCCAGGGCTTCTACTTCGCGAAGCCGCTGCCGATGGACGGCATCGACGACCTGCTCACCGCCCGCACGACCCTCGCGAACCGCGACGCCGAGCTGTCCTCCTAGCGGGCCCGCACGCACGCGCCCGTCCACCGGTCTTATCCGTTCGGCGGGCGCGCACCCCGGACTTTCGACCGTAGGCACGCATCCCCCGTTCGTGGCACCATGCTGGGGCGAGGAGGGCGGGCTCAGCCCGCCTTCGGCCCATGTCAGGCCACGCCTGCGTTCGACCAGGGAGGCACGGGGATGACCGCCGCGGATCGCATCCGAGTCCTCATCGCGGGGAACGTCTACGTCAAGCGCGCGCTCGTGCGCCGCTTCCTGGAGGACGACGGCTACGAGGTCGTCGGGGACGCCATGGCCGCGGACGCGGTCCTGCCCGCCCTGCGAGCCGGGCGGCCCGACGCGATCGTGCTCGACGAGGACCTGACACGCCAGGGCGCTCCGATCGCCGCGATCCGCGAGACGGCTCCCGACGTGAAGGTCGTGGTGTTCACCGCGTCGGCCCCGGGTGCGGGCGCACCGCCGCCGGGCGCCGACGGATACCTGGACAAAGGGGTCGGCCTGGCCGCCCTGACCGCGCTCCTCGGCCGGCTCTTCGCCGAGCCGACGGTGCTGCTCAAGCCTCTGCTCGTGGGCGCCGGCGTGGCCGCTGCATCGGCGACCGGCGACGGGGTGGAGGTTCTCATGGCAGACACCGAGCAGATCCCGCCGGTGGCCCCGGCGAGTACCGGCAGAACCGGCGGAGGCGGCAGAGCGAACCTCTTCCGCCTCGTCGCGATGGTCGCGGGTGGCCTCCTCATCGTCTGGGGGATCTTCACGGCGATCGACGCCAACCAGGTCGGGGGCGGCAGCGAGACCGTGGCCGAGCCCTCGACGGCGATCGACACCGGAGGCGGTGGCGACATCATCGCCGAGCCGGAGACGACGCCCCTGGACGACGCGTACGCCTCGCTCGACCGGATGGTGGCGGCGCTCGAGGGCGGCAACTACATCCTGGCCACCGTGGAGGCCCAGTCGCTGATGACGCAGCGTGATCAGGCGATCAGCGGGGGGTTCTCGACGGGCGGCTTCGACGCCGAGGTCACGGCGCGGCTCGAGGCCCTGGTGCCGACGCTGCCGAGACGCGTCAACACCCAGCTCGCCGACATCCTCGGCAACCTGTATCCGGCGTTCGAGGACACCGGCAGGGCGGGCGGCGGCTCGGACGTCGTTCTCGGCACGACCGTCACGCCCGACGGCGGCGGCTCCACCTCGGGCGGCGACACGACCGGCGGCGACACGACCGGCGGTGGCGGTGGTGGCGACGGCGGCCAGACCGAGCCCCAGCCGGGCGACGGCAAGGAGTGGGGTCACAGCCACAAGCCTCCGCAGGGCGGCTGGCACGGCGAAAAGCCGAAGTAGGGCGCTCGCGGAAGGGAGCCTCGGAAGCCCCGCGCCGAAGGCGCGGGGCTTCCGCCAACGTCGGGGCTAGGTCAGGTCGGTGCGGTAGCGCAGGGTGGGCCGCATCTCGCAGTCCACGCGCTCGCTCGTCGCGAGCCCGTCGGCAGCCCAGCCCTCGCGCTCGTAGAAGCGGCGCGCACCGTCGTTGGTCTCGAGCACCCACAGCGTGGCGGTGCGGAACCCGCGCTCGCGCAGGTCCGCGACGGCGTGGTCCGACAGGGTCTTGCCGATCCCGCTCCCGAACCGGTCGGGCTCCAGGTAGATCGCGTACAGCTCGCCGGTGCGCTCGTCGGCGTCGGCGTCCTGGCTCGGGCCGGTGACGGCGAACCCAACCACCCGGCCGCCCTCCTCGGCCACCCACGTGCGGCGCTCGCCGGGCGAGGCGAGCGCGCCGCGGTGCTGCTCGACGCGCTCTTGCACGGACAACCCGTCGAGGTAGTCGTCCGTGAGCTGGCCGCGGTAGGCCGCCTGCCACGAGCGGACGTGCACCCCGGCGATGGCCTCGGCGTCCTTCGGCTCGGCCTCGCGGATCCGAACGGTCATGCGGCCGAGGATACCGCCCGGCGCGCTCGAGGCCCGGGCCGCGCGTGCCTCAGGCGTCGCCCTCGCGAGGGTGGAGCAGCCCGTAGAGGTAGCCGTCGACGAGGGCCTCCCAGGAGGCCTCGATGATGTTCTCGCTCACGCCGACGGTGGTCCACTCGCGCTGGCCGTTCGAGGTGTCGATGAGCACCCGCACGATGGCGCCGGTCCCGTGCGTCTCGTCGAGCACGCGGACCCGGAAGTCCTCGAGCGAGATGTGCTCGAGCTCGGGGTAGTCGTTCGTGAGCGCCTTGCGGAGCGCGTTGTCGAGCGCGCCCACCGGCCCCTGGCCCTCCGCGCTCTCGATGTGCCTCGAGCCCTTCGTGATGACCTTCACCGTGGCCTCGGCGAGCGGCGGCTCGTCGTCGGCCACGCGCTCCTCGACGTGCACGCGGTAGCTCTCGATCTCGAAGAACGGCTGCCGCCACCCGCTCGCCCGGCGCATCAGCAGCTCGAGTGAGGCGTCCGCGACCTCGTAGGTGTAGCCGCGGGCCTCGCGGTCCTTCACCTCCTGGACGACCTGCGGCACGGCGTCGTCGGACAGCTCGACGCCGAGCTCGGCCGCCTTCATCCGCACGGTCGAGGCGCCCCCGAGATCGGAGGTCGCGATGCCGCGGCGGTTCCCGACCGCGCCCGGCGGGACGTGCTCGTACGCCTCGGTGAAGCGCGAGACGCCGCTCGCGTGCAGGCCGGCCTTGTGCGTGAAGGCGTACCGGCCCACGTACGGCTGGTGCGAGTCGGGTGTGAGGTTCGCGACCTCGGCGACGTAGTGGGCGACCTCGGTGAGACGCTCGACGGCGCCCTCGGGCAGGCACGCGGCGCCCATCTTGAGCGTGAGGTTCGCGGCGATCGGGACGAGGTCGGCGTTGCCGGTGCGCTCGCCGTAGCCGTTGATCGTGCCCTGGATCTGGAAGGCTCCGTGCTCGACCGCGATGAGGCTGTTCGCGACGGCGCACCCGGCGTCGTTGTGGACGTGCACGCCGAGCGGCACGCCCACGCGCCCGCGGACCTCGTCGAGGACCCGCGCGACGTCGGCCGGCAGCATGCCGCCGTTCGTGTCACACAGGACCACGCGCTCGGCGCCCGCCTCCTCGGCCGCGGCGAGCACCGACATCGCGAAGCCGTGGTTCGCGAGGTAGCCGTCGAAGAAATGCTCGGCGTCGAAGAACACGCGCCGGCCAGCGCGCCGTAGGAACGCGATCGAGTCGCGCACCATCGCGACGCCCTCCTCGAGCTCGGTGCGGATGGCGTCGGTGACGTGCAGGTCCCACGACTTGCCGACGAGGCACACGACCTGGGTCCCGGTGTCGAGGAGCTCCCGCAGGACGGCGCTGTCCTCGGCCCGCTCCCCCGCCTTGCGGGTCATGCCGAACGAGGTGAGCGTCGCGTGCTGCAGCGTCTCCTTCGTCGCGAGACGGAAGAACTCCGAGTCGCGAGGGTTCGCGCCGGGCCATCCGCCCTCGATGTACGGGACACCGAGCTGGTCGATCTTGTGGAGGATCCGCAGGCGATCGTCGATCGAGTACGACAGACCGGCGCGCTGCGCGCCGTCGCGGAGCGTCGTGTCGTACAGCTCGACCTGCAGCCCCTCGCTCACGCGGTCGCCCCCTCGACGACGAGGTCACCGACCTCGGCGGTCGAGTACCCCATCTCGCCTGCGCGCATCGAGCTCATCTTCGAGCACGCGACGCGGATCCCGGCGTCGACGCGACGCGCGGCCTCGGCCTCGCCGAGCGCATCCAGCAGCATCTCAACCGCGCCGATGGCCGCGAGCGGGTTGATCGTGCCCTTGCCGACCTCGTCCGGCGCGGTCCCGCCGATCGGCTCGAACATCGACACGCCGTCGGGGTTGATGTTCCCGCCGGCCGCGATGCCCATGCCTCCCTGGATCATCGCGCCGAGGTCCGTGATGATGTCGCCGAACATGTTGTCGGTCACGATGACGTCGAACCGCGCGGGCCGGTCCAGGAAGTAGATGCACGCCGCATCGACGTGCACGTAGTCGGTCTGCACGTCTGGGCACTCGGCCGCCACCTCGTCCACGACCCGCTGGTACAGGTCGCCCGCGTAGTTCAGGACGTTGGTCTTGTGCACGAGGGTCAGCTTGCGCCGGCGCGAGGGCCTCATGGCCAGCTCGAACGCGTAGCGCACGATGCGCTCGACGCCGTGCCGCGTGTTGATCGACTCCTGCACGGCGACCTCGTACGGCGTGCCCTTGCGGTGGAACCCGCCGGCGCCCGCGTACAACCCCTCCGAGTTCTCCCGCACGACCACGAAGTCGACGTCACCCTCCGCGTGGCTCGGGACGAGGGTCTTCACGCCCGGGTACCGGATCACGGGCCGCAGGTTCACGTACTGGTCGAGCTCGAACCGCAGGCGGAGCAGCAGGTCGCGCTCGAGGATGCCCGGCTTGATACGAGGGTCGCCGACCGCGCCGAGGAAGATCGCGTCCATCCCCCGCAGGCGCTCGAGATCCTCCTCGGGCAGGACGTCGCCGGTCCGCAGGTAGCGCTCGCCGCCGAGGTCGAACGCCTCGAGCTCGACCGCGAAGCCCGCGGCCGCTCGCACGGCCTCGAGCACCTTCAGGCCCTCGCGGACGACCTCGGGGCCGGTGCCGTCGCCGGGCAGGACCCCGATCCGGTGGGCGCGACCGGGTACGTCGGCGCTCACGGCGTGACCTTCTCGCCGTTCGCGGTCCTCACCTGCAGCGCGCGGTTGATCGCCGCCAGGTACGCGCGGGCGCTCGCCTCGACCACGTCGGTGGCGACACCGCGCCCGGTCACGCGCCGACCGTCGACGTCGAGCTGGACGACGACGTCGCCGAGCGCGTCGGAGCCGCCGGTCACGCTCGAGACGTTGAAGGACACGAGTCGGGCCTCGACGCCGGCCGCGCGCTGGATGGCGCCCATCGCGGCGTCGATGAGCCCGTCGCCCATCGCCGACTCCTGCACGACCTCCTCGCCACGGCGAAGGTGCACCGTCGCGCGTGGCTCGAGGTGCGTGCCGCCGCCGACGACCACCGACTCGAGCACGAAGACCTCCTCGTCGCCCGAGCCGAGCTCCTCGGCGACGATCGCCTCGAGGTCCTGGTCGTTCAGCTGGATCTTGCGATCCGCGAGCTCCTTGAAGCGCGCGAACGCCCGGAGCAACCGGTCGCCTTCGAGCGTGATCCCGAGCTTCTCGAGCGCGTCCGCGAAGGCGTGCCGCCCCGAGTGCTTGCCGAGGACGAGCCGGTTGCCCTCGAGACCGATCTCGAGCGGATCCATGATCTCGTACGTCGCGGTGTTGCTCAGCACACCGTGCTGGTGGATCCCGCTCTCGTGCGCGAACGCGCTCGTGCCCACGACCGCCTTGTTCGGCTGCACGCTGTAACCGGTGAGGCTCGAGACCAGGCGTGAGGTCCGCATGATCTCCTTGACCTTGAGCCCGTGCCCGAGCCCGAGCGCCTGCCCGCGTGTGCGCACGATCATCGCGATCTCCTCGAGCGAGCAGTTGCCGGCGCGCTCGCCGATGCCGTTCACGGCGACCTCGACCTGCCGGGCGCCGTTCACGATGCCTGCCAGCGAGTTCGCCACCGCGAGCCCGAGGTCGTTGTGGCAGTGCGTCGAGATGATCACGTGGTCCGGGACGGCCTCGCGCACGGTGCGGACGAGCTCGCCGAACTCGTGGGGCATCGCGTAGCCGACCGTGTCCGGGACGTTGATCGTCGTGGCGCCGGCGTCGACCGCGACCCGGAAGCACTCGAGCAGGAAGTCGAGCTCGGTGCGCGTCGCGTCCTGGGCGCTGAACTCGACGTCGTCGGTATGGCCGACGGCGAGCTTCACGCCCTCGCGGATCGCGTCGAGGACCTGCGCGTGGCTCATCCGGAGCATGTCCGTCATGTGGATGTCGCTCGTCGAGATGAAGGTGTGGATCCGCCAGCGCTCGGCGCCCTTGAGGGCCTCGGCCGCGCGGTCGATGTCGCCGGGCGTGACGCGCGCGAGGGCCGCGATCACCGGGCCGCGGACGCTCGAGGCGATCTCGCGGACGGCCTCGAACTCGCCTTCGCTGCTGATCGGGAAACCGGCCTCGAGGATGTCCACGTTGAGGCGGGCGAGCTGCTCGGCGATCTCGACCTTCTCCGAGCGCGTGAGCGCGATGCCGGGGGCCTGCTCGCCGTCCCGGAGGGTCGTGTCGAAGATGCGTACTACGTCGTCAGGCATCGGCGGCCACCTTGGTCTCGGAGTCCAGCCAGGGCATCATCCGACGGAGGTCGCGCCCCACCCGCTCGATCTGGGCGGCGCGCGCCTCGCGACGCAACGCGAGGAAGTGGGGGAAGCCGGCCTCGGCCTCCCCGATCCACTCCTTCGCGAAGGCGCCGCTCTGGATCTCGGCCAGGATCTGGCGCATCCGGTCACGGGTCGCGGCGTCGATCACGCGCGGCCCGCTCTGGTAGTCACCCCACTCGGCGGTGTCGGAGACCGAGTACCGCATCCACGAAAGGCCGCCCTCGTAGATCAGGTCGATGATGAGCTTCAGCTCGTGCAGGCACTCGAAGTACGCGATCTCGGGCTGGTACCCGGCGTTGACGAGCGTCTCGAACCCGGCCTGGACCAGCTCGGAGATGCCACCGCAGAGCACGGTCTGCTCGCCGAACAGGTCGGTCTCTGTCTCCTCCTGGAAGGTCGTCTGGATGATCCCGGCACGTGCGGCGCCGATGCCCGCGCCGTAGGCGAGCGCGCGAGCGAGCGCCTTGCCGGTCGAGTCCTGCTGCACGGCCACGAGCGCCGGTGTGCCGATACCCTGCTCATACGTGCGGCGGACCAGGTGCCCGGGGCCTTTCGGCGCGATCATCGTCACGTCCACGTCGGCGGGCGGCGTGACCGTGCCGAAGTGGACCGAGAAACCGTGGGCGAACATCAGCATGTTGCCCGCCTTCAGGTTCGGGGCCACGTCCTCCGCGTACACCTTCGCGTGGGAGGTGTCCGGCAGGACCACCATCACGACATCGGCCTCCGAGACCGCCGGCGCCGTCGGGAGGACGCGGAGCCCGGCCTCCTCGGCCTTGGCCCAGCTCTTCGAGCCCTCGCGCAGGCCGACGCGGACGTCGAAGCCGGAGTCCTTGAGGTTCTGCGCGTGCGCGTGGCCCTGGCTGCCGAAGCCGAGGACCGCGATCTTCTGCCCTTCCAGCGCCGACCGGTCCGTGTCCTGCTCCTGGTAGATCTTCGCCATCTGTCGTCCTTTCACCCGGCCCGCGGGCGGGCCGGTCCGGATGTCGTGTGCCTAGACGCCCCCGCCGGTCCACTCCTGCTCGCCGGCCGCCGTCGAACGCAGGCGCCGGCCGCGCTCCTTGATGCCCTGGTCGCCCCGCGCGAGCGCGATCCGCCCCGTGCGCGAGAGCTCGACGATGCCGAAGTCCTTCAGCAGCGCGAGCAGCGCCTCGAGCTTCTCGGGCGCGCCGGTGGCCTCGATGGTGAGCGTCTGATGCGTCACGTCGAGCACGCGGACCCGGAACACGTCGCAGATCTCGAGGACGCGGGCACGGGCCTCGCCCTCGCCCCGCACCTTCACGAGCATGAGCTCGCGCTCGACGGCCTCGCCGGGCTCGTGCTCGAGGATCTTGATGACGTTGATCAGCTTGTTGAGCTGCTTCGTGATCTGCTCGAGCGGCTTGTTCTCCACCTGGACGACGATCGTCATGCGCGACAGGCCGTCGTCGGCCGTCGGGCCCACGGCGAGCGAGTCGATGTTGAACCCGCGCGCGGCGAACAGCCCCGCCACGCGGGTGAGGACGCCGGGCTTGTCCTCGACGAGCACGGAGATGGTGTGAAGGCTCATGCGACCGGTGCCTCCGCGGGATCGTTGACGGGCTTCAGGCCCTCGGGCCCGAGGATGATGTCGTCGTTCGAGGAGCCCGCCGGGACCATCGGGAAGACCATCTCGCCGGGGTCGCAGCGGAAGTCGATCACCACGCTGCGATCGGTCACCGACAGCGCCTTCTCGATCACCGCGTCGACCTCGTCCGGATGGTCCGCACGCAGGCCGACACAGCCGTAGGCCTCGGCGAGCTTCGCGTAGTCCGGCACGTCGTGGGAGAGGTACACCTGCGAGTAGCGCTCGCCGTAGAACAGCTCCTGCCACTGCCGGACCATGCCGAGGTTCGCGTTGTTGATGATCGCCGTGACGAACGGGATGTTCTCGGTCGTCGAGGTCGCGAGCTCCTGCGCGGTCATCTGGAAGCAGCCGTCGCCGTCGATCGCGATCACGCGCCGGTCGGGCTTGCCCGCCGCCGCGCCGAGGGCCGCCGGCACCGCGAACCCCATCGTGCCGAGCCCACCCGAGTTGATCCAGGTCCGCGGCTCCGAGAAGCGCCAGAACTGGCTCGCCCACATCTGGTGCTGGCCGACGCCCGAGACCACGATCGCGTCCTTCGCGTGCTCGTACAGGCGCTCGATGGCGAACTGCGGCTTCAGCGGGCCGTCGGCGGGCTGGTCGTAGCGGTACGGGTAGTCCTTCTTCCAGCCCTTCAGCGTCTTCAGCCACTCGCCCCGCTCGGGGACCCCGCCCGCCTCGTCCTGGCGGCGCCGGAGCTCGGCGTGGAGCTTGACGATGACGTCCTTCACGTCGCCGACGATCGGCACGTCGACGACGCGGTTCTTGCCGATCTCGGCCGGATCGATGTCGACGTGGATGACCTTCGCGTTCGGCGCGAAGCTCGAGAGCTGGCCGGTCACGCGGTCGTCGAACCGCGCGCCGAGGGCGACCAGGAGGTCGGCCTTCTGCATCGCGGTCACGGCCGGGTAGCAGCCGTGCATCCCGGGCATGCCGAGCGCGAGCTCGTGGTCGTCGGGGAACGCGCCCCGAGCCATGAGCGTGGTCACGACCGGCAGCCGGCCGTCGACGGCGAGCTTCGCGAGCTCCCTCGAGGCGTTCGCCTTGATCACGCCGCCGCCCACGTACAGCACCGGGCGCTTCGCCTCCATGATCATCCTCACGGCGGTGCGGACCTGCTTCAGGTTGCCCTTGGTCGTCGGCTTGTAGCCGGGCAGGTCGACGCCGTCCGGCCAGTCCCACGTGATCTCCTGGAGCTGGACGTCCTTCGGGATGTCCACGAGCACGGGGCCCGGACGGCCGGTCGCGGCGATGTGGAAGGCCTCGCGGATCGTCGCCGCGAGATCGTTCGCGTCCTTGACCAGGAAGTTGTGCTTCGTGATCGGCAGGGTGATGCCGGTGATGTCGGCCTCCTGGAACGCGTCGTTGCCGACGACCGGGGTCGGGACCTGGCCGGTGATCGCGACCATCGGCACCGAGTCCATCTTCGCGTCGGCGAGCGGCGTGACCAGGTTGCAGCCACCGGGGCCGGAGGTCGCGATCGCGACGCCGACCTTGCCGGTCGCCCAGGCGTAGCCCTCGGCCGCGTGGCCGGCGCCCTGCTCGTGCCGGCACAGCACGTGGCGGACCTTCGAGTCGAGCAGCGGGTCGTACGCCGGCAAGATCGCCCCGCCGGGGATCCCGAAGACGAGGTCGACGCCCTCGCCCTCGAGCGACTTGAACAGTGCCTGCGCGCCCGTCACCTTCACCGGGCGCCCACCTCCTCGGGACGGTCCTCGACGGGGCCGGTCTCGACGCGCTTCACGGTGCACCCGAGCTTGTGCGCGAGGTTGCGCACCTGGCGCTCGAACTCCCAGGGGGTCCAGTCGCGCCGGCGGGAGGTCATGCCCTCCTCGCTCATGCCGCCGCCGAAGTCGAACCCGGCGTCCATGTAGACGACCTCGGCGCCGAAGAAGCGCTCGAACTGCGGCCGGTCGGCCGGGTCGGCGACGTCGACGGTCACCTGGGCCGGACCTTCCCACAGCACGCTCGCGACCAGGTGGTCGTCTCGCTGGAACTCGTACCGCATGACTCGCTCCTTCCTCGCGGGCCGCTCCGGCGGCTCGCCGGACCGAGGGGTAGAAAAAGCCCCTCGGGGATCCGAGGGGCATCCGGCGCGTCCCGGGCCTCCAGGGCCCAGGCCGCGCCTAACCGATAAGTACGAGGGTCAGGTCGTCCCTGCGCTCCGCGGCTTCCTTCCACATGATTCGCCCAGTCTAGGCGGGCTGAACGGCGTGTCAACCCGGTCGGGCGCCGGATCGCTCAGACTCGAAGACTCAGAGCGGCGGTTCCGGTCGCATACGGTCGTGGACAGTCGTGAACGCTCAGGAACGTTCGGGGGTCAGCACGATCTGGACGCCCGCACGCTCGAGCGCCTCGCGCTCGGGAGCCGGCGGCTCCGCGTCGGTGACCAGCACGTCCACCCGCTCGAGCGGGCAGACCGCGAAGTCCGAGACCGCCCCGAGCTTCGACGCATCGGCGGCCACCACGACCGGCCCGCGGGTCTGCTCGATCATCAGGCGAGCGATCTCGGCCTCGGCGGCGATCGGCGTGGTCACGCCGGCGCCGGCCGAGATCCCGCCGACGCCGAGCACGGCACGCGTGGCGAAGGTCCGGCGAAGGGTCTCCGTGGCGAAGGGGCCGACCACCGTGCGCTCGGCGGGATCGGTGCGCACATGCCCGCCGAGCAGGATGAGCTCGACGTCGCGGACCACGGGCTCGAGGGCCGCGAGCACGTTGTTCGAGACCACCGTGGCCGGCCCGCTCAGGTGCCGGATCACCTCGAGCGCGGTCGAGCCGCCGTTCAGAAACACGGTCTCACCGGGCTGGACGAGCGCCGCGGCCGCGCGGCCGACCGCCCGCTTCGAGGCCGCGTGCTCGGTGGGGACGGCGATCGCGGGGGTCCCGCCGGGGGGCGAGGCCCCGCCGTGTGAGCGCTCGAGCAGCCCTCGGCGCGCGAGGGCCTGCAGATCCCGGCGCACCGTGACGTCGGAGACGCCGAGCTCGGTCGCGAGCTCCGAGGCGCGTACGGCCCCACGCTCGCGAAGGAGCTGCAGGATGCGCCGTCGGCGCTCGGCGGGGAGCGGTGCCGGACCCATCGGGCCCGACGCTACACCGCCCCCCGCCTTCGCGACCGCGCTTCAGGCGCTCCTACGGCAGGATGATCTTGAACGCGAAGTCGCAGCGGCCGACGTCGTCGGCGCCGATGTAGCAGTGCAGGCGCATCTGGCCCTGCGCGCGCTTGTACGCACCGGTGCCGCCGGTGATGGCGAGTGTCGAGTCGGCCGCGTCGTAGAACGGGCCCTCGACCGTGATCGAGCCGTTCTCGAGCATCGTCGTCCAGTTGCACTCCCACGCGCCGTTCGCGACGCTCGTGCGGAAGCACTGCCCCTGGTCGCTGCCGACGATCGAGGCATCGGCCTCGTCGTAGATGTCGTTCGCGAACCACAGGATGTCGCCCTCGGTGTCACCGGCCGCGCCGATGTCCACCACCGCGTCCGACGTCGCGTGCTCGACGACGGTGAGCGACATCTTCGTCGAGCCGAACGCGGCCGACGAGAGCGCGACGACGATCACCAGCGCGCAGACGCTCGCCGCGGCGACCGTCACCCTCAGCTTCGTCCCCATACGTCCCCCTCCTTGCTGCGGGCACCCAACCGGACGGGGCATCCTCACGCGCCGGACGCGAACCCGCAACTCGGAGGCACGCCGCGAGCGGGTGGACCCTCAGCGGGCGTTACGAAGGAAGGACGGTGACGCGGCGGTCGGGCCGGGCGGTCGCCGGGCCCGAACAGCCCGTGATCCGATCCAGCGGGAACCACTCCCCGTTCGCGGACGACGAGTAGCTCCGCACGTTGCGGAAGAGCCGCTCAGAAGCGTCGCGGGTCAGTCGCCGCCCGGACCGCCCGGCCCGTGACAGGGGGTACACGTCGCGGACGCATAGGTCGTTTCGTGGCAGGCGGTGCAGGTGAGGCGGTGCTCACCACTCGGGACGTGCTCGCCGACCGCGCGGTTCGCGAGCGACCCAGCGTAGCCGTCGGTGCGCTGGTTGTAGAAGGGCGAGAGGAACTGCATCAACAGGTACGAGAGCGCGCCGTAGGCGTGGAGGATGAGGTTTGCCGGATCGGAAGGCGGAACGGTACTGTCCGGCCAAAGGATCGGAGGAGGTTTCCGGTGAGCGGGCGGGATCGAGACGTCGTCATCGTCGGAGGAGGCCACAACGGCTTGGCCTGCGCGGCCTACCTGGCGAAGAGCGGGCTGGACGTGTTGGTGTTGGAGCGGCGCGACGTCCTGGGAGGCGCCGCGGCGACGGAGGAGGTGTGGCCCGGGTACCAGATCTCCACGGCTTCCTACGTGGTGAGCCTGATGCCTCCGGAGATCGTCGACGAGCTGCAGCTCAAGCGGTTCGGGTACAAGGTCTCGCTCATCTCGCCCGATTACTTCGCGCCGTTCCCCGACGGCAGCTCGCTCACCCTGTGGGGCGACCCGGAGAGGGACGCCGCGAACATCGCCAAGCTCTCGAAGAAGGATGCCGATGCCCTCCACGACTTCGACGCTTACTTCGAACGCATCGCCCCGCTGCTGAAGGACATGCTGTTCGTCATCCCGTCGAACCTCGGCATCCGTGAGGTGCCGGACTGGCTCCGCTTGATGTGGAAGTTCCGGCGCTGGGGCAGGAAGGACCTCGAGGAATTGGTGCGGCTGTTCACCGTCAGCGCGGCCGACCTCCTCGACGAGTTCTTCGAGGACGAGAGGGTGAAGGGAGCGTTCGTCACCCAGTCGGTCATCGGGGCGTGGCACGGGCCCATGAGTCCCGGATCCGCCTACGTGCTGGTCCACCACTGGGTCGGCGAGATCGATGGCCAGATGGGCGCGTGGGGCTGGGTGTACGGCGGGATGGGCGGCTTGAGCAAGGCGATCGCAGAGTCGGCCCAGGCGGCAGGCGCCGAGATACGCACCGGCGTCCCCGTGAGCAAGGTCGTCGTGAGGAACAGCCGTGCCGTCGGCGTCGCGCTGGAGGACGGGTCGGTCATCCGGGCCAAGCGCGTCGTCTCCAACGCGCACCCGGTCACGACGTACCTGGATCTCGTGGGGGAAACGCATCTTCCCGACGAGGCGGTCCGCCGCATCAAGCTGTACCGCACGCGCTCGGGGTCCGTGAAGGTCAACGTCGCGCTCGATTCGCTGCCGGAGTTCCCCTCCTGGGACCAGGAAAGCAGCCTGCACAAGGGTCTCGTCGCCATCTCGCCCTCCGTCGACTATCTGGAGAAGGCGTGGGACGACGCGAAACACGGGCGGGCGGCCGAGCACCCTTACGTCGAGGCGGTCTTCCCGACCGCCCACCAGGAGGGGCTGGCGCCGGATGGGAAGCACATCATGCTGTGCTTCACCCAGTACGCGCCGTACGACCTGAAGGAAGGCTCGTGGGACACGGAGCGGGAGAAGTACGGGCAGGCCGTGATCCGCGCGCTCGGCGACTACGCCCCCGGCCTCGAGGGCTCGGTCGAGCAGATGCAGGTGCTGACGCCGCGCGACATGGAGGAGCGCTTCGGCCTCATCGGCGGCAACATCTTCCAGGGCGAGATGGCCATCGACCAGATGTTCCCCTTCCGCCCCATCGCGCACTGGGGCGACTACGGCACACCGGTCGACGGCCTGTTCCTGTGCGGCGGCGGCACGCACCCGGGAGGCGGGGTCATGGGCGTCTCCGGCCGCAACGCGGCGACCGTGGTCCGCAAGGACCTGAAGAGGGGCGACCTGCTCGGCCGGGTCTCGGGACGGAAGCGCTGAGGATCACGAAAGGGACCCTCCCGCCTGGAGCGGGAGGGTCCCGATCCGACTTCGAAACAGGCCCTAGCTGCGGGGGAGCTTCTTGTCCGGGTCGTAGATGGAGTTGTGGGTGACGCTTGCCGGAACGGTGCCGTCGCCCACGGCCACATCCACCTTGGTCCCGTCCACCGCCACGTCCGTCCGCAGCGTCGCGACGCCGATGACGCCGAAGCGCGGGCTGCTCGTCGGGCTCGTGAGCATGCCGACAGGCTCGCCGTCCTTGGTCACCGCGGCGCCGTACTCCGGCACCTCGTCGCCCTCGAGCACCAGCGTCTTGAACCGGTTCGGCGGGTTCTTCGCAACCTCGCGCAGCTTCTCCTTGCCGAGGAACTCGCCCGGCCCATCGGGCTTCGTCACGCGGTCGAGCCCGATGTCGTAGGGCGTGACCGTGTGGGCCTCGTAGTCGTACTCGGTCACGACCATGCCCGACTCGATCCGGCAGATCTCGATGGCCGCGTTCGCGAACGGGGTGGCCCCGGCACCGTGGACGGCCTTCCACAGGTCCTCCGCGTTCTCGGGAGCGACGAACAGCTCGTAGCCCAGCTCGCCCGAGAAACCGGTGCGGGAGAGCCAGACGGGAACCCCGCCGACCTCGACCTTGTCCGGGTAGAAGCGGTAGTACCTCAGGGTCGTGAGGTCGGCGTTCGTGAGCGGCGTCAGGAAGTCGCGCGACCTCGGCCCCTGAACGGCGATGTGAGGCATCTGGAAGGCGACGTACTCGATCTCGACATCGAGCCCCTTGGTCGCCTCGGCGAAGTACTCCTTCAGCTCCGTGGTGTTCGTCATGACCCACACATGGTCGTCGGCGAGCTTGTACACGGTGCCGTCGTCAACCACCAGGCCGTCCTCGTCGAGGAACGGTCCGTAGCGCACCTGCCCGACCTGGAGGCCGGCGATGTCGTTCCCGTTCACCCGCTGCGCGGCTTTCACCGCATCGGGCCCCCGCCAGTCCCACTTGTTGAGGGGCGACACGTCCCACATGCCGACGTCCTCGCGGACCGCCTTGTACTCGGCTCCGATGTCGCCGAAGCTGTCGGTCCACAACCATCCGCCGTCGGGGGCGAACGTCGCGCCCATCGCGGCCTGGATGTCGTAGAAGGCCGTCTTGATGGCCCGCTCTTCCTCGCCCATGAACCCTCCCCCCGAACGCTGTCTCTGTCTGCTGGGTTCTCTTATACACGGGGTTTGTACAGCTATTCAAACCGGGCTAGGGTCGCCGGGGAGGTCGAAGAATCCGCCCAGTGGAGGCGATCGGCACCATGGACGGTGCGGTCGACGCAGGTATCCGGTCCGTGCCGTTCGGGCCGCGTCCGGAGGTCCTTTCCGAGGACGCCCTGGAGGCCATCCACCGCACGACGCTGGAAGTCCTCGAACGCGTGGGTATGGCCGTCGGCTCGGAGCGCGTGCTTCGGGCGCTCGAGGGCACCGGAGCCCGGGTGGACCTCGAGGGCAGGCGGGTTCGGTTCCCGCGGCGGATGGTGGAGGAGCTCGTCGGCCTCGCGCCCAGGACTTTCCTGATGGCGGCCCGCGACCCGCGCTTCGACTGCCCCGTCGACGGGACACGAGGCTACCTGTCGATCGATGGAACGGCCGCTGAGATCGTCGACCTGGAGACGGGAGCGAGGCGCCCTCCGACCAAGCGCGATCTTCAGGACGCAACGCGCATCGCCGACGCCCTGCCCGAGATCGCGTACCTGTGGCCGTGCGTCGCTGTGACCGACGTTCCGGTGGGGCTCCAGCCGCTCCACCAGCTCGAGGCCCAGCTCGCGAACAGCGCGAAGCATATCCAGGCGATGTCGATCTTCTCGGGAGAGGACGCCCGATGGGCGATCGAGATGGCTCGAGCGATCGCCGGCGGAGACGAGGCCCTGAGGAAGCGGCCGATCATCTCCTCTTACCAGTGCAGCCTGAGCCCCCTCGCGTTCGATGCCGGCCCGATCGAGGCCGCGATCGCGTTCGCCGAGGCCGGCGTTCCCTCCGGCTTCGTGGCGATGCCGGTGGCCACGGCCACGGCCCCGACCACGCTGGCCGGCTACCTGGTGCAAACGAACGCGGAGCTGCTGGGTGGCATCGTCATGCTGGAGGCGCTCGTTCCTGGTGCGCCGACCTTCTACGGTCCGTACGGTGCCTTCATGGACCTGTGGTCCGGGGGGTTGAACCTCGCCTGGGGTCCGCAGGAGACCCTGTTCAACCTTGCGGCGGCTCAGCTGGCTCATTTCTACGAGCTGCCGCTGAACATCGGGGCTTATCAGACGGGGGCCAAGACCGCGGACTGGCAGGCCGGCGTGCAGAACACGCTCTCGCTGCTGGCCGCCGTGTCGGCCTGCGCCGACATGCTCTGCGCCTGCGGAACCCTCTACGGTGCGAGGGTGTTCTCGCTCGAGCAGATGCTGCTCGACGCCGAGCTGCTCGACATCGTGATCGCCCAGCTGGACGGGTTCCCGGTGACCGAGGAGCACCTGGCGTTGGAGGTCATCGTGGAGGTCGGGCCGGGAGGCCATTACCTCGCCCATCCCCACACGCTCGAGCACATGCGGGAGCAGTGGATGACGCGGTTCCTCGGCCGGGAGACGTGGGAGGAGTGGGAGGCGACGGGCCGGCCCGAACCGAAGGACCGGGCCCGGGAGAAGGCGCGAGCGATACTCGCCGAGCACGCTCCCCTTCCGCTCGAGGAGGGGCTCGGCGAGGAGCTACTCCGCATGATCGGCGAGCGCGAACGGGAGCTGGCGGCGGGTAAGTAGGACCGCCCGCGACCCCTCCCGAGGCCGCCGGCCTCCTGCGCCGGATGAGACTGCCCGCTACTCCTCCGGCCAGCCCGTGTATGCGGCGTGGCCACGCTTGCGGAGCTCGTTGCCGATCACGAGCCGCTGGGTCTCGGAGGTTCCCTCCCAGATGCGGCCGACGCGCAACTCGCGATACATCCGCTCTACCGGCTGCTCGCGCATGCAGCCGCGGCCGCCGTGGATCTGCACGGCCTTGTCAATCACGCGACCGGCGGTCCCGCCGCACACGAGCTTCACCGCCGACGCCAGCGCGTGCAGACTGCTCGAGCCCTCGACCGCGATGCGCGTCGCGATCGCGCAGTCCTCGCCGATCGCTTCCTTGCCCTTCTCGAGCGTCTCGAGCCAGAAGCGCCGCGGTTCGCGAGTGAGCCGCCGTAGCCGTCGGTGCGCTGGTTGTAGAAGGGTGAGAGGAACTGCATCAGCAGGTAGGAGTGCGCGCCGTACGCGTAGACGATGTCGAAGCCGCAGTCGCGAGCTCGCTTCGCCGCCTCGACCCAGTCGCGCTGCACGCGCTCGATGTCGCTCGGCTCCATGGCCTTCGCCACGACATGCGCATGCGGGTCCGAGGCGGTCTGGCTCGGCGCGAGCGTCGGGTAGCGCGTGACGTTGTTCTCGGCGTGGTTGCCGGCGTGGTGCAGCTCGAGCCCCGCGAGGGCATCGTGCCGGTGCGCGGTTTCGGTCATGAGGCGGAGGGCCCGCATGTCGTCGGAGTCCCAGAACCGCACGGCGATGAGCGGTGCCTCGTCGGTATCGGGCGTGAACGGCGCGTACTCGGTGCAGACGGCCGCCCACCCGCCCTCGGCCTTCATGCCTCGGTGCGCGGCCTGCGTCCACGACTTCTCGGTCCCGAACCCCGAGCAGTGCGGCACCTGGTAGAAGCGGTTCTTCAGCGTCTTCGGCCCGATCCGCACGGGCTCGAACAGGATCTCGTGGCTCGGGTCCATGTGACGGCCTCCTTCGAGAGCGGGCGCTCGAGCCGGATGCGAGTCCGCGCGGCGCCACCCGGGCGGCCGGTGGAGATCGGGACGTGCGGACGCCGTCATGGCGTGTGAGGCAAGACGTAGGGAGGTCCGAACGACGATGCATCTGAACGACAAGGTAGCCCTGATCACCGGTGGGACCTCCGGCATCGGGCGGGCAACCGCAACCCTGTTCGCGCGTGAGGGGGCCGCCGTCGCCATCACCGGACGGAACGAGGAGCGTGGCCGGGAGGTGGTCGCGGAGATCGAGCGAGGCGGCGGACGGGCGATCTTCGTTCGCGCCGACGTCCGCCTGGCCGAGGACTGCCGCCGTGCGGTCGAGGAGACCGTCGCGGCCTTCGGACGGTTGGACGTGCTCTTCAACAACGCGGGCGTCTTCGTCGCCAACGACACCATCGACTGCAGCGAGGAGGAGTGGGACCTGCAGGTCGACGTCAGCCTGAAGGGGACGTTCCTGATGTCCAAGTACGCCCTGCCCGTGATGATCGCCCAGGGGGGCGGCTCGATCGTCAACAACAGCTCCGGCTGGGGGCTCGTCGGCGGCGACCGGGCCGTCGCCTACTGCGCCGCCAAGGGCGGCATGGTGGTCATGACGAAGGCGATGGCGATCGACCACGGGCCCCAGGGCGTCCGGGTCAACTGCATCTGCCCCGGCGACACGGTGACCCCGATGGAGCATGAGGACGCCGCGCATCGCGGGATGACCTGGGAGGCCTACGTCGCGAGCGCCTCCGAGCGACCCCTCGGGCGCATGGGCGATCCCGACGAGGTCGCGATGGCCGCCCTGTTCCTCGCCTCGGACGAGTCGTCGTTCATCACGGGCGCGGCGCTGCCCGTCGACGGCGGCGGCAGCGCCGGATAGGGCCCCGGCGGACTCAGGAAGCGGGGAGCCGGACGGTGAACGCGGCGCCGCCTTCGGCGCCGTTCCGAGCCTCGATGGTCCCGTCGTGGGCGGCGACGAGCTCGGCCGCGACGGCCAGGCCGATGCCGCTGCCCGAGCTCGCCTCGGCGCCCGCGCCGCGGTAGAAGCGCTCGAAGACGTGCGGGAGGTCCTCGGACGCGATGCCGGGGCCCGTGTCGAGCACCTCCAGCACCGCGTGCTCGCCCTCGACCGATGTCCGCACGTCGATGCGACCGCCGGGCGGTGTGTGGCGGAGCGCGTTGGAGAGCAGGTTCACGACAACCTGGCGAAGCCGCTCGGGGTCGCCGTGCGTCTCGGCCGCCCCGAGCGAGGTCTCGAGCGCGAGCTCGGCGTCCGCGG
>CAYUSA010000014.1:0-59190 GCA_964447335.1 uncultured Actinomycetes bacterium
CTCGCGGCCGGTCTAGCGGTCGACGACTTCGCGCCGCGCCTGTCGTTCTTCTTCGCCTGCCACATGCACTTCTTCGAGGAGGTCGCGAAGTTCCGCGCGGCGCGCCGACTGTGGGGACGCATCATGACCGAGCGCTTCGGCGCGAAGGACCCGCGGAGCGCGATGCTCCGGTTCCACACGCAGACCGGCGGCGCGACGCTCACGGCCCAGCAACCCGAGAACAACATCGTGCGGACGGCGCTGGAGGCGCTCGCTGCGGTGCTCGGCGGCACGCAGTCGTTGCACACGAACTCGTACGACGAGGCGCTCGCGCTGCCCTCGGAGCACGCGGTGAAGATCGCGCTCCGGACCCAACAGGTCATCGGGTACGAGACCGGGGTCGCGAGCGTCGCCGACCCCCTCGGCGGCTCCTCCTTCGTCGAGGCGCTCACGAACGAGGTCGAGGCCCGCGCCGTCGAGTACCTGGACAGGATCGACGGGATGGGCGGCGCCGTCGCGGCGATCGAGCAGGGCTTCGTCCAGGACGAGATCCACGAGGCCGCCTTCCGCATGCAGCGCGCGATCGAGTCGGGGGACCGCGTGGTCGTCGGCATCAACCGGTTCCAAGACCCGCAGGAGCATGAGGTCGAGATCCAGCGGATCGCCGAGGAGGACCTCGCGAAGCAGGCCGAGCGCGTGCGCGAGGTCCGCGCCTCGCGCGATGCCGGCGCGGTGGAGCGCGCCCTCGCCGAGGTCGCCGACGCGGCTCGCGGCACCCGGAACGTGCTGCCGCCGATGAAGGAGGCACTCCGCGCTCGCGCGACGCTCGGCGAGGTCTCCGACGTGCTCCGCGGCGTGTTCGGCGAGCATCGCCCGACACGCTGAGCCGCCCCGGCACCCGAAGCATCGGCGGGCTACACTCCCGCCACCCGAACCGAGGAGGCCCCCCGATGCGCGTTCGCAGGATCCTCACGCTGTCCCTCGTGATCGGCGTGCTCGCCGTGCCGGTGCTCGGCCGGTCGGCGCTCGCCGCGACGACCACCGCCGACGGGCGGGTGTTCCTGCCCAACCCGGTGGTCACGCTCCAGGACCAGACCCTGACCGACCAGAAGGACCGGGACTACGCCGCCCTGCAGGCCGCCTACCGTGTCGTCACGCTCACGAACCTCGACGGCAGCGGCTACCTGCGCGGTGACTTCGCCGACGTGTGCGGCACGAAGAACTGCGCGTTCAGCAGCGACGGCACGTACCTGTACGGCCGCTCGCACACCTGGTTCGAGCAGGTGATGGCGTACTACGCGGTGACGCAGGCGCAGCTGTACATCCAGAGCCTCGGGTTCGATGACATCAACAACGAGCCGCAGAACATGCGCGTGAGCCAGTTCGGCGGGGACAACAGCTTCTACGACCCGGCGAAGGACGCCATCACGCTCGGCAAGGGCGGCGTCGACGACGGCGAGGACATGGAGGTCATCTGGCACGAGCTCGGGCACGCGATCCAAGACGACCAGGTGCCCGGATTCGGGGTCGACCACGACGCGCGCTCGATCGGCGAGGGCTTCGGCGACTACTGGGCCTTCACGATGAGCGAGCCCGTGTCGGGCGGCTACGGGACGACCTGCATCGCCGACTGGGACTCGATCTCGTACACGTCGACCGAGCCGCACTGCCTGCGCCGGGTGGACCTCGACCTCACGGTCGCCGACTTCAACGGGCGGATCCACCACGACGGGCAGGTCTGGTCCCGTGCGCTCTACGACATCCACAACACGCTCGGACGCACGACCGCGGACACGATCATCCTGCAGGCGCAGTTCTCGTTCGCCACGAACACGTCCTTCGCGGCGGCCGCGCTCGCGACGGTGGCCGCCGCGCAGGAGGTGGCCGGCCAGGGGGCCGCCGTGAAGGTCCGCAAGGCCTTCGAGGACCGCGGCATCCTGTAGCACGCAGCGTCGAACGGCCCGCGGCCACCCGGCCGGGTGGACCCGGTCGGGCCGCGTCGTTCGGCTACCCTGTGGCGCATGGACATCTCAGTCATCGGCGGGACCGGGGAAGAGGGCTTCGGCCTGATCCTCCGGCTGGCCCGCGCAGGGAACCACGCGATCATCGGCTCGCGCTCGGCGGAGAAGGGCGCGGCCACCGCGGAGAAGGCCGTCGAGCTCCTCGGCGGTGACGTACGGGTGAGCGGCACGACGAACGAGCTCGCGGCCGAGCAGGCCGAGGTCGTCTTCGTCACGGTGCCGTACGGCGGCCAGGCCGACATCTACCGGGCGATCAATGACCACGTCGCCGCCGGGAAGATCGTCGTCGACTGCACGAGCCCGCTCGCGACCGCCGTCGGCGGACGCGCGTGGCACGTGATCCGGCCCTGGCACGGCTCGGCGGCCGAGGCGGCCAAGGCCATCCTGGACCCGGGGGTCCGGATGGTCGCGGCCTTCCACACCATCTCGGGCGAGCAGCTCCAGGCGCTCGAGCGTCCGATGGACAGCGACGTGTTCGTCTGCAGCTCCGACAAGGAGGCCAAGGCGACGGTCGGCGAGCTCATCGACCAGATCCCGAACCTCCGCTGGGTGGACGCCGGCGACCTCTCGCAGGCCAGGATCGCCGAGACCATGACCGCGCTGCTCATCTCGGTGAACCGCTCGTACAAGATCCACGACGCCGGCTTCAGGGTCACGGGCCGGGGAAGCTGGGGCCGCCCGGGTGCCTGAGTCGGTTCCGGACGAGGCCGGCGGTCGGCACGTCCGGATCGACGACACGCGCCTGTACGTCGTCGGGCGTGGGGAGGGCTTCCCGCTCCTGGTCCTGCACGGGGGTCCCGGGCTCGACCACCATGAGTTCGCGGACGAACTCGACCCGCTCGGCGACGCGTACCGCCTGATCCTGGTGGACCAGCGGGCCCAAGGGCGTTCGGACCCCGCACCCGTGTCCACCTGGACGCTCGAGCGCATGGCTCAAGACGTGGTCATGCTCGCCCGCGCGATGGGGCTCGAGCGGTACGCGGTGCTCGGGCACTCCCACGGCGCCTTCGTCACCCTGCGGAGCGCGATCGACTTCCCGGGCGCGGCGGCGGCCTCGATCGTCTCCTGTGGCGTGCCGTCGGCCCGCTTCTTCGAGCGCACCGAGGAGATGCTGCGGACCTTCGAGCCCAACTGGCTCCGCCAGCAGGTCATCGACTCCTGGGAGCGCGAGACCTCGGCCGAGACGCCGGAGGACTTCGACTCGCTCATCGCGGACCAGTGGCCGTTCCACTTCGCCGACCCGCTCGACCCGCGGATCGAGGCCTATGCCGAGCGCTCCCGCGGGGTGCTGAACCCGGCGGTCCTGCGGCACTTCTCGCAGGAGGAGTACGGCGGGATCGAGCTCGAGGAACGGCTCGGCGAGATCGCACAACCGGTGCTGGTGCTCGGCGGCCGGCACGACCGGACGTGCGTGGTCGAGGCCTCGGAGACGATGGAGCGCAAGATCCCCGGCGCCGAGCTCGTCATCTTCGAGCGGAGCGGGCACATGCCGTTCGTCGAGGAGCCCGAGGCGTACCTGGGCGCCGTGCGAACGTTCCTGGACCGCGTCCGCGGCTGAGGGAGCTCAGGCGCTCGCCGGTCGCCGCGGCCCGGCGAGCCACGATCCCGTGACGCGGTGGATCGTGTACGCGGCGCCGAGCGCGATGACGACGTCCCCGACGCTCAGGACGTTCGCGAGCGGCACGGACTCGGGGATCGCGATGACGTCGCCGAGGAACAGCAGCCTCGGCTCGGCAAGGACCGCGGAGTTCGCATAGACGCCGGGGTGCGCGGGGATCCCCGCGAGCTCGAGCGCCTGCGCGGACGCGGGCATCACGCCCCCGTTCGCGAGGATCGGCAGGAGGTTGAGCAGCGCTCCCACCCCGACGAGCCACAGGCCCGGGATGCGCCGGTTGCACCAGACGAAGGCGAGACCGAGGGGGAAGGTGGCCACGTTGGCCGCGGTGCGCCACCAGGACTCCTGGCCCGGGAACGCGATGAGCACGACCTGCGTGGCGAGCGCGAGCCACAGCAGCCACGGGGTCCGGAACCGCAGCGACGACAATGCCCGCAGCCGACCCCTTCCCAAGGGAACGAGCGCGAGCGCGAGAGCCAGGAACAGAACGAGGATCACGTGAGCCGCTCCTCCGACGCCGGGTCGCCAGCCTATCGGCACGCCGTTCGCGTCGCCTGAGAGGTTGCTCATCGCCGGATCCACCATCCGGCCTAACCCGACCGGGGCCGCTCGCGGGGCCACGAGGGAGCCGGATTTGGTCCTCACGGCCGATGTTCGCGCTGCCGGCCACGTCTACCGTGTGAGGTACGAACAGGCGGGTGGCTCATCCGGGTCGGCCGTTGCGTGTCAAGAGGGTAGGAAAGGGGGTGACCGAGGGGATGAAGGCCTTCCTTCGGAGGCTTTGGTTCTCGCCGGCGCTCGTCGCCGTGCTCGTGTTCGTGCTCGGTTCGCCTCGGAAGATCCCGAAGCCCTAGCACCGGCCCGCGCCTCAACCTTGCCGGATTCCGAGCCGAATCGGAACTGGATGAGTTCAGCCCTGCCCCTTCGTGACGCCGCCAAGGATCACCCCGACCGAGGCCGTCTGTTCGCGACCATCGTCACGGTCGCCGGGCTGGCGGTCCTCGTCGCGCTGATCCCGACGATCGACCGCGACACGATCGCCGCCTCCGCCAAGGAGTTCTGGCTCTTCGCGGCGTTCGCCCTGGCCGGCGAGCTCCTCCCCATCCGTGCGCCGCACGGCGGCGAGGTCGAGGAGATCGGCATCTCGACCACGTTCGGGTTCGCGATCCTCCTCAACTACGGAACCGGGCCCGCCGCCTTCGTGTTCGCGCTCTCCTCGGTCGTCGGCGATGTCGTGAACGGCAAGTCGCCGTGGAAGACCGCGTTCAACGTCGCCCAGTACGTCCTGTCCGTCGCGGCTGCCGGCGCCGTCTACGCGTTGTTCGGGAGCCCGCGCGAGGTAACGCTCGACGCGCTCGTTCCCATCGCCGCTTCGGCGGCCGCGTTCTTCGTCGTGAACGACGTCCTGACGGCGACGGCCATCGCGCTCTCGCACGGACAGTCGATCGGCCGCTACCTGCTCGAGGACCTGGTGTTCCAGGTGTCCACCGCCGCCGCGCTCTGCGCGCTGTCGCCGGTGCTGCTCGTGCTCGCCGACCGCGACCCGTTCCTCGTGCCGCTCGTCGTCGTCCCCGTCGCCGCCGTCTACTGGGGCGCGACCGCCTCGCTCCACAACACGCATCTCGTGCGGCGACTCGAGGAGGCACTCGAGCAGGAGAAGGAGCTCGGCCGGTTGAAGGACGACTTCGTGGCGGTGGTCTCCCACGAGCTGCGTACGCCCCTCACCTCGATCCAGGGCTACATCAAGACCCTGCTGCAGCTCGGCCCTGGGCTGGCCGCGGACCAGGAGCGCTCGTTCCTCGAGGCGGCCGATCGGCAGAGTGACCGGCTGCGCCGGCTGATCGAGCAGCTGCTGTCGGTCGCGCGGCTCGAGTCCCACGTCGAGCCCCTGACGCCGTCCCTGGTCTCGACGGGCCAGGTCGCCGGCCACGTCGTGGACGAGCTTCGCGCGAGCGCCCACGGTCACACGTTCGACCTGCGCTTCGACGTCGGGCTGCCCCTCGTGGAGACCGACGAGGCCAAGGTCCACCAGATCCTGTCGAACCTCGTCGAGAACGCCCTGAAGTACTCGCCGCCGGACACGAGGATCACCGTGCGCGGCGCCGTGATGGGGGACGGGCTCGTCGTCTCGGTCGAGGACGAGGGCCGGGGGATCCCCGAAGAGGCGCACGAGCGGATCTTCGACCGCTTCTACCAGGTGGACAGCTCGGCGACGCGGAGCGTCGGCGGGACCGGCCTCGGCCTGTACATCTGCCGCAAGATGGCCGACGCGATCGGCGGACGCCTGTGGCTCGAGCGGTCCGGCCCGGCGGGCACCGTGTTCCGCCTGTGGATCCCCGAGCACCTGCCGACCGAGGCGGCGGCGCCGGAGCCCGCCGGCGAGCCCGCGGCGGAGGCTTCGCTCAGTCGATGACGGCGAGCGTCTGGCCGACCTGCACGACCTGACCCGCCTGGACCGGCAGCTCCGAGACCACGCCCTCGCGCGGCGCCGGGATCGCGCTCTCCATCTTCATCGCCTCGAGGATGCAGACGACGTCGCCGGCCTCGATCTCTTGGCCCTGCTCGACGAGCACGCGCAGGATCGTCCCCTGCATCGGCGCCACGATCACGCTGTGCACGCTCTCACCGTGGTGGCTCGCGTGGCGGGCGGGGGGCTTGGGAGCGGTGTCGTGCCGGTGGTCGAAGATGCGGATCGGCACCCGGCGGCCGTCGACCTCGACGAGGAGCTCGGCGGGCACGCCCTGCTTGGGCTCGGGCACGGCGGGCGCGGTCCAGTCGGCGCCGGGGAGCTCGGCGTCGCGGAGGGCGCGCTCGAGCCAGGTGGTCGTGTGGGTGGCCTTGCGGAACTCCGGCGTCTCCAAGATCCAGCGGTGCAGCGGGATCGTCGTCGGGACGCCCTCGACCTGGAACTCGCCGAGCGCCCGGAGCAGCCGGCGCCGGGCGCCCTCGCGGTCCTGGCCACCGACGATCAGCTTGGCGAACATCGAGTCGTAGTCGGCGGGGATCTCCTTGCCCTCGCGGATCGCGGAGTCCACGCGCACGAACGGGCCGGAGGGCTCGCGGTAGCCGGTCACCCGTCCGGGGCCGGGCAGGAAGTTGCGGATCGGGTCCTCGGCGTTGATACGGACCTGGATCGCGTGGCCCCTGGGCTCCACCGAGCCGAGGTCCACGCGCTCGCCGAGCGCGACCGCGATCTGGAGCGCCACGAGGTCCAGGCCGGTGACGACCTCCGTGACCGTGTGCTCGACCTGCAGGCGCGTGTTCATCTCGAGGAAGTAGAAGTTGCCCTCGTCGTCCGCGATGCACTCGACAGTGCCAGCGTTCACGTACCCGGCGCCCTTCGCGAGCGCGACCGCCGCCTCGCCGATCCGGGCGCGCAGGTCGGCGTCGACGATGGGCGAGGGGGTCTCCTCGATGAGCTTCTGGTGCCGGCGCTGGACCGAGCAGTCACGCTCGCCGAGGAACGCGATGTTGCCGTGACCGTCCGCGAGGATCTGGGCCTCGACGTGGTGGCCGCGCTCGATGTAGCGCTCGAGGAAGACCTCGGGACGGCCGAAGTAGGACTGCGCCTCACGCGTCGCGCGCGCGAGCGCGCCCTCGAGGTCCTCGGGCTTGCGGACGACGAGCATGCCCCGTCCGCCGCCGCCGAAGGCGGCCTTCACGATCACCGGGTAGCCGATGCGCTCGGCCTCGCGCGGGGCCTGCTCGGCCGTGACGGGCTCGGGGGTTCCGGGGACGATCGGCACGCCGACGCGCTCGGCCGCCCGCCGGGCCGCGGACTTGTCGCCCATCGTGTCGATCGCCTCGGGCGAGGGACCGATGAACACGTAGCCGGACTCCTGCACCGCCCGGGCGAAGTGCGCGCGCTCGGACAGGAAGCCGTAGCCCGGGTGCACGAGCGTCGCCTTGGCCTTGCGGGCCGCCTCCAGGATGGCGCCGATCGACAGGTAGGAATCGGCGGCGAGCGCGGGCCCGATGCGGAAGGCCTGATCCGCCATCTGGACGTGCAGGGCCTCGCGGTCGGCGTCCGAGTAGACGGCCACCGACTGGAAGCCGAGCTCGCGCACGGTCCGGATGATGCGCACCGCGATCTCGCCGCGGTTCGCGATCAGGATGCGGGTCTTGGCCACGGGTTCTCCGGCTCGCGATAATCCTCTTCGGTCCCCACGGGAGTCAAACCTTGCCGCTATCCGAAGCCGCCCTGCGCTCCGCCCTCGAGCGGATCGGCTCCGATGCTCCCGTGCGGTTCGACGAGGTTACCGGGTCCACGCAGGCGACGGCGCTCGAGCTCGCCCGGGCCGGCGCCCCCGAGTGGACCCTCGTCGCCGCCGGTCACCAGTCCGAGGGCCGAGGCCGGCTCGGGCGGACCTGGCTCGACGAGCCCGGGCGCGCGCTGCTCTTCTCGATGGTGCTGCGGCCGGCCCTTCCGCCGGAGCGCGGCGGCCTGCTCTCGCTCCTCGCCGGGGCCTCGATGGCCCGAGCCCTGCGCGAGACCGCCGGCGCCGAGGTCGGCTGCAAGTGGCCGAACGACCTCATGGTCGGCGAGAGCAAGGTGGGCGGCATCCTCGCGGGGTCGGCGCTCGAGGTCGAGGGGTTCGCGTTCGTCGTGCTCGGTGTCGGGGTGAACCTCGGCGCGGTGCCCGACGTGCCGGGCGCCGGGGCGCTCGAGGCCGAGCCGGACGTGGTGCTCGAGTCGTTCCTTCGGGACTTCGCTCGCGCCTACGAGCCGTCGACGGCCGCCTTCGCGCCCGAGGTCGTCGCGTCGTACCGGGAGCTGTGTGCGACGCTCGGCCGTCGCGTGCGCGCGAGGACGACCTCCGGCGCCGTCGTCGAGGGCGAGGCGGTCGACGTCGACGAGGACGGATCGCTCGTCGTGCGCACGGCGACCGGGCTCGAGACGGTGCGGTTCGGCGAGGTCGAGCACCTCGGCTCCGGCGCGTTGCCGGGGTGAGGTCGGCGCGGTAGGGTCCGGCCATGACGTTCCCGCGACGACTCCTCATCGAGGGCGAGGAGATCGCGCTCGACCTCCGTCCCCACTGGATCGCGCTCGTCCTGCCGTCGATCGTGACCGCGCTGCTCGTCATCGGCTACGGCTTCGCGCTCGCGTACGCCCCCGATACCGGCGCCGGACGCTCGGTCGTGGTCTGGGGCGTGCTCGCCGCGGCGGTCGTGATCTTCGTGATCTACCCGCTCCGCGCGTTCATCGCGTGGGCCACGTCGAACTTCGCGGTCACGACCGACCGGATCATCCACCGCGAAGGGTTCATCGCGAAGCGCTCGATGGAGATCCCCCTCGAAGCGATCAACGACGTGCGGTTCCAGCAGTCGATCCTCGAGCGCGTGGTCGGCGCCGGCGACCTGGTGATCCAGTCGGCCAGCGAGTACGGACGGAACGTGTTCGCGAACGTCCGCAACCCCGAGCACGTCCAGCGCACGATCTACCAGCAGGGCGAGGCGAACAAGAAGCGGATGTACCAGGGCGGCTCGGGCGGCGGATCCTCACCCTCCGCGCCGTCGGTGACGACCGAGCTCCAGCGCCTCGCCGACCTCCGCGACAAGGGCGTCCTCACCGAGGCCGAGTTCCAGAACCAGAAGAAGAAGATCCTCGGGCAGTAGCCGTCGGCGCGTGCGGCTCGTGTCGCTACGTCCCGCGGCGAACCGACGGCAGGTCCACCTCGCCGATCATGAGGACGAGGTCGCCGGCCTTCAACACCTGGTCCGGCGGTGGGTTCGCGGTGATCTGACCGCCGGGGTGCCGGATCGCGAGCACCGGCGTCGCGCCCATCGCGCCGGCGATGGTGCGCTCGGCATTCGATGAGCCGGCATCGATCCGCAGCTCCTCCAGGCGGAGCGAGCTGGCGCCGGCCGATTCGACCTCCACGACGTCGGCTGCCCGTGGGCGCATGGCCACGAGCGCCATGTGCCGGCCGCTGCTCACGAACGGCGACACCACCCGGTCGGCGCCCGCTTTGAGGAGCCGCTTATCCGAGCCGCGCTCGGAGGCTCGGGCCACGATGAACAGGTCCGGGTTCAGCGAGCGCGCCATCAGCGTGATGTAGACGTTCGTCGCGTCCGAGTCCACGGCGCACACGAGCCCTCGTGCCCGCTGCACGCCGGCGTGGAGCAAGACGCCCTCCTCCGAGGGATCCTCGATGAGGAACAGGACCCCGTCCTGCGTCATGCGCTCCTGCAGGTCCTCCTTGGGGTCGATGACCACGAACGGGACGCCCTCGGCCTCGAACTCGCGGGCGATCGCTCGCCCGACGCGGCCATAGGCGCAGATGATGTAGTGACCCCGGAGGGCTTCGATCCGGCTTTCCATCCGCTTCCTCCTGCTTCGCGAGCCGATCTGCACCTCGGCCACCCACCGTGCGGTGAGCGAGATCGTGACGAAGACGGTGCCGACGCCGAGCATGAGCAGCGTGATCGTGAAGACCTGGCCGCCCGCGTCGAGGGGGCGCACCTCGCCGAAGCCGACCGTGGTGAGCGTGATGACGGTCATGAAGAGCGAGTCGACGAACCCCCAGCCCTCGACGAACATGTAGCCGGTCACGCCGTACGCGACCGCGGCGGCGAGCAGCGCGACGAGCCACCGCAGCCGGTGCCACAGGCTGTCGCTGTTCCGCGAGGTGCGCATATCAGTCCGGAGCATAGCCAGGTCCGCCCGAGCGCCGGTCGAGCCTCGGGTGGGAGAATCGGGCCGTGGAGCCGAGGGTCGCCGTCGTCGGCATCGGGCACGCGGGGTTCGCCCCGATCGTGGCCGGTCTCTCCTACAAGGAGCTGATGTTCGAGGCGGCGCAGCGCGCCTACTCCGACGCCGGCGTGGATCCCCGCGCCGAGGTCGACTCGTTCGTCTGCTGCTCCGAGGACCTCCTCGAGGGCACGAGCATCTTCGACGAGTACGTGCCGGACCAGCTCGGCGCCGCCCAGCGTCCGGTGCACACGGTCGCGGGCGACGGCCTCCTCGGCGTCGCGACCGCGCTCATGCTGATCCGCTCGGGCGTCGCGAGCGTCGTCGCCGTCGAGGCGCACAGCAAGGTCTCCGACGTCGTGTCCCTCGGAGCGATCGAGGCGTTCGCGCTCGACCCGGTATGGAACCGGCCCCTCGGGATGCCGGCGCTCGCGGTCGCGGGGCTCGACATGAACGCGTTCCTCGAGCGCACCGCCCTCACCGAGGAGCACTGCGCGATGGTCGTCGCGAAGAACCGGCGGAACGCGCTCGACAACCCTCGCGCGGCCTACCCGGCCGACCTTGATCCCGAACAGGTGGACGACGCCGCGCCGGTCGCCTGGCCGCTCCGCGAGCTCGAGGTGGCCGGCCGCGCCGACGGATGCGTCGTCGCCGTGCTCGCCTCCGAGACCCGGGCCCGCGAGCTCACCGACGGGCCGGTGTGGGTGCTCGGCGCGGGGTGGTCCTCGGCCGCGGCATCGCTGGAGAGCCGCGCATGGGGCGAGGCCGACGGTGTCGCGCTCGCGGCGCAGATGGCGTACCGGCAGGTCGGGATCCGCGACCCCGCCGGGGAGATCGACCTCGCGGAGGTCGACGACACCTACGCGTACAAGGAGCTCCAGCACCTCGAGGCGCTCGGCCTCGCGACGGCGGCTGAGCTCGCCGAGCTGCTCGAGGACGGCGAGCTCGAGGCCGACGGCGACATGCCGGTGAACGTCTCGGGCGGCTCGCTCGGGATGGGGAACCTGTTCGAGGCGAACGGGCTCGCGCGGCTGCAGGAATGCGTGGAGCAGCTGCGCGGCGAGGCCGGCGAGCGCCAGGTGGACGAGGTCTACACGGCGGTCGCGCAGTCGTGGCTCGGCGTGCCCTCGACGACGGGGGCGGTCGTCGTGCTCGCGAACGACGAGGGGGCGGGCGGCTGATGCTCGGGCGGGTCGAGCAGGTGTGGTTCTGGGTCGGCGACATGGACCGCGCGGTCGCGTTCTACACGGACGCGCTCGGGCTGGCGCTCCTGCGTCGGCACGGTGACGAGTGGGCCGAGCTCGACGCCGGGCCGGTCCGATTGGCCCTCCACGGCGGTGCGACCGGCGAGCGGGCGCCGGGCGGGACCGTGGTCTTCGAGGTCGAGGACCTCGACGCCGCGCGCTTCGCGATGGAGATACGGGGCGCGGTGTTCGACGAGCGCAGCGGCGAGGTCGAGGGCCTCGCGCGCTTCGCCTCGTTCACCGATCCGGACGGGAACCGGATGCAGCTCATCGAGCACTACGGGGAGCACTCATGAGCCGTCGGGTCGCCGTCGTCGGTGCGGGCATGACGAGGTTCGTGCGCCGCGCCCAGGAGACCGGCAAGGAGCTCGCGTGGGAGGCGGCGAGCGCGGCCCTCGCGTCGTGCGAGCTCGGGCTCGGCGATGTCGACGCCGTGTGCCTCACGAGCGCGCCCGACGCGTTCGACGGCGTCCACATGAAGGGCGAGTACCTGTCCGAGGGCGCCGGCGCCTGGGGCAAGCCGTGCATCCGCACGTACGTCGGCGGCGGCAGCGGCGTGTTCGTCGGGATCCAGGCCTGGTACACGGTCGCGAGCGGGATGGCCGACGTCGCGCTCGTCGTGGCCGAGGAGAAGATGTCCTCGACGCAGCCGCACCCGCAGGGCGCGTTCCTCACGATCTTCGACAACGTGCTCGAGCGTCCCCTCGGCCCGAACCTCCTGTGGATCTTCGCGCTCGAGATGAACCGCTACATGACCGTGTACGGCCTGGACAAGCGCGACATCGCGAGCGTCGCGGTGAAGAACAAGCGGAACGCGGCGGGGCATCCGTCTGCGCTCCTCGGTCAGGCCGACATCACCATCGAGGACGTGCTCGCGTCCGAGACCCTCGCGTGGCCGGTGCAGCGCTTGGACGTCTCGCCGATCAGCGACGGGGCGGTCGCGCTCGTCGTCGCGGCCGAGGGTGTTGCCGAGCGCCTGACCGACCGCCCGGTGTGGATCCAGGGCGTGGGCTGGAACCTCGACACCGCGTACTGGACGAACCGCGACCTGGCGTTCCCCGAGTACGTCGCCAACGCCGCGCGCATGGCCTACGACATGGCCGGCGTCACCGAGCCCCGCAAGCAGATCCACGTCGCCGAGCCCTACGACCCGTTCGACTACAAGGAGCTCCACCACCTCGAGGGGCTGCTGCTGTTCGACAAGGGCAAGGCGCCGGAGGCCGCGCGCGACGGCGTGCTGAACCGCGACGGCGACCTGCCGAGCTGCCCGAGCGGCGGGCTCCTCGGCGTGGGGAACCCGATCGCCGCGGCCGGGCTCATGAAGCTCGCGGAGCTGTTCTGGCAGCTCCGAGGCCAGGCCGGTGCCCGTCAGGTGCCCGGGACGCCGGAGCGCGGCGTCGCGCAGGCCTGGGGCGACCTCATGCAGGTCGGCACGGTGGTGGTGATGGGCACGGACGGCGGACCCCCCCGGACGGCGACGGAGCCCGCCGCGGGGGCCGCGACCCCGCCGGTGGCGCCGAGGGGGCGCTCGCTCTCGGACGCCGAGTTCCGGCAGGCGACCGGCGCCGTCGAGCACGCGGTCGACGCCCGGTACGAGTGGGACACGGGGGTCGCGGTCGCCCGGTACCTCGACGGCCTCCGCGAGGGCCGGATCCTCGGCCGCGAGTGTCGCGGCTGCGAGCGCGTGCTCGTCCCGCCGAGGATGTTCTGCGAGCGCTGCTTCCGCGCGACCGACGCCTGGGTGCAGGTGGAGACGACGGGCACCGTGCAGACGTTCTCGGTCTGCCACGTCTCGTGGGACATGCAGCCGCTCGACCCGCCGGAGCTGCCGGCGGTGATCGCCATCGACGGCTCGAGCGGGGGGTTCCTCCACAAGCTCGGCGAGGTCGAGCCCGCCGACGTGCGCATCGGGATGGCCGTCGAGGCCGTCTGGCGCAACGTCCAGGAGCGCGAGGGCTCGATCTTGGACATCGCTTACTTCCGACCGCGGAGGCAGACCTAGTGCTCGAGAAGACCTCGCGCCCGGGCGACGTCCGGCGGTGGCCGGGGAGCATCCCCGTGCGCCACCGCTACACGCCGGGGGTGGCCGGCGAGGCGTTCGCCGTGGCGCTGCGCGACGGTGGGGTGCTCCTCGGCTCGCGGTGCGCCCGCTGCGACGTGGTGTTCGCCCCGGCGCGCCTGTTCTGCGAGCGCTGCTTCTCCGAGCTGCGGCCGGACACGGAGGTCGGCCCGGGCGGGGTGCTCGTCTCGTTCACGATCGCGTTCGCGGGGATCGACGGCGAGCCGCTCGAGAGGCCGGTGACGTACGGGCTCGTGCGGCTCGACGGCGCCGACACCGTGCTGCTCCATGTCGTTCTCGACGCGGGGGAGGAGCCGCTCGAGATCGGCGAGCGCGTCGAGGCCGTGCTCCGCCCCGAGGTCGAGCGCACCGGCTCGATCCTCGACATCGAGGGCTTCCGCCCCGTCGAGGGCGCCGCGGGGTGAGCGCCGAGCCGCGGTCCAGCGCGCTCGTCGTCCCCGTCCCCGAGGCCGAGGCGCTCGTCGGCGACCTGCGCCTCGCGCACGATCCGTCCGCGGAGGCGGGGTCTCGGCGCATGTGACCCTCCTGTACCCCTTCGTCGAGCCCTCGTCGATCGGCGGGGAGATGCTCGAGGACCTGCGCACGATGTTCGCCGCGACCGCCCCGTTCCACTTCCGACTCGTCGAGCTCCGGTGGTTCGGAGGCGAGGTCCTGTACCTCGCGCCGGAGCCGGCCGCGCCGTTCGTGTGGATGACCGAGCGGCTCGCCTCGCGCTTCCCCGAGCTCACGCCCTACGGCGGCGCCCTCGACGAGCTCGTGCCGCACCTCACGGTCGCGATGCGCGGCTCGTCGGAGATGGAGACCGAGCTGCGCGGGGGCCTGCCGCTCGCCGCGGGCGCGTCCGAGGTGCTCCTGCTGGTTGAAGGCGCCGACGACCGGTGGTCGGTCCGCGAGCGCTTCCCCATCGGCTCGAGGGGCTGAGGAGACCCCCACGTATGCTTGGCCGGTGAGCCAGGCGATGTGCGAGCGATGCGGCTCCGCGCTGCCCGAGGACGCGCGGTTCTGCCCGACGTGCGGGTTCCCGGTCGGCGCGCCGCCACCGGAGGAGCGCAAGGTCGTCACTGTGATCTTCGTGGATCTCGTCGGCTCGACGAAGCTCTCCTCGCAGATCGATCCCGAGCGCTACCGAGAGGTGCTCGCGGCCTACTACCGCACCGTCGCCGAGGAGCTCGAGTCGCTGCGTGGGCGCGCGGTGAACCTCGCGGGGGACGCCGTGGTCGGGGTGTTCGGCATCCCGCACGCGCACGACGACGACGCCTTGCGGGCCGTGCGGGCGGGGCTCGCGCTGGTGGACCGCATCGGGCGCGTCGGGGAGGCCCTCGCGCTGCCGACGTCGCTGCGGGTCCGGGTGGGCATCAACACCGGGCCGGTCGCGATCGGCTCGGAGGCGAGCGAGCGGGGGCTGCTGTTCGGCGCGACGGTGAACCTCGCGGCGCGCCTCCAGCAGGCCGCCGAGCCGGGCGACGTGGTCGTGGCGGAGACGAGCTGGCTGCTCACCGAGGACCGGGTCGAGTACGGCCCGCCGCGCCAGATCGAGGCGAAGGGCTTCGACGAGGGCGCGACGGCGTGGCCGGTCGTCGCGCTCGCCCGGGGCAGCTCGCGCCGGACGATCCCGTTCGTCGGCCGCCGCCGCGAGCTCCGGCTGCTGAACGACACCTTCGAGGGCGTCCGCGAGACCTCGCGGGGGCACCTCGTGACCCTGTTCGGCGAGCCGGGCATCGGCAAGAGCCGCGTGGCCGAGGAGTTCCTCGCCGGCCTGCCCGAGGACACCACCGTCCTCCTCGGCCGCGCGAGCCCCTTCGGCGAGGACGCCGCGTTCGCGCCCCTCGCGCAGATGCTCCTCGGCGTGATGGGGGAGGAGGCCGGCGCGCCCGACGAGCGCCTGCGGGAGCGCCTCGAGGAGGTCGCCGCCGAGTGCTGCCCGGCCGAGGAGGCACCGGCGCTCGCCGCCCGCCTCGGGATCGCGCTCGGGCTCGGCTCGCGGAGCCGCGAGGAGGGCCGCTACCGGGTGAGCGAGCTCCGCAGCGGGTTCTTGGCGTTCGTGGCGGGGCTCGCGCGGCGCGGGCCGGTCGTGCTCGTGTTCGAGGACGCGCACCTCGCCGACCCCTCGCTGCTCGACCTCGTCGAGGGGCTCGTTCGCAGCGCGAAGGGCGTGCCGCTGATGGCCCTGTGCGTCGCCCGCTACGACCTGCTCGAGACGCGGCCGGACTGGGGTGGCGGCCTCGGCGACTCGCTCAGCCTGTACCTCGAGGCCATGTCGATGCAGGATGCGACGCTGCTTGCGCTCGAGGCCGGCGCGGGGCTCGATCCGGGCACCGCCGAGAACATCGCGCGGCACGCCGGCGGCAACCCGTTCTTCATCGTCGAGACCACCGGGATGCTGCGGCACGAGGGTGGCGAGCTGCCCTCGGGCACCGGCCCCATGCCGGGCGCCCTGCTGCCGCCGACCGTGCAGGCGGTGATCGCGGCCCGGATCGACCGCCTGGGGTTCGCGGCGCGCGACCTCATCCGCAAGGCGTCGGTCTTCCCCCGGGCGACGTTCAAGGCATCCGAGCTCGCGTTCATCGCCGAGCCCGACGAGGAGCTCCTCGCGCTGCTCGAGGACGAGGAGCTGCTCGCCCGCGACGAGAAGCGCCCCGGCACATGGCGGTTCCGGCACGGGCTCGTGCGCGACGTCGCGTACGAGAGCCTCCCCAAGCACGAGCGCCAGCGCCTGCACCTGCGCATCGCAACGAAGCTGTCCGAGGACGAGCACACGGCCGCGCGGTACCCGCGCTCGATCGCCTACCACCTCGAGCGGGCCGCGAAGGCCTCGCTCGATCTCAACCCGCGCGACCGCGCGCTCGCCGAGCGCGCGGTCGAGGCGCTCACGCACGCGGCCGACATCGCGCTGTGGGCCTCGGAGGCCGGACCGGCCGCGGACCTGTACGAGCGGGCGCTCGCGCTCTCGGGACCGGAGCGCTCGTGGGGCCTGTCCCAGGCCATCTTGCTCGCGAACCTCGGCGAGACCCGGTACTGGCTCGGCGAGTTCGAGTCGGCCGCCGGACCGCTCACCCGCGCGCTCGAGATCGGCGAGCTCGACCCGCGGATCCGCGCGCACGCCTCGCGGTTCCTCGGCGACATCGAGCTGTCGATCCGCGGCGATCGCGCGCACGCCGGGCGGCTGTTCGACCAGGCCCTCGACGCCGCCCGCGAGCTCGGCGATCCGTGGACGCTCGCGCGCACGCTCCTCGTCGCGGGCTGGGCCCCGTACTGGCGCGCCGACCTCGCCGGAGCCCGCGGGATGTTCGAGGAGGCGCTCGCGGTCTCCCGCGCGAACCCTGAGGGCGACACGTGGGCCGAGGCCCGGGCCTTCGCGATGCTCGCCACCCTCACCTCGGAGGTGGGGGACGAGGAGGAGAGCCTCGTGCTCGCGTCGCAGGGCCTCGCCATCGCCGAGGGCGCCGGGGACCGGTTCTCGGTCGGCGTCGCGCACGAGAGCGTGGGCAGCGCGCTCCGGCGTCAGTGGCGCCTGGAGGAGGCCGCCCCGCACCTGGACGCCGCCGTCCAGGCCTTCCGCGAGCTCGGCGCGCGGTGGGAGCTCGCGAGCTCCCTCACGTCCCGGGGCATCGCCGAGCGGCTCGGCGGGCAGACCAAGGAGGCCCTGCGCGACCTCCGCGAGGCCTATCGCCTGTGCCGTGAGCTGAAGGAGCGGAGCATCGTCACGTGGACCGCGAGCGCGCTCGCGAAGGCCCTCGTCGACTCGGGCGACTTCGGTGCCGCCCGGCAGGTGCTCGACGAGACCTCGACCGTCGCGAGCGCCGAGGGCCCCGGCTCGTTCGACTGGCTCCTGGACGCCGAGGCCGAGCTCCTGCTCGCCGAGGGCGAGCCCGACGTCGCCCTCGAGCGTGCCCTCGCCCTCCTGGCGTACGAGCGCGAGCGCTCGCAGGACAAGGACGTGGCCGCCCAGGTCTGGTGGATCGCACGGGTGTTCGGCGAGGAGGCCGCGGGCGGGGCCCGGGAGGTCGAGCGCGCCCGGACGCTCCTGCAGGCCATGCACGCGGGGCAGGCGCTCCACGAGCCCGAGCTCGTGCCCCGCGCCGCCGTGGCCTAGCCTTTCCAGTCGAGCCGCACCACGGGGACGGGCTCGGCGATCCCCTTCAGCTCCGCGAGCGTCGGCCCGGACGCCGTGTACGTCGTGCCCTGCACCGTGGCGGAGCTCGCGACGATCTCGCCACCCCCCGCCAGCGCCCCGATCCGCGCGGCGGTGTGGACGCCCTTGCCGGTGTACTCGCCGCCTCCGCCGAGGGCTTCGGTCGCGTGGAGGCCGATCCGCACCGCCGGCGCGAACCCGTGCTCGCGGCGGTGGTCCGCGAGCCGGCGCTGGATCTCGACCGCGCACTGGATCGCGGGGTCCGGCCCGGGGAAGGCCACGAAGAAGCCGTCGCCCGCGTGGTCGATCTCCTCGCCGCCGTGGCGCTCGAAGCACGCGCGGAGCGCCTGGTCGTGCCACCGGCGAAGCTCGTTCCACGCCTCGTCGCCGATCGCCTCCAGGAGCGCGGTCGAGCCCACGACGTCGGAGAACAGGAAGGTGCGGACGGCCCGCGCGGGAGCCGTGGCGCCGAGTCGCCCGAGGGCGGCGCCGGTGCGCTCGGCGTCCAGGCGCGCCCCGAGCCGTTCGAACGTCGAGCCGGCGTTCGCGAGCTCGAGCGCGGCCGCCTCGGGGTCTCCCTCCGCGAGGTACGCCTCCGCGAGGACGACGCCGGTCCTCGCCGCCTCGTAGGGGGCGTCGATCTCGCGCCAGAGCTGTCCTGCACCGCGCAGCTCCCGCGCGGCCGCCTCGGGGTCGTCCCGGAGCAGCCGCGCGACGCCTTCGGCCCATGCCGCGTTCGCGCGGATGGCTGTGGTCGGGTACTCCTCCGCGATCGTCGCCATCTCCCCCGCGGCCTCGGCCGCGAGGTCCGCGTCCTGCCGGGCCCGTGTGACCTCGACCCGGGCGGGCAGGAGCCGCTCACGCGCGAGCTTGTTCCACGTCGTCTCCTCGAGGCTCCGCCGGATCGCGGCCTCCGCGGCCGCGGGCTTGCCCTGCTCGAGGAGCAGGAGCGAATGCCCTGGCTGTGGATCGCCCCCGAGCTCACGTGCCTGACGGAACGCCTCCTCGGCCGCCTCGAGATCGCCCATCCGCAGGCGCACCTCGCCGAGCTCGTGGAACGCCTCACCGGCGAAGTAGGGCGAGAAGCCCGGGAGCTCCTCACACGCGCGCCGTGCTTCGTCCTCGGCGTCGTCCCAGGCGCCGAGCAGGCGCATCACCTCGGCGCGGCGCACGCGGCAGACGCCGGGGAACCCGTTGATGGCCTGGCGGTCGCACCAGCGCTTCGCGGCGTCGGACCACTCCTTGCCCCGGACGTGGTCCGCGAGCTCGCGGCACGTGCTGATCACGTTGCAGAACACCGCGCCGGTCGTGTACGGCCCGAGCTCACCTCCGACGGCCGCGACGCTCACCTCCTCGAGGAGCTCCCACCCCTCGTCGAGGTCGAGATCCCCCGCCTGCCACGCGAGCTCGCCGCGGGCGATCTCGAGGTACCCGTAGGTCGCCGACTCGGGCAGGTCGGCCAGGAGGCGCTCGGCGCGGGTGAGCCACCCCTTCGCCACCGAGCCGGAGAGCTTCGTCGCGTATTCGCGCCGGAGCGTGAGCGCGCAGAAGGCCGCGCGTTCGGTGTCGGCCCGCTCGAGGTAGCCCGCGTAGGCCCGCTCGCGAGCCTCGATCGACGCGTTCGAGCGTCCGGTCCACCACGAGGCCCTCGCGAGGCTCTCGAGGTCTTCGGGCCCGAGCCCGCTCTGGGCATCGGCCCGCGTGAGGTGGTCGTGCGCCGCCTGCCAGTCCCGGGCAGCGGCAGCAGAGCGACCACCCTCGAGCGCGTCGTCGTCGGACATCAAGGCGGCATCATCGCGCACCATGGGGGCGAGCGGGAAGGGCTAGGCTTGGTTGGTGGACTTCGACCTCACGCAGGAACAACGCGAGTTCCAGCGGGCGGTCCGGGACTTCGCCACCGACGTCGTCGCGCCGGTCGCGGCCGGGTACGACGAGCGCTCGGAGTTCCCCCTCGAGGTGGTCCGCAAGATGGGCGAGCTCGGCCTCTTCGGCCTCCCGTTCCCCGAGCGCTACGGCGGACTGGACGCCGACTTCCTCACGTTCTGCCTGTGCCTGGAGGAGCTCGCGCGGGTGGACTCCTCGGTCGCGATCACGCTCGAGGCGGCGGTCGGGCTCGGGGCGAACCCGATCCACCGGTTCGGGACGCAGGAGCAGAAGGAGCGATGGCTCGCGCCGATGGCGCGGGGCCAGGCGATCGGCGCGTTCGCGCTCACCGAGCCGGGCGGCGGGTCGGACGCCCACGCGATCTCGACGACGGCCCGGCTCGAGGGCGGGGAGTGGGTGCTCGACGGCACGAAGGCGTTCATCACGAACTCGGGCACGCCGCTCACGAGCGTGTGCATCGTCGCGGCCAGGACGGATGAGGGCATCAGCTCGATCGTCGTGCCGGTGGACGCGCCCGGGTTCTCGGTGGGGCCGGCGTACCGGAAGCTCGGCTGGCGCGCGAGCGACACCCACGAGGTCATCCTCCAGGGCTGCCGGGTTCCCGAGGAGCACCTGCTCGGCGAGCGCGGCCGGGGGTTCGCCCAGTTCCTCGAGGTGCTCGACGACGGGCGCATCGCGGTCGCGGCGCTCGGGGTCGGGCTCGCGCGCGGGTGCCTGGAGGAGAGTGTGCGGTACGCGTCCGAGCGCGAGGCCTTCGGGCGCCCGATCGGCGCCTTCGAGGGGGTGCAGTTCAAGCTCGCCGACATGAAGGTGGGGGTCGAGACGGCGCGCCTGGCGTACCTGAGGGCGGCTTGGCTGAAAGACCACGGCCGTCCGTTCAAGGCGGAGGCGGCCATCGCGAAGCTGTCCGCGAGCGAGATCGCGGTCGCCTGCGCTCGCGAGGCCGTGCAGATCCACGGGGGGTACGGCTTCATGGAGGAGGTCCCGGTCGCACGGTTCTACCGGGACGCGAAGGCGCTCGAGATCGGCGAGGGCACGAGCGAGATCCTGCGCCTGCTCATCGCCCGTGACCTGGGACTTCCCGGCACGAGCCTGCATCCGGGAGGCTAGCTGAGCCCGCTCCGTCGGGGCTCCGGACACTCAAGCCGCCCGGCGGAACGGTCGAGGAGGTGGTTGAAACCGGCTTCCGGCCGGGGCACCCTCGACGGGCGGGAGGTTGACACTCCACCGCCCCGTTCGGTAGGAAGGTTGTTCCCCATGGCCGAAAACCAGAGCAGAGCCCGCCCCGCGCTTCGCCGCGCCGCCGTCCTGGTCGCCGCATCCTTGCTGGTCACGGCCCTCACGGGCACCGCTGCCGCCGAGCCGACCACCGAGCAGAAGCTGAAGGCGGCCGAGGCCGAGGTGGAGCGCCTGCTGGACGAGATCGCCGATCAGCAGGACTATCTCGCGCAGCTCTCGCAGGAGGCGGGACTCCTCGCCGCCAAGGTGGACGAGGCCCTGGGGCGTTGGGAGCAGATCACCGAGCAGCTCCGCACCACCCGGGGCGATCTCGCGGCCGCGCGTGAGGAGTACGCCCGCCTGCGCGACCAGCTCGACGAGCGTGCCCGAGAGGCCTACATGAACGGCCCCGGGGACAACCTCGAGTTCCTCCTCGGCGCGACGTCGCTGTCGGACCTGTCGGACCGGGTCGAGTTCGTCGACGCGCTCTCCCAGACCGATGCCGACCTCGCGAACGACGTCGAGAACCTCCGGAACGACCTCGCCGACCGGGAGGGCGAGGAGCAGAAGCTGCAGGAGCGCGCCGCCGAGGCCCTCCGCGAGCATGAGGCCGACTTCGCGGCGCTCGAGGCCAAGCTGGCCGAGCAGCAGCAGGTGCTCGACGACCTCGCCGCGAAGAAGGCGCGGGCCACCGAGCTCGCGAAGGACCTGAAGAAGCAGTACCAGAAGGAGCTCGAAGCCTTGATGGGCCTCCGCATCGACCCGAACGGGCTCCTGCAGATCTGCCCGGTGGACCAGCCTCGGGCCGTCTACGATGGGTTCGGCGCCCCGCGCTACGGCGGGGGCTATCACCCTCACGCGGGCAACGACATCATCGCGCCCGCCGGAACGCCGATCCGCGCCCCATTCCCGGGCACCGCTCGCTCCTCGTACAACACGCTCGGCGGGAACGCCGTCTACGTGTACGGGGCGAACGGCTACGTCTACAACGCGCACCTGTCCGCGTACTCGGAGCATTCGAACGGGTCCGTCCAGACCGGCGACATCATCGGCTACGTCGGCGAGACGGGGGACACGGATACCAACCACGACCACTTCGAGTGGCATCCGAACGTGATCCCGAGCGACTGGCCGCAGAGCCCGTACGGGTACAACGTCATCGGCGGCGCGGTGAATCCCTGGCCGCTCCTGCAGGCCGTCTGCTGAGTCGGCCCGCCGCTCGTACCCTGTCCCGCATGACTCGCCGGCCTTGTCGCCCCCGCACCCTCGCGGGCGTCGGCACGCCGGCGTAGCCAGCCGCCGCTGCCCGCGGCCCGACGGAAGCGAGGACGTCATGAAGAAGGCCCTGCGTTGGATCGTGCCCGTGGTGGGGGTCGTCGCCGTGGTCGCGCTGTTCGTGCTCCTTCGGCCCGGCGGGGAGGAGGAGCCGCCGCCCGCCTCGCCCAGCCCGACCGTCACCGGATCGCCCTCGGACTCCTCGACCCCGACCGAGAGCGCCTCGCCCACGGGGACGACCTCACCCACGGGGTCGCCGAGTCCCGACACGGGGGTCTCGACGATCGAAGTGACCGTCCTGAACGGCGTCGTCCGCGGACCCGGCGAGTTCGAGGTGAACCAGGGTGACGAGGTCGAGATCGTCGTGAACGCCGATGTGAGCGACGAGGTGCATCTGCACGGCTACGACCTCACCGCCGACGTGACCCCCGACCGCCCGGCCCGCATCTCGTTCACGGCCGACGCGCCGGGGATCTACGAGGTCGAGCTCGAGTCGGCCGGCCTCCTGCTCTTCGAGCTCAAGGTCGATCGGTGAGACGCAGGTTGCTCGGCGTGGCCGCGCTCGGCGCGGTCGTGCTGGTGGCGGGGGCCCCGCCGGCGCTCGCGCACGGGCTCGGCGGGCGCGTCGACCTGCCGGTGCCGCGCTGGCTCTTCGTGTTCGGCGCGGCGACGGCGCTCATCGTGTCGTTCGTTCTCCTCACGGCCCTATGGCGCGAGCCGAGGCTCGAGGACCAACGAGGGCGACCGATCCGAGCCGCCTGGTTCCAGGCTCTGGCTCGGAGCCGGATCGCCGAGGTGCTCGTCCGGTCGTTCGGGCTGCTCGCCCTCGGCGTGGTCGCGGTGGCGAGCTTCCGGCGCGTCGGCGCGACCGAGACGATCGGGCCGGTCGTCGTCTTCGTCTGGTTCTGGGTCGGGCTCGCGTTCCTGCAGGCGATGTTCGGTAACTGGTGGGCCACGCTGTCCCCCTTCGACACGCTCGGGCGGTTGATGTCGCTCGACTACGAGGAGGGTCGTCCGCCGAGGGCCTACCCGAGGGCGCTCGGCCGCTGGCCCGCCGCCGTGCTCCTGTTCGGGTTCGTCTGGATCGAGCTCGTGACCCCGTTCGAACGGAGCCTCGGGAGCCTCGGCATCCTGATCTTCGCCTACACCGCGGTGACGGTCGCCGGGATGATCGTCTTCGGGCGGCGGGACTGGCTCGCGAACGCCGAGGCGTTCGGGGTCTACCTCGGCCTCATCGCGGCGATCGCGCCTGTCGGCCGGGACGAGCAGGGCAAGGTCACGCTCCGGCCGCCGCTCGCCGGCCTGCCGAGGCTCGAGCCGCGTCCGGGCCAGCTCGCGGTGATCCTCGTGGCGCTCGGCTCGACGACCTTCGACGGGTTCACGAGGACCTCGACCTGGGTCTCGTGGACCGGCTCGCTCACCGGCGGGACGAAGGTCCTCGCCGGGACGGCCGGCTTGCTCGCGTTGGTGCTGCTCGTGGCCGGTGCGTACGCCCTCGCGATGGTCGCGGCCGCGAGGGTGGTGGACGGCCACTGGCACGTGCTCGCGGTGCGGTTCGGGCACACCCTGGTGCCGATCATGCTCGCCTACGTCGTCGCGCACTACTTCTCGTTCCTGCTGATCGAGGGCCAGATCGGGCTCGCGCGACTCTCCGACCCGTTCGGCTACGGGTGGGACCTGTTCGGGACGTCGTCGTGGTCCGTCAACCTGACGCTGCTCTCGCCGACGTCGATCTGGTACGTCCAGGTGCTCGCGATCGTGGCCGGGCACGTGGCCGGCGTCGTGCTCGCCCACGACCGGGCCATCGCGCTCTACGAGCCGGCGGAGGCGGTCCGGACGCAGTACGCGCTCCTCGCGGTGATGGTCCTGTACACCGCGTCCGGCCTGCTGATCCTCTCGGGAGGCTGAGATGCTCGCGCACCAGGGTGGATGGGACGAGATGATCCTGCCGTTCGCCGTGCTCATGGTCGTGTTCGGCGCCCCGGCGCTCCTCCGCCGCCGGCGGGCCGCGCGGGCCGACGTCCCGGGTGCGGGGACATGCGCCTACTGCGGCGCCGGGCTGCGGGCCGGGGAGCGCCGGTGCGAGAGCTGCGGGTTCCGCGCCGTGTCCATGTAGGCGCGTAGCGCGTCGGGCCGGTTTGACACCCCCGCGTCGGCAGGAAGAGGCTTGTTGCGTGCCCGCTTCCCGGTCCACGGATCGGAAGGAGGGCACCGTGCGTCGGTTCTCGTCTCTGCTCGCATCTCTCGTCCTCGGGGTCGCGCTCACCCAACCCGCGTGGGATGCCGCCGCCGCCCCTCGGGCACTGCCCCGGCCCGACGCGGCGTCGCCCGGTGTCGCTCTGCGCCTCGGCGGCCTGTTCGCACCCCCGGCCCTCCCGCTTCCGGCGATCCTCGACACCGACGGTGACGGATGGGTGGACCCGGTCGAGGCGGGTCTCGGGTCCGATCCGTCGGTCGCCGCGGCCACCCCTGAGTCCCTGGCCGTCCCGGAGAGCTGCATGGACGGCGTCGACGACGACCTCGACGGCGCGACCGATGAGCGTGACGACGGCTGTCGCCCGCCCACGCTCTCCCGCAAGACGTTCCCGACTGCCGGCAACGACGCGTTCGACTCCACGATGTCACTCGACGGCTATGACCTCTCGACGCCCCTGGGCGTCTGCCCCCTCGATCTCGAGGCCGGCGGACCGGTGGTCGTGAGGCGCGAGGATCCCCTGGACACGGGCGGTGGCTTGCGCACGGTCGCCACGGAGATGATCGCGATGCAGCTCAGCGGCACCGGGACGCTCGCGCCCGGCTCCCCGTGCAACCCCGGGACGAGCCCGACGTCCTTCCCCGCGACGGTCGTCGAGGACCCTGCGAACGCCTCGACCGGCGGCCTCACGGACACGAACGACGATCCGACCTCCGACTTCCCCGCGGACAGCTTCTTCGACGTCTTCTTCCTGATCGACACGCCCTTCGGCGTCCTGCCGGGCGGGCCGCCTGGCGGTGCACCCGGGACGCCGGTGAACGTGACGAACACGATCCGGAGCGTGCCGCCGTACCACTCGCCGGGGAACCCGAAGCTGAACCCGAGCTGCTACACGGTGGCCGGCCTGCCCCACCAGCACTGCCCGAAGCCGCCGCTCGACCACTTCAAGTGCTACACGGGGGCGTTCCCTGCCTTCCAAAGCAAGGCGATCCTCGAGGACCAGTTCGGCCGGGAGCGGGTCGGGCTCGGAACCGCGAACCGCTTCTGCAACCCCGTGAGCAAGAACGGACAGGGGATCTTCGACGACGGTGGGCACCTCGTTCGCTATGGGGTCTCTCCGCCGTCGGGAGCGCCGCCGTTCGCGCCGATCGACGTCCTCGTTCAGAACCAGTTCGGGCTCCAGCCCATGACGGTCGTCGGACGCAAGGGGCTGTTCGTGCCCTCGCGGAAGGACAAGCTCGCCCCTCCCGCCGCCCTGGATCACTTCAAGTGCTACGCGGTCCAAGGTGAGTCGGTCGGCGTCCGCGTGCGGTTGGAGGACCAGTTCGATGTCGCGGACGGGCGGGTCGAGCGGGCGCGCGTCCTCACGCCCGTCACGCTCTGCAACCCCGTCGAGAAGACCTATGCGGGCGTCACGACGCCGATCGGCGATGCGACGATGCACCTCGTCTGCTACACGATCGAGACGCAGGCGTTCCGGTCCCGGACCGTGCTCGTGCGGAACCAGCTCGGCAAGGGCAGCGTGAAGGTCCGGCGGCCGGTCGAGCTCTGCGCTCCGTCCCTGAAGATGGTGGTGCCGCCGATCGAGGTCGATGAGTTCCCGGGCATCGTCGCGCAGGTGGAGATCCGAACGGGGTCCGGCAACGAGGTCGTGAACTTCACCGGCTCCGCGACGGTGAACGTGCATATGGACGGCCTCGCCGACACCGATGGCGACGGTCTGGAGCAGGTGTCCACCGAGATCGTGCAGATGGATCTCACGGGGACGAGCCAGCTTCTCGGGCCGCTGACGATCCGGCTCCCCTCCGCGACGGACCCCTCAGGGCTTGCCTCGGCCGGCGAGATCGAGGAATCGGAGAACACACACCCTGGGGTGCTCGACCTCCCGCCGTTCACCTCCACCGGCACGGCGAACAGCTTCTTCGACGTCTTCTTCGAGCTGGAGAAGGTGGTCGACGGCGTGACGATCGTGCTGCACAACGAGCAGCCGAAGCAGCTCACCGCCTTGATCACGTACAAGCCCTGTGGCCCCGGCGACATCTACCAGGGGCCCGGGATCATCCCGCTCCTCGACGCGAACCAGCAACCGGTGCCGATCCAGGTGGGCCTGGTTACGATCGGTCCGAACCTCGGATAGCGCCAGGGGGGCGCCGGCCGAGGTCGGCGCCCCCCGTTCCCGCTCGGCGTACCCGCCACGGTAGGCTTGCCGGGTCGGGAGCGTGAGAGGTCGGGATGAGGGCGGAGGACGTTCGCAGGGTCGGGGTCGTCGGTTGCGGGCTGATGGGCTCGGGCATCGTCGAGGTGAGCGCCCGGGCGGGCGCGTCGGTCGTCTACCTCGAGCCCACGGACGAGCTGGTCGAGGCCGGCCGTCACCGGATCGAGACCTCGACGCTGCGCGCGGTCGAGCGCGAGAAGCTCACCGAGGCCGATCGCGACGAGGCGCTCGCGCGCGTTCGCGGCACCACCGACGTCGCGGACCTCGCCGACGCCGACCTGGTGATCGAGGCCGCGACCGAGGACTACGGGACGAAGGTCGAGATGTTCCGCCGTCTCGACGAGATCACGCGCCCCGACGTGGTGCTGGCGAGCAACACCTCGTCGATCCCGATCGCCGATCTCGGCGCCGCGACCAAGCGCCCCGAGCTCGTCATGGGGATGCACTTCTTCAACCCCGTGCCCGTGATGGGGCTGATCGAGCTCGTGAAGGCCATCACCACCTCCGACGAGACGGTCGAGTTCGGCCGGGCGTGGGGCGTGCGCCTCGGCAAGACGACGGTGGAGTCGCGCGACCGCGCGGGCTTCATCGTGAACATGCTCCTGATCCCGTACCTCAACAGCGCGGTGCGCCTGCTCGAGGAGGGCTTCGCCACGCGCGAGGACATCGACACCGCGATCCACCTCGGCCTGAACCACCCGATGGGACCGCTCTCGCTCATCGACCTCATCGGCGTCGACACGACGATGTTCGTCGCGAACGTGCTCTACGAGGAGTTCAAGGAGCAGCTGTTCGCGCCGCCGCCGCTGCTCAAGCGGATGGTCACCGCCGGTCACCTCGGACGCAAGACCGGCAAGGGCTTCTACGACTACGGCTAGGGGCCGGGTCCGGCCTCCGGCGCGGAGACCGCAGGCCACGTCGTGACCACCACGACGAACAGCGCGAACGCCAGCACGTGGGCCACGGTGCACCACAGGCAGATCACGCCGATGATGATGAGCTCCGCGTAGACGAGCCACAGGACGAACCCGATGCCGGCGATCGAGCCGGCCAGCCTGGCGAGATGCACCGGGCGCCACGTCGAGCGCCACGCGACCGGCAGGCACAGGACGAGCATCCCCGCGAACCACAGCAGCCCGAGCAGCGCGACCGGGATCCCGAGGAACGTGGACTGCGCGCTGGTCGTGACGGCGCTGCAGTTCACCGTGCCGCTGTCGCTGCAGACGAGCAGCTCCGGGCTCGTGAAGTGCGCGATGGTGAGGTAGATCGAGACGGCGATCCCACCGGCCGTGAGGGCCAAGGTCGTGGGGGCGACCCAGCGGGCGACGCGCGTCACGACGTCGGCAGGGCCGCCTGCGCCTGCTGGATCACGGCGCTCGAGCAGACGGCCGAGGGCTGGCCGCCGGTGAGCTGGCAGATCATGGCCGTGATGTAGTTCGCGGCCCCGCCGATCTGCTTCGCGACCTCGGTCGTGGGATCCTGGAGCGCGTTCGCGATCTGGTCGAAGTTCCTCCCCTCGAGCACCGTGTAGTCGTACTGGCTGCCCGCCCACGCGTACAGGTTGCCGATCATCACGAACGGGATGCCGCCGTTGCTGCCCGTGACCGACTCGACGTTGTAGGTATCGGTCAGCTGCTGCTGCGTGTCGGTGAGGCTCTCCAACGGCGTGCCGTCGCGGGTCTCGGTCTCTGCCGAGGAGAACGTGATGACGTCGCTCGTGTATGTGGCGCCGGCGAACGTGACCGTCGGGGTGTTCGGCAGGGTCTCGGGCGGCGGCGCCGAGGTCGTGGACTCGAGGCCGGTGAACGTGCCGAACCGGCTGAGCGCGACGACCATGGCCCAGCGCTCGACCGCACAGAAGGGGCAGTACTCGGCTCCGATGTACAGCACGACCGGCTTGCCGCCCTCCTCGACCGGCGCTGTGTTCGCCGGTAGGCGGTTCACGTTGGAGGGCTCCGACGGGACGCCGACGGTCTCGAGGGTCGCGGCCGGGACGCTGGTGAGCTTGTCGATCGACCCGGTGCCCGCGTTCCCACGCTCGGTGTCGTCGCCCTTCGTGAGGAACATGACGACGAAGAGGCCGACGACCACGACGACGCCTCCGACGGCCAGCCACGGCACGCGCGAGGAGCGACGCCTCGGCGCCCTCGGCGCTCGGTCCCCCGGTCGGCGGATGGGTTGCGCTGTCGCGGGGAGGCTCGACGCCGACCCGGTTCCCTGGGCGGTCGCGGATGCGCGCTGCTGCTGCCGGGCCTTCGCGCGCTGCTTCGACGCGGTCGTCTTGCGCTTCTTGTTCGTCATGGCATCCGACTCTATCAGCGGGCGCCGGCCCGCTCCCCGTCCCCACAGGAGCGACGCCGGACGACGAGGCCGGCCACGTAGCCGGAGATCTTCGCGGCGTCCACGAACGCCATGAGCGCCGGGACGGCGGCGGCGGCCTTGGCCCGCTCGGTCGGGTCCTCGAACGCGCGCATCGCGCGCCGCAGTGGCTTCGCGGTGTACGCGCCGGCGCCGGCGATCGTGCCGAGCTTGCGGAGCGCGCCCTTCGAACCGAGGGCGTACAAGGCCCCGCCGTACACGGCGAAGCGGAGCGCGTGGCGCTCGGGGTACATGCCGGCGATCGCGTCACCCCTCGCGTAGCGGAAGTACTGGGTCCACGTCGAGCGCAGGTCCGGACGCAGGCGCCACCACGCGACGGCTTCGCGCGCGAGCCGCATCTCCACGCCGAGCTCGCGCCAGCGGTGGTTCACGTGCATGTCCTCGCCGATCGCGAGCCACTCCGGGTAGCCGCCGGCCGCCTCGATGGCCTCGCGCCGGAACGCGACCGAGCGCCCGGAGGGCATGAACGTCGCCTCGTCCCACTCGTCGGGGTCGGGGAGGTTCACCGCGGCCATGCAACGGTGGAGGAACGTCTCCGCGATCGGGCGGTAGCCGCCCATCGCGACGTCGGCGCCGGCCTCGATCGGCTCGAGCAGCCGCTCGAGCCAGTCGGGCTCGAGCACGCAGTCGGCGTCGCTCACGGCGATCACGTCGTGGGTCGCCGCGGCGATCGCGACGTTGCGGCCGCGAGCGATGCTCGCGCCGGGCTCCTCGATGAGGGTGATGCCCTCGGCGCGCCGGAGCTCCTCGAGCGTGCCGTCGGTCGAGCCGCCGTCGACGACGACGACCTCGTCGGGCTGCCGCGTCTGCGCAGCAACCGTCTCGAGGAACCGGCCGACGTTGCCGCCGGCGTTCAGCACGGTGGTGATGAGGGAGACCCTCACTTCGCGCGGAGCACCTCCTCGTACACCTCGAGCGTGCGGCGCGCGGTCTCGTCCCAGGTGAAGCGCTCGGCGCGGGCGCGTCCGGCGGTCGCGAGGCGCTCCGCGAGATCCGTGTCCGTGAGGACGCGCTCGATCGCCGAGGCGATCTCGGGCACCGAGCGCGGGTCGACGCCGAGCGCCGCGTCACCCGAGACCTCGGGCACCGACGACGTCGTCGAGGCCACCGTCGGCACGCTCCTCGCCATCGCCTCGACGACGGGGAGACCGAACCCCTCGTAGAGCGACGGGTAGACGAACGCGCTCGCGCCGCGGTAGAGCGCGTCGAGCTCGTCCTCCGGGAGCGGGCCCGAAAGGACGATGTCGCCGGGGCCGGGCAGGGCGATCTCGCACATGAGGGAGTCATGGTGCCATCCCATCGGCCCGGCGAGCACGAGCGCGTGGGGCAGCCCGGTCGCGGCCACGCGCCGGTAGGCACGGACCAGGCGCACGAGGTTCTTCCGCGGCTCGAGCGTGCCGACGAACAGCACGTACGGCGCCCGGACCTTGAGCCGCGCGAGCACCTCGACTGGGTCGAGCGTCCCGGCCTCGAGCGACGACGCGAGCGGCACCACGTGCAGCTTCGCCGGATCCACCTTCGTGTGCGAGACCACGTCCTCGGCGGTGTGCCGCGAGGGCGTGAGGATCGCGTCCGCGCGTTTCACCGCGGCGCGCAGCCCCAGCTTGTAGAGCAGGCGCCACTCGCGGGGGAACAGGCTCGGGAAGTGCTCGAACGCCAGGTCGTGCACCGTGACGACGAGCTTCTGCCCGGGGCCCGCCGGCGGGATCGCCGCGTGGTTCGAGGCGTGCACGATGTCGGCCGAGCGGAGCGACGGCGGTAGCGGCGGCCGCCCAAGCAGGTCCCACCGCGGGTAGAGCGAGCGGATCGAGCCGTCGAGCTCCTCCATCCAGAAGTCGCGGATCCAGCGCTCGGGCTGCGGAGCGTCGAGGCCGAAGCGCGCGTGGAAGAGCTTGAGCTCGAGCGAGGGGTCCCGGCGCGCGAGCGCGGGCACGAGGTTGCGCACGTACGTCCCGATGCCGCCGGGGGCTGTGAACCACAGCTGGTCGACGTGGAACGCGACGCTCGTCACCTCGGAGCTAGCCCGCGTCGGCGCGCCCGTGCAGCGGGGAGACGCCATGCCGGACGAACGGGTGCCGCTGGGTCGATCCCCACGGCTCGTCCATGTAGCGACGGCCCTGGAGCGCGCCGAACCCGGTCGCATCGATCCGACCGGCGAGCACCCACGGGTTCGGGTGCGGGCTCTCCTGCACGAAGTAGCGCTCCAGCGCGGTGATCACGGCACGCTCCTCCTCGAGGGTGAGGCCCTCGGGCAGCTCGAAGCGGCGTTCCTCGTCCATCACGGGCTCCGTCTAGAGCGGCATGTTGCCGTGCTTGCGCGCGGGCACGGACTCGCGTTTCGTCGCGAGCATCCGCATCGCCTTCACCAGGCGTGGGCGCGTCTCGGCCGGCTCGATCACGTCATCGACGAAGCCGCGCTCGGCCGCCACGTAGGGGTTCGCGAACTTGCGCTGGTAGTCGGCGATGAGCTCGTCGCGGCGCGCCGCCGGGTCCTCGGCCTTCTCGATCTCCTTCTTGAACACGACGTTCACCGCGCCTTCGGGGCCCATCACGGCGATCTCGGCGGTGGGCCACGCGAACGACACGTCGGCGCGCAGGTGCTTGGAGTTCATGACCAGGTACGCGCCGCCGTACGCCTTGCGCGTGATGACCGTCATGCGCGGCACCGTCGCCTCCGCGTAGGCGTACAGGAGCTTCGCCCCGTGCCGGATGATCCCGTGGAACTCCTGCTCCTTGCCCGGCAGGAAACCCGGCACGTCGACGAAGGTGAGCAGCGGGATGTTGAACGCGTCGCAGAAGCGCACGAAGCGCGAGGCCTTCTCGGCCGAGTCGATGTCGAGCGTGCCGGCGAGCACCTTCGGCTGGTTCGCGACGATCCCGACGGTGTGGCCGTCCAGGCGCGCGAGGCCGGTCACGATGTTCATCGCCCAGAAGGGGAAGACCTCGAAGAAGTCGCCGTCGTCCACCACGCGGCGGATGACCTCGTGCATGTCGTACGGCTCCTTCGCCGAGTCCGGGATGAGGTGCGTGAGCCCCTCGTCGTGTCGCTCGGGGTCGTCGACGACCGCGTAGGAGGGCGGGTCTTCGAGGTTGTTCGAGGGCAGGTACGAGAGCAGGTGCCGCACCATCGCGAGGCACTCCTCCTCGTCCTGGCTCACGAACGACGCGACGCCGGACTTGCTGGCGTGCGTCATCGCGCCGCCGAGCTCCTCGAAGCTCACCTCCTCGCCGGTGACGGCCTTGATGACCTCGGGGCCGGTGATGAACATGTGCGAGGTCTCGCGGACCATGAACGTGAAGTCGGTGATGGCGGGGGAGTAGACGGCGCCGCCGGCGCACGGGCCCATGATCACGCTGATCTGCGGGATCACGCCGCTCGCGCGCACGTTGCGTTCGAAGATGTAGCCGTAGCCGGCGAGGCTCGCGGCGCCCTCCTGGATCCGCGCGCCGCCGGAGTCGTTGATCTGGATGAACGGCGCGCCCGTGGACATCGCGAGATCCTGGACCTTGCAGATCTTCTGGGCATGGACCTCGCCGAGCGAGCCGCCGAACACGCTGAAGTCCTGGCTCGCGACGAAGATGCGGCGCCCGTCGATCGTGCCGTAGCCGGTCACGACGCCGTCGCCGGCGGGGCGGTTGCGCTCCATGCCGAAGTCGTGCGAGCGGTGGGCCACGAACGGGTCGGTCTCGACGAACGAGCTGCGGTCGAGCAGCAGCTCGAGGCGCTCGCGCGCGGTGAGCTTGCCCTTCTCGTGCTGCCGGCGGACCGCGTCCTTGCGGTGGTCGTCCAGGAGCGCGGCCTTGCGTCTGCGCAGGTCCTCGATGCGCTCCTCGATCGTCTGCGTGCGTGGAAGGTCGGTCTTCGCCATGGCCACGCAGTCTACCGCCGGGGCCTTGCGAGCGGGTCGCCGGGTGTGCTCAGCAGTCGCCGACGCCGGCCCAGGAGCCCCAGCCGTTCGCGTTCACCATTCGGATCGTGACGATGGTGTTCGTGGGGCCCGAGAGCGCGCTCTCGTCCAGCTCCCAGGCCCTGCGGGTCCAGGTGTCGTAGCGGTCGGGCCACAGCTCCGCGCTGTGCTGGAACAGGCCGAGGTAGGTGCCCCCGGCGGAGCGGGCGTCGGGGTTGAGGCCGCTCTCGGCGTCGGCCATGCAGATCGCCTTCGTCGCGCCCCCGTGCACGGGCCACCGGTCGACCGCGCACCGGATCAGACGCTTCGAGTGCTGGCGCACCGTCTCGCCGTCGCGCTGGTGGAGGTCGCACGGGCCGGGGCTGTTCTGGGCCGAGGCGGGCACGGTGCCCGCGAACAGCGCGAGCGAGGAGACGAGCGCGAGAGCGCGGATGGGGCCACGCACGGCCGGCAACCTAGCAGCGGAGCGGGTTCGCGTCGAGCGACCGATGTGCCGAGGAGCAACCGGCCGGCGCGGGTCACTCCACGTCGACGCGGCCGCCGGTCCGCCAGTACTCGCCGCGCTCGCGTGCCAGGAACCCGCCGTCGACGAGGTAGCGGCGGATCGCGGCTGGGTCGTTGAAGAACCGCCCGACGATCGCGTTCACGGTCTTCTCGTCGTAGCGAACGCCCGGCTCGAACTCGATCGCGATGCGCTCGAGCACCACGCGTCGCTTCGACTCCTTCGCGGGGACCTCGGTGAGGCGGCCGTCGCGGAAGAACGTGCGGAGCACCGCCTCCTCGTCCTCGTTCGCGGCGCCGAGCGCGATCCCCGCGCCCCGTGGCGGCCCGACCTGCTCGGCCGCCCATCGCAGGGTCTCGGGATCGAGCCGGTAGGTGCGGCGGTCCTCGTTCAGGCGAACGACGCCCGTGGCGGTCAGGCGGTTGAGGTGCTTGCGCAGGCGCGCCGGCGAGATCCCGAGCGCCTCCGCGAGCTCGGATGGCGAGGCGGCCTCGCGCGCGAGCATCCCGGCGACCTGGAGGCGCTCGGGGTCGGCGAGCGCGCCGAGGATCTCGTGCGGGGTCTCGGCCATGTCAGAGGGTAGGTCTACCATCCGCGCCGTGGGACCGATCGTCGAGCTCTCGCCGCCGCAGCGCCGGACCCTCGAGGGGCTGATCGGCACGGGGGAGCGACCCGTCTTCCCGCCCGACCTGGTGCCGCGCCTGCGCGACCGCATCGAGGAGGCCGTCCGGGCGTTCGAGCCCGAGCGGCCGCTGTGGCTCGGCAAGTCCAACCTGAGCGATCTCGGCCGGTGTCCGGGGCTCTTCGACGCCGTGCGAGCGGGGGAGCGGGGGCCGTTCGCGTTCACCGCCCGGTTCGCCGGGGGGCGGCTCGCGCACAAGGCGGTCGAGCTCGAGGTCGCGGGGCGCCAGGACCGCGACGCCCACGACCTCGTCGAGCAGGCCGCGGAGCGCCTGGGCGAGGACGGAGGCTTCCGGGAGTGGTGGCAGGGGCTCGACGAGCTGCGGCGCGACGAGACGCTGATGGAGGGCGCGAAGACCCTCGAGCTGTTCCGCTCGACCATGCCGCCGCTCCGCCGGCTGCGGCGCGAGCTCTCGCCCTCGACGGAGTGGCACGTGCGGGCCGAGCTGCACGGCGGGGCGCTCGTGCTCTCCGGGACGCTCGACCTCGTGCTCGGCTCGTCACACGCGACCGAGCCCGCCCGGGCGACGCGCCTCGCGATCGACCTCAAGACCGGCAAGGCCTGGCCCGAGCACGCCGAGGACATGCGCTTCTACGCCCTCCTGCTCGCGCTCCGCTTCGGCGTGCCCCCGTACCGGGTGGCCACGCTGTACCTGGACTCCGGCGAGTGGCAGGCCGAGGACGTGGACGAGCGCGTGCTCTCGCGCGCCGCCGACCGGGTGATCGAAGCGGTTCGCACGGCCGCGGCGACCGATGCCGGACGCCCGGCGCCGCTGCGACCGGGTCCGTACTGCACGTGGTGTCCTCGCGCCGCGACCTGCCCTTCGAGCGCGGCGCCGGCCGCCTCGACCGGGTAGCCGCGGCGGCCTCGCGTTGCCGTCCGCGCGGGCCCTCGCCTATCGTCACGACGCCCGAGTCCGACGACGCACGCGAGGGGTGGAACCATGGGCAAGGACCTGTACGAGATCGGCGAGATCCCACCGATCGGCGAGGTTCCCCGGCAGATGCACGCGCAGCTCGTGCGGCCCGACCGCTTCGGCGAGCCGCGCGACGCCATCCGCGACGAGGTCATCGACGTCCCCGAGCTCGGATCGCGCGACGCGCTCGTGATGGTCATGGCTGCCGGCGTGAACTTCAACAACGTGTGGGCCGCGCGCGGCGTGCCCGTCGACGTGACGAAGACGCAGGCACGGTGGGGCGAGCCGACCGAGTTCCACATCGTCGGCTCGGACGCTTCGGGGATCGTGGTCGCCGTCGGCGCCGAGGTCACCAACGTGAAGGTCGGCGACCGGGTCGTCGTGCACGCGGGGCAGTGGGACCTCGACGACCCGTGGGTGACGGGCGGCGGCGATCCGGGCCTCGCGCCGAGCTTCCGCGTGTGGGGCTACGACTCGTGCTGGGGCTCGTTCGCGCAGTTCTGCAAGGTGCAGGCCCACCAGTGCCTGCCGAAGGCCGAGCACCTCACGTGGGAGGAGGCCGCCGCGCCGACCCTCACGGGCTCGACCGCGTACCGGATGCTCCACGGCTGGCCGCCGAACACCGTGAAGGAGGGCGACGTCGTCCTGGTCTGGGGCGCCTCGGGCGGGCTCGGCTCGCTCGCGGTGCAGCTCGTGACGCTCGCCGGAGCCAAGGCCGTCGCGGTCGTGAGCAGCGATGAGAAGGGTGCGTACGCGACGAGCCTCGGCGCCGTCGGTTCCATCGACCGCAAGGCGTTCGATCACTGGGGCGTGCCGCCCGCCTGGGACTCGCCCGAGTGGAAGACGTGGTTCGACGGCGCGAAGGCGTTCGGCAAGGCGATCTGGGACGTGCTCGGCGAGAAGCGGAGCCCGAACATCGTGTTCGACCATCCGGGGCAGGACACGATCCCGACCTCGATCTTCGTCTGCGAGCGCGGCGGCATGGTCGTCATCTGCGCCGGCACCAGCGGCTTCGACACGATGGTGGACGTCCGGTACCTCTGGTACATGCAGAAGCGCTACCAGGGCTCGCACCTGTTCAACGACGAGCAGGCCGCGGCGTTCAACGACCTCGTGCGCGCGGGCAAGGTCACGACGACGCTCGGCCATACCTACGACTACGCCGAGGCTGGCCACGTCCATCAGCTCATGGGCGACGGGCAGCTCCCCGAGGGCAACGTGGCCGTCTTGATCAACGCGCCCGAGCGCGATCTGACCGACCTCCCGTAGGTCCGTCGGACCCCCGCGGTAGGCTCTTGTCTCCTCTCCCTTGTGCATGCGCAGCGCATGTGCCACCGTGGGAGGGTGGGCAAGATGATCCAGGTTCGGAACGTGCCGCCGGAGCTCCACGCCGAGCTCGTGCGGCGGGCCAGGCTCGCCGGCAAGACGCTGACCGCCTACGTGCAGGATGTCCTCGAGCGGGAGGTCGGCCGCCCGCCGGCCGAGGAGGTCTTCGCACGGATCAAGGCGCGGACGGCGAAGTGGGGGCGAACGCAGACGACCGAGGAGATCGTCGCGATGATCCGCGAGGAGCGGGGCCCGATCCCGCCCCGGCCGTGAACCTCGTCCTGGACGCATCGGTCCTCGTCGAGTTCCTCGCCCAGGCGGCTGCGCCGATCGACCTCGACGAGCTGCACCGGACGGGAAGCGCCTTCCACGTGCCGGCGATCTGCGATACCGAGGTCGTCTCGGGGCTCTCGAGGCGCGTCCGGAGCGGGCTGTCCTCGGAGGACGACGCGCGCGAGGCGCTCGCGGACTACGTGGCGTTCCCGCTCGCGCGGCACCTGCACGTCGGCCTGCTCGGACGGGTCTTCGAGCTGCGGGACAACGTGTCGGCACGGGACGCGGCCTACGTCTCGCTCGCCGAGGCGCTCGACGCTCGCCTCGTGACGCTCGACCGTACGCTCGCGACGGCGGTGCGGCGCCACACCGACGTGCCGGTCCTGCCCTAGCCCTCCTGCACGAGCTCGACCAGGACGCCGCCCATGCCGGAGGGATGCACGAACGCGATCGTCGTGCCGCGCGAGCCCGGCCGCGGGACCTCGTCGATGAGCGGGACGCCCTCGGCCTTCAGGTGCTCGAGCGCGCGGGCGACGCTGTCGACCCGGTAGGCGACGTGATGCACGCCGGGGCCGCGCCTCTCCAGGAACCGGCCCACGGGGGTGAGCGGCCCCAGGGCGCCGAGGAGCTGGATGTACGAGGTCCCCACGCGGAACAGGACCTCCTCGACGCCCTGGGCCTCGACGACCTCGCGATGCGAGGGCTCGATGCCGAGCGCTCGGCGGTAGAGCTCGACGGCCACCTCGAGATCCTCGACGGCGATGCCGACGTGATCGACGTCGGTGAGCACGGCCCTACCGGGGGTGGTTCCGCCGGGGCGACAGGGAAGGCGGCGGTTGGAGCCGCGCCATCAGCCGCATCGCCTCGGTCATGTGGTAGCAGGGCAGCGTGAGGGCCGTCACGACGGCCACGACGGCCTGCGAGCGCAGGTCTTCGAGCGGCTTGGCCTCCGAGCCGGGCTCGGCCTTCAGCGCGAAGAACTCCACGAGCTCGAGGAACTGCGCGAGCGAGGGCACGAGCCCGCCACGCTCGTAGGCGTAGATCGTCTGCCGCGCGGCGGGGCAGCTCGGATCGGCGACGGCGTCCTGGACCGACCGGAACCCCGCCGAGCGCCGGAGCCCGCGCAGGAGCGCACCGACGGTCCGAGCCTCGTCCTTGTCGACCGGCGGGAGCTTCTTCCTGGCCATTGCCGCACGATAGCCGTTCGGCGGGCGCCCGGCACGACGGTCGGACCGGGGGCCCGCCGTCGTGCGTAGTGCGAAGGGCCGATGCGGCACCACCCGGACCCGCGTACGATGGCTTGACCGTCCTACCCCTCCGGAGGGTCTCGTGAAGGAAGCGAACCGCTCGACCGCCGCCGTCCTGTACGGGGCAGACCTGCAGAGGGCCGGTCGGGCAGACGTCTCGAAGATCCGCGAGAAGACGCGGCGCAAGCGCGTGCTGCGGCTGATCGTGATCCTCGCGATGTTCGACGGGTACCTGTGGTACCGCTACCTGACCCACAACCCGTTCCAGCTCCCGGCGCTCGGGCCCGATTGGATCATCTGGGCCCCGGTGATGATCCTGATCGTCGCCATCGTCCTGATGATGGCGCTGCCGCTGTTCAGCGGCCGCTCCCCGCACCTCGTCGTGCGGCCCGAGGAGATCGAGGTCGGCCTGTCCGAGATCAAGGGCCTCGACAACCAGGCCGACGAGGTCGCCCGCACGCTCGACGTGTTCCTGGGCTACGCGACGTTCCGCAACGAGCTCGGTGGGAACCCGCGCCGCGGCATCTTGTTCGAGGGCCCGCCGGGGACCGGCAAGACGTACCTCGCGAAGGCGATGGCCAAGCAGGCCGGCGTGCCATTCCTGTTCATCTCGGCGCCGGCGTTCCAATCGATGTGGTTCGGCATGACCGGGGCCCGGATCCGGTCGTTCTTCAAGCGGCTCCGCAAGCTCGCACGCAAGGAGGGCGGCGCGATCGGATTCATCGAGGAGATCGACGCGATCGGCGGCGAACGCGGTGGCCTGAACGCCTCGCCCGACGCGACGGGCCTCGGGCGCGTCGCGTCGAACATGATGAGCTCGGGCGGCTCGGGCATGGTGAACGAGCTGCTGATCCAGATGCAGTCGTTCGACCAGCCACCGTGGCGCAGCCGCATGAAGTCGCGCACGATCGAGTGGATCAACGGCTACCTGCCGCCGGATCGGCGGATCCCGGCCGGCAAGCCCATGTACAGCAACATCCTGCTCATCGCGGCGACGAACCGCGCGGATCACCTGGACACGGCGCTGCTTCGGCCGGGGCGGTTCGACCGACGGCTGTACTTCGACGTGCCGACGAAGCACGAGCGCCGGGACCTGATCGACTTCTTCATGGACCGCAAGGCGCACCACGTGCAGCTCGACGACGACGCCGTCCGCGAGCGGCTCGCGCACGACACCTTCGGCTACACGCCGGTCATGCTCGAGCACCTCTTCGACGAGTCGCTCCTCGTCGCCCTCCGGAACGGCCGGCGCGAGATGAACCTGAACGACATCCACGAGGCCAAGCTCACCGAGGAGCTCGGCTTCAAGCAGCCCGTCACCTACACGGAGTCCGACCGCGTCGCGGTCGCGACGCACGAGGCCGGGCACGCGACGGTCGCCTACTTCCTCGGCAAGGGCCGGCGCCTGGAGGTCCTCTCGATCATCAAGCGGCGCCTGTCGCTCGGCCTGCTCGCGCACGGCGACGAGGAGGAGCACTTCACGCGCACGCGTTCGGAGATCGAGTCCTCGATCGCGATCGCCCTCGGCGGCCTGGTCGCCGAGGAGGTCTTCTTCGGCGAGTCGGGGACGGGCCCGGCTTCGGACCTCGGCGGGGCGACCTCGCTCGCGGCGCAGATGGTCGGCTCGTTCGGCATGGCCGGCTCGCTCATCAGCTACGACGCGATCGCCGAGGGCCCGATCGGCTCGAAGAACCTCGTCGGGCGCGTGCTCGCCGACGCCGACGGCAAGTCGCGCGTGGAGGAGATCCTCGACGGCCAGAAGGCGCGGGTCACCGCCCTGCTCGAGGAGAACCGCGACGTCGTGATCGCGCTCCGGGACGCGCTGATCGCGCGGGACGAGCTCGTCGGCGAGGAGATCGCCTCGACGATCGAGGTCGCGGTCGCTTCGAGGAACTAGGTTGACGTCGGCACCCGCGGAGGTCCTCCGCGCGATGTTCGAGCATCACCTGTGGGCCACGCGGATGCTCATCGACCACCTCGGGTCGCTGGGGGAAGCCGAGCTCGACACGGCGATCCCCGGCACGTACGGCGGGATCTCCTCGACGCTCACGCATCTGATCGACGCCGACGGGCGCTACCTGCAGCGGCTCGAGCGGCCGACGCTGCCGCCGTACGAGGATCGAGGGGCGGTCCCGCTCGTAGAGCTCCGGCGGGATCTCGACGAGCACGAGCGCCGGTGGGCCGAGGCGCTGGCGCGTCTGGACGAAGGGACGCTGCGTGCGGAGATCGCGGCTCGGGACGACTACCCGGACGTCCCGCGTGCCGAGGGCCTCCTGCTCGCGCAGGCGATCCACCACGGGGACGATCACCGCACGCAGATCTGCTCGACGCTCGGTGCCCTCGGCCTGGAGGTGCCGGATCTCGACGTCTGGGCGTTCTGGGCCACGGAACGCTCGGCGTAGACTGGTTCCTCGTTCGCAGGGGAGGATCTGCATGGCTCCGTCGGTCATCGTGGCGGGCGCCCGGACGCCGATCGGCAGGTTCCGGGGCGGGCTCGCCTCGCTCTCGGGGGCCGAGCTCGGAGCCCGCGCGATCCGCGGCGCGCTCGAGCGCGCCAAGGTCGAGCCCGAGCGCGTCGACTACGTGATCATGGGGCACGTGCTCCGTGCCGGAACCGGGCAGACCACGGCGCGCCAGGCGGCCATCGGTGCCGGGATCCCGAAGGAGGTGCCCGCGCTCAACATCGACAAGGTGTGCCTGTCGGGCATGAGCGCGGTCGCACTGGCGGATCAGCTCGTGCGTGCCGGCGAGGTCGAGGTCGTCGTCGCCGGCGGGATGGAGTCGATGACGAACGCCCCCTACGTCCTGCCGAAGGGCCGCGAGGGCTCGCGGCTCGGCGATGCCCAGATCGTGGACTCGATGACCTACGACGGCCTGTGGTCGACCTTCTCGCGGATGACCATGGGGGAGGCCTCCGACGGCGTCAACGCCGAGCTCGGCATCACGCGCGAGGAGCAGGACGCGTGGTCGGCGCGCTCGCACGCGCGGGCGCAAGCCGGGTGGGACTCGGGCGCGCTCGCCGAGGAGGTCGTGCCGGTCGAGATCCCGCAGCGCAAGGGCGACGCGGTCGTGGTCTCGCGCGACGAGGGCATCCGCCCCGATACGACGCCGGAGACGCTCGCCGGCCTACGGCCCGCCTTCCGGGAGGACGGCACGATCACGGCCGGCAACGCCTCGCAGCTCTCCGACGGCGCCTGCGCGATGGTCGTCACGAGCGCCGAGACGGCGGAGCGGCTGGGGCTCGAGCCGGTCGCCGAGATCCTCTCGCACGGCATGAGCGCCGGCGGCTTCCCGCACCTGCACACGGTCCCCGCCATCGCCACCGAGCACGCGCTGAAGAAGGCGCGGCTTGACGTCGCCGACCTCGGGCTCATGGAGGTGAACGAGGCCTTCGCGGCGGTCGCGCTCAACGTGACCCGCATGCTCGGGTTCGACGAGGACCTCGTGAACGTGCACGGGGGGGCGGTCGCCCTCGGGCACCCGATCGGCATGAGCGGCGCGCGGATCGTGCTCACCCTCGCGCACGAGATGCGGCGGCGCGGGGTGGACCTCGGCGCGGCGGCGATCTGCGGCGGAGGCGGCCAGGGCGACGCGCTCGTCCTTCGGTGCCGGTGAGATGAGCCTCGAGCGCTACGAGTTGCCGGAGGAGCTGGAGGAGTTCCGCGCGCTCGTCCGCCGGATCGCCGAGAACGAGATCGCGCCCCACGCGGCGGAGCTCGACCGGACCGACGAATGGTCCGAGGACCTGTTCGGGGTGCTCGTGCGGAACGACCTCATGGGGGTCGGCTACGCCGAGGCGTATGGGGGCTCCGGCGGCGGTGCCCTCGCGATCGGCGTGCTGGTCGAGGAGCTCTCGCGCGTGGCGGCGGGACTCGCGCTCGTGCCGGCCGTGAGCAAGCTCGGGGCGGTGCCGCTCCTGCTCGCCGGGACGCAGGAGCAGCGCGCCGCGCTGATCGGCGGGATCTGCCGCGGCGAGATCCTCATGTCGTACGCGCTCACCGAGCCCGGCGCCGGCTCGGACGCCGCGGCGCTGTCGACACGGTACGCGCGCGACGGCGAGACGTTCGTGCTGAACGGAACGAAGCGCTTCATCACCGGCGCCGGCGTGAGCCACGCGTACATCGTGTTCGCGACGAGCGACCCGGAGCGCCGCGCGAAGGGCATCTCCGCCTTCCTCGTCATGCGCGACGACCCGGGCGTCTCGTTCGGGCGCAAGGAGGACAAGATGGGGATCCGCGGCTCGCCGACGCGCGAGGTCGTCCTCACCGACGCGCGGATCCCGATCGACCGCCTCATCGGCGCCGAGGGCGAGGGCTTCAAGATCGCGCTCAAGACGCTCGACCACTCACGGCCGCTGATCGGAGCGCAGGCGCTCGGCATCGCGCAGGGCGCGCTCGATGCCGCGACCCGCTACGCGGCCGAGCGCCGGCAGTTCGGCAAGGCCATCGCCGAGTTCCAGGGCGTGTCGTTCATGCTCGCCGACATGGCGATGCAGCTCGAGGCCTCACGCCTGCTCGTGTACAAGGCGCTCGCGCTCTGCGACGCGGACGACCCGCGGATGACACGGTGGTCGGCGATGGCGAAGTGCTTCGCGAGCGACGCCGCGATGAAGATCACGACCGACGCCGTGCAGATCCTCGGCGGCTACGGCTACGTGCGGGAGTACCCGGTCGAGCGCCTCATGCGCGACGCGAAGATCACGCAGATCTACGAGGGCACGAACCAGATCCAGCGCATCGTGATCGCGCGGGAGCTCCTCGCGGCGCTCGACGACTAGGCGCGGAAGCGCCCCGGGATCGCAGGAGCCCGGGGCACTCCGACCGCCGACGCGGCCGTTCCTAGATCGTCGGGGACTCGTCGCCTCCGGCCGCCCGGCGGAGCGCGGCGATGACCGCCGCGTCGTCGAACCCAGGTTCCTCCTCGTCGCCGCCGCCCAGCGCGACCAGCGCGGCGGCGCTTCCCTCGCGCGCGTCCCGGACGGGCTCCCCGGTCCTGGGGGAGCCGTCGGGGAGGTACACGCGGAAGGAGGCGCCGCCGCCCGGACGCTCCTCGACCCAGCACCTGCCGCCGTGGATGTCGGCCAGCCGTGACAGCAGGGAAAGTCCCGTCGCCCCCCTCGCGCGCTGCTTGCGCGAAGCGCCGGGACCGTCCTCCTGGAGGGCCGCGAACATGGCCTGCCGCAGCCCCGGAGGAACCTCGGGACCGGTGTCGTCGACGGCGATGACGGCACCTTCCTGGTCCGAGGAGACCTTGACCCACACCGAGCTGCCCGGCACCGTGCGGCGCCCGGCGTTCGCGAGCAGCGTCTCCACGATCTGCTCGGTGAGGGCCGGATCGACCTGGATGGCGACGTGGTCGGTCTCGATCTTCACGTCGCGGTTCGCGAGGTCGGGGGACTCCTCGACCACGCGGCGCAGGAGCGCCTCGAGGTCGGTGCGCCGAAGGTTCGGCGTGAAGGTCCCCATCGCGATCCGGTCGATGTCGAGCATCTCGCCGACGAGACGATCCAGCTTCCGCACGTTCGTCGAGAGCTGGCGGATCATCTCCCGCCCGTCGGTGGACTTCGGATCCGTGTGCTTCAGCGCGAGCGTGATGCCGAGGATCGACGTGAGTGGCCGGCGCACCTCGCCGGCGATGGCCTCCTGGAGCGCCGAGCGCTCGTCGTCGAGGATCACCGTCACGTCCGGCTTCGCCTCGGCCTCCTGGATCCGCGCCTCGAGCTCCTGCACCTGCTCCTCGAGGAGGCGCGCTCGCTCGATCGTGATCTGCAGCCGCTGCTCGGCGCGACGCCCGCGCTCGTCGGCGTCGACCTGGCCCTCCTTCGCCGCCTGCAGCAGCGTGAGGAGCTCCGCGTTCTTCGAGGCGCCCTGCTCGAGCTGCTCCTCGGCGACGGCGACCCGCAGGTCGGCCTCGCGAGCCTGCTCCTCGGCCGCGATCAGGCGCTCGGCCGCCTGCTGGAGCTCGTCGGCCGCCTGGCTGATCGACAGGCCGACCACCGAGATGGTGCGGGCGAGCCCGTTCGTCTCGACGGACCCCATGACCTCGATCGTGTCCGCCACCGGACTCACCTCACCTTCCTGGCGCCGTCATCGGGCGCGCACTGAAGATCACCTTCGGGTGCTCGTACAGGTCGTCGTCGCTCTCGATCACGAGGTCGTCATCGTTCTCGAACTCGCGGAGCGCCTCGCTCAGCTTCACCAGGTGGAACCGGTTGGAGGTCGAGTCGAGCTCGGCCTCGATGCGCTCGACCTCGGTGGCCATCTCGGTCGCGTGGCGCTCGGCCACATCGACGCGGTGGCGGAGCTCGGCGATCTCGTCGCTCGGCTGGCGCTCCTCGCTCGCCATGAGCCTCGCCTTGTAGTCGTCGAGCTCGTGCTGGCGGAGCGCCATGCGCTCGCGGAGCGCGTTGTTGTCGAGGTCGGCCTTGTGGAGCCGCTCGGCCGTGTCGCGGACCTGGGCCCGCAGGGCTTCGAGCTCGTCCTCGGAGTGGGTCGTCTTACTCTCGCGCTCGCTCACCGCCGCCTCGGCGGCAGTGAGCTGGTCCAGCGTCGTGCGGAACTGGGCCTGCAGGTCCTTGAACGCGACCTCGGTTGCAGTTGCGCGCTGCTCGGCATGCAGACGGGCGTCCTCGGCCGCTCGGAACGCCGGGTGCAGCTGCACCATGGCCATCGTCGGCGCGCTCGAGGTCGCGCGGAGCGAGAGCGCGAACAGCGCGATCGTCGCCGCGAGTGCGATCCCAAGCACGAGCGCGAGGCGGGTCCACGGTGCCCTGGCCTCGGCTGCGATCGGGTCGAACGGCTGGCTCATCTCGGCCACCACGACGGCGCCGCCCGGCGAGAGCCAGATCGGTACGTAGGTTTGGAGCAGGCCGTCTCGGACCTCGCTCTGCGTTCGGCCGTTCGCGACGTGGAAGACGAAGTCCCGCACGTAGGTCGGTTTCACCGTCACGACCGCCGGATCGACGTCGTAGAGGATCCGCCCCATCTCCGAGTAGAGCCGGATCGACGTCACGGGGCCGGGTGACAGGACCTCGCTCTTCACGAGCGACTCGAGCTCCTTCGCCCGCTCACCCGTGATCGGGCCCATCAGGTCCCGAGGCATGAGCAGCGGCGCCAGCTGGGTCTGCGCTGCGAGCTTGGCCTCGGTCTCCGCCTGCTGCGTGAGCTCCGTGCGGGCCGCGGTGGTCGCGAACAAGGTCCCTCCGATGGCGATGGCGATGATGAGGATGAGGGAGCCCCACAGCGGCCGCCGTTCCCGGCGAACCAAGGTTCCGAGCATCGTGTCCTCCGGTGGTCTCGGCGGTTGTCTTCGGATACAGGGCGTATCGGCATGGGGCCACCCCCGGCGCAGTCCCCCCGATGGCGGATAGTTCCAAATGACCAGTCCGAGGTGACTACACGGGTTTCGGCGTGGGTGTCGCAGGCAGGCGGTAGGCTTCGAGCCGTGCGCCTCCCCCGGCCCCCTCGCGATGTCCATCGACCACGCTGCTGAGCGCGTCCTCAGCCTGGATCCGGTCGCGGCCGGGCATCTCGACCAGGCCGCCTCCTTCGTCGTCGGGCTGCTCGCCGACCCCGGCGCCGACATCCGCGTGCACGAGGGTCAGCTCGGCCTCGGCGAGGAGATCGTGGTCCCGGGGCATCCGGACGAGTTCCCGCTGGAGCGCCTCGCGCCCGCGGACCCGGGCACGGTCTGGGCGATCGACGGCGGCTCCAGCGTCGTGGCCGACGGCCGCTCGTTCCAGGTTGTGGCGTACCGGGCGGCCCGCGTGCGGTTCCGGGGCGGCCGGACCGACCTCGTCGAGTCGCCCCCGCTCTCGATGCGGGCGACGTCGTCGGACTCGATGGCCGCGATCGCGCGTGAGGCCCTCACCGAGCTCCTCGGCCAGGCACCGGAGCAGCTGCCCGAGCCGACCCGCCCGGTCGACGCCCTCCGCGAGTGGTCCGAGTGGCGGGTGGTGAAGGCGACGATCGAGCAGGCGGACGCGGGGGACCTCGTGCTCGTGGACGGCTCGCTGCACGGCGGGCCGATGGTGCCACCCGCGGTGGTCGCCGGCGTCCACCGCACGGCGGTGGATCGGGGCGTATCCCTGGCGGGGGTCGTGAAGGCCTCGACGCTGTACTGGGGAAGGAACGCGCCGCTCGTCACGCTCCTGAAGCGGCGGGGCGATCGGGAGCTCGGGCCCGTCCCGTGGGTCACGCGGATCTCGACGGACCCGGTCTTCGGGCGGCTGTACCCGGGCGAGATCTTCGTGGCGCACCTGGCCTCGACGGCGTCGCACGCGTTCCGCGTGGATGTCGCGCGCGGCCCGGCCGAGCCCGACGAGGTGCTCGCGCGCCTGGCGGGTCTCGCGGACGACCCGGCGTTCGTCGGGTATCCGTACCCGCTCGCGCGTGCCCACCAGGCGGCCCGGATGACCGGGTATCAGGTCGTGGACGTGCGACGCGAGTTCCGCGACGCGCTCTCGCGCCACGGCATGGGCGAGGACGACATCGAGGTGCTGTTCCAGGACTTCCACGAGGTGCTGAACCGGAGCTGACCGTGACGGGGGAGTGTAGCCGATGAGCGAGTACAAGGGCCGGATCTTCGGCAAGAGCGTCCAGCAGGCGACCTTCCGGTCGTTCTACGGAACGGACCTGTTCCTCGGCGAGCTCCTCGCGGCCGAGGACGCCGAGCGCGCGCGGAGGTTCCTGTTCCGCATCATCGACGTGACGTACGGCTCGGACTCGGCCGACCCGTCCTGGCCCGAGCGCACCGCCGGCGCGTACATGGCCGGCGACGCCGCCGACACCCCCTACACCCTGCACGACCCCGAGCAACGCCTCTACAAGGTCGCCACGTGCGCGCCCCTCGGCTACATCGACGCGAGCGGTGACTTCCGCAAACCGAAGTCGTTGCCCGCCCAGTTCGCCCGCGTCACGGCCCCCACCGCCGAGGACTTCGCGTTCCTGCGCGAGCGCATGGGCGACGTGCGCATCGGCCTGCTCCGCTCGGGCGAGGACACGTTGGACCTCGAGGTCGGCATCCAGGCCGAGACCATGACGTCGCACGTGGGTGTGTTCGCGACGACCGGCATGGGCAAGTCGAACCTGATGAAGGTCCTTGCGGGGCAAGTGCTCTCGTCACAGGGCCGATACGCCTGCCTGCTCTTCGATCCGCACGGCGAGTACCTCGAGGGCGGCAGCGGCACCCGCCGAGGGCTCCGCGACCACCCGTGGGCTGCGGATCGCCTGAAGGTGTACGCGACACGCGTCGCCGGAGCCGGCGCGACGTCGCTCCGTCTGTCGCTCGGCGAGCTGACCCTCGGCGACCTGCAGACCGCGTACGAGTGGAGCCACGCGCAGGAGGACGCGATCTACCGCCTGATCCGCTTCTTCCGCGAGGAGTGGATCGTCCGCGTCGGCGAGGAGCAAGACATCGCCGCGATGGCCGAGGACCTGAACGTCGCCACCAGCACGCTCCAGGTCATCCAGCGGCGCGCGCAGCGGATCCTCGACATGCCATGCATCAGCCGCGACCCTTCGCAGCCGTCGCTCTCCGAGCGCATCGTGGACGAGCTCATGGACGGCTACTCGGTGCTCGTGGACAGCTCCGGGCTGTCCTCGATGGAGGAGATCTTGGTCGCGTCGGTCATCACCCGCCGCGTGCTCGAGACCTACGGCGGGATCTACCTCGAGGACCGAGAGCGGTTCGCCGCGCTGCCGCCGACGCTCGTCGCGCTCGAGGAGGCCCAGCGCGTGCTCTCCCGGACCAAGCGCTCGGACGAGAACGTGTTCCCGCGCGTCGCGCGCGAGGGCCGCAAGTTCAAGGTGGGCCTGTGCGCGGTGAGCCAGCAGCCGAAGCTGATCGACGACGAGCTGCTCTCGCAGTTCAACACGTTCTTCGTCCTCGGCCTGGCCGACGAGAAGGATCGCAACATCCTGCGCGGCTCTTCCAAGCAGGACATCAGCGACCTCGGCCCCGAGATCCAGACGCTCATGCCCGGCGAGGCCATCGTGACGAACCTCGAGGCGCCGTTCGCGTTGCCGGCGCAGGTCTGGCTCTACGAGGAGTACCTGAAGTCGGTCCGTGGTCCCGCGCCGCTGCCGGGGAGGCCCGAGGGCGCCGGCAAGGGGTTCGCCGAGTAGATGGCGCGGCTCGTCGCGCTCGGGGACGCGCATCTCGGTCGATCGCATCTCGCGCACGTTCGCGACGACCAGGGCCGGAACCTGCGCGAGGAGGACTTCCTGCGCTCCTTCGCGTGGGCGGTCGAGCGCACGCTCGAGCTCGAGCCAGACGGGTTCCTGTGGCTCGGCGACGTGTTCGATCACGCCCGCCCGACGTACCGGACGTTCTCGAAGGTGCTCGTCGGGCTGAAGCGCCTGCGCGACGCCGGCCTTCCGGGGGTGGCGATCAGCGGCAACCACGACACCCCGCGGGTGCGCGGCACGGGGTCGCCGTACGCGGCGCTCGAGGAGGTCTTCCCCGGCGTGACGTTCGCGTGGGCGCTCGAGGCGCGCTCGGTCGACGTGGCCGGGGTCCGGATCCACGCGGTCCCGCAGACGCTCTCGGTCCCGGACCTCCGCGAACAGCTCGACCGCGCGGCGGGAGCCCTCGCAGCCGATGCCGTGAACCTGCTCCTCGCCCACGTCGCCCTCACCTCGATCCCCGCCGGCAACTACCCCGACATCAACGAGCTCGAGATCGAGGAGGGCGCCTTCGACAAGCGCTTCGACCTGGTGCTCCTCGGGCACTACCACGCGTTCCAGAAGGCCTCGAAGCGGACGTGGTACACGGGCTCGACCGACACGTTCTCGTTCGCCGACTCGCCGCAGACGCCGAAGGGCATCGTGGTGCTGGACACCGAGGCCGGCACCGTCGAGCACGTCGAGAACCCGCACGCCCGTCCGCTCGCTTCGGTGAGTGTGCCCTCGGCCGGTCTGTCGTCGGGCGAGCTCGTCGACGCGGTCGAGCGCCTCGCGAAGGGCACGCCCGAGGGCGCCATCGTCCGCGTCTTCCTGAACGAGGTCGACCCCGCTGCATTCCGGCAGATCGCGAGCGAGCAGTTCCAGGAGGCCGTGCCGGGCGCGCTCCACGTGCAGGTCGAGCCGGACTACGGCACCGAGGCCATGGCCGTCCAAGGGGGCCCCACGATCGGCTCGCTGGAAGAGGAATGGGGGAGCTACGTCGAGCTGCAGGATCTCTCGGGCCTCGAGCGGCCGCGCGTCGTCGCGCTCGGCGTCCGGTTCCTCGAGGAGGCCAGGGGGGAGACGGTATGAGGCTCCTCGAGCTCTCGCTCCGCAACTTCCGTCAGTTCGAGGAGGTGGACCTCGAGCTGCCGGCGCGGGTCATCGGCATCTTCGGTGAGAACGGCAGCGGCAAGTCCACGCTGATGGAGTCGATCGCGTTCGGCCTGTACGGCGTCGACGCGGCCCGGACGAAGAAGCAGGAGATCCGCACGCACGGCGTCCTCACCGACTGCGAGGTCCGCCTGGTCTTCGAGCACGGCGGGCAGACGTACGAGGTCCGGCGGGCGTTGAAGGGCAAGGGCTCGGCGCCCGAGGCGGAGCTGTACGTCGGCGGCATGCTGCTCGCCTCCGGCGTCTCGGACGTCGACGAGCAGATCCAGCACCTGCTCCACATGGACCTGCGGGTCTTCCGCGCCTCGGTCTACGCGGAGCAGAAGCAGCTCGACGCGTTCTCCGACGTCACGGCCGGCAAGCGCAAGGAGATGGCGCTGCGGCTGCTCGGCATCCGACCGGTCGACGACGCCCGCACCGCCGCGCGGCGCGAAGCCAAGACCGCGAAGCAGAGCGCCGACCAGCTCGCCCCCGCGGTGGCCGACCTCGCCGAGCTCGAGGCGCTCCGCAAGGAGGCCGCGGACACGGTGAAGGAAGCCGCGACCCGGGTGACGGAGGCGGCCAAGGCCGTGCGGGATACCGAGCAAGCCTCGAAGGCGGCCGGCAAGGCGTTCGAGGCGTCCGACCGCGTGCGGCAGCGTGTGGAGCAGCTGACGCAGGAGCTCGGGGCCCGCACGGAGCAGCGCGAGCAGCTCACCGCCGATCGGGAGCGCCTCGCCGAGCGGATCGACCTCGTCGCTCGCGACATCCAGGAGCTTCCCGCCCTCCAGGAGGAGCTCGCCGCGCTCGAGGGCGTGGGCGAGCGGCTCACGGCGGCGCGCCGGCTCGCCGAGAAGGGCGGAGAGCTCGCGAGGGTGGAGTCCGCGCTCGAGGGGCTCTCCGACGTGGACGACGAGCGCGCGCAGACCGAGCTCGACGCGGCCGAGACCGCGGCGACCGAGGCGAAGGAGCAGGCGGCGGCGGCTCGTGCCCGGCTCGAGCACGAGCAGGCGGCGCTCGCGGGCGCCGAGGAACGCCTCGAGCGCGCGGCCGAGGCGGATCCCTCGCAGCCGTGCCCCACGTGCGGGCGCCAGCTCGGCGCCGACTTCGCGGGGTACCTGAAGCACTGCCGCGACGAGGTGACCGAGGCGAAGAAGCGCGTCTCGGCCGCGATGAGGGAGGCGAAGCAGGCCGAGGCGACGGCGGCTCGGGCCGACGCCGAGCGCCGGACCGCGGCCGCGGGCGGACAGGCCGCCGTGAAGGCGGCCCACGAGCGCGAGCGCCTCGAGCGCGACGCCACCGCGTTCCGGGCCGAGATCGCGAGCCTCGCCGAGGCCTTCGGCGCCGACCCGCCGGACCTCCCGGCGCTCGAGGCCGGGGTCGCCCGCGAGAAGGTCGTGGGCGGCCGGGTGGCGGCCCTGCGCGAGAAGGAGGCGCAGGGCGGCCAGCTCGCGAAGGACCTCGCCCGGACCGAGCGGCAGCTCGAGGAGGCGCAAGGCAAGCTCGACGCGCTCGCCGCCGAGGCCGAGGGCCTCGCGTTCGACGGGCAGGAGCACGCCCGGCTCCGCGCGGAGCTCGCCGACGCAGAGGAGGCGACCGGGTCGGCTCGGCAGGACGAGCGAGACGCCGCGGCGGCGGCCGCGGAGGCCGACAGGGCGCTGAGCCGCCTGGAGGGCGAGCTCGCCCAGGCGACGGAGGCCGCCGCCCGCGTGGAGGAGCTCCGCTCGCAGGCGCGGTACCTCGAGCGCACGGCGATGCTCCTCGACGGGTTCCGCGACCACCTCGTCTCGCGGGTCGGGCCGGAGCTCTCGCGCGAGGCCGAGGCGCTCTTCCGCGAGCTCACGAACCACGAGTACGACGACCTGCGGATCGACGACGAGACGCTCACGATCCAGATCGCCGACGGCGACGCCTACTTCCCGATCGAGCGGTTCAGCGGGTCCGAGACCGACCTCGCGAACCTCGCGCTGCGCGTTGCGATCTCGATGCACCTGTCACGCGTCTCGGGCGCGGACGTCGGGATGATGGTGCTCGACGAGGTCCTCGCATCGCTGGACCAGGAGCGCAAGGACCTGATGGTCCAGGCGATGGGACGGCTCTCGGCGCGGTTCCACCAGCTGTTCGTCATCACGCACGCCGAGCAGGTGAAGGACCAGTTCCCTGCGTCGATCCTCGTGTCGAAGGTCGGCCGGCGCCGCAGCGTCGCCGCGCTGGTCTGAACGTTCAGGCAGACAGGGCGGGGGTATCCGCCGACGTCACGCGCGGCAGGATCACGCGCAGGATCGCCCCCCCGCCGATGTGCGGCTGGACCTCCGCGCGCCCGCCAAGCTCGGCCACGAGGCGCCGCGTCTCGGCGCTCATCGCGTCGTCGTCCGGCGGTCGACCGTCCTCGACCGCCAGCACCGCGCCCTCCTCGGCCCGCTCGACGTGGACGACGATGCGGTTCCCCTCGGTCGTCCGCTGGACCGAGCGCTCGAGGAGGCCGCCGATGATGGACTCGACCACGCCCCCAGGCGCTTCGACGACCACCGGCTCGGCGTAGACGCTCACCATCCGACCGGTGTTGGACCACGACTCCTGCACGAGGCGACGGACCAGCGTGTCGACCTCGACCTTCGTGACCGGCCGGCGCGCCGTGTCTGAGCCGTTCACCGCCTTCCGGCGTGAGGCTTCGGGCGAGGTCCCGGATGGCGTCTCGACCGGCGGCGTGCCCGACCCACCCTCGGGCGCATCGTCGTCGGCGGACGTGCCGGCGATCCGCTCGCGGTGGAACCGTTCCTCGGCCTCGACGAGGAGCGCCTCGGCCTCGACGAGCAGCTCCTCGGCGATCTTCGCGCGATCGGCGGTCTCGGTGGCTCGAGCCTCGGCCTTGGCGCGGAGCTCCTCCACCTGGGAGGCGCGTGCCGCGGCCTCGGCGGCTCGAGCCTCGGCCTCCTTGAGGCCTGCCCCGGCCTCCATGAGACGGGCCTCGGTTGCCATGAGCCTGGCCTCGGTCACCGTGCCGCGTTCCTCGGCCGCGGCGAGCCGGCCCTCGAGTCCGGCGATCTGGCCGGCGACCGCGGTGGCCTCGGTGGCGCGGCTGCGCGCGTCGTCGGCCTCCTCCTTGATCTTCTCGAGCTTCGAGCCCGAGTCGCGAGCCTCGGCGCGGGCGGTCTCGGCCTCGGCCTTCGCCTGGTCGATATCCGCCTGCAGTCTCGCCACGTGGAGGCGGAGGTCGTCGCGCTCGCGACCCGTCTTCTCGAGCTCGGAGTGCGCCTCCTCGAACCCCGTCTTCAGACTCGCCAGCTCGGCACGCGCGCCCTCGAGCTCGGTCTGCGCGTTCTTGGCGCCGACCCGAGCGCCCTCGAGCTCGGTCCCCGCGCTCTCGCCCTCGGCCCGCACGGTCTTCAACTCGGCCGCGAGCGCGTCCGCACGCTCCCGCTCGGATCGCACCGAAGCGTGGAGCGTCTCGAGCTGCGCGCCGGCTTCCTCGCGCTCCGAGCGCACACCCTTCAGCTCGGCTTCGAGCCCATCGGCCCGCTCCCGCTCTGTTCGCACCGCGGCACGGACCGCCTCGAGCTGCGTACCCACGCCCTCCTGCTCGGAGCGTGCGGCCTCCAGCTCGGTGCGCGCGCCCTCGAGTCCGGCCGCGAGACCGTCGGCGCGCTCCCGCTCGGATCGCACCGAAGCGTGGAGCGTCTCGAGCTGCGCGCCGGCTTCCTCGCGCTCCGAGCGCACACCCTTCAGCTCGGCTTCGAGCCCATCGGCCCGCTCCCGCTCTGTTCGCACCGCGGCACGGACCGCCTCGAGCTGCGTACCCACGCCCTCCTGCTCGGAGCGTGCGGCCTCCAGCTCGGTGCGCGCGCCCTCGAGTCCGGCCGCGAGACCGTCGGCGCGCTCCCGCTCGGATCGCACCGAAGCGTGGAGCGTCTCGAGCTGCGCGCCGGCTTCCTCGCGCTCCGAGCGCACACCCTTCAGCTCGGCTTCGAGCCCATCGGCCCGCTCCCGCTCTGTTCGCACCGCGGCACGGACCGCCTCGAGCTGCGTACCCACGCCCTCCTGCTCGGAACGCGCCTCCGCCAGCTCGGAGCGAACGGCCTCCAGCTCGGCGCGAGCACCTTCCGTCTCGGCGGCGAGCCCATCGGCCCGCTTGCGCTCGGTTCGCATCTCGGCCCGCAGCGTCTCGAGCTCCGATCCCATCGTCGCTCGGAGCGTCTCGAGCTCGGCGCCCTTCCCGTCCCGCTCCGACCGTGTACCTTCGAGCTCGGAGCGCATGCCCCGCAGCTCGGCGAGGAGCCCATCGGCGCGCTCCCGCTCGGCCCGCATCTCGGTGAGGAGCGTCTCGAGCTCGGACACCATCGTCGTGCGGAGCGTCTCGAACTTGGCTCCCACGCTGTCCCGCTCCGATCGCGCAGCTTCGAGGTCCGCGTCGCGACCCTCGATCTCCGCCCGTGCGAGATGGATCTCCGTGTGCGCCCGGTCCCGCTCGGCCGTGAGTGCGTCTCGAGCCTCGGACAGGGCGTCGAGCTCCCTCGTCAGCGCGTCGCGCTCCCGCGACAGGGTGTCGACCTCGGCGGCGGAGGTCTCGCGCTGCCTGGAGGCCGTGTCTCGCTCCCCGATCGCCGCGTCGAGCGCCAACCGGACGGTCTCCAGATCGCGCTCCATCTTGCGGAGGTTCGCGCGCTCGGCCTCGACGCCTGCGACCGCCACCTCACGCTCCGCCTCGAGGGTCGCGACCGCTGCGTCGCGTTCGGCCTCGGCCGCCGCGACGGCCTTCGCGCGCTCGACCTCGAGGGTCGCCGCTCCGGTCTCCCGCTCGCGCTCGAGCGCGGTCTCCGCTTCCTGGGCGCGAGTGCGCAGCGTCTTCACGAGCTCCGCGGTCTGCACGAGCTCGGTGTTCGCGCCGGCGATCAACTGTCCGGCGGCATCCGAGGCTCGGCGCAAGGATTCGACCTCGTCCCGCAGCGCCGTGTTCTCCACGGTGACGGTCCGCAGCTCCTCGCTCACCTGTTCGAGCTCTGCACGGAGCTCTCCGAGCCCGGCCTTCGCGGCCTCGATCAACCGTGCCTCACCGCCCTGCCGGCGATCGAGCTCCGCGCGGAGCTTCGACGCCTCTGCGTCGGACTCGTCGGCCCGCGCGGTGAGCGCGCGGATGTGCTCGCGGGCGATGTCGAGCGCCCCGGCTGCCGCGTCGAGCTTCGCCGAGAGATCGGGCCGGCGCTCCAGGTCCATCAGGCGCACGTGCAGCTCGGCGACGGTGTCCTCGAGCTCGCCATTCCGACGCTCCGCTTCCTCCCAGCGCTCGCGCGAGGCCCCGAGGTCGTGCTGCGCCGCTTCGAGCGTCCGATGCGCGGACGCGAGCTCGGCCTCGACGTCGGGTCGAGCGCTGAGCTCGGCGAGTCGCTTCGTGAGCTCGGCCGCGGTCTCTTCGGCCTTGGCCGCTCGGTCCTGGAGGCTCGTCTTCATGGTCTCGAGACGCTCGATCTCGGCGAGGGCGCCGGCGACCTCCTCGCGACCGCGGCCGGCTTCGGCCTCGACCGCGCGTCCGGTCTCGACCAAGCGATCGCGCAAGGTGTCGCGTTCCTGCTCGGCGCGCTTGAGGTCGTCGGCGGCGATCGCGAGGTGCTCGCGCAGCCGTGGGGTGTCGTCGGCGGTCCTGGCCGCCTCGCGGGCGCGCTGCTCCGTCTCCTTGAGGGCCTGGCGGGTCCGGTCGAGCTCGGCGGCAAGGATGTCGTGTCGGTTCTCGGCCTCCTGGCGGGCGCTCTCGGCGCGGCGGTGACCGGCGACGGCGGCTCGCAGGACATCGTCGTCGAACCCCTCGATCCGCCGTTCGTACCGGGTGAACGTCTTCACGAACAGGAGGATCGAGAGCACGGCGCCCGCGCCGAACAGGAGCGCGACGAGACGCCAGGGGTCGGTCGCCGAGGCGATCGGGTCGGCGCTGCGGTCGAGCTCGACCGCGACGCCGACGCCCGGTGCGAGCTCGATCGGCACGAACGAGCGCAGGAGGCCGCGAGACACGTCGCTGCGCGGTTCGTCGCCGATCACTGAGAGCACGGTGGTCCGCATCGCGCGAACCACATCGCCGATCAGGCTGGTGTCGTCGGCGAACACGACCGTGCCGTCGGCGGCCCAGATCGTCACGGCCTCGACGGTGCCGTCCGCGAGAACCGACCTGTCGACCGCGCTGACGAGGTCCTCGTAGCGCCCACCCGAGGAGACGGGGGCGACCTCGGTCAGCTTCAACAGCTCGGGCGTGAGCGCGGTCTCGACGAGCGTCTCGGCCGAGGTTGTGGCGTCCGCGATCAGTTGGCTCCGCATCCGGTGCGACTGCCCGAGCGTGAGGAGGGACGCGACGAACAACACCGCGGCCAGCGCGCCCCAAAGGACACGCCGGCGCGCGGTAGCTCCCAGCTCATGGAGCCGATTCCGCGCTGACATCCTGCCTCCTGCATCGGTTATCGGTCACGAGGTCCCGGACCGTAAGCCCGGGGGAGGACAAATGCTCCATCGCGCAGAAGCTGGCCGGGAAGGCGGGGTCCGAGGGGCCGAAAAAGCTCTCGGCCGGCCTCAGGCCTCGATGTCGACGACCTCGCTCGCGGTCTCGACGAAGTCCTCGCCGTCCCACTCGAGCCGTGCGTTGCGGAAGGCACTCGGGCAGCAGTGCGGGTCGTCGGGCTCGTACACGGCCTCGCGCACCGAGAGCCCGCCGCTCGCGATCCGGATCTCGGTGTCGCACGCGGAGCGCCGGAAGACCTCGGTGGCCGTGCCGGGGGTCGAGACGATCACCCGCCAGGTCCCGCACGCGCCGCTGCCCCCCCGCTGCTCGAGCGTGAGCGCGTCCGGGATGCCGTCGCCCGTCAGGTCGTCGGTCCCGAGGTCGATCCCGAGCACGCCCTTGCGCGCCTTGTCGGTGAACGCGTACACGGCGCGCCACGGCGGGGAGCCCTCGAACCGCTGCCAGACCACGAACCCCTGCTCGGCGGCGAAGGGATCGTCGCCGCGACGCCACGTGAGCGCGATCTGGTCCACGGGGTCCTCGGGGGTGACGACGACGGCGGAGCGCGTGACGCTCGCGCCGGGCGGTACGAGCGGTGCGAAGTCACCGGCCGCGACCGCGGTGAGCCCGGCGGGATCCTCGAGGGTGACGGGCGCGTCGGCCGGGAGCTGGAGGGCCGCGGGCGGCGCGGTGGGGCTCGGCGAGGCGCTCGACGTGGCCGAGGGCGACGCGCTCGCGGTGGGGGACACGCTCGGCGACGGGCCCGAGGTCGTGCGGGTCGGGGTTGGCGAGAGGGGCGGTTCCGTCCCACCGTCGCACGCAGCGAGGACGAGCGCGAGCACGGCGGTCGCGAGGATCCGGCGCATCCGGCCTCATGCTACGGTTTCCCGCTCGCCCAGCGCCCCTGCTACGGTTCGGGCGTGACCGAGTGGGACCGGACGCCGCGGAGCGTCGCCGATTCGCAGGTGATGCTCATCCAGCTGATGGAGATCACCGACGCGAACATCGCCGGCATCGTGCACGGCGGGGTCGTGATGAAGCTCGTCGACACCGCGGCCGGGCTCGCGGCCATCAAGCACTGCGCCGGGCTCGCCGTGACGGTCTCGATGGACGAGATGTCGTTCCTCGCGCCGGTGCACGTCGGCGACACGATCGCCGTGAAGGCCTCGGTGAACGACGCGTACACGACCTCACTCGAGGTCGGCGTCCGGGTCGAGGCCGAGCGCATCGTGACCGGCGAGAAGGTGCACGCCTCGAGCGCCTACCTCGTGTTCGTCGCCCTCGACGAGGAGGGCCACCCGCGCCCGGTGCCGCCGCTCGTCGCCGAGACCCCGGTCCAGCAGCGCCGCCAGCGCGAGGCGAGGATCAGGCGCGAGACCCGCATGGCCCATCGCAAGACCATCGAGGCCCACCGGCTCGATGTCGCGAAGGCCGATGCGCCCACGAAGCCGGCCGTCCTGCCCGTTCGTCCGCCGGACGACGGGGAGAGCTCGCCCCCGCACCTGCGGATCTGACCCTGCGGGTCCCGCCCGTCTGGGACCATGGGGTCCACGGAGCGGACCGACGAAGGGACACCGATGACGAGCGAGCTCGCGGGCGCGAAGGACCGGATGCAGAGCGCCGGGGGCCCCGTCGAGGTCCACCGGCTCGGTTGGCTCCAGGAGCAGGGGATCGCCGACATCGGCCGTCTGCCGCACACCGTGAAGATCCTCCTCGAGAACCTCCTCCGCCGCGCCGGCACACGCGATGTCACCGATGACGACGTGCGCTCGCTCGCCCGCTGGCCCGAGGCGACCCCGGACGCGAACGTGGCCTTCATGCCCGCCCGCGTCCTCATGCAGGACTTCACGGGGGTGCCGGCGGTCGTGGACCTCGCGGCGATGCGGAGCGCGATGGCGCGGGTGGGCGGCGACCCATCGAAGGTGAACCCGCTCGTCGACGTCGACCTCGTGATCGACCACTCGGTCCAGGTGGACCTGTTCGGCAGCGCCGACGCGTACGAGCGCAACATCGACTTCGAGTACGAGCGCAACGGTGAGCGCTACGCCCTCCTGCGGTGGGCGCAGCAGGCCTTCGACGGCGTGCGCGTGGTCCCGCCGGGCGCGGGGATCTGTCACCAGGTGAACCTCGAGCACCTCGGCAGGGTCGTCGCCGAGCGCGACGGGGTCGCATCCCCCGACACGGTCGTCGGCACGGACTCGCACACCACGATGATCAACGGGCTCGGGGTCCTCGGCTGGGGCGTCGGCGGTATCGAGGCCGAAGCCGCGATGCTCGGCCAGCCGATGTTCCTGCCGCCGCCGTTCGTCGTCGGCGTGCGGGTGGGCGGTGCGCTCCCCGCCGGAACGACGGCCACGGACCTCGTGCTCACCCTCACGCAGATGCTCCGCGCTCACGGCGTCGTCGGCAGGTTCGTCGAGTTCTTCGGACCCGGGTGCTCGACGCTCGAGCTCGCCGACCGCGCGACGCTCAGCAACATGTGCCCCGAGTACGGAGCGACGGCGGCGTTCTGGCCGGTCGACGACGAGACGCTCCGCTACCTGCGCTTCACCGGCCGCAAGGACCGCGTCGACCTCGTCGAACGCTACGCGAAGATGCAGGGCCTGTTCCGCCGCGACGACGATCCGGAGCCGGTCTTCAGCGAGGTGCTCGACCTCGACCTGTCGGCCGTCGAGCCGAGCGTCGCGGGCCCCAGTCGCCCCCAGGACCGGGTGCCGCTGCCGAGGATCTGGTCCTCGTTCGACGACGCCTTCCACGACCGCGTGCGCCTGGAGCGCGCCGGCCGGCAACCCGGGGAGATCCGCAACGGCACGGTGGTCATCGCGGCGATCACCAGCTGCACGAACACCTCGAACCCGGCGGTCATGGTGGCCGCGGGCCTGCTCGCGAAGAAGGCGGTCGAGGCCGGTCTGCAAACGAAGCCGTGGGTGAAGACCTCGCTCGCGCCCGGGTCCCGCGTCGTCACCGACTACCTCGACGCGGCCGGGCTCACGCCCTACCTCGACAAGCTGGGCTTCTCGCTCGTCGGCTACGGGTGCACCACCTGCATCGGCAACTCGGGCCCGCTGCCGGACGAGGTGGCGCGGGCCGTCACCGACAAGGACCTCGCGGTCGTCGCCGTCCTTTCGGGCAACCGCAACTTCGAGGGCCGGATCCACCCCCTCGTTCGCGCCAGCTACCTCGCCTCACCACCGCTCGTGGTGGCGTTCGCGCTCGCCGGCACCGTGGAGATCGACCTCGCCAACGATTCCCTCGGCACGTCCCCCGAGGGGAACACCGTCTACCTGCGCGATCTCTGGCCGAGCCCGGACGAGATCCGCGAGGCCGTCGCGGCCGCCGTCACACCGGAGCAGTTCGATCTGCAGTACGGCCGGATCTTCGAGGGCGACGAGCGGTGGAGGTCCCTGCCGACCCCCACGGGGCCGATCTACGGCTGGGATGCCGATTCGACCTACGTGCAGGAACCACCGTTCTTCGAGGACCTCGGGCTAGAGCTCGGGACGTCCGGCGACATCCAGGGCGCCCGCTGTCTCGTCGTCGTGGGCGACTCGATCACGACCGACCACATCTCGCCGGCGGGGTCGATCCGGCCCGACTCGCACGCGGGCGGCTACCT
>CAYUSA010000015.1:0-57014 GCA_964447335.1 uncultured Actinomycetes bacterium
TGGGATACCGATGAGTTCATCCCGCAGAGTGTCTGCCCGTAACCTGGGCCGCACGCTCTAGCGGATCGGCTCGAGGCTCCGGTACCGGCGGAACGCGTCACTGGGCGGCGTTCCGCCGGTACCGGTTCGTGATCGGCATCCGCCGGTCCCGGCCGAACGCCCGCGGCGTGATCTTCACCCCGGGCGCGGCCTGGCGCCGCTTGTACTCGGCGCGGTCGATCATCGCCACCACCCGCTCGACGAGCGCGGGATCGTCACCGTCGGCCGCGATCTCGTCGGGGGAGCGGTCGTCCTCCACGTAGGCCTCGACGATCGGGTCGAGCTCGTCGTAGGGGGGCAGGGAGTCGGTGTCCTTCTGGTTCGGCCGGAGCTCGGCTGACGGGGGCTTGTCGATCACGCGCTGAGGGATCGGCGGATCGCCCTGCGAGTTGCGCCACCGGACCAGATCGTAGACGAGCGTCTTCGGCACGTCCTTGATGGGCGCGAAGCCGCCGGCCATGTCGCCGTAGAGCGTCGAGTACCCGACCGCATACTCGCTCTTGTTGCCCGTCGCGAGCACGAGCTCGCCGAACCGGTTCGAGATCGCCATCAGCAGGTTCCCACGGACCCGGGCCTGGATGTTCTCCTCGGCGACACCGGGGTCGGTGCCGCGGAAGACCTCGCGCAGGGCGGTGCCGTAGGCCGCGGTGACCTCGTCGATCGGCACGACATCGAGTCGCACGCCGAGACGCCGGGCGACCTGCCTCGCGTCCTGCAGGCTCTCGGGGGAGGAGAAGGGCGAGGGCATCGCGAGGGTCCGCACCGCCTGCGGTCCGATGGCATCCGCGGCGAGCACCCCGACGAGCGCCGAGTCCACACCGCCCGAGAGCCCGAGCACCGCCTCGCGGAAGCCGTTCTTGCGCGCGTAGTCGCGCAGGCCGAGCACGAGTGCCCGGTAGACCTGCTCCGGACCCTCCGGCCAGGCCGGGCGCTCCTCGGCGACCTCGCCCTCGCCGAGCTCGACGACGAGCAGGTCCTCCTCGAACATCGCCGCGCGGTGCGCGAGCTCGCCCTCGGGAGAGACGACCATGCTCCCGCCGTCGAAGACGAGCTCGTCCTGGCCACCGACGGCGTTCACGTACACGATCCAGGCGCCGGTCTCGCGCGCGCGGTCGCGGCACACGTCGAGCCGTTCGCCGATCTTGCCGAGGTGGTAGGGCGAGCCGTTGATGTTCAGCACGACGCCGGTGCCCAGGCGCGCGTACTCGTCGAACGGGGGACCGGGCGCCCACGCGTCCTCGCAGACCGACAGGCCGAGCTCGGAGCCGCCGAGACGCACGGCGCACGCCGCGTCGCCGGGCGTGAAGTACCGGCGCTCGTCGAACACGCCGAAGTTCGGCAACTTCACCTTCCGGTAGCGCGCGACGACCTCGCCGCCCTGGAGCAGCGCGGCCGCGTTGTGCCGGCCCCGATCGGTGCGGTCGACGAACCCGGTGAGCACGGCACACCCGCCGGCGGTCCGGCGCGCGAGGTCCTCGAGCGCCTCGAGGTTGTCGCGGACGAACTCCGGTCGAAGGACGAGATCCTCGGGCGGGTAGCCGGTCACCGCGAGCTCGGGGAAGCACACGACGTCGGCGCCGGCCTCGGTCGCCCGGCCCGCCCACGTCGTCATCAGGTCGACGTTGCCGGGAAGGTCGCCGACCGTCGTATTGATCTGCCCGAGCGCGACGCGGACCACGGCGACAGCCTAGCGGGGTGGGCCCGGAGCGGCGCCTAGTCGACGCCGCCGATGTCCAGGTTGTAGGCCTCCCAGACGAGGTCGGCCCCGAGCTGTCGGTGGCGGACCACCCGCCCGAGCAGCCGCTGGAGGTCATCGCGAGCGTCCTGGGCCGGCCACATGGCTCCGACCGGTGTGGCGCGGAGCTTCGCCATCATCTCCGAGGTGGCGTCGCGCAGGAGCGGGTGCTCGTCCCTGAGGCGATGGACCGCCTCGGCGAGCCTCGGCGCCTTGTGGAGGACCTCGTCGTAGAGGCCTTCGGGGCGTTCGGTGACCTCGATGTGCTCCTCGAGCGTCTCGCGGAGCGCCGCGAGCGCAGCGGCGACCTCCTGCGCCCATTCCTGCTCCCGTCCCGGCGCCGGGCCCGAGATCGCATCCTCGACCTCGACGAGGGCGTGGTGCAGGTCGGCACGCCGTCGCTTCGCCTCGGCGAGGGTCGGGGTCAGCTCTTCGTCCTGGTCGCTCATCGGATCACCTCAGGGTGGGGACGATAGCCGAGGAGCTCCTCGGCGCGCCAGCCCTCGCATGCGTTCGCGGATGGGCCTAGAGGATCGGGAGGTAGCGCTCGATCTCGTAGGGGGTGACGTAGGCCTTGTACCCGTCCCACTCCTGCCGCTTGTTGCGGATCAGGAACTCGTGCACGTGCTCCCCGAGCACGTCGCGCAGGAGCTTGGACTCGGCCGCGAGCTCGATCGCCTCCCACAGGTCCTCGGGGAGAGAGCGGATGCCGGCCGCGCGGCGCTCCTCCTCGCCCATCTCGTAGATGTTGTTCGAGGCCTGCGGCGGCAGCTCGTAGTCGTTCTCGACCCCGGCGAGGCCGGCCGCGAGCATCGTGGCGAACGCGAGGTACGGGTTGCAGGCGGGGTCGGGCGAGCGGTACTCGATCCGGGTGGCGCCCTCCTTGCCCGGCTTGTACATCGGGACCCGCACGAGCGCGGAGCGGTTGCGGCTGGCCCAGCACACGTACACCGGTGCCTCGTACCCCGGCACGAGCCGCTTGTACGAGTTCACCCACTGGTTCGTCACGAGCGTGATCTCGGGGGCGTGACGCAAGATCCCCGCGATGTAGGACTTCGCCGTCTTCGAGAGGTGGTGCTCGTCGCTCGCGTCGAAGAACGAGTTGCGGTCCCCCGTGAACAGCGACTGGTGCGTGTGCATGCCGCTGCCATTCACGCCCTGCTTGGGCTTCGGCATGAACGTCGCGTAGATGCCGAACTCCTGCGCGACCTCCTTCACGGTGAGCCGGTAGGTCATGACGTTGTCCGCCATCGTGAGGGCGTCCGTGTAGCGCAGGTCGATCTCGTGCTGGCTGGGCGCGACCTCGTGGTGGACGTACTCGACGGGGATGCCCATCGACTCGAGGTAGGTGACCGTCCGCTTGCGCCAGTCGGTCGCGACGTCGAGCGGCGTCTCGTCGAAGTAGCCGCTCTGGTCCAGGAAGACCGGGTCTTCGAGGCTCTTGAAGTAGAAGTACTCGAGCTCGGGGCCGACGTAGAACGTGAAGCCGAGGTCGGCGGCCCGCTTCAGCTGCTTCTTGAGCACGAACCGTGGGTCGCCCTCGAACGGGGTGCCGTCGGGGTTGAGGACGTCGCAGAACATCCGCGCGACCTGTGCCTCGGTCTTCCACGGGATGAGCTGGAACGTGCTCGGGTCGGGCACGGCGACCATGTCGGACTCCTCGATGCGGCTGAACCCGTCGATCGAGGAGCCGTCGAAGCCCATGCCCTCGGCGAAGGCGCCCTCGAGCTCCTGCGAGGTGATGGTGAACGCCTTGAGGAACCCCAGGACGTCCGTGAACCACAGCCGGACGAACCGGATCCCGCGCTCCTCGATGGTCCGAAGGACGTACTCGGCTTCCGCGCTGAGTGCCATGCGTCGCTCCTTGCTCGGGCTGGGCCGAGCCTACCGGACGGGTCGTGCGCGTTCGTTACGCGCTCGTGAACTCTCGGGAGCGACCCGCGTCTACGATGCTCGGATGGAGCGCGAGACGTGCTGACGCCCGAGGAGCTCGGCCGGGCGCTCGCGCGGGCGCCCGATCCCGAGCTCGCGCGCGTGGCGCTCTCGCGCGTGGGGGAGGATCCGCGCGCGCGCGATGCCCTCGGGCGCGAGGACGTCCTGGGGGTCGCCGTTCGCCTGCTGGGGTTCTCGACCGCGGCGACGGACTTCCTCGTGCAGCACCCCGAGGAGGCCGGCACGCTCGCCGACGTGCGGCAGCGGACGCGGGCCGAGCTCGACGCGGAGCTGGCCGCCGACGTCGATCGGCGCGGGACGCAGGACGGCATGCGCCTGTTCCGGCGCCGCGCGATGCTCCGGGTCGCGGCTCGCGATCTGGGGGGTGCCGAGCTCGAGAGCGTCGTCGCCGAGATCAGCAGCGTGGCGGACGCGTGTCTCGCCGAGGCCTGCCGCCGCAGCGCCCCGGCGGGGTTCGCGGTGATCGCGCTCGGCAAGCTCGGCGGCGCCGAGCTGAACTACGCGAGCGACGTCGACGTCGTGTTCGTACACGAGGCCGGCGGCGCGAAGCGTCAGGACGAGGCCGAACGCTCGGCGGCCACCCTGATCCGCCTGCTGTCCGAGCCGACGGCCGAGGGCATCGCGTTCCGCGTGGATCCGACGCTGCGACCCGGCGGGCGCGGCGGAGCGCTCAGTCGCTCGCTCGAGGCGATGCGCGGATACCACGCCACCCAGTCGGCGACCTGGGAACGCCAGGCGCTCATCAAGGCTCGGGCGGTCGCCGGCGACGAGGACCTGGGAGCCGCGTTCGTCGAGATGGTCGCGCCGTTCGTCTACCCGGAGCACATGGCCCCACAGGCGATCGACGAGGTCCGCCGCGTGAAGGTGCGCCTCGAGGAGTACATGCGCGCCCGCGGCAAGGCCGGAACCGAGGTCAAGCGCGGTTGGGGCGGCATCCGCGACGTCGAGTTCGCCGTGCAGCTCCTGCAGATCGTCCACGGCCGGCGCGACACCCGCCTGCGTGAGCCGAACACGCTCCGCGCGCTCGCGGCGCTCGCCGCCGAGGGCTACGTCGCCGAGCCGGACGCCGATGCGCTCGCTGAGGCGTACCGGTTCCTGCGCACGCTCGAGCATCGGCTGCAGATCGTGCGCGACCTGCAGACGCACGAACTGCCGACGAGCCCCGCCGCGCGCACGACGCTCGCGCGCTCACTCGGGCTCGACGGCCGGGACGCGCTCCGGGCCGAGTACGAGCGGCAGACCGCGCTCGTCCGGGGACTGCACGAGCGCCTGTTCTACCGTCCGCTGCTCGAGGCGTTCGCGGGCCCGGCTGCCCCACGCCCCGGCATCGAGCGCGAGGCGACCGAGGAGCTCCTCGAAGGCCTGGGGTTCGCGCATCCGGGAGCGTCGTACGTGGTGCTCCGGCGGCTCGTCGATCCCGCGACGAGGCTTGGCAAGGTCCTCGCGCACGTCTTCCCGGTGATGGCGCCGGCGCTCGCGCTCGCCGCGAACCCCGATGCGGCCCTCATCCGGCTGGAGCGCGTCGTCGGGGCGGCGGCGGCCGAGCCCGCGATCGCGGACGCGCTCGCGAGCGACCCCGGCGCCGCGCGACGGCTCGCCCACGTGGTGTCGGCGTCGTCCTTCGCGACCGACCTGCTCGCGGCGCGGCCCTCGCGGATCCTCGCGCTCGAGGACGGCGGCCCCCGGGAGGACGTCCAGGCCGAGCTCGTCGCCGTCGTGGCGCGCTCGACCTCTCGCGAGCTCGAGCCGAAGGAGACCGGTCTCGCGCTCGCCGACGTCGCCGACCGCGTGGTGCGCGAGGCGGTCGAGGCCGCCTCTCCGGAGGTGCCGTTCGCCGTGATCGGGCTCGGCAAGCTCGGGGCGCAGGAGCTAAACGTCGCCTCGGACCTGGACGTGGTGTTCGTGTACCAGGGCGAGGGCCCAGAGGAGTTCCGTCTGGGCGCCGAGGCCGCCGAGCGCGTGATCGGCGGCATCCGCGATGCCGGCTGGGAGCCCGACGCCGACCTGCGGCCCGAGGGCCGGAGCGGGCCCCTCGCGAAGTCGTTCGCCGCCTACCTCGAGTACTGGGAGCGGTACGCCGAGACGTGGGAGTTCCAGTCGCTGCTCCGCGCGCGGTTCGTGGCGGGCGACGAGGCGCTCGGCCTGCGCTTCTGCTCGTTCGCGCAGGACTTCGCGTACCCGGAGTACCTGCCGCTCGAGCGCGCGCTCGAGGTCCGGCGGATGCGCGACCGGATCGAGCGCGAGCGAGTCCGGCCGCCCGAGGCCGGCAAGTTCCACTTCAAGCTCGGCCACGGCTCGCTCGCCGACGTGCAGTTCGCCGTCGAGCTCGCGCTGATGCGGCACGGCGGCGCGCACCCCGAGGTCCGCACGCGCCGCACGCTCGACGCGATCGAGGCGCTCGCGTCGGCCCGGTTGATGGAGGACACGACGGCGCTCGCGCTCGGCGACGCGTTCGTGTTCCTGTCGGGCGTGAAGAACGCTCTCGAGATGGACCGGCGTGTGCACGCCGAGGCCGTCCCACCCTCGCCCGAGGAGCAGGTCGCGCTCGCCCGGCGCCTCGGCTACGAGGAGTACCCGCGGCAATCATTCATCGACGACTACCTGCGGATCACGCGCCGGGCCCGCCGCGCGATGGAGCGCGTCTTCCGTGACGAGGTGCCCTGACCACGGACGTGGAGAGGGGCCCCCCCACCGGGAGCCCTGTCTCGTTCCACCGCACCGGGTCTACAGGTCGAAGTACAGGGCGAACTCGTGGGGGTGCGGACGCAGGCGGACCTGGTCGAGCTCGTGGATCCGCTTGTACTCGATCCAGGTGTCGATGACGTCCTGCGTGAACACGCCGCCCTCGAGCAGCCACTGGTGGTCGGCCTCGAGGTTGTCGAGGACCTCCTCGAGCGACCCGGGGACCTGCTTCACGAGCGCCTTCTCCTCGGGCGGCAGGTCGTACAGGTCCTTGTCCATCGGCTCGGGCGGCTCGATCTTGTTCTTCACGCCGTCCAGGCCCGCCATGAGCATCGCGGCGAACGCGATGTACGGGTTGCAGGTCGGGTCCGGCGTGCGGAACTCGAGGCGCTTGGCTGCCGGGCTCTTGTAGAACATCGGGATCCGGATGCAGGCGCTGCGGTTCCGCTGCGAGTACACGAGGTTGATCGGCGCCTCGTAGCCGGGCACCAGCCGGCGGTACGAATTCGTCGTCGGGTTCGTGAACGCGAGCAGCGACGGGGCGTGCGCGAGGAGCCCGCCGATGTACCAGCGGCCCATGTCGCTGATCCCGGCGTAGCCGACCTCGTCCCAGAACAGGTTCTCGTCCCCGCGCCACAGGCTCTGGTGCGTGTGCATGCCCGAGCCGTTGTCCTGGAAGATCGGCTTCGGCATGAAGGTCACCGTCTTGCCGGCCTGCCACGCCGTGTTCTTGACGACGTACTTGTACTTCATGACGTTGTCGGCGGTCGCGAGCAGTGTGCCGTAACGCATGTCGATCTCGGCCTGACCGGCGGTGCCGACCTCGTGGTGGTGGACCTCGATCTGGATGCCGACCTTCTGCAGGTTCAGGACCATGTCGCTCCGCAGGTCCTGGTAGTGGTCCATCGGCGCGAGGGGGAAGTAGCCCTCCTTGTACCGAGGCTTGTAGCCGCGGTTCGGCTCGCCTGAGAGCTCGCGCTCGCGGCCCGAGTTCCACACGCCCTCGACCGCGTCGATGTGGTAGTAGCCCTCGTACTGGTTCTGGTCGAACCGGATCGAGTCGAAGATGTAGAACTCGGCCTCCGGTCCCCAGTACGAGATGTCCGCGATGCCCGTCTGCTTGAGGTACAGCTCGGCCTTGCGGGCGATGTAGCGCGGGTCCCGCGAGTACATCTCGCCGGTCACCGGGTCCTTGACGAAGCAGTGCAGGTTCAGCGTCGGGTGTTTCGTGAACGGATCCATGTACGCGGTGGTGGCGTCGGGAACCAGGAGCATGTCGGACTCCTGGATCTCCTGGAACCCGCGGATAGAGGATCCGTCGAACCCGAGCCCGTCCTCGAAGCTGTCCTCGGCGAGCTCGGAGATCGGGATCGAGAAGTGCTGCATGAGACCCGGCAGGTCCGAGAAGCGCAGGTCGACGATCTCGACCCCCTCGGCCTTCGCCTGGGCCAGGACGTCCTTCGGCGTGGTCACCTCGGCGTCTCCCCTTTCCGTGTGATGGACCGGCCCAGGGTATGCGCGCTCTCGCGGCTCGAGGTTTCCTCGTCGTTAACTCTTCGTTACGCCGGGGTCCCGGCGGCTCAGGTCCCGGCGGCGCGATAGCCGACGCCGCGGACGGTCTCCAGCAGGCCCTCGTGCTCGGGGCCGAGCTTGGCGCGCAGGCGGCGGATGTGCACGTCGACCGTACGGGTGCCGCCGTAGAAGTCGTAGCCCCAGACCTCGCGGAGCAGCGAGGGGCGGGTGAAGACACGCCCCGGGCGCTCGGCCAGGAACCGCAGGAGCTGGAACTCCTTATATGTGAGGTCGAGCGTCCGGCCGGCCACGGTCACCGCGTACGAGTCGACGTCGAGGACGAGCGGGCCGAGGCGCACGGTGCTGCCCTCGCCGCGGCCGGCGCGGCGGCGGAGCATCGCGAGGCGGATCCGGATCTCGGCCTCCGGCGCTCCCGGGTACAGGAGGTCATCGGCGAACGCCTCCCAGTCGAACCGCTCGAGGTCGCGGCGCTCGATCACCACGATGACCGGGGTCGCCGCATCGACCTCCCGGGCCGCACGGAGCACCGCGTGGCCCTGGCCCGGGTTCTCGGCCGCGTCCACGAGCAGGACCTCGGGCCGGAGCGTGAGGACGTCGTGAACGGCCGCGACGGACAGGTGCTCGGTCTTCAGGTCGAGCAGGAGCGCGCCGAGGGCGGGGAGCACCTCGTCGGGGCGCCGGTCCGAGAGCAGGACGTGGAGGGCCATGGGATCGCTCCAGGGTACCGGGTCGGCATCCTCGACGGTACCCTTGACCTGCGATGACGATGCGAGTCCGTCTGTTCGCCGCCCTCCGCGAGGAGGCCGCCACCTCGAGCGTCGAGGCGGAGGGCCGCACCGCGGGCGAGGTCGTCGACGCCCTGTCCGCACGCTTCGGCGAGCGATTCGCTCAGATCGCCGCCGTGGGCTCGATCGTCGTGAACGGCGAGCGCGCGGCCCGCGACACCCCCGTCGCCGAGGGCGACGAGCTCGCGATCTTGCCCCCGGTCTCCGGCGGCTGATCCCGCCGAACGCGCGTCCCCGACCATCCTGCGATACTCGATCGCGACCCCATGCGCTTCCGCGACGTCCTGCTCATCGTGAACCCGGTTGCCCGGACCGTTTCCAAGCCGACCCTCGCGGTCATCGAGAAGGCCCTGTCGGCCGACTTCCGCCTCGAGGTCGCCGAGACCAAGCAGCGCGGCCATGCGAGCGAGCTCGCGGCGCAGGCCGTCGCCGACGGCGTGGACCTCGTGATCGTGTTCTCGGGCGACGGGACGATCAACGAGGTCGTGAACGCGCTCGCCGGCACCGAGGCGGCGCTCGGCGCGCTCCCGGGTGGGGCGACGAACATCCTCGTGCGCGCGCTCGACCTGCCGCTCGACCCGGTCGAGGCGACCGGCGTCCTCATCGCGAAGGCGCTCGACGACACGTGCTTCCGCCTCCACCTGGGGCGGGCCGACGGCCGGTACTTCGCGGTGAACTGTGGGGCCGGCGTCGACGCCGCGGCGATGAAGCGCCTGGACGCGAAGTTCCCGAAGAAGAAATCCTCGTTCGACCGGGTCGCGTTCCGCGTCGTCGCGAGGGAGCTGCTCGTCGGCTACGCGGGGCGGCTGCCCGACCTGAGCGTCCAGGTGGACGAGCGCGAGCCCGTGCCCTCGCTCTCGGTGATGGTGGGGCGGACCGACCCCTACACGTACTTCAAGGACCGCGGCATCCGGATGACGCCCGAGGCCTCACTCGAGACCGGGTTGGACGTGCTCTCGGTCCGCAAGCTGAACCGGCGCAGCGTCCCGCGGATCGCCTGGCAGGTGTTCGGCTCCGCGCGGCACGTGCAGGGTCGTGACATCGACTACTGGCACGACGCGAGCCGGGTCGCCGTGACCTCGGAAACCCCGTTCCCGGTGCAGGTGGACGGCGACGTGCTCCGCGAGCGCACGCACCTCGAGATCACCCTCGCCCGCGACGCGCTCTGGGTGGTGGCCTAGCCCGCCGAGCCGCCGGTGAGGTCGATCCAGACGGCGGCCTCGCGCTGGTGGATCCCGCACTCCCACTTCGACAGACCGGCCCAGCGCCCGGCGCGCTCGGGTTCGCCCTCGACCCGCATCCGTGTGCACGGCGCGCAACCGATCGAGGTGTACCCGAGGTCGTAGAGGGGGTTGTGCGGCAGGTCGTGCTCGCTCAGGTAGGCGAGGGTGTCGCCGCGGGTCCAGTTCACCACCGGGTTGACCTTCAGGATCGGCCGCCCCGGCTCGAGCTCGTACCGGTCGAGGATCGGGGCGGTCGCGCGCGTCGGTGACGAGTCCCGGCGGAACGCGGTGATCCACGCGTCGAGCTTCTGGAGCGCCTCGAACATCGGGCGCACCTTGTTGACCTCGCAACACTGCTGCGGGTCGCGCTCGTACAGGCGCTCGCCGAACCCGGCGGTCTGCTGCTCCACGGTGTACGCGCCGACGAGGTCGGTCACCGTGAGGCCGAGACGATCCGCGAGCTGCTCCTTGAAGGCGAGCGTCTCGGCGAAGTGGAAGCCGGTCTCCAGGAACAAGACCTCGACGTCGGGGCGCACGAGCGAGGCCATGTGCATCACGCACGTGCCCTCGGCCTGGAACGCCGATGCGAGCGCGATCCGCTCGATACCGGAGTCCTCGAGCGCCCACCGCACGATCTCCTGCGGGTGCGCGGACTCGAAGCGCTCGTTCAGGTCGCGGATCTCGTCCTCGGGGATGAGGGTGTGCATCGGGGGCCCTCCGCTCGGCGGTCCCCGCAGCATACCGCGGGTGCCCGTGTGGGGCGCCGGGGGCGTCGGCCTCGGTATCCTGGGTCGGACCACCCCTGGACACCTCGAAGGAAGGACCTGATCGATGACCGCGAAGGAGACCATCGCGCCCCACGGCGGGACGCTCGTGAACCTGCTCGCCGAGGGCTCGGCCGCCGAGGCGCTCGCGCAAGAGGCGGCGAACCTGCCGAAGATCGTCGTCAACGCCCGCGAGCTCTCGGACCTCGAGATGCTGACCGTCGGCGCGCTCTCGCCGCTCACCGGGTTCCAGGGCGAGCGCGACTACCACCGGGTCCTGGAGACGATGCACCTGGAGAGCGGGCTCGCGTGGGCGATCCCGGTGACGCTCTCGCTCGACGAGGAGGAGGTCAAGCGGATCGGGGGCGCCGAGGCCGTGGCGCTCCTTTCGGAGGAGGGCGGCGAGCCCCTCGCGGTCGTCGAGGTCGCCGAGATCTACCAGCGTGATCGGCGGAAGGAGGCGCTCGGCGTCTTCCTCACCGAGGACCTCGAGCACCCCGGCGTGAAGGCGCTGCACGAGGCTGGCGACTTCTGCCTCGCGGGTCCCGTCCGCGCGATCCGCCTGCCCGAGCACGACGACTTCACGACCTACCGTCTCACGCCGGCCGAGACGCGGGCCGCCTTCGTCGAGCGCGGCTGGCGCACGGTCGTCGGGTTCCAGACCCGCAACCCGATCCACCGCGCCCACGAGTACATCCAGAAGTGCGCCCTCGAGATCGTCGACGGCTTGCTCGTTCACCCGCTGATGGGTGCCACCAAGGGCGACGACGTCCCGACCGACGTCCGCATGGACTGCTACGAGGCGCTGTTCGACGGCTACTACCCGAAGGACCGCGCCATGATCAGCGTCTTCCCGGCCGCGATGCGCTACGCGGGTCCGAAGGAAGCGATCTGGCACGCGATCTGCCGCAAGAACTACGGCTGCACCCACTTCATCGTCGGGCGCGACCACGCCGGTGTCGCCACCTACTACGGCACCTACGACGCGCAGAAGATCTTCGAGGAGTTCGAGCCCGGCGAGCTCGACATCACGCCGCTCATGTTCGAGCACTCGTTCTGGTGCAACGCGTGCGAGGGCATGGCGAGCCCGAAGACGTGCCCGCACGGCGAGGAGACGCGCGTGTCGCTGTCCGGCACGAAGGTCCGCGAGATGCTCCGCCAAGGCGAGCGCCCGCCGCAGGAATTCTCACGCCCCGAGGTCGCCGACATCCTGATCGCCGCGATGCAGGGGACCGAGTAGCGCGGACCTCGGGCGACGCTACTCGGGCTCGTCGCTGAGCAGGCCCATGACGACGAGGTCGACCGGACGGCCGTCGATGAACTGCGCATCCCTGAGGGCACCCTCGCGGGTGAAGCCGGCCTTCTCGTAGGCGCGGATCGCCTTCGCGTTCGTTGCGAGGACGTGGAGCGTGACCCGGCGAAGGTTCATGAAGCGGATGCCGAAGCGGCTGAGCGTGCGTACGGCGTCGGTCCCGTAGCCCCGGCCCCAGTGCGGCTTCGCGATCCAGATGCCGAGCTCCGCCGTCCGGGTCCGACCCTCGATGGACTCGAGCCCGCAGACGCCGATCGGGCCGTCGGCCTCCAGGCGCTCGATGACGAACGTCGCCATGCCGTCGGCGGCGCGGCTCCGCTCGTACCAGGCGGTGATGCCCTCCAGGGACTGGGGGAACGTCACGCTCGAGAGCCCCGCGAGGACGTCGGGGTCGTTGAAGAGCGGGTTGAGGATCGGCAGGTCGGTGCGCTCCCTCGCGCGGAGCCGGACCAGGGCACCCTCGAAGGGGTGGGGGACGTCGCCGTTCATCCGGGGGAGCATAGCCTCGCGGCGCGTTTGCCCTGGTCGAGAGGGCTCTGGTAGCCTCGCGAGAGTCCGAGGGTCGACGTCGACAGAGCCGTCCGAACACCGAAGGAGCACGAGACGACCGCTCCCGGGAGGCCCCGCAGAACGCCCCTCGCGCTTGCCACCGTGGCGGCGCTCGTCGTCGTCACCGCCGTCCTGTCGTTGCCCGCGGTCGCCGGGACGAAGGAGCAGCTCGACGAGGCCAAGCGCGACCTGGCGAAGGTGCAGGGTGAGCTCCAAGCCGCGACGGCCGACTGGCAGGTGGCCGAGCGCGACCTCGAGCTCACGCGCCACGAGATCTCGCTCACGAAGGGAGCGATCGAGCGCCTCCAGCGCAGCGTGCAGCGCGTCCAGCGGCGCCTGGATCGTCGGGCGGTGATCGCGTTCCAGAACGGCCCGGGGACCACGATCGATCTGTTGCTGTCCTCCGAGTCGATCGCCGACTTCTCCGCCCGGCTCGAGTTCCTCGGCAGCATGACGCAGTCCGACGCCGACCTGATCGTCGAGCGCGATGTCGCGGAGGAGCAGCTCCAGCGCGAGCGGGACGACCTCCTGACGCTCGAGCATCGCCAGGCGGAGACCGCCGACGTGTTCCAGCGAGCCAAGGATCGCATCCAGTCGGCCCTCGCCGACATCTCGGCCCGGGTCCAGGAGCTGACGGCGAAGTACCGCGAGGAGCTCCAGGCGTCCCACGCGCTCGATGCGATCGGCCAGACGCCGGATCCGAACGCGGCACTCCAGGTCTGCCCGGTCGCGGGGCCGAACTCGTTCGTCGATTCGTTCGGGTGGCCGCGGGTCGGGCACACCCATCAGGGCATCGACCTCATAGCGGCGGCCGGCACCCCGATCGTCGCGGCGCATCCGGGCGTCGTCTCGCGAAGCTCGAGCACGGACGGCGGTCTCCAGGCCTACGTCCGGGCGCCGAGCGGCACCTACACCTTCTATGCGCACCTGTCCGGCTACAGCTCCGCGAGCGGAAGCGTGGGGGCCGGCACCGTGATCGGCTACGTCGGGAGCACCGGGAACGCCGGCTCGACCAACCACCTGCACTTCGAGTACCACCCCGGCGGCGGGGCCGCCGTGAACCCGTACCAGATGCTCCTCGCCGTGTGCTGAGCCCGGGCGCGGCCTTCGGGGTAGCATCGGTTCCACCATCGGCCAAGGAGACGGCGTGAGCGAGCAGGGCGGGAATCGGCGCATCGACCGCATCCGGCACGCTTCCTTCACCGACGGGCTGTCGGGCCTTGACCTCGACGAGCTGCGACGGCGCCGCGACGACTGCCTCGCCGAGCGCGAGTACCTGTCGTTCCTGCGGCGCCTCGTGCAGGGTCGTGCCGAGATCCTCCGCGCCGAGATCGAGCGCCGTGGCGGCGATGGCATCGAGGGCTCCCTCGTCGAGCGCCTCGCGACGATCCTCGGCACCGAGTCGCAGGGGCCCTCTCGGGGCGAGGCCGTGAAGGTGGGCCTCCCGAAGGAGGAGATGCTCCTCGCGCGCCGGCGGGTGGAGCGCCTGGTCTCCGATTCCGCGCTCTCGAACCCGGCCCAGCTCGACGACGTGCGCCTCGGCGAGGTCGCGGGCCTGCTCGTCTCCGAGGAGCACGAGGTCTCCGCCGCTCGGGCCGACGTCATCGGCGTGCTCGACCGGCTCCAGGACGAGCTGAAGCGCCGGTACAAGGACGATCCCTCGCTCGTCCTGTCGTGAGGCCGAGCGTAGGTCCGCCGGGGGAGGCGCCGGCGCCCGGCGACCCGACCCCTCGCCCGCTCAGGGGATATCCCCGGACCAGCGGGTTTTGGGCCGTCCGCTCTATGGAACCCCGGCGTCCGGCGCGGGAGGCTCTTCCCACACCGTCGGCTTGCGGTGCGATATCGTGCGGCCCCCTATGAACGACGAACGCCTCCGACTCGGCGCGACACCCGGGATCTCCACCGATCCCGAGCTGCCGGCCGTGCACGAGCAGCTGATCGTCTTCGCCCGCGAGCTCGGCGACCTCTACCGGCTCGAGCGCGCCCGCAGCGCCGAGCTCGAGCGCGTGCTCGAGAGCCTGCAGGACACGTACATCGCCACCATGAAGAGCCTCGCCCAGGTCATCGAGGCCAAGGACCTCACGACGCGCGGGCACCTGGACCGGACGCAGACGTACGGGCTCGCGCTCGCCCGGCGCATCGACCCGGCCCTCGCGACGGCCGAGCTCGGCTACGGGTTCTTCCTCCACGACATCGGCAAGGTCGGCATCCCCGAGCACATCCTGTGCAAGCGGGGTCCGCTCTCCGAGGACGAGTGGGACGTCATGCGGACCCACCCCGTCGTCGGCGCCCAGATCGTCGCGCCGATCACGTTCCTCGGCGAGGCGGTCGACCTCGTCCGCCATCACCACGAGCGGTTCGACGGCGACGGCTACCCCGACGGGCTCCGCGGGGAAGAGATCCCGCTCCCTGCCCGCGTCTTCGCCGTCGCGGACTCGTTCGACGCGATGACGAGCGACCGCCCATACCGCGGCGCGATGGGCGTCGAGCGCGCGCTCCTCGAGATCGAAGCCGGTGCCGGCACCCAGTTCGATCCGGACGTCGTTCGCGTCTTCGTCGAGATGATCGGCGAGGGCCCGCCGCTGTCCCCCGATCGCGAGGCGATCGGCTCGGTCGCACAGGCTGGGTAGCACCCCCGCCGGTACCCTTCCACCATGACCCAGGCCGTGCCGCTCGTGCGCGTGGTGCGCTCGGGGCTCGAGGAGTCGGTGCATCTCGGCCACGTGGCCGTCTGCGACGCAGACGGCCACGTCCTCGCCGCCGCCGGCGATCCCCATCACGTGGTGTTCTCTCGCTCGTCGATGAAGCCGCTCCAGGCGGCCGTGTCGCTCCGGTGGATCGACGCGCCGCTTCCGCAGGACCTCGTCGCGGTGATGTGCGGGTCGCACAACGGCGAGCCTGAGCACGTGCGTGCGGTGCGCCGACTCCTGCGCTCGGCGGGGCTCGCCGAGTCCGCCCTGGGATGTCCGCCCGCCTACCCGAGCGAGATCGAAGACCTCGCACGCGCCGGCCGGGCCCGGCGCGTGTTCCACAACTGCTCGGGCAAGCACGCCGGCATGGTCGTCGCGGCGACCCACGCCGGCTGGGGTCACGACGGCTACCTGGACCCCGGCCACCCCCTCCAGCGCGAGATCCTGCGGGCGGTGCGCCGGGCGACCGGCGTGCCGGAGCCCATCGTCGGCGTGGACGGCTGCGGCGCCCCGGTACACGGCCTGCCCCTGTCCGCGATGGCGACCCTGTACGCGCGGCTCGGGCGTCCCGAGCGCCTCGGCCGGCTCGCCCCCGAGGCGGCGCGGGCCGTCGCCTCGATGCGGGCCCACCCGTACCTGGTCGCCGGCCGTGGGCGCTCGGACACGCTCCTGCTGACCGCGGTCCCCGGCCTCGTCGTGAAGGTCGGCGCCGAGGCGCTCCACTGCGCGGGCGTGCTCGAGGAGGGCATCGGGGTCGCCGTGAAGATCGTCGACGGCGGCGAGCGCGCCTCGGCCCCCGCGCTCGTGCACGCGCTCGAGCTCCTCGGCGTCGTGTCGAGGGCCGACCTCGAGCGTCTCGAGCCCTCCTCCCGCCGGCCGGTGCTCGGCGGGGGCCGGCGGGTCGGCGACGTCACCGCGGACTTCCGGCTCCGCCGCCCCCGCGACTGAGCGCGTCGACCCCGTCGTTCACCGCGCCTCACGTACCATCGACCCGTGGCGGCGAACCCCGACGACGCCCTGCAGTCCGGCCCGCGACCGCGCGTGGCGGTCGTCAGCCTGCACACCTCGCCGCTCGACCAGCCCGGGACGGGGGACTCCGGCGGCATGAACGTGTACATCCGCGCCGCCGCCGAGCGTCTCGCGAGCCGCGGCGTCGACGTCGACGTCTTCACGCGGCGCCGAGCGCGCGACGTCGCCGAGATCGAGGACCTGTCGCCCGGGTCTCGGATCATCCACGTGACCGCCGGCCCCCACGACCCGGTGCCGAAGGAGGACCTCACTCGGTTCCTGCCCGAGTTCCTCGGCGGGGTCCTGCGCCGTGCCCGCGCGGACGGGCGCGCCTACGACCTGCTGCACACGCACTACTGGCTCTCGGGCTGGATCGGGCGGAGCGCGAAGGAAGCGTGGGGCGTGCCGCTCGTGGCCTCGTTCCACACCCTCGGCAAGGTCAAGAACTACTCGCTCGCGCGCGGCGAGCGCCCCGAGCCGGAGGAGCGCCTCGTCGGCGAGGAGGCCGTGATCGACGAGGCCGACCGCATCATGGCCGCCACGCCCGCAGAGGCGGCGCAGCTCGTCGGCCTGTACCGCGCCGATCCCGAGCGCATCCGCCTCGCGCCCCCCGGCGTGGATCACGGCGTGTTCTTCCCCCGCCCACGCGACGAGGCGCGGGCCCGGCTCCACCTCACCGGCATCCGCCTGCTGCTGTTCGTGGGCCGCCTGCAGCCGCACAAGGGCCCGGACGTCGCGGTGCGAGCCCTCGCCGAGGCGCTCGCTCGCGATCCGAAGGGGACCTCGGACGTCGTGCTCGCGATCGTCGGCGGACCGAGCGGGACCGGCCACGGCGCCGAGGTCGCGAGGCTCATGGACCTCGCCGGTGCGCTCGGCGTCGAGGAGCGCGTGATGCTCTTCCCGCCCCAGCCGCAGGCACGACTGGCCGATTTCTACGCCGCCGCCGAGGTCGTCCACGTGCCCTCGCGGTCCGAATCCTTCGGGCTCGTCGCTCTCGAGGCGCAGGCGTGCGGCACACCGGTGGTCGCCTCGGCGGTGGGGGGCCTTCGCTACGTCGTCGACGACGGCGTCACCGGCTTCCTCGTCGACGGCCACGACCCCGGCGACCACGCCGACGCGGTGCTGCGGGTGCTCGGCGACCCGGAGGGGGCGGCCGTGCTCGGCCGGGAGGGCGTGGCGCACTCACTGCGGTTCTCGTGGGACGCCACGGCCGGGGAGATCCTCGGCGTGTATCGCGAGTTGCTCGACGGCAGGGCGTCGGCGGCATGATCCGGGGCGAGCGCGTCGTCCTCCGCCCGGTCGAGGAGGCGGATCATCGCCTCATCAAGGCATGGCAGAACCACCCGGAGGTCTGGTTCTGGATGGACTACGAGCAGCCCTTCTCCCTCGACGACATCGCCGAGGGCGAGGCTCGAGCCCGCGAGGAAGGGGTGCCGTTCGTCATCGAGGTGGACGGTCGGCCGATCGGCCGCATCGGGCTGAACGGGTTCCGCCGGCGCGACCGCATCTGCTCGCTCTACGTGTTCGTCGGCGAGCCGGACGAGGTCGGCAACGGCTACGGCGGGGAGGCCATCCGCGCGCTGCTCTCGTACGCGTTCGAGCGGTACGACCTCGCCCGCATCGAGCTCTGGTCGCTCGCGCGGAACGAGCGCGCGGTCCGTGCGTACGAGGGATGCAGCTTCCGCGTGGATGCCACGTTGCCCGCCCGTTCGTACAAGGACGGCGAGTGGCACGACCGTGTGATCATGAGTGTCACGCGCGAGCGCTTCGAGCTGGACTCCTTGCACCGCAAGGGTTCCGGGTCGTAACTCGCCGTCCGTTCACCTCGCGTTCGGGATCTTGTCACTCTTTGTCCCGAGCCCGCTACCAGCGCATTCATCGGTCTACCTGCGGGTTTGCGGAGTTGACCCCGCCAGGTGCGGTCGATACATTCGCCTTGCTCCGAGCAGCCGGAGCGGCTGAGTCAGGGAACCGAAGTGGGGACCCCTGGGAAAGCCGTAAGGCCGACTGGGCGCACCTGGTCGTACGGTTGGGAAGGCCAACTAGCTGTGCGGGCGGGGAGGCTCGGAAGGCCCCAAAGCCCAACGAAAGGGTCTACCGCCAGGAAACCAAGACAGCTGCCTGAGGTTGCTCGGAGCACCTGAGCCCGAGGGGCTAAGGGTGACTGGAGGCTTCGGCTTCCGGTGAGCCCGAGGTCCCTCGGGTTCTTCTTTGCCCGGTTCTTTGCCCCGGCCTCGGCCCGATCCGTCTCCGCTCGCCGGTCCGTCGGTCGAGGTGGTCCCAGGCCCCCGGATGGGCGGCCGCGTCAGGTGGACCCGGCCGACGAGGGCTGTTCGACCTCCCCGTATGCCGCCCGCGCTCGAACACTGGATGCACCTGAACGAGGAGGCATGCAGATGAGGGTGCTCGTGGCAGCGGCGTCGAAGTACGGCGCCACGGCGGAGATCGCGAAGGCGATCGGCGACGTGCTCGTCGAGCGCGGGATCGAGACGGACGTCCTGCCCGTCGAGGACGTGACGGCGGTGGACGGTTTCGATGCCGTCGTCCTGGGGAGCGCGGCCTACGCAGGACGCTGGTTGAAGCCGGCGAAGGAGCTCGTCGAGGCGCAGGCTGCGCCGCTCGCCGCGAGGCCCGTGTGGCTGTTCTCGAGCGGCCCGGCCGGCGACCCCCTGAAGCCCGAGGAGGACCCCGCGGACGTGGCGCCGATGCTCGAGGCGACCGGCGCCGTCGAGCACCGCGTCTTCCCGGGCAAGATCGACAAGAGCCGCATGACCTTCGCGGAGAAGGCGATGGTGATGGCCCTGCGGGTGCCCGAGGGCGACTACCGCGACTGGGACCAGATCCGCGCGTGGGCCTCGGGCATCGCCGACCGGTTGCTTGCCTCGAGCGAGAGCTAGGCGCTTGTTCGGCCGGTCCCCGACCCGCTACCGTTGCCGTTCGTGACGACCAGCGACGAAACGCCCTCCAGGCGCGACCTGATCGTCGAGGTCGCGATGCGGCACTTCGCCGAGCACGGCTACCGCGGCGCGCGCGTCGAGGACATCGCCGGCGAGGTCGGCGTGGCGAAGGGCACGGTGTTCCTGCACTTCGGGAGCAAGGAGGGCCTGTTCCTCGCGGCGTACGAGCGCGCCGTCCGCGAGCTGCCCTCCTGGCTCGAGGCGCCGGCCGAGGTCGTCGAGGGCGGCTTCTGGTCCGTGCTCGACTACTGGATCGAGCAGACCGAGGCGTTCTTGGACGAGGCCTGGGTGCCGAACCGCGTCGCGATGATCGGCCGCTACGACACCGGGCTCGGCCTGCGGCAGCCGATCGACCGCTTCATGCGCAGCGAGGATCCGTACGGCACGCTGGAGTTCGTCGAGTTCGGCGTCCGCCGCGGCGAGGTCCGGGGGGACGTGGACGTCGAGATGATCGCCTCGATGCTCGACTGGTTGCTCGAGCGCTTCCAGGACGTCCTCGGGAGCGAGGAGCTGGATCCGGGCCTCGTGCACCGCAAGCCGTTCCAGCCCGAGCGGCGCGAGGCACGGATCCGCGAGTTCCTGCAGGTGCTGCGCTCGGGCATCGCCGCGCCCTGAGACGCTCCAGGGCGACCTGCCGGCCCATCCACCGCGGGCGAGACGCCCCTCTCGGCGGTGAACCGCCCTGGTAGGTTCGGTCCCATGAACGGTCCGTTGCTGCGTGCGCCCGTCCTGAAGCTGACGCAGGCGCGGTGGTTCCGGCGGCTCGCGACCGGGCGGCTCGGGTGGATGGTCGCCTCCCGGTTCGTGGCGGGCGAGGGCCTCGACGAGGCGATCCGGGTCGCCAAGGGTCTGGACGGGCAGAAGATCTCGACGATCCTCGATCACCTGGGTGAGAACGTCACCGCGCCCGAGCACGCGGCCGAAGCCGTCGCGGCATACGTCCGTGCGCTCGAGCGGATCCGGCAGGAGCCGTTCCTCGACCTCGGGATCTCCGTGAAGCTCACACAGCTCGGCCTGGACTTCTCCCACGAACTGTGCGTGGCGAACATCGAGCAGGTCCTGGAAGCCGCGAGCCAGGCGGGCACGCTGGTCATGATCGACATGGAGTCGAGCGCCTACGTGGACCGGACGCTCCGGGTCTTCAGCGAACTGCGGGCGCGACACGAGCGGGTCGGGCTCGCCCTGCAGACGTATCTGCGTCGGACCGCCGCCGACGTGGACGATCTCCCGGAGGGCTCGGTGATCCGCCTCGTGAAGGGCGCCTACCTCGAGCCGCCGGAGATCGTCTTCACCACGCGTCGCGAGGTCGACGCGTCGTTCGCTCAGCTCACGGCAACGCTCCTTTCCCGTGGGCACGTCGTCCACGCGGCGACGCACGACCCGAAGCTCCTCGACGGCACGGTGGCGTTCGTCGAGAAGCGCGGTATCCCGTGGACGCAGGTCGAGCTCCAGATGCTCCACGGGGTGCGTCGCGACCTGCAGAACCGGCTCGCGAGCGACGGTTACCCCGTCCGTGTCTACGTGCCGTACGGCGCCGAGTGGTACCCATACATGACTCGACGATTGGCCGAGCGGCCTGCGAACATGTGGTTCTTCGCGTCGAACCTCATCAGGTTCGGGCGCTGACGGACCGACGGAGCGGGGGGGTAGGCGGGATGACCGGACGCAAGGTGGCGTTCCTCGGCGGCGGCCGCATGGGGGAGGCCCTCGTCTCCGGCCTCATCCGCTCGGGCGGCCGGAGCGCCGACGAGATCATGGTGACCTGCCGGCGCGAGGAGCGCGTCCGCGAGCTCACGGAGCGCTACGGGGTGGCCGCGACGCTCTCGAACCCGGAGGCCGTCGCGTGGGCCGAGACGCTCGTCCTCATGGTGAAGCCGCAGGACATGGAGGCGCTCCTCGAGGAGATCGCGGACGGCGTGCACCCCGGGCAGACGGTGATCAGCTTCGCGGCCGGGATCCGGACGTCCTTCGTCGAGAAGCGTGTGCCCGACGGCGTGCCGGTCGTCCGGGTGATGTCGAACGTCGCGGTGCTCGTCGACGAGGCGATGTCCGTGGTCTCGGCGGGCTCCCACGCGCAGGAGGAGAACCTGGAGGTCGCCGAGGAGCTCCTCGGCTACGTGGGCAAGGTGATCCGGCTGAAGGAATCGCACCAGGACGCGATCACCGCGACGAGCGGCTCGGGCCCCGCCTACTTCTTCCTCCTGGCAGAGGCGATGATCGAGGCCTGCATCCTGCTCAGCCTATCCAGGGACGTCGCGACCGAGCTCATCATCCAGACGATGCTCGGCTCGGCGAAGATGCTGCGCGACACCGGCAAGCACCCGGTCGAGCTGCGCGAGATGGTGACCTCGCCCGGCGGCACGACGATCGCCGCGATCCGTCACCTCGAGGAAGCCGGCGTCCGCGCCGCCTTCCTGAACGCCATCGATGCCGCCCGCCACCGCAGCGCCGAGCTCGCCCAGGGCGGCGAAGATGAGGACGGGCTCAGGTAGCGGAGCGGTAGCCCGACGAAGAGGGGCTCAAGCAGCGGAGCGGTAGCCCGACGAAGGGGAGGACCGATGGGACGAGGAGACCGCGCGCGGGTGCGCTGGGCGCACGATCGCGAGAGGAAGAAGAAGGAAGCCGAGAAGCGCCAGGCCGCCGAGCGCGGGGCCGCCCGCAAGGCCGCCGCGAAGAAGTAGGTCGTGCGCCTTCTGTAGTTCCCCTCAGCGACTGGCCGACACCCGCGCTTTCACGCCACCATGGGACGCCAACGTCGGGAAGGGGTCAAGGGATGTCCGGTACACCAGCCGGAGAGACCAGCTTAACCGCCTGGACTCTGTAACTGTGAACGGGCGCCCGGACAAAGAGGTAAGCAGAGGAGCATCACTGGAAAGGGGGCGGCGATGGAGGGGACAACGCTTCGCGAGGGAGGTAAGGGCTGATGAGGCGATCGAACAGGAGGGCATTGTTCCTCTTGCCCGTGTCTGTCTTCATGGTTGCGGTCCTGGGCGGCTTTGTCACTGGCGCCGCCGCCACCGGCCCCGGGGGGTTCCGTGCCGCGAAACCCGGTGAGCCCACGTACGTGCTCACGGGGCTGACAGTTGAGTTTCCATACACGGCACCCGATGGGGTCGTCGACGAGAGCGAGGCGGGAGTCCGATACGACATTGCGTGGTCGACCCCTACCTACCCGGGCAGAGCAGAGTGCGAGCTCTTGGTGCTGGACGACGACGGATCGGTTGTTGGATCAAGCCGATATGAGTTCATGAACTTGGTGCCTCAGGTCGCTGGGGACGGGCCGCTGCCGGTTCCTATTAGCGGGGTTCCTGCTTCGGTGGAGGCCGCGTGCGCTGCTGCCACACCCGAGTCCGGTGACTATCGAATCAGCAACCCCGCCGTCGTGACCGACGCCGATGGGGCGACAACTCTCGTGGCCGACGTCGCCTTCGGGAGCGACGAGCGACCGGGCGTCGGCGCCTGCCGCGCGTCCCTGACGCTTGCCAGCGGAGCGAACACGACTTGGGCCTTCACGCTGTCAGCTCCCGAGGGACGAATGGTTATCGCCTTCCTCGACAGCGCATTCCAGGGAGCGTCGGTCCAATCAGTGTCTTGCGGCCCCTATTCGACTCCCGATTCCGTGACCTGACCGGAGGGACCTCGGCATGAACATCAGAACCATCACATTCGCAGGCTCGATCCTCGCGATCTCCCTGGGCTGGCTCACGGGGTCCGCCCTCGGGGCGTACTCCCCTGCCGAAGCTATCGACCTCTGCAACATCGAGTCGCCATGGCACATGGGCCCGGGAGCGAATACCGTCTACGACTACGATGACGGCGATGACGAGGAGAACTACTGGTATGGAGAAGGAGGGAATGACTATCTCCGGTCCCTAGCGTGCAAGGATTGGGCCGTCCATGGCGGAGCCGACAACGACAATGTCGGTGGCGGCTCCGATGAGGACTACCCGAACGGGGGCGCCGGAAACGACTACGTCTACGGAGGTGCCGGCTGGGACTTCCTCCGGGGTGACTCAGGCCGAGACCGCTTGTACGACGCAGAGACCGGTGGCGACGACCTCCTCTGGGGGGAAGGTCACGACGACTACCTGGTAGATGGCAGAGACAGCGACGGCAGAGACGAGGTTGATGGCGGCGCCGGCACAGACAACTGCGAATGGGATGCAGGCGACTCGCATCCCGATTGCGAGACGTGAGACTGTTGCGGCGAACCACGACGAGCCCCGGCCGGCAGGTCGGGGCTCGTTCCTAGTGAGGAGAGAAACGACGCTTCCTCACAGCGTTCTCTTCCGAACGGTACACGAGTGGAAAGGGCCCGGCTCACGCTGGCCAGAGGTCCCTTGGGTAGCGGACCGAGGAGTAGTCAAGAGTTGTGGAACGGGATCCCGTGATCCTCGAATGACAGGCTGCCCTGAGCCGAAGCGAACACCGATGGCCACCGCTCTCGGAGGAGCGAATCCACTTCGACCGCGTGTTCTCTGGGAAGAGCGAGCCCCTCAGCCTGACCAACGCCCGTACCCTCGACGAGGTCGCTAGCGACAGCGAACGCACGACTCCTCACTTCACGGAGATGCTTGGTGGAGAGGACGGGCTCGGAGGGCAGATCCTTCAGCATCTCGCGCAGCTTCGCTCCCACCGACTGAACCTCATCCGTCATTGGAGGGATCCTACACGCGGTCGTGCTCAGAGGCTCTCCAGTTGGCGCAACGCTCTGATCCTACGAGCGAACTCGGTCAGGCCATCTGCCCGAGGCGGATCCGCAGGAGGCCGATGCCCTCGGCCTCGACCTCGATGCGTGCGCCCGGCCACAGGCGCTGGTCGAAGCGCCCGAGCTCGAACGGGCCGGAGGCGAAGACCTCGCCCGCCTCGAGGCGTCCGTCGCGCGAGGCGAGCGCGACGTCCGCGAGCAGGGTGCTGGCGGTGCCGTTCAGGTTGCCCTTCGCCCACTCCTTGCCATCGACCCGCACCGTCACGTACGCGGTCTGCGGGTCGAGCTCGTCGGGCGTGACCACGCACGGCCCGAGGGCCACCGGGCTTCCATCGGGAGAGGGGGTCGGATCCCCGCTCCCGGCGTGAACCAGGAAGTCGCCGAGGAGCGTGTAGCCGAGCACGACGCTCGGGACGTCCTTGCGCGCGAGCCGGTCCTCGACCGGACGGCGGAGCACGGCGGCGATCTTCGGGCGGAACTCGAGCCACCCCGCGGCAGCCGGCCACCCGATGACGTCGTCGGGCCCCGCGACCGGTCGCGTCCCGCCCTCGGCGTCGGCGGTCCGAAGGGCCGTCGGCAGCAGCGGGGCGAGCAGATGCGGCGCCTCGACGACGTGGTGCTCCACGTCATCACGCTCGAGGGCGGCCCGGGCGGCATCGAGGACGGTGCCCCCGTTGCTCACGACCAGGCGCTCCATCGTGGCCGGGTAGGCCGGATGCCCGATCAGGTCGGGTAGGTCGACCACCCGCCCCCCGAGGAGCGCCCCCAGTCGCCGGTGCCCCCTCCGGTCGAACGTCACGAGCCTCAAGGGAACCCGATGGTACGCCCGGCCGGGTCCCGAATCTCGATATCCGTGGGTCAGTTGGCCCGGTCGCACCCTGTCTCTCGACTTGGGGGGGACCTGGGGGCCCCGCTACCATAAGGGCTGGTCACGCGCGTCTTTCCGACAGGAGGCGACCATGGCAGAGCAGGGCTTCCGGATCACCTACGCCACCATGACGGCCGACAACGAGGAGCTGCACAAGCTCTACGACCAGGGCATCGAGGTCGCGAACTCGTGGCTCGGTCAGCAGCACCCGCTGTACGTGAATGGCGAGGCGCGCGAGGGCAGCGGCCACAAGGCGGTGCTGTCCCCGATCGACGGCCGGGTCATCGGCGAGTTCGCGCTGGGCACGCGCGAGGACGTGCGCGACGCGATCGGCGCCGCGAAGGAGGCCTTCCCGGCCTGGGCGAACCGCCCGTGGCAGGAGCGTGTGGCGATCATGCGCAAGGCCGCCGACATCATGTCCGAGCAGCGCAACGAGCTCTCGGCGCTCATGGCCATGGAGGTCGGCAAGAACCGGCTCGAGGCCCTCGGCGATGTCGAGGAGTCCGCGGACCTCATCCGCTGGAACGCGAACGAGGTCGAGAAGAACGACGGCTTCCGCAAGCCGATGCAGTCCCTCGGATCCCCCGGCGAGTACTACGACGTGCTCCGACCGTTCGGCGTCTGGGCGGTCATCAGCCCGTTCAACTTCCCGATGGCGCTCGCGGCCGGTCCCTCGAGCGCCGCGCTCGTGGCCGGCAACTGTGTGGTGTTCAAGCCGGCGCACCTCGGCGTGTTCACCGGCCTGAAGCTGTACGAGATCTACATGGCCGCCGGCGTGCCGAAGGGCGTCTTCCACTACCTCTCGGGTCCCGGCAGCGTCGTCGGCGACGAGATCGTGAACCACCCCGACGTGGCCGGCATCACCTTCACCGGCTCGTACGAGGTCGGGATGGGGATCTACAAGGGCTTCGCGAAGGACTACCCCAAGCCCGTCATCTGCGAGATGGGCGGCAAGAACCCGGCGATCGTCACGGACAAGGCCGACCTCGACAAGGCGACCGACGGCGTGCTGCGCTCGGCGTTCGGGTTCGGCGGGCAGAAGTGCTCGGCGTGCTCGCGGGCGTACGTGCACCGCAGCGTGTACGACGAGTTCGTACGCCTGCTCAAGGAGAAGACCGAGAAGATCAAGGTCGGCAACCCGCTCGACAAGGACGTGTACCTCGGGCCCGTCATCGACGACGGCGCCGTCGCGACCTTCGAGGAGGCCGCGGCCGAGGCGAAGAAGAACGGAACGGTCGTCACCGGCGGCGAGCGTCTCGGCGAGGGCGATCTGTCGAAGGGCACGTTCGTGCAGCCGACGGTCGTCGGGGTACCCCTCGACTCCTGGATCTGGAAGAAGGAGCTGTTCGTGCCCCTCGTCGCGGTCGCGCCTTTCGACGACCTCGGCGAGGCGATCCGCATGGCGAACGAGACCGAGTACGGGCTCACGGCCGGCTTCTACAGCGAGGACAAGGCCGAGATCGACACGTGGCTGAGCTCGATCGAGGCCGGCGTGATCTACGTGAACCGCCGCGCCGGCGCGACGACGGGCGCGTGGCCCGGCGTGCAGCCGTTCGGCGGCTGGAAGGGCTCGGGCACGACGGGCAAGGCGGGGGGTGGCCCCTACTACGTCCAGCAGTACATGCGGGAGCAGTCGAGGACGGTGATCGAGGAGTGAGGACGCACGAGATCTCCGACCTCGCCGTGGCCGAGGCGCCGCACCTGATCACCGACATCCCCGGGCCGCAAGCGCTGGCCCGGATCGAGCGCGACCGCAAGGTCACGAGCCCGTCGCTCCCGCGCGCGTACCCGTTCGTCCCGAAGCGGGGCGCGGGCTCGGTCGTCGAGGACGTGGACGGGAACCGGTTCCTCGACTTGAACGCCGGCATCGCCGTCACCTCGACGGGGCACGCGCACCCGAAGGTGGTCGAGGCGATCCAGCGCCAGGCCGCGGAGCTGATCCACTACTCGGCGAGCGACTTCTACCTGCCGATCTACTCGGACCTGTGCGAGACCCTGGACCGGATCGCGCCGATGAGCACGCCGGCTCGGTCGTTCCTCTCGAACTCGGGCACCGAGGCCGTCGAGGCCGCTCTGAAGCTCTCGCGGTTCGCGACGGGACGGCAGTACGCGATCGCGTTCTACGGCGGCTTCCACGGCCGCACGTACGGCAGCATCTCGCTCGGCGCGAGCAAGGCGAAGTACCGCACCGGGTTCGGGCCGCTGCTCCCCGGCGTATACCACTCCTTCTACGGGGACTTCGAGTACATCGAGAAGGTGCTGTTCAAGCACATGGTGAGCCCGCGCGAGGTCGCCGCGATCTTCGTCGAGCCGGTGCTCGGCGAGGGCGGGTACGTCGTGCCGCCCGATGGCTGGATGCGGTACCTGCGCGACCTGTGCGACGAACACGGGATCCTGCTGGTGGCCGACGAGGTCCAAAGCGGCATGGGCCGCACCGGCAAGATGTGGGCGATCGAGCACTTCGGTGTCGAGCCCGACATCCTGCTCTCGGGAAAGGGGATCGCGAGCGGCATGCCGCTCGGGGCCATGATCGCGCGCGAGGACCTCATGTCCTGGGAGCTCGGCGCGCACGGCTCCACGTACGGCGGGAACCCGCTCTCGTGCGCCGCGGCACTCGCGACGATCGAGCTGATCGAGGGCGGACTGATGGACAACGCCGTCGACGTCGGAGGGGTCCTGCTCGAGGGGCTGCGCGGGATCAAGGAGCGGTACCCCAGCCTGCTGGTGGACGTGCGCGGTCTGGCGCTCATGATCGGGATCGAGTTCCCCGGCCACGACGAGATGGTGGCGGTCGAGCACGCGGCGTTCCGCCGCGGGCTGCTCGCGCTCGGATGCGGCGAGGACGCGATCCGCATGTCGCCACCGCTCGTCTTCCGCGAGGACCAGGCGAAGACCGCGCTCGATGTGTTCGAGGAGGCCGTCGCCGAGGTCGCGGGCTAGGAGCACCGTGGCCGCGACCGTCGACGCCCTCACGTTCGACTGTGCCGACCCGCGGCGCGTTGCCGGGTTCTGGGCCGCGGTCCTCGGGTACCGGCTCGTCGACATCGGCGACGAGGACCCCTATGTCGCCGACCCGCAGGGGCGGGGGTGGCCGATCCTGTTCCTCGTCGTGCCCGAGGGCAAGGCGGTGAAGAACCGGCTGCATCTGGACCTGCGGGCCTCGGACTCGATGGCGAAGGAGGTCGAACGCGTGCGCGCGCTCGGCGCGACGGTGTTCCGATACGTCGAAGAAGGCGGTTCGTTCTGGACCGTGATGCTGGACCCCGAGGACAACGAGTTCTGCGTCCTTCGGGGTCCGGAGGATGGATGGTCGCCCGATGAGTAGCAAGGTCACGACGATGAAGGAGGCCGTCGCGGAGCTGGTCCTCGACGGCGACACGGTGGCGATCGAGGGGTTCACGCACCTCATCTGCTTCGCCGCCGGGCACGAGATCATCCGGCAGCGCAAGCGGGGCCTCACGCTCGCGCGCATGACGCCGGACGTGATCTACGACCAGATGATCGGCGCGGGGGTCGCGGACAAGCTGATCTTCTCGTGGCTCGGGAACCCGGGGGTCGGCTCCCTGCACGCGGTCCGGCGCCGGATCGAGGACCACGACCCCGAGCCGATCGAGATCGAGGAGTACAGCCACTTCGGCATGGTGTGCCGGTACGTCGCCGGCGCCGCGAACCTGCCGTTCTTCCCGATCCGCTCGTACTACGAGAGCGACATCCCCAGCGTGAACGCGAACATCCGCACGATGACCTCTCCGTATGAGGACGGAACCGAGGTCGCCGTCGTGCCGCCGCTCAAGCCCGGCGTGACGATCGTCGCGTGCCAGCGGGCGACGAAGGACGGCGACGCGCAGATCTGGGGCCTGCTCGGGTGCCAGAAGGAGGCGGCGTTCGCGGCGGAGCGCGTGATCGTCGTGTGCGAGGAGCTCGTCGACGAGTCGGTCGTCCGCAGGGACCCGAACCGCACGATCATCCCCGGGGTCGTCGTCGACGCGGTCGTCGAGCAGCCGTTCAGCTGTCACCCATCGTTCGTGCAGGGGTACTACGACCGCGACAACGCCTTCTACCTGAAGTGGGACGAGATCGCGCGGACGCCCGAGTCGTTCGAGGCCTGGCTGAAGGAGTGGGTCTACGACCTCGAGACGCACGCGGACTACCTCGAGAAGATGGGGGCCGCCCACTGGGACGGCCTGAAGCCCGAGCCGGCGATGTCCGGCGAGGTGAACTACGGGAGGTACGCATGAGCGAGACCCCCGACCTCGGCTACTCGAAGAACGAGATCATGATCGCCGCCTCCGCGCGAGGCCTGGCCGGCGTGCGCAACTGCTTCGTCGGCGTCGGGCTGCCGAACATCGTGTGCAACCTCGCGCAGCGTACGGTCGCGCCCGAGCTGCAGCTCGTGTACGAGTCGGGCGTGTTCGGCGCGCGGCCCGAGCGCCTCCCGCTGTCGATCGGCGACCCGACGCTCGTGTCGGGCTCGACGGCGGTCACCTCGATGTTCGAGCTCTTCGCCTACTACCTGCAGGCTGGCCTCATCGACGTGGCGTTCCTCGGCGGCGCGCAGATCGACCGGTACGGGAACCTGAACACGACCGTGATCGGCGACTACGCGAAGCCGAAGGTCCGGCTGCCGGGCTCGGGCGGGGCGTGCGAGATCGCGATCCACGCGCGCCAGATCCTGGTGATCATGCGGCAGGCGCAGCGCTCGTTCGTGGACAAGCTCCACTTCCGCACCTCGCCGGGTCACTCGGGCGATCCCGAGCACGACCGCGCGCGGGGCTGGTGGGGGAGCGGTCCGACGAGCGTGGTGACCGACCTCGGAACGTACGGGTTCGACGAGGCGACCGGTGAGATGACGCTCCTCACGATGCACCCGGGCGTTACGCTCGACCAGGTGCGCGAGAACATGGGATGGGACCCGAAGATCGCCGAGGATCTCGGCGAGACGCCGGCGCCGACCGAGGAGGAGCTCCGCCTGATCCGCGAGGAGCTCGATCCCGGCGGCACCTATACGAAGTAGACGGAGCGAACGTGGGCGAACGGCACATCGTCGCGATGGGCGGCGGCGGGTTCAGCGACGACGACCCGCTGATCGACGACTACATCCTCAGCCTCACCGGCAAGGAGCGGCCCCGCGTCTGCTTCGTGCCGACGGCGAGCGGCGACGCGGCCGCGTACGTCGAGCGCTTCTACGCGGCGTTCACGCGCCGGCCGTGCGAGCCGTCGCACCTGTCGCTGTTCCAGCTGCCGTACCCGGCGATCGGCGACATCCTGCGCTCGCACGATGTGATCTACGTGGGGGGCGGCAGCACGGCGAACATGCTCGCGATCTGGCGCCTCCACGGACTGGACGAGACGCTCCGGCAGGCGTGGGACCGGGGTGTCGTGCTCGCGGGCATCAGCGCCGGCGCCCTCTGCTGGTTCGAGGCCGGCGTGACGGACTCGCTCAGCCCCGAGCTCGTGCCGTGGCGTGACGGACTCGGCCTGCTGCCCGGCAGCTTCTGTCCGCACTACGAGACCGAGCCTGATCGCCGCCCCGCGTACCACCGGTTCGCGCGCGAGCGACGGCTCCCACCCGGCTATGCAGCCGACGACCTCGTCGCCCTGCACTTCGAGGGCACCGAGCTCGCCGAGGTCGTGAGCGCTCGCGAGGGTGCCGCCGCGTACCGCGTCGAGGCCGACGGCGAGGCCGTGAGCGAGACCCGGATCGAGCCGCGGGTGCTGCGACCCGCGCCGTAGAGTGACGTCGAACGAGAGGAGCCAGACATGACCCACGTCTTCCGGCGCGTCCTCACCCGAGAGCTGCCGAGGGCCGTCCGCGCCGAGGGCGTGTGGATCACCGACGCCGAGGGCAACCGCTACCTCGACGGCGCCGGCGGGGCGATCGTCATGAACGTCGGTCACGGCGACCGGTCCCTCCTCGAGGCGATGGCCGCCCAGGCGGGCAACGTCCAGTACGTGCACGGCACGATGTTCACGACCGATGCGCTCGAGGACTACGCCGACGACGTCGCCACCGTCCTGCCGATGGACGCCCCGAGGATCTACCCGGTTTCGGGCGGCAGCGAGGCCGTCGAGACCGCGCTGAAGCTCGCACGGACGTATCAGCTCGCGCGCGGCGAGGGGTCTCGGCACCTCGTGATCGGACGCAAGGGCGCGTACCACGGCAACACGTTCGGGGCGCTCGACGTGGGTGGCAAGGACTCGATGAAGAAGCCATACCTGCCGTGGCTCGGGCGGTTCCGCCACGTCGAGGCCGCGTACGAATATCGCTGCACGATGCCGGGCCATCCGGTGGACTGCGGGCTCCGTCACGCCGAGGCGCTCGAGGCCACGATCCTCGAGCTCGGGCCCGAGAACGTCGCCGCATTCATCGCCGAGCCGGTCGGCGGGGCGACGCTCGCCGCCGTCGTACCGACCGACGACTACTGGCCTGCCGTCGTCGAGGTCTGCCGTCGCCACGGCGTGCTCGTCATCGCGGACGAGGTCATGACGGGCTTCGGTCGCACGGGTCGGTGGTTCGGTCTCGACCACTGGGGCGTGCGGCCGGACATCCTCACCGTCGGCAAGGGCTCGACGAGCGGCTACTGGCCGTTCGGGTTCGCCGCCGCGAGCGGGGAGGTCTTCGAGACCGTGAAGCCGAAGGGCTTCGTGCACGGGTTCACGTGGTCGCACAACGGCGTCGGGTCGGCCGTCGCGCACGCCACGCTCAAGCGCCTGCGCGAGGGCGACCTCGTCGAGGCCAGCCGCGTGAAGGGTGAGCTCCTGCTGAAGGAGCTCTCGTCGGCGCTCGCGGACAGCCCCATCGTCGGCGAGGTCCGGGGCATCGGCCTCATGGTGGGCATCGAGCCCGTCGCCGACCGCGGGACGAAGGCGCCGTTCCCGCGCGCCGAACAGGTCACCGAGAAGATCCTCGCGGCGGCCCGCCGGCGCGGCCTGCTCCTGTACTCGAGCACCGGCCACGTCGACGGCACCGACGGCGACCTCGTGATGCTCGGCCCGCCGTTCATCCTCTCCGACGAGGAGCGCGCGCTCGCCGTCGAGCGGACGAGCGATGCGATCGCCGAGGTCGGAGCGGCCTAGCCGGATGGGGGGTCGCGCGGGCCTGATCCTCGCGCCGGAGGCGCGCCGGTACGACATGGGGCCGCAGCATCCGCTGCGCCCCGAGCGCGTGCTGTTCACCTGGGACCTGGTCCGCGCCTGCGGCCTGCTCGAGGCCCCGAGCGTCGAGGTGTTCCCCGGGCGCACGGCGACCGACGATGAAGTGCTCCTCGTGCACACGGCCGAGTTCGTCGACGCGACGAAGCGCGCGGGGCACGGCGAGGACGGGCCCTGGAGCCGGTTCGGCTACGGCCCGGGCGACAACCCCATCTTCCCGGACATGCACGAGGCCGGAGCGCTCGTCGTGGGCGCCTCGATCGCCGCGGCCGAGGCCGTGCTCGATGACAAGGTCGCGCACGCCTTCAACGCCGCCGGCGGGCTGCACCACGCCATGCCGAGCCGCGCGTCGGGCTTCTGCGTCTACGACGACCCCGCGGCGGCGATCGCGTGGATGCTCGGCCGCGGGGTCGAGCGCGTCGCCTACGTCGACGTCGACGTCCATCACGGCGACGGCCCGCAGGCGATCTTCTACGAGGACCCGCGCGTGCTCACGATCTCGCTGCACGAGTCGGGCGAGTACCTGTTCCCGGGCACCGGGTTCGTGGACGAACGGGGCGAGGGCAAGGCTGAGGGCACGAAGGTGAACGTGCCGCTGCACCCCGGGACCGGCGACGAGGCGTGGCTGGAGGCCTTCCGCGAGGTCGTGCCGCCGCTCGTGCGGAAGTGGAGACCCGACGTCCTCGTGACGCAGCTCGGCTGCGACACGCACGTGACCGACCCGCTCGCGCACCTTCGCCTCACGACCGCCGCCTACCGAGAAGCAGCGAAGATGCTGCACGACCTCGCGCACGAGGCCGCCGGGGGCCGGTGGGTCGCGACCGGGGGCGGGGGCTACCAGTGGGCTCGCGTCGTCCCTCGGGCCTGGACGCTCTACTTCGCCGAGATGGCCGGCGTCGAGCTGCCCGACCACCTCCCGGAGTCCTGGCTCGAGCACGTCGAGTTCCAGCTCCGCGGCGAGGTTCCCGCTACATTCACCGACGAGCCCTTGCCAGAGCGTGGCGAGGACATCGAGACTCGAGGGGTGGTCCAGCTGGTCCGCCAGGCGCTGTTCCCGGGGTTCGGGCTCGAGCCGTGAGCGAGCGGCGCGCCAAGCTCGTCTGCACCCTCGGCCCGGCCAGCGCCGACGAGGCCGTGGTCGCCGAGCTCATCCGGGCGGGCACCGAGGTGTTCCGCGTGAACCTGTCCCACGGCGACGCGGAAGCGCACGCGGCGCTCATCGCGACGATCCGCTCGGCGGCCGAGCTCGTGGGTGCCGAGCCCGCGGTGATGGCCGACCTGCCGGGGCCGAAGATCCGGCTCGGCGAGCTCCTCGACGAGCCGCTCCGTCTGGAGGCGGGTTCCAGCTTCGTCCTGCGGAGCGGCGGCGCGCCGGGTGACGCGTCGGGGGCGGCCACGACCTACGCGGGTCTCGGCCGCGACGTGCGGCGAGGTGACCGGATCCTGCTCGCCGACGGCGCTGTCGAGCTCTGCGTCCGCGAGACCGGCGCGGACGTCGTGACCGACGTCGTGAGGGGGGGCCTCGTGCGCTCGCGCGCCGGGGTGAACGTGCCGGCCGAGCGCCTGTCGCTCCCCGCGATCACCGAGCGGGACCGGGAGGCGCTCACGAACGCGCTCGACCTCGGCGTCGACCTCGTCGCGCAGTCGTTCGTCCGAGGCGCGGTGGACGTGATCGGCCTGCGAGCCCTCATGGGATGGCGGGCGGTGCCGATCGTCGCGAAGATCGAGACCCGGCCGGCGGTCGAGGGTATCGATGCGCTCCTCGGCGAGACGGACGCGATCATGGTGGCGCGAGGCGACCTCGGCGTGGAGCTGCCGATGGAGGAGATCCCGGTCCTGCAGAAGGAGCTGCTCCGCACGGCGCGCGCGGCCGGCAAGCCGGTCATCGTCGCGACGCAGATGCTCGAGTCCATGATCCACGCACCGCGCCCGACGCGCGCCGAGGCGAGCGACGTCGCCAACGCGGTGCTCGACGGCGCCGACGCGATCATGCTCTCCGGCGAGACCGCGATCGGCGACTTCCCGCTCGAGGCCGCGCGTGCCGCCGCCCGGATCGCCGAGGTCGCCGAGGAGCGCGCGGGTGGGTTCCGTGCGGCCGGCGCACCTTGCACGCACACCGACGAAGCTGCCGCCGTCGCGCACGCCGCGGCGCAGATCGCCGCCGACGACCCGGCGGTCGTCGCGATCGCCTGCTACACCGAGACCGGCCGCACGGCGGGGCTCCTGTCGGTCGAGCGCCCGGGCGTGCCGATCTTCGCGTTCGTGCCCGACCCGGCCGTCCGCCGGGCGCTCAACCTGCGATGGGGTGTGCGATCGCTCCCGGCCGAGGTGCCCGAGAGCACCGACGCCATGATCCAACTCATGGACGACGGACTCCGCGCGGCCGGCGCCGTGCCCGAGGGCCGCTCGGTGGTCATGGCCGCGTCCTCGCCCGCCGGCAAGAGCCACACCAACATGCTGAAGGTCCACCAGGTCGGCGAAGCCGTCCGCTGAGGCGTACGCTCGACCGCGTGAGCGAGTTCAACGCCGGTCGTCAGGGACCGTTCCCACCCGGGAACCGGGAGGAAGCCCAGCGTGCGCACGAGCGGGATCTCCGCGAGGACGCCGCGCGCGAGCGCGACGTGAAGGAAGCCACGGCGTCGAAGCGCCGCCGGTGGTGGCCCTTCGGTACCACCGGAACCGGTGAGAGGAGCGCGAGATGGGTGAGGTCCCGCGTGGTGGTGCCGGCCCGAGTCCGAACGAGCCGATGAGCTGGGTCCAGAAGGAACGGCAGAAGGATCTCCGCAACATGGCGGAGCAGGACCACGAGGCGAAGGTCGCCCACGACGCCGGACGCCCCCGCCGGCGTGGATGGTGGCCGTTCGGCCGTCGCCGCAGCCGATAGCGGCTAGGCCTGCGGCGGCGGGGGTGGCTCGAGGGGTCCGATCCGGGCGGCGCGCGATCCCCTGGTGATGCGGTCCACACCCCAGCGGTAGAGCGGCGGGGTGAGCACCCGGAACGCCTGTGCAGCACCGAGCGCGCGGGGGACCGAGACCTCGGGGGCCCGTCCGCGCCGCACGACGTCGACGATGACCTCGGCCACGTGCTCGCGCCGCATGACCAGCCGGGGCGGGATGTCGTCCTGCGGGAAGCCCTCGGTCTTCGTGAAGCCGGGGTTCACGGTCGTCACGAGGATCCCGAGCGGCTTCAGCTCGTAGGACAGCGCCTCGCCGAACGCGACGACCGCGTGCTTCGTGGCCCCGTAGACCGCCGAGCCGGGAGTCGCGAACCGGCCGGCGAGCGACGCGACGTTCACGATGTGGCCACGACGCTGCTCGAGGAGCAGCGGCAGGAACGCGCGCGTGCCGAGCATCACGCCGAGGACGTTCACGCGGACGACGCGCTCGACCTGCTCGGCGGTCAACGAGCGGAACGGGCCGCCACCGGGGATGCCGGCGTTGTTCACCAGGATGTCGCACCGCCCGTAGGCCTCGTCGGTCCGGGTGACGAGCTCGTCCAGGTCCGCGACCAGGCTCACGTCGCAGTGGACGGGGAGGGCCTCGCCGCCGTGCGCGGCGATCCGCTCGGCGAGGGCCTCGAGTCGCTCGAGCCGGCGTGCCGCGAGCACCACCTTCGCACCCGCCCTCGCGAGCAGCAACGCGGTGCTCTCGCCGATCCCCGAGGAGGCGCCGGTCACGACGGCGACGGCGCCGCGAAGCTCCACCTCTCAGGCCTCGCGCGCGCTGGTGAGCGTCTGCCCGCCGTCGACGACGAGGATCTCGCCGGTGATGAACGAGGCCGCCGGCGAGCACAGGAACACGGCCGCGGCCGCGATCTCCTCGGGCCTGCCCCACCGACCCATCGGGATCTGCGAGAGGATGGCGCGCTCGGCCTCGGGGTCGTCGCGCTCGGGCGCGTTCATCGGCGTGTCGATCCAGCCCGGCGCGACGGCGTTCACCCGCACGCCGCTCGAGGCCCACTCGAGCGCGGTGGTCTTGGTGAGGCTGATCACGGCGGCCTTCGCCGCGTTGTAGTACGCGAGGCCGACCTCGGCCATGAAGCCATCGATCGAGGCGAGGTTGAGCACACAGCCCGCGCCCTTCGCGAGGAGCACCTCGCCGGCCGCTCTCGTGCCGTAGACGACGGACTCGAAGTTCGCTCGGAAGTACCGCTCGAAGCCGTCGGGCCGCGTGTCCATGAAGGTCTCCATGAACGGCGCGACGCCCGCGTTGTTCACCATCACGTCGAGCGTGCCGAGCTCGGTCACGGTGGCCTGCACGAGACGCCGCACGGCAGCCTCGTCGGTGACGTCGGTCGGCACGACGAGCGCGCGTCGGCCGAGCGCGCGGACCTCCTCGGCGGCGGTCTCGAGCTCCGGAACCGTGCGCGACGCGAGGGCGACGTCGGCCCCCGCCTGTGCGAGCGCCTTCGCGATGGCCCGGCCGATGCCCCGGCCGGCTCCCGTCACGATCGCGACCTTGCCGTCCAGCGAGGGTTCGTACACGTGGGGCTCCCGTACGATGGTTGGTCCATGGACGTTATCGCAGACCACGCCGCGCAGCTCCCGGGGATCGACGATCGGTGGACGCCGCGCCCGTACTCGCGTGAGGAGCTGCTGCGGGGGATCCTCGACGGCCGGATGGCCGGCCCCGAGGTCAGCCACGCGATGGACAACGTGCACCGGAACATCCGCCTGCTCTGCGAGGGCGACCCCGACAAGCTGTTCGGCTTGAGCGGGATCTCCGGACGGGTGACGCCGGAGGAGGTCCTCGCGCTCGTCGGTCGCGCCTCGGGGTTCGAGCCCGACCCCGAGTGGAAGACCGGCCCCGTGCCGATCGACCCTGAGCTCGTGCTCGCGGCGTGCGAGGCCGTGGGGGACCGACTCGCGGAGGCCGTCCGGCGGGGGGAGGGCGTGATCCTCGCGACGGGGCATCCGGTCGGTCTCGCGCACCTGTACATCGAGGTCGGGCGGGTCCTTCGCTCTCGCGGCGTCCGGGTGCTCCAGCCGTACGAGTCCGTCGCGTGGCAGGAGCCCGGCCGGCACCACAAGTGGGAGATCCGCTTCCTCGAGGGCGTCGCGATGCTGACCGACCGGGCATCGATGAAGCACACCCACAGCGGCGACCCGATGACCCGCATGCTGAGCGAGGAGCGTCCGGACCTGGTCTTCGCGGACCACGGGTTCGCCGGCGGCGCGATCGAGGCGGGCGTCGAGACGGTCTCGATCGCCGACGTGAACGACCCCGCGCTCGTCGTGGCCAAGGCCCAAGGGCGCACCGAGACGGTCGTCGTGATGGACGACAACGTCCGCCCCGAGGACTACTGGCCGTGCTTCCAGGCCATCGCGGCCCGACTGCCCTGACCGCACGCCGGGCCGCGCCCGGCCCACCGCCGCCGGTAGGATAGGTGCCACGTTGATGACCACACCTTTCCTCGAGGCACGGTTCGAACGCGCGACGGAGGTCTGCGACCTCCGACCTGAGATGACCCTGTCCGCAGCTCGGCATCCTGGACGAGGGGGCCCGCCCGCGGGCTGATCCGCCCGGGTACGCGTGAATCGGCCTCCGGGAGGGATGACACCGGAGGCGAAGGTGAACGAGCACGAGGCGCTCGTCGAAGAGGCGGTGCGCACCAAGCACACCGTTGTGCTCTTCGGCGGGCTCGACACGGGCAAGAGCACGCTCTCGCGCGCCCTGCTCGAGACGGCGGTGGCGGCCGGCCGGCCGGCCGCGTTCCTGGACGCCGACGTCGGGCAGAAGACCGTCGGCCCTCCGGCCACGGTCACGCTGAAGATGATCCGGGGTGCGGCCGACCTCGAGCCCGAGGTCCTCGAGCAGGCCGACGGGCTGTGGTTCGTCGGCTCGACCTCGCCCGAGGGTCACCTGCTCCAGGTCGTGACCGGCGTCGCGAGCCTGTTCCGGCAGGCCAAGGAGGCGGGCGCGGACTTCGTCGTGGTGGACTCGAGCGGCCTGGTCTCGGGGGTCCACGGTCAGATCCTGAAGTACCACAAGGTCGAGATGCTGCGGCCCGACCTCGTCGTCGGGCTCCAGCGCGGCGAGGAGCTCCTGCCGCTCCTCGGCATCATCCAGCGCTTCTTCGCGACCGAGGTCGTGCCGCTCGGAGTGCACCCCGGCGTCGTGCCGACGACCGTCGAGCAGCGCGCCGAGAACCGCGAGCGCGCCATGGCCCGCTACTTCTCGGGGGACCTCCACCGGTTCCGCGTGAAGCCGACGGTCTTCATGCCGGCGCTCCCACCGCTGTTCGATCTCACGCAGCTTGACCACCTGCTCGTCGGACTGTCCGACGGGGCGGGGGCGTACCTCGGCCTCGGCTACCTCGAGCACGTGACCGAGGAGGGGATCCTGCGCCTGATCTCGCCCGTGGCAGCGGGGCCGAAGGCGCTTAGACTGGGGTCCGTTCGCCTCGAGGAGGGCTACCGCGCGAAGCGCGTCGACCTCCGGAACCTGTTCGGATCGGGATAGCAGAAGGGACACCGCTTGCCGTCGCTCATCAAGAAGCGCCGCAAGAAGATGCGGAAGAAGAAGCACAAGAAGCTTCTGAAGAAGACCCGCTGGCAGCGCCGTCAGCAGGGTCGGTAGGAGCGAGGCTCCGGGCGATGCGTCCGGCGGGTCGGCGGTGGTCCGCCCGCGGTCGTGTGCTCGCGGGCCTCGCGGCGTTCTCCATGCTCGCCGGCGCCTGCGGGGGCGTCGATGAGACGCCGCAGGCGCCCCCAGCCGGCTCGGAGGCGGTGTCGTTCACCTCTGCCGACGGGGTCGCCTTGCAGGGGCGCCTGTTCGGCGACGGTTCCGTGGGGGTCGTGCTCTCGCACATGCGACCGGCCGACCAGACCTCGTGGTGGGACTTCGCGCAGGATCTCGCCGACGAGGGGTACCTCGTGCTCACGTACGACTTCCGCGGTTACTGCCCGGGCGGGAGCGGCGGTTGTTCGGAGGGCGAGCGCGACCTCGGCGCGATCTGGCAGGACGTCATCGGCGCGGTCGAGCTCATCCGCTCTCGCGGGGCTCGGCGGGTGATGCTCATCGGCGCGAGCATGGGCGGGACGGCGTCGCTCCTCGCCGCCGCGCAGGAGGGGGTCGACGCCGATGTGGTCATCACGCTCTCGGCGCCCGCCGCGTTCGAGGGCATGGTCCTGAACGCGGACGTCCTCACGCACGTCTCGGCGGCGAAGCTGTTCGTCGCCGGGAGCGGTGACGGCTCGGCCGCCGAGGACGCCCAGCGGCTCTACGACGAGTCACCGCTGCCCAAGCGGGTCGAGATCCTCACGACCGACGACCACGGGACGGACATCCTGGACGGCAACCAGTCGGGCCGGGCCCGTACCCTCATCCTGACGTACCTCGAGCAGTACTCGAGCGCCGCATGAGCCGCCCGATCGTCTTCCTCACCGACTACGGCCTCGCCGACGGGTTCGTCGGCGTCTGCCACGGCGTCATCGCGCGGATCGCGCCGGGATCCCTCGTGATCGACCTCACCCACCAGGTCGGGCGGCAGGACGTGCTGCAGGGGGCCGTGGCGCTCGGGCGGGCGGCGCGGTTCATGCCGGACGACGCCGTCTACCTCGCGGTGGTGGATCCGGGCGTTGGTTCCGAGCGCCGGCCGATCGTCGTCGAGACGCGCGCCGGTGCGTTGCTGGTCGGGCCGGACAACGGGCTGCTGTCGATGACCTGGGCCGAGCTCGGCGGCGCGGAGCGCGCGGTCGAGATCGCCTCGCCCGAGGTCTTGCTCCACCCCGTTTCTCGGACCTTCCATGGCCGCGACGTCTTCGCTCCGGCGGCGGCCCACCTCGCGGCCGGGTTCGTGCTCGAGGACATCGGGCCGTCCCTCCCGGTCGCCGAGCTCCACACGCTCGACCTCCCCGGGCCGATGGTGACGCCCGGCTCCGTCGGCGCCCGCGTGATCGCGGTAGACGGCTTCGGCAACGTCCAGCTGAACGTCCGCCCCTCGGACCTCGACTCGTCGGGGCTCGGTTCGATGCTCGCGGTCGGAGCGCGCGACATCCCGCGTGTCGCGGCCTTCGCGGACGTGCCGATCGGTGTCTGCGCGGCCATCGTGGACTCGGAGGGCTACATCGCGCTCGTCGTGAACCACGGGAGCGCGGCGCAGGTCCTCGGGCTCTCGGTCGGCGACGGTGTGGTGCTCGCGGGCTGACGCCCGGAGCGTCGACCGCTCAGGAGGTCGGCGACAGCGAGGGCAGCGGAGTTCCCGACACCGGGCCGGGATACGGGCGCCCCGGATCGCCGATGGTGAACTGCGCGATCGCCGCGATGGCGATGAGGACGAACAGCACGATGATCGTGATCTTCGTGAACGGGCGCACGGCCGAAGGCTAGCAGGCGTGTTCGGCGCGTCGCGGGCGCGAACGGAGGGGCCGGGCAAGCCCGGCCCCTCCGGCTCGTCCGAGGTCGTACCGGCTACCGGACGACCTCCACCCAGAAGCGGTGCTTGCCGGAGACGACGACCCCCTGCTCCCACGTGGAGGAGCCACCGAGGCCCTGCACGATGAGGTCGTTCGCGTGCTCTCCGCCAGACAGCTGGTCGATGAGCTCCTCGATGGAGTCTGCGCTGCCGTAGCGCCAGCGCTCGCGCCCGCCGCGGATCAGAACCTCGTGGACGCCCTTGACGTTCATCGGCACCTCGAAGGTGCCCGTCGCGACGACGTTCGCGCCGTCCACGGGGTCGAGCGTGACCTCGACGGTCACCTGGTCGCCGGGGCGCGCCTTGAGCAGATCGCGGGCCCGGAGCTTCGGCTGGAGCGAGCTCGCCACGCGAACCTTCACGATCTTCGCGGTGAGGTTCTGCTCGGTCACCGTGCCGGCCATGTCGACGCCGGTGAAGGTGACCGGGTCGAACCCGCTGTACACCAGGGTGTACAGGGCGTTCGACATGCGCCAGATGCCCTCGCCGGCGCTCCACTCCGAGTACCGCATGGTGCGGTTCGAGATCGTGAACGGTGTGCCGTCCGCCAGCGTCCCGCGGATGGTCCAGGACAGTCCGAGGGTCCCGGGCGCCTGCGCCTGCATCACGTAGCCGACGTTCGACGACGCGTGCGCCCACGCGGCCTCGGCGACGAACCACCCCTGGTCCCAGGCGACGTCCGTGTGCCCGTCGCGGGCGAGTCCCGTGTCGGGGCTCGAGAACGTGCTGTCGATCGGGATGAGGTGCGGCAGGACGCCGAAGGTGCCGACGACGCCGGGGAACCGGTCCTCGGTCATCGTCCCGTGGGCCTCGGTGAGCGTCCCGATCTTCGTGCCCCAGAACGTGCCGTTGTCGATCGCGATGACGTTCACGTCGTTCAGGCCCATCGACACGTCGCCGGTGCCCCAGAACGGGTGTCCCCACCCGATGGCGTAATCGCCGCAGACGGCGGTGGTCGTCCCGAACCCGTACCAGGAGACGTCACCGTAGGAAAGGCCCATGCCGAAGCCGCCGCCCGGCACGAGCGGGGTCGGGTCGAGGGTGACGTCGGTCGGCGCGACCGCGGAGCCTGCCCGGAAGGCGGTGACCGGGATCCCGTGCTCGGCGAAGGTACCCTCGATCTCGGCGAGCGAGCTCGCGCCGGTCCCGGACACGCCGAGTGGGATGGGAAGTGCCTCCATCGTCGACGCGGTTGACTCCAGGCTCGAGCCGGTCGCCCGCGCGACGGCGAGGCGCGCCTCGCGCGTGAGGGCGATCTCGGTCGGCATCGGCTTCGAGGAGCCGGCCGCAACGTCGAACAGGCTCATCATGTCCTCCGCCGCGGTGACGCCGAAGATGTGGCGGTTCTCCGCGATGGCCCACGCGAGCGCGCCCGCGAGCTTGCCGCCGATGTAGACGGGTGAGCCCGACATCCCGGCGATCGCGCCGCCCGTGAGGTCGACGACGTCGGCCGGGCCGGTCATCTCCATCACGATGACGTCGATGCCGAGGAAGATCGCGTCCGGCAAGACGCCGAGGACCTTCACGTCGAAGGTGCTGATGTCGTCTCCGGAAAGGACCGTGCGGCCGATCCCCGTCATGCCGGGCGTCATCTGGGACGTCGGGAAGGTCTGCGGCGGAGATGTGCACGGTGTTGCGGCCGGTGCAGGCCCGGCCGCGAGGAGCGAAACGAGAAGCAGGAGCGATGTCGCGCCGGCGAGCAACCCCAGCCGGCGCCGTGGGGCGAAGCGGATCGTACGCACGACGACCACCCCCCTCAGGCGGGAATCCTACCCTCAGACGGCTCGAGGTCGGCTCGCGTTCCGGCGGGTGCGACACGCCGGGGGCGGGGTCCGCAGAGGCTGGAGATGCCGCGGGTCAGGGCCGCAGCGACAGCCGGGACTCGCAGAGCTCGCGGCTCCCCACGAGCGCGTCACGCAGGGCGGCCTCGTCGGAGAGGTGTCGACGAAGGTCGAGCTCGAGCGACACGGCGCCGTCGAACCCACCGGCCGCGAGGGCCTCCAGGAACGGGTCGAGGTGAAGGACGCCCTCGTCGAGCGGCAGGTGCGAATCCCAGCCCCTCCCGGCGTTGTTGGACAGGTGCACGTGGGCGAGTCGCGGTCCGAACCGCTGAAGGAGCTCGAGCAGGTCGAGCCCGGCGACCGCGGCGTGGCTCGTGTCGAGCACGACGTCGGGGAAGCCATCGAGATCCTCGAGCGCCTGCCTCGCGTGGAACGTCGCGAGCGCGCGCCCCCGGACCCGCAGCGGGAACATGTTCTCGACCGCGACGCGGACGCCCGTGCGCTCGGCGAGCCCGGGGAGGCGCTCGTCCAGCCAGCGCCGGTACGAGGCCTGCCACCGGTAGGGCGGGTGGATCACGACGAGCGGCACCTCGGCACCCTGGGCGAGCTCGACGGCCCGGTCGATCTTGCCGATCGGGTCGGTGCCCCAGACGCTCCGGGTCATGAGCAGGAACGGGGCGTGGATCGCGTCGATGCGGAGGCCATGGTCCTCGGCGAGCTCGCGCAGGGTTCCGGCGTCCTGCGTCACCGGGTCCTTCGTCACCATGACCTCGATGCCCTCGAACCCGACGTCGGCGAGCAACTCGAAGATCGCCCGCAAGGGACGGGAGAAGACGGACGCCGTCGAGCAGGCGAGCCGTGGTGCGCGGCCGGGTGGGGAAGGGGTCACGACGGTCCATGCTACCGGCATTCCCATCGAGGGCCGCGTATGCTGCGCGCCATGTGGGTGGTGCCCCTCGTTGCGTCACTGATCGCGCTCGGGTTCGCCGTCCTGCTCGGTCGTCGGTTCATCGCGCGCCGCCGAGCGGCACAGCTGCTGTGGGCGCTGGCGCTCCTGATGTACGCGGTGGCCGCCCTGGCGCTCTTCCTGGGCGTGCGCGACGCCTGGTCGCCTGCCGAGTACCGCCTCTACTGGCTGTTCGGCGCCGTGCTGAACGTCCCCTACCTCGCGACGGGCGAGCTGTACCTCCTCGTGAAGGACCGGCGCGTGACGACGGCCGCGCTCGTGGCGCTGCTGTTCGCGACCGCGTTCGCCATCGCGCGGGTCCGCTCGGCGGCGCTCGACGTGGGCGCGCTCGCCGCGGATCTCCCGCAGGGCAAGGAGGCGTGGGCTGCCGATCCGCTCGCCCTGGACCTCGCGCGGTACTTCGCGTTCCCGGCGTACTTCTTCCTGCTCGGCGGAACGGCGTGGTCGGCGTGGAAGATGCGCGGCCGATCCGACCTTCGAGACCGGTTCCTCGGAACGCTCGCGGTCGCGATCGGCGCGACGATCGTCGCGGCCGGCTCCGCCTTCGCGCTCACCGGCAACTTCGTCGGGTTCTCGATCACGATCACGTTGGGCATCGCCGTGATGTTCTGGGGCTTCCTTCGAGCCTCGCGCCCGGCGGCCGTCCCGGCGCCGGGTACCTAGCGGGTCGCTACGCGCCGATCGATGCGCGCCAGGAGTGGCCGCCGTCCAGCGTCGGCGTGGTCGGCTCGGCCCCGAGCGGCTCCTCGGTGATGAGGACCTCGTCGTAGACCGAGGGGTCCACGGTGAGCTCGAGGAGCACGAGCCCGGCTTCCGGCACGAACGGGTCTCCGGCGGGCGTGTAGGCGCCCTGGCTGCCCAGCCACACCTGGTACGCGTTCCCCGCCGCGGGAGAGGGCACCTCGCTGCCGTAGAGGTAGATCTGCTCCAGGCTCGGTCCGGCGACCTCGACGAGTCCGGTCGGCGAGTCGCCCGAGGGCGTCTGGAGCGTCACGGGGTTCGCGCCGGGCTGCTGCATCGCGTTCAGTACCTCGAGCGCCGTGCCGCGCTGGGACTCGGCCTTCGTCATGCGGCTGCCGAGCGAGAGCGAGAAGCCCGCCATCCCGACGAGCGCCGCGACGCTCGCCGCGAGCGCGACCAGGCCGGCGCCGCGGCGGCGGCGGACGGGGACGTCCGCGATACCGCGGCGGATCCGGGCGAGCACGAGGTCGGGTGCGAACAGGGGCGTCGTCGCGAGCGCGAGATCGCCCGCGACCGATCGGAAGTCGGCGAGCGATGTCCGGCAGACGAGGCACGCCGGCACATGCTCGGACAAGAGGCGGTCGGCGTCGACGGCGTCCTCGCCGTCCAGCGCGAGGAGCGCGGAACCGGCGAGGAGCTCCAAGATCCGCTCGTGGTCGTCGTTCACGCCGGTTCCTCCGGTCCGAGGGCCCGCCGCAGCTTGCGCATCGCGGCGAGGGTCCTGGTCTTCACGGTGCCGAGCGGGATCCGGAGCATGTCCGCGATCCGGGCCTGCGTGTAGCCGTCGAAGTAGGCCAGCTCCAACACCTGCCGCTGCTCGGGTGGGAGGATCTCGAGGGCCTGAACGACCTCCTTGCGGCGGATGCCCGCGTATGCTCCCTCGACGACCTCCTCCGCTACATCTTCGCCGACGACCGCCTCGAGGTTCGAGGCGCGCTCGGTGCGTTTGCGGAGCCGTTCCTCGCGCCGAACGGTGTCCACGGCCCGGTGGTGGACGAGCGACAGGAAGAAGGAGCGGAAGATGCCGCGGGAGGGATCGTAGGCCTCGGGGGCTCGCCAGAGCGCGAGGAAGGAATCCTGCACCACCTCCTGCGCGAGGGCTTCCTGCGCCGTCACCCGGAGCGCGAGACCGTACGCCGCGCTGGAGTACCGGCGGTACAGCTCCTCGAACGCGCCGCGGTCGCCCGCCGAGACGCGCCGGTGGAGCTCCAGATCCAGGCGATCACCCTCCTGCATGCCCCCGTTGTAGCAGACACCGGTAGCATCACCGCCCGATGGGTGTGAGGGTCCTGCTCTATTCGCGTCCCGGCTGCGGCCTGTGTGACGAGGCCCGCGAGGTCATCTTCGCCGAACGCGAGCGCACCGTGTTCACGTTCGAGGAGGTCGACGTGTCCGGCGACGATGCCCTCGAGCTCGAGTACGGCCTCCGGATCCCGGTCGTGCTCGTGGATGGGCAGGAACGGTTCGAGGTCCGCGTCGACGCGGGGGCGCTCGCGGAGGCCGTGCGGCGCTGAGCTTGCGCATCCGTGAACGTGCTCGCGACGCGCTACCCTACGAGCCGTGAGCGCGCGTCCGATCTCCGAGGCCACCGTCGCTCGGTTGCCCGTCTACCTGCGGGCGCTCGTCGAGATGGCCGAGAACGGTCTCTCGAGCGTCTCCTCGGAGACGCTCGCCGAGGCGACGGCGGTCAACTCCGCGAAGGTGCGCAAGGACCTCTCACACCTCGGCTCGTACGGGACCCGAGGCGTCGGCTACGACGTCGCGTACCTGATCCATCAGGTCCGACGCGAGCTCGGTCTCACCCAGCACTGGCCGATCGTGATCGCCGGGATCGGGAACCTCGGGCAAGCGCTCGCCGGCTACCGGGGCTTCGTCGAGCGAGGGTTCCGGACCGTGGCCCTCGTTGACGTCGATCCGCAGAAGATCGGCACCGAGGTGGGCGGCATCGTGATCCGGTCGCTCGAGGAGTTGCCGGACATCGTCCGAGAGCACGAGGGCGCGATCGGGGTCATCTGCACCCCGGCGGCGGCGGCTCAGCAGCTGGCCGAGACGATGGCCGCGGCCGGCGTGCGCTCGATCCTCAACTTCGCGCCGGTGATGCTGAACCCGCCGCCCGGGGTCTCGGTGCGGAAGGTCGACCTCGCGATCGAGCTGCAGATCCTCACGTACTACGAGCAGCGCAAGGCTGCGCTCGCCGACGTGAAACGCCGCGGGCGGTCGGTGGGGGACCTGGCGAACGCGTGAGGATCGGCCCGACCGGAGGGACCGAGCTCAGCGGGCGATCGTGAACCAGAGCGTGATGAACACGGCGAGCACCATCACGCTGAACAGGATCCACTGGACACTGCCCTGTTCGATGAGCGGAGCGGCTTCTGCCAACACGGCGGTCTCCTCCTAGGCGGGTCCGTACCAGGGCGGTGCGGTTCCGCCCGTGAGGATCTGCTTGCGCTTGCGCTCCGCGCGGTCCAGGAACGGCAGGTGGACCGCGAGGCCGATCGCCGCGACGACGAGGAACGTCCATGAGTAGATGGGCACGCTCCCGCTGTCGTGACGCAGGTAGACGGTGAGCACAGGGCCGCCGCCGGTGAAGAACGCCTCGGCAGCCGCGAGCGAGACCCCGTCGTCCGTCGCGTGGAACCGGACGTCCTGCACCGTGAAGTCGGTCGTCTGAACGGCGCCGGGATCGAGCTGCTCGAAGCCGCGCTCCTCGTTCACCTGGTGCGCGAGGTAGGACTGCACGGCCCCTTCGACCGACTGCTTGGAGCCGCTGTCGGCCTCGTTGGAGCCGGGCGTCCTCCACGCCGCCGCGTCCGGGTACGAGGCGAACGCCTCGTATGGGGCCTCGGGCTGGGTCCCGGCCGCTTCCACGACCCACGCCGGCTCGACGCCACGAGGCCCGAGGTTCGTCGGCGTCCCGAAGCCCTGCGACCAGAACCCGAAGGTCCAGAGCGACGACAGCAGCAGCAGCCAGCCGAAGAACACGGTGGCGAGCACGAGGTACCCCATCCGCCGGCCGAACACCGCCGCGAGCAGCAGCAGGACCGAGCCGATGAACAGCACGAACGCCATGACGACGGACAGCCCGCCCTTGATCAGCGTGTCGCAGGCGACGTCGAAGCCGAGGCAGGATCCGGAGGCGATCACAGCTGCACGTTGCTGGTCGGGGAGGGCTTCTTCGACAGGTCGCCGTCGAGGAACTCGTCGACGGCGACCTTCTGCGCCTCCGGGTTGATGCACACGTTCTTCTCGAACGGCACTTGGGATTCATCCTGGATCGACACGATGTAGTTCACGAGGTCGTTGATCCGCTGGTCGTGCAGGGCGCCGGCGTACCGGATGCTCCAAGAGGGCATCATGTTGCGGCCCTGCTCGATCGTCGTGTAGAGGTCGCGCAGGCCGTAGATCAAGGGGTGGCCTGTGAAGGGGCCGCCGCAGACCGTCGTCAGGTTCGGCGTCGCGATGATCGCGCCCGACTTCGTGTCCAGGATGCGTGAGCCCTTCAGCTCGCTCCCGTGGCAGCGCACGCAGCCGACGCCGCCCTGGTTCTCCTCGGTGAAGGTCTGCACGCCGCTCGCGCCCCGAGCGATCGAGTCGTCCAGCAGCCGCTCCTCCTGGTCGAGGTTGTTCCCGGGCTCGAAGATCCACGTCGCCGGGATCCACACGACGAAGAACAGGACCAGGAGCACGCCCCAGCCCTGGAGCTTCTGGAGCAGCGGTGTCTCGAGATCGGGATCCGAGGGTCCCGGGCGCATCGCGTTCGGGATGTCGGGCGCCTCGACCTTGCGCCGGCCCCGCGTCGTGACGACGGCGCCGCCGACGATGAGGAGCGCCAAGCCGATGCCCGCGATGACGATGCCCTGGGTGGAGGAGAGCGCGACCATCTAGCCCGGCGCCACGCAGAACGGGCCGGCCTGGGGCTTGCCGAGGGTGTCGGTTCCTCTCGGCGGTCCCAGGACGATCGAGGACGTGTCGACCATCACGTCGCCCGCATCGGTGATCTGGACGGAGAACCGGTCCAGACCCCGCGGGGCCGGACCGAGCTTGTACTCGCCGGCGGTGTTGTACTTCGAGCCGTGGCAGGGGCACTCGAACCACTGGGACTGCTTGCAGAAAGGAACGCGGCATCCGAGGTGCACGCACCGCTGGTAGAGCGGCATGATGCCCTGCGAGGCGACGCCCTCGGCCGCGTAGTCGGCGTCCTCGGACGCCTTGCCGGCGTACGGCACGATGTAGAAGCGGCCGGCGCCGAAGTAGTAGGGCTCACCGTCGGCCTCGATGGCGGCCACGATGTCGTCGAGCTTGCCGGCGTTGATGACCGAGCCGAAGCCGCCCTTCAGGTTCGGCCACAGGAACGCGATCGTCCCACCGCCGAACACCGCGGCGAACGTCCCGAGCGATCCCAGCAACGATCGGCGGAAGAAATCGCGCCGGGAGACCGGCTTCGACGTGGTCGGCCCCTCGGCGATCGTGAGGCCCGCCTCGGTGGCGCGCTGGGCCTTGCGGGCGCGCACGAACGACAGGCCGAACACGACGGCGAACAGGTCGACGACCACCACGGCGACGATCGCCGCGATGACGCCGCTCGAGATCCCGACGAGGGGCGTCATAGCTCGAAGAACACCCCCTGTGCCCACGGCCACACCCAGTTGTAGCCGGTGCCGCGGAAGAACGAGCCCACGATCGTGAGCGTGGCGCCGAACATGAACAGCATCGTGAACAGCGTGATCGCCAGCTTGCGATCCCCGGGCTTCGTGCTCGGGTTGCGGTCCACGAACGGCACGGCCGCGAGCCCGACCAGGATGAAGGTCGGGATCGTGATCCCCGCCACGAGCGGATGGAAGTACCGGAGCAGCTCCTGCAGGCCGAGGAAGTACCAGGGCGCCTTCGACGGGTTCGGCGTGAGGTTCGGGTCGGCCAGCTCGCGCAGTGGCGCGTTCACGAAGGTCGAGAAGATGACCAGGCCGACGGAAAGGACCAGGAGCGCGATGAACTCCTCGATCAGCAGGTGCGGCCACACGTTGATCCGGTCGCCCTGCTCCCGCTCCACCCGCTGGATCCCCTCCGGCGGCACGAGCGCCAGCAGCCGATGCTTCTCCGCCGCCCCCCTCTTCGCCTCCGGCACATTCCCCGTCGGCCCCCCCGCCTCCCGCACCGCCGCCGCCGTCGAACCCGGAGCCGCCGGAGCCGCAGGAGCAGGAGCCGCCGGAGTCGTAGCCGCAGGAGTCTCGGAAGGTGCCGAAGACGCGGCCGCCGCCGCGACCGGAGTGGACGCGTCAGCCGGACCCGCGGAGGGCGCGGTGGCGGCCGCGTCTCCCCCCGTCGAAGCCGTGGCGGCCGCGGCCCCTCCGCCCTCACCGCTCTTCACCCGATGGGCCTTCACCGCCGCCGACCGAGCACGCCCCTCGGCGACCCGACGATCCGTGCCCTTGGCCAGCTCGGCCTCGAGCGTCGAGTCGAAGACCTCCTGGTCGAGGGGGGTGTCTTCGCGCGCCATGTCGGTCTCGTCCCTACCTTCCGATGCGTCGGTCTACAGCGGTCCCGAGATGCCGCCGTCCTTGCGGATCCGCCAGAAGTGCACGGCCAGGAACAGCACGAGCACGAACGGCAGCGCGAGGACGTGCAGCACGTACCAGCGGAGCAACGTCTCCGGTCCGACCACCACCCCTCCGAGGAGCAGGAAGTTCGCCTGCTTCGCGATGAACGGGGAGTAGCCGGCGAGCGAGGTTCCGACCGTGACCGCCCAGATCGCGAGCTGGTCCCACGGCAGCAGGTAGCCGGTGAAGGACAGCCCGAGCGTGAGGAACAGCAGCACCACGCCGACCACCCAGTTGAACTCGCGCGGCGGCTTGTAGGCGCCGGTGTAGAACACGCGGGCCATGTGGAGCGTGACGGACAGCACCATGAGGTGCGCGCCCCATCGGTGCAGGTTCCGCATGAGGTCGCCGAAGAACACCGACGTGCGGATGTTCTGCATGTCGGTGAACGCCTGCGAGGAGCCGAGCTCGGCCATCGGGCGGTAGAAGAACATCAAGAAGATGCCGGTGACCGTGAGCAGGATGAACAGGAAGAACGACAGGCCGCCGAGACAGAACGTGTAGGTCAGCTTCAGCCCGTGTCGCTTCATCTTCACCGGGTGCAGGTGGTACAGGACGTTGTTCATCGTCGAGAGCGCGCGGTCCCTCGACGTGTCCTTGTAGCCCTTGCGGAAGATCGAGCCCGGCCGGAAGATCGACTTCCAGACCTCGGTGTCCCGGACGCGGTCGAAGACCGCTCCCGGGGACGGTGGCTTGAGCTTCACCCGACCTACCCCTCTCCCGTTCCTACTCCGCGGCATTCTGGGACGCGGGCACGGCGGCCATCTGGCGCCGGCCACCGGAGTCCTCCGGCAGCCGCGCATAGTACAGCGTGTCGGTGGGGCAGCGATCCACGCACACGGAGCAGCGGGTACACGCGTTGTCGTCCACGACGAACACCGCGTACGCGTTCCCGACCTCGGCTTCGACGGCCTCGTCCGCGGAACCCTCCACGATGCCGGTGGACATCATGTAGATGCAGTTCCACGGACAGACGTCCTCGCACGCCCTGCACAGGATGCAGTTGTCGGGGTCGAGCATGAGGTGCTTCGGCGACTTCACGCCCTGCGAGAGCCAGGTGGCGTCGACCGCCTCCACCAGGTAGTCGGTGTGGATGTCGACCTCGGTCTTGGTGAACGGCATCAGCGGGCCTCCGGCGCCATCAGCGGTACCCGCCCGTCGGGCGGTCGCCGGCCGCGCCGCGGAGCCTGCGACGCCAGTTCTGGAGCACCACCGCGGCGACCATCACGGTCACGATGGGGCCAGTGGAGAGGCCCATCGCGACGGCGTCGCGGAGCTCGAGCAGTCCCTCTTGGCCGATCGGGGCCTTGAGGAAGGCTTCGACGTCCGTCGGACCGCCCCAGCCGAGCTTCTGCTCCGCGAAGTACATCCAGAAGGAGGGGATCACGACGGCCGTGATGAGCAGGAAGAACGTGAAGGCTATCGAGAATAGGACGGCGGTGGTCCACGTCCACTCGAAGTCTCTAAGGAAGGTCTCGGTGCGCTCCTTGACCTTCGCCAGCCGTTCCCTCATGCGGACGTCTTCCTCACGTTTCCGATCGCCGTGCCCGATCGCCCCGCTCGCGGCCGGCCGATTATAGCCGCCGTCCGTCCGGTGACCGCCGCACCGAGTGGACCTCGGCGCGGACCCGCGGAGCCGGTCGGGGAACGCCGGACACTATCGCAAGGAACGCCGCGGGACCGCAACCCACCGCCGACAGACGGGACGTCCACCCCTACACTTGGTGCTCCATGGTTCCCGTGATCGCCGACCTGGTGGACCGGGGCCTGGTGTCGTGGTGGGCGCCGGGCCTCGCGTTCGCGGCGGGCGTCGTCTCGTTCGCCTCGCCGTGCGTGTTCCCGCTCGTGCCGGGGTACCTGTCGTTCGTCGCGGGCGGCGAACCGGGGCTCGGCGAGCGGACGAAGCGGCCGATCGTGCCGATCCTGCTGTTCATCGGCGGGTTCGCGGCCGTCTTCACGGCGCTCGGGGCATTCACGGGCGCCGTCACGCGGATCCTGCGCTCGCCGCTCGGGATCCGGCTCTCGGGGCTCGTGATCGTGGCGTTCGGCGTGCTCATGCTGCTCGAAGCGTTCCAGGTAGGCTCGCCCGTCCTGTACATGGAGCGCCGCCCGCTCCTTTCGAGGGTGAAGCCGGGACCAGCGTGGGCGTTCCCGCTCGGCGTCGCGTTCGGTGCGGGATGGACGCCTTGCATCGGGCCGGTGCTCGCGGGGGTGCTCGCGATCGCGGCGGCCGAGGGCGGTTCGGCGCGCGGGGCGTTCCTGCTGTTCATGTACTCGGCGGGGCTCGGGTTGCCGTTCCTGCTCGTCGGCGTCGGGATCCGCCGGCTGATGGGCGCGCTCTCCTTCGTGAAGCGCAACTACCACTGGTTCGCAGGGATATCGGGCGTGATCATGGTCACGATCGGCCTGCTGGTGGCCACGAACACCTGGGCCCGGCTCCTGGCGCCGGTGCTGCGCACGATCTCGAACTTCAACCCCCCGATCTGAGCCCGACGGCGGCCACACCGGGCCGTATCGAGCGGGAGGGCCTAGTATCTGCATCTTCGGATGTCCCTCGCCGCCTGGTCTCCGTCATCCCTGCGCCGGTCCTTCGCCCTCGTGTGGCGAACGCTCCGCTCGATGCGCACCGCCCTGGTCCTGCTCCTGATCCTCGCGCTCGCGGCCGTGGCCGGGTCGCTCGTCCCGCAGGTCGGGGTCGCCGACGGGCGGATCGCCCTCACGTTCCGTGATCACCCGCTCCGGGCGAGGATCTACGAGCAGCTCGGCCTGTTCGACGTCTTCGGGTCGTGGTGGTTCACCCTGATCACCACGCTCCTGTTCGTCTCGCTCGTTGCCTGCGCGCTCCCGCGCACGAGGGCGTTCCTGCGGAACCTCCGGAACCGCCCCGTGCCGGTCCGCGAGCTGGACGCGATGCGCCACTACGCCGAGGTCGCCGTGCCCGGCGACCCGGAGCGTGCGATCCGGAGCGCTCGGCGGGTGCTGCGCCGCCGGTTGTTCCGCGTGAGCGGTCCGAACGGGACCCCGGTCCTCGCGGCGGACAAGGGGCTCGGTCGCGAGGGCGGGAGCCTCCTGTTCCACTGGGCCTTCCTCGTGCTCCTCGTGGGCATCGTGATCGGCAAGGGGACGGGATCCTCCGGCCAGGCGGTGATCGTCGAGGGCGAGACCTGGACCGAGGCGCACGCGAACTACGACGGCACCCTGCGCGAGGGCCGGTTCTTCGACGAGCACCACTCGGGGGTGCAGGTCCACGTCGAGGACTTCCAGGCCTCCTACCGGCCGACCGGGCAGCCGCGGGACTTCGTCACCCGGGCCGAGCTCCTGGGCCCCGAAGGCGACCTCGTGGAGCGGGTCGACATCCGGGTGAACCACCCCGCCGAGATCGGCGGCGTGAAGCTGTATCAGTTCGGGTACGGGTGGGCGCCCGTGATCCGCGTCGAGGAAGACGGGGTGCCGATCTTCGACGGGCCGGTCGTGTGCCAGCAGAACACGGCCCCCGAGGACCTCAGCCAGTTCCAGATCCCCTGGAACTGCGTCGTGAAGCTGCCCTCCCTCGAGCCGCAGGTCGGGCTCCGCTTCGAGCTCTGGCCGGACAGCCGGGGGCTGCTCACGCTGCTCGAGACGGGGCAGGCGATGCCGATGATCGTCGAGTACTCGCCGGTCATGACCTGGGAGGCGTACGAGGGCGACCTGCGTGCCGAGCTCGTCCAGGGGAGCGGCGTCCTCGACACGACGGCGATGCGGAAGCTCGACTCCGGGGTGCTCGGCGCGGGCGAGACGGTGGAGCTCGCGGACGGGCTCACGGTCGCGTTCCCGGAGCTCCGTCAGTACACCGTCCTCACGGTCAGCCGCGACCGGGGCCTGTGGATCGTGCTCCTTGCCGCTATCCTCATCCTCCTCGGGCTGCTGCCCGCCCTGTACACGTCGCGACGCAAGCTGTGGGTCACAGCCGAAGCGGAGGGCACGGGCGCGGTGCTCAAGGTCGGTGGGTTCGCCCTTCAGCGCCGGAGCCAGTTCGAGGAGGAGTTCACGAAGGTCGTGCGCGAGCTGCGGCGAGCGGCGGAGGAGAAGGTGGGGGCGTGAGCACCGGGACGTGGGCCGAACTGTCCACCGACGCGTTCAGCGTGGCCTTCTTCGCGTACCTGCTCGGGATGCTCGCGGCCTTCCATCACCTGGCCTTCCGGCACCGGTCGGTCTGGGCCGTCTCGGTGGCGGCCACGAGCCTCGGGCTGGCCGCGCACCTCGTGTCGATCGTGTCGCGGGGCGCGGCGGCGGGTCGGATCCCGCTCGGGAACATGTACGAGTACTCGGTCCTGCTCGCGTTCCTCGCCGTGCTCGCGTACGTCGTGCTCATCGAGGGCCTGGCGAAGGTGCGCACGGTGGGAGGGTTCGTGCTCGGCTTCGCGGTCGTCACGATGGCGGTCGCCGTCCTGTTCCTGTACGTCGGTCCCGAGCCCCTCGTCCCCGCGCTCAACTCGTACTGGCGGCAGGTCCACGTGAGCTCGATGATCGTGAGCTCCTCCCTGCTCGCGGTCGGCGGTGTGCTCACGATCCTGTACCTGCTGAGGGAGCGGGCCGAGCGACGGGCCGGGCCCGCCGCGCCGATCCTAGGCGGGTCGGTTGACCTCGAGGACGCCCCCCCGCACTTCGAGGCGGGTGCCGACGAGCCCGCGGTCTCCGCGCCGGCGCGTCGGGGACTCCTTCCGTCGGCGGCCACGCTCGACCGGCTCGCGTACCGGATGATCGCGTTCGGGTTCCCGATCTGGACCTTCGGCATCATCACCGGGGCGATCTGGGCGGAGAGCGCGTGGAGCCGCTATTGGGGCTGGGACCCGAAGGAGACCTGGTCGTTCATCACGTGGGTCGTGTTCGCCGGGTACCTCCACGCGAGGGCGACCTCCGGCTGGAAGGGGCGCCGGGCGGCGATCATCGCGCTCGTCGGGTTCGCTTGCCTGCTCGTCACGTACTACGCCGTGAACCTGTGGATCGTCGGCCTGCACTCTTACGCGAAGTGACGGGGGGGATCGCCTCACCCCGGCCGGGCCGTGCTACAGTCCCCGCGCTTCCGTGCCCGCGGAAGCATCGCTGTAGGGAGTAGGAGGATCGTGCGTACCCGAACGCGGTTCGTGCTGGGCCTCGTCGGCCTAGCCGTGCTCGCGTCTGCCTGCGTCTCGAACGCCCCGCAGGACACGCTGAACCCGCAGGGGCCGTACGCGCAGAAGGTCCACGACCTGATCGTCCCGGTGTTCTGGGTCGCGGGCGCGGTGTTCCTCCTCGTCGAGGGCCTCATCGTCTTGTTCGTGATCAAGTACCGGCGGCGCAAGAGCCGGCCGGCGCAGATCCCCCCGCAGATCCACGGCAACAACCGCCTCGAGATCGCCTGGACGATCCTGCCCGCACTGATCCTCGCCGGCGTCGCCGTTCCGACGGTGACCACGATCTTCGACCTCGCGCGCGAGCCGCAGGGCAACGTGCTCGAGGTGAACGTGCTCGCCCACCAGTGGTGGTGGGAGTTCGACTACGCCCAGGAAGGCATCATCACGGCGAACGAGCTCCACATCCCGACCGGGCGCCCCGTGTACCTGACGCTGTGCTCGGTCGGGCTCGGCTACGGGGACCAGCCCACGCCGTCGACGTGCCAGCCGGGGCCGCCGGACGGTGCGCCGGCCGCTGCCGTCGGCGACGGCGTGATCCACTCCTTCTGGGTGCCGGAGCTCGCGGGCACGCAGGACGTCATCCCGGGCCAGTCGAACACACTCGTGCTGCAGGCCGACGAACCGGGGACGTACTCGGGCCAGTGCAAGGAGTTCTGCGGTCTCTCGCACGCGTACATGAAGTTCACGGTGGTCGCGCACTCCCCGTCGGACTACGACGCGTGGCTCGCGAACCAGCAGGCCGACGCCGTCATGCCGCAGCCGGGCTCGGCCGCGGCGACCGGCATGGACGTCTTCCTGAACGGCCAGTGCATCGCGTGCCATGCGGTACAGGGCCTCGACGATGCGAACGGCAACCCGCTCGCCGCGAACGGGGGGCCCAACCTCACGCACTTCGCGAGCCGCGAGTGCTTCGCGGGCTGCTGGCTGCGCAACGACGACCGCGAGCAGCTCGCGACGTGGCTGGACAACCCCGCCTCGGTCAAGGCCGGCTCGTGGATGCCGGACTACAACCTGACGCCCGACGAGATCCAGGCGCTCATCGCCTATATGGAGAGCCTGACGTGACGGAGGGGTCCGTGGCGAGCGTGAGCATCCCGGCCGACGGCAAGACCCGCGGCCTGCTCCGGCGTCCGACCGCGACGACCGGCTTCTGGAGCTGGATCACGACGGTCGACCACAAGAAGATCGGGATCCTGTACGGGGTGACCTCGTTCCTGTTCTTCATCGTCGGCGGCAGCGAGGCCCTCCTGATCCGGCTTCAGCTCGCTCGACCGAACCAGGAGCTGCTCTCGCCGTCCGTCTACAACGAGATCTTCACGATGCACGGGATCACGATGGTGTTCCTCGTCGTGATGCCGCTCTCGGCCGCGTTCGTCAACTACCTGATCCCGCTCATGATCGGGGCGCGCGACGTCGCGTTCCCGCGCCTCAACGCCTTCAGCTACTGGGCGTTCCTGTTCGCCGGCGTCTTCATCTACTCGAGCTGGTTCCTGGGCGGCGCGCCGAACGGCGGCTGGTTCGGGTACGCACCGAACTCGGTGCTCGATCCGTCGACGGGCATGACGTTCTACGCGATCGGCCTGCTCATGGCCGGCATCGCGTCAACCGTCTCGGCCGTGAACCTGGCCGTGACCATCCTCAACATGCGGGCGCCCGGCATGACGCTGTTCCGGATGCCGGTGTTCGTGTGGATGAGTCTCGTGGTGCAGTTCCTGCTGGCGTTCTCGCTGCCGGTCATCACGGTGGCGCTCTTCGAGCTGCTGTTCGACAAGCGCTTCGGCACCCACTTCTTCGACTCGGCCGCCGGCGGTGACCCGGTGCTCTGGCAGCACCTGTTCTGGCTCTTCGGACACCCCGAGGTCTACATCCTGGTCCTGCCCGCGATGGGCATCGTGTCCGAGATCCTGCCGGTCTTCAGCCGCAAGCCGCTGTTCGGCTACCAGTTCGTGGTGTTCTCGGGCATCGCGATCGGCTTCATCGGCTTCGGCGTGTGGGTCCACCACATGTACGCGGTGGGGCTCGGGCCGATCGCGAACACGGCGTTCGGCATCTCCACGATGATCATCGCGATCCCGACGGGCGTGAAGATCTTCAACTGGCTGGGCACGATGTGGAGGGGCGATCTCACGTTCCCGACGCCGATGCTGTTCGCGATCGGATTCGTCGCGATGTTCGTCATCGGCGGCCTGTCGGGCGTCACGCACTCGGTCGTGCCGTCGGACTACCAGCAGACCGACACCTACTACATCGTCGCGCACTTCCACTACGTGCTGTTCGGCGGCGCGATCTTCGGGCTGTTCGCGGGGATGTACTACTGGTTGCCGAAGGTCTTCGGGCGCAGGCTGAACGAGGGGCTCGGCAAGGCCCGCTTCTGGCTGATGCCCGTCGGGTTCAACCTGCCGTTT
>CAYUSA010000016.1:0-39992 GCA_964447335.1 uncultured Actinomycetes bacterium
CTCGGATGAGGACTCCCATCTGCGCCCCCCGCCCGGTCCCGACCATGAGCGCGGCCGGCGTCGCGAGGCCGAGCGCGCACGGGCACGCGATGATGAGCACCGCGACGGCCGGCACGAGCGCGCCTCGAAGGTGCCGTCGATGAGGTACCAGACGACGGCCGTCATGGTGGCGATGCCCATCACGACCGGCACGAAGATGCCGGAGACCCGGTCGGCCAGCCGCTGGATCGGCGCCTTCGAGCCCTGCGCCTCGGCGACCATGCGCGCGATCTGGGCCAGCGCGGTGTCCTGCCCGATGCGTGTGGCCTCGATCACCAGCACGCCGTCGGTGTTCACGGTGGCGCCGGCGACGTCGTCACCCGGGCCCTTCTCGACCGGCACGGACTCGCCCGTGAGCATCGACTCGTCCACCGCCGAGGCGCCCTCGAGCACGCGGCCGTCGACGGGGATCTTCTCGCCCGGCAGGACCTTCAGGACCCAGCCGACCTTGACCGCGTCGACCGGCACCTTCAACTCCTTGTCGTTGCGCAGCACGCGAGCTTCCTTCGCACCCATCTCGAGCAGGCGCTTGATCGCCTGCGACGCGCGTCCCTTGGCGCGCGCCTCGAGCCACCGGCCGAGCGCGAGGAAGGCGATGATGATCGCCGCGCTCTCGAAGTACAGGTTCGGCAGGTCCATCGACATGCCGGCCCGCAGCTCGTCGAGGCTCGACAGGTGCGCCCAGACCGAGTACAGGTACGCCGCCATCGTGCCGAGCGCGATGAGCGTGTCCATGTTCGCGGTGAAGCTCTTCGCCCGGATCGCCGCGCCCTTCAGGAACGGCCATCCCGCGTAGAACTGCACGGGCGTGGCCATCGCGAACGCGGTCCAACGCGCCCAGGCCTCGTCCATCCAGACCATCGCCAGCACCATCGTCGCGATGCCGAGCGGCCACGCCACAGCCAGGCGGCGCAGCCACGCTCGCTCCTCACGGCGGGCCGCTTCCTCGGTCTCGTCGATGTGCTCCCGGACGTCGTAGCCCCGATCGAGCACGGCCCGGCGGAGCACCTCGAACGTCGGGGCGCCCTCGGCCAGCCTCACGACCGCCTCGCCGGTGGCGAAGTTCACCGAGGCCACCACGCCCGGCTGCTTGTTCAGCGTCTTCTCGACGCGCGCGGCGCACGACCCGCAGGTCATGCCCAGCACGTCGAGCCGGAGCTCCTTCTGCGCTTCCTCGACGGCGGTGTCGGTCATGCGGCGCTCACTTCCCGCTGAATCGGGCGACGGCGGCCAGCAGCTCCTCGACCTTCTCGTCGCTGTTCCCCTGGTCGATGCTGTCCTTCACGCAGTGGCGGACGTGCTCGTCCAGCAGCCCCATGCCGACCGCCTTCAGCGCGGCCGTCACCGAGTTCAGCTGCGTGAGGATGTCGATGCAGTACTGGTCCTGGTCGACCATGCGCTGGATGCCGCGGACCTGTCCCTCGATCCGACGGAGCCGATCCTGCAGGTCCTTCTTGTTCATGCTGTACCCGGCCATCGAAAGCTCCTCCCCCGTCGCCGGTGCGCTTTCACGTCCGGAGTATACCCTAGGGGGGTATCCCATCGTCAACCCCCGGGTACGCACATCGCCCCACGTCGAGTGGGACCGTGGGCTTCGGGAGTACAGGCGGCATCGCACCTCCCGGCCGCAGCAACCGGGGCAACCGGGCGGGCGAGTCGGGGGCTACGACACGGTGATGGTGCCGATCATCCCGCCGTCGTAGTGGCCGGGTTGGTGGCAGGCGAACAGCGCGGTGCCCGACTCGTCGAACGTGACGGTGAGCTCGTCCGTCTCCCCCGCCTCAAGCGTGAGGGCGTCGGCCCCCGGATCGGCCTCGTGATCCATGCCCATCCCGGTGTCGCCCATCTCCGCCTCGTGAGCCATCTGCTCGACCTCGGTCCCGACGTAGAAGTCGTGCACGGCCAAGCCTTCATTCGTCACGACGAAACGGACCGTCTCGCCGGCCTCGACCTCGATGGTCCCGGGATCGAAGCGGAGCTCGTCGAGCGCGACGACCTCAATCGTTCGGATCCCGTCGGCGGCCACCTGGTCATCGGGCGCCGGGTCCTCACCTCCTCCACCGCACGCGGCGAGCAGCAGAACCAACGCCGCGGACGTTGCGAAGAGCGTGATCTTCTTCGACATGCCGATCCCTCCCGGGCTCCTCACGGGCAGATGGCGCCGATCCCGGAGCAGGCGGACTACCGCCTCGTCCCTTCCAGGACGCGACGCCGCTCCACGTACTCCTCCTCGGAGATCTCACCTCGAGCGAACCGCTCGTCGAGGATGTCCATCGCGTCCCGTGCCCGGCCGGCCCTTGCCTCGGAGCCGCCGACCGAGCGCACGATGAAGTAGAGAACCCCCAGGATGATGGCCCAGAACAGGACCATCCAGACGATCCCGGCCCAGCCGCCGTTCCAGCCGTACATCACGTGGGCCGTCACGCTCCCGTCGCGGGGTGGTGCTGGTCGTGGAGGGAAGCGGCATCCTCGGTGCCGGCGCCCAACATCATGCCGGCGCCACCCATCATGCCGCCCTGCTCCTGCATCCGGGCGTGCATCTCCTCGCACTGAGCGACGAGCTCCGGGTCCATCTGCTCGCGCAGGCGCTCCATCACCGGCGAGTCATGCATGGCGTCCATCGCGCTCCAGCCCGGGAACGATGCGTCACCGGCGGAAGACTGCCCCGAGGCGACGCCGACCCCGAAGCCGAGGGCAAGGACGGCCCCGAGCGCCACACCTATCGTGATCCGTCGCACCTTCATCGATCATCTCCTCCTTCGGACCCGACGGTAGCCGCCGGATGTGAAGGAGGTGTGAAGGTCGCGCGCGAGGTCGGTGAACCCGGGAACCGGACGATGAAGGTCGTGCCGCGCCCCGGTTCGCTCATGACGTCGATATCGCCTCCGTGGGCGCGGGCAAGCTCGCGGGCGACGGTGAGGCCGATGCCCGACCCGCGCGCTCTTGCGTGGCGGCCCCTGAAGAAGCGATCGAAGATGTGCGGCAGTTCGTCGGCTGGGATGCCCGGCCCGGTGTCGGCCACCCGAAGCACGACCGTTCCCTGATCCACGGTGAGTGTCACCCCCACGGTGCCTGCAGGCGGCGTGAACTTCAACGCGTTCGACAAGAGGTTGACGAGGATCTGATGGACGCGCATGGGGTCGACGAACGCCTCGACGGGCTCGGTCTCGATATCCAGACGAACGTCCTGGGCTTCGTACGGTCCGGCGAACTCGCGCGCCGACTCCGTGACCAGCGCGTCGAGCCGGACCGTGCGCCGCTCGAGCGCGAAACCCGCGGCCTCGGCCGAGGCCAGCGTCCCGAGGTCGGCGACGAGACGCGAAAGGCGCAGGGTCTCCTCGTGGAGCGACGCGAGCGCCGCGCCGTCGGCCGCGACCACGCCGTCCTGCATCCCCTCGATCTGCGAGCGGAGGATGGCGAGCGGGGTTCGCAGCTCGTGCGCGACGTCGGAAGCGAACGCGCGCCGCAACCGGTCCTCTTCCTCGATCGTGTCCGCCATCTGGTTGAACGCCCTCGCCATCTCGCCGAGCTCGTCCTCGGCCTCGTGAGATACGCGTTGCGAGCGATCCCCGGCCGCAAGCGCCCTGGCGGTCCGGGTCAGCTCTCGCGCGGGAGCGGTGGCTTTCTGCGCGAGCACCACGCCGAGGGCAAGGGCCAGGACCCCAGCGACGACGCCTCCCAGCAGGAGCAGCCGATTCACCGAGGCTCGGAACGACCGGTCCTGAGGTAGGCCGCCGGGTTGGGGGAAGCGCACGATCGCCGTGCCCACGATCTGGCCATCCGCGGCGATCTCGAGTCGCTGCTCGGGCCCGAGCCGACCGCCTCCCATCATCTGCCGATGCATCTCGGCCATGCGCGCCCCGGCCTCGGTCGCAGCCGGCTCCCACACGGTCGCGCCCGACACGTCCTCCAGCCGCACCGTCCCTCCGTCCATGAGTGCGAGAGACGCGAGCCCCTCGAGGTCGACCGGATCCCAGCCACCCATCCGCTCGTACGACTCCGTGACCGCGGCCACGATCTGCTCCTGCCGAACGTGCCGTTGGTCTTGGAGGTAGTCGGCGAACCGATCGCCGAACGCGAGGTTCACGAGGATCGCGGTGATCGCGGCGGCGGCGATGCCGACACCGGCGAAGGCGGCAGCCAAGCGAACGGCGAACGACCTACGCATCGGGTTTCACCCCGAGCTTGTAGCCGACGCCCGTCACGGTGACCAGGTATCGGGGGTTGCGGGGGTCGTCGCCGAGCTTGCGACGCAGGTTCTTCACGTGAGCGTCGATCGTTCGCTCGTAGCCCTCGTAGTCATAGCCCTGTACTCGCGCTACGAGCTCGTAGCGCGAGTAGACCCTCCCCGGGCGGGTGGCGAGCGCGACCAGCAGGTCGAACTCGCTCCGCGTGAGGTCCGCGACCGAGCCGTCCACTCGCACCTCGTGCGCCTCAGGGTCGATCTGGAGTCGACCCTCATCGAAGGCGAGCGAGCCAGCCGCCCTGCCGCCCGCGGCCCTGCGCAGCACCGCCTCGATGCGGGCGACGAGCTCGCGGGGACTGAAGGGCTTGACCAGGTAGTCGTCGGCGCCCAGCCGTAGACCGGCGACGCGGTCGTCCTCCCCCGCCTTGGCGGTCAGCATGATGATCGGCACGTCGGAGTGGGCGCGGACCGATCGCGCGACCTCTTCGCCCGACAGGTCGGGAAGCATCAGGTCGAGCACGATGAGGTCCGGATGCGCACGCTCCACAGCCTCGAGAGCTCGCAGGCCGGTGTCGGCGAGCAGCACCGCGTACCCCTCGGCCTCCAGATACGACCGTACGAGGTCGCGGAGCTTCCGCTCGTCGTCGACGACCAGGATCGTTGCCGTCCCCATCACATCCCTTCAGCACGTGCCACCGACACCGATGAGGACCGGCCGGCGCCTGCCTTCACGGGTCGGGCCAAGTATGGCGCGACCGCCGCGATGACCGCGTCCTCGAGCACCTCGAGATGCTCCCCGGGTCGAGGTGAACCCCACGACCCTCGATCAGCGCGAGCCGTTCCTGCCCCGCGAGGCCAGCTCCTCACGGGTCTTCCGCTCGAAGCGGAACGGCACCCACATGAGCAGAGGACACACGAGCAGGATGCCGATGAGCAGGACCGAGACGAGCGGCGCGCCCAGCATGCCCGCCGCGAGCAGTCCGGCGGAGATGATCCCCACGAACACATAGGCTGCCACATGCCCGCGGAGCGCCGTCCGCGCGAGACCGTGGGGGTCTCCCCGAGTCAGCCTTCCCGTTCTCGTCATGACGATCCCTCCATCCGACGCATCTTCGGTATCCGGTGTGAAGACGCGATGAAGACCACCGGCAGAGCGCGTGAGGCTCCAGAGGGGTGGTTCGCCAGGATCTCAGTGTCGATGAAGAGAACCGTCCGAGCCTGTCGCGTCGGCATCGTTCGCGCCCGGGTGGCCACCTGTCGACCCGCCCCCGTGCCCGGCACCGTGCATGCCGAGCATCATCAGAGGGCAGAGGAGGAACGCGCCGACGAGGAGCAGCCTCTCCACAGGCAGACCGAGCGCGACGACCGCGAGCGTCACCGCCGCGGCCGTGATGACGACAACCGGGCGGAACCTGCGCGTCATCGCGGCGCGGCGCATCGGATCGCCCCCTCCCCGCTCACGAGACCGTCTCGGTCGGACGGGATCGCGGTCTCCGCGCCTCCCTCAAGCGGGTGAGTCCGGCTCCGCCGTCCGGCCGGTCCATGAGGGCACGGAAGGTCTCCAGACACGTCGAGGAGCAGAACACGTACTCGTTCCCATCGGGGTCACGCGCCCGGTACAGCGAATCCTCGACGACGGACATCTGGCAGACGGGATCGACGGGGAGCTCCGCCTCCTCGCGGTGCTCGAACAGGTACCCGACGTCCGACCGCCAGACGAAGCATCGAGCCCCGTCTTCGGTCCGTGATGCGACGATGCCACCGGCCTCGAAGACGGCGAGGACCTTCCGGACCACATCGACCCGTAGGCCGAGCCTCGATGCGAGCGTCTCGACCCGCCACACCACCCCGGGCTCGCCGACGAGCGCCAGGTAGACAGCTCGCTGATCGGCGTCCACGAGGTAGCGCCGTGCGAAACGACTGAACACATCGAACCGCCGATCCCGTTCCGTGAACACCATCGCAACCTCCCGCATCCGCCGGGAGACATCGGACCCCCCTCCCGGCTCGTTCCCGTCATGGTCACCGCTCGTCGTGAAGAACCCGTGAAGCCCACGTCGCCGTCACGTGAGGGAGCGTCACTCAGGACGGATCGCGCTCGCCGCCGAACTTGTAGCCGACGCCCCACACCGTCAGGACGTACCGCGGGTGCCGCGGGTCGTCGCCCAGCTTGCGACGGAGGTTCTTGATGTGGGCATCGACGGCACGCTCGCAGCCCTCGAACCCGTCGCCCTGCACCTTCGTGATGAGCTCCTGTCTCGAGAGGACGCAGCCCGGCCGAGAGGCGAGGGCGACGAGGAGGTTGAACTCGCAGCGGCTCAGCGCGACCGGAGCGCCGTCCAGGATCACGTGACGCGGTGCGCGGTCGATCGTGAGCCTGCCGCCGTCGTAGCTGGCAGATCCCAGGGTGTTCCCACCGCGTGAGCGGCGGAGCACGGCCTCGACGCGGACGACGAGCTCGCGGGGGCTGAACGGTTTCGTCATGTAGTCGTCGGCGCCGGCGCGGAACCCGTTGATGCGGTCTTCCTCGCCGGCCTTCGCGGTGAGCATGATGATCGGCACGTCGGAGCGGGAACGCAGAGACCGTGCGACCTCCTCGCCGGGAAGGTCGGGGAGCATGAGGTCGAGGACTAGCAGGTCCGGCCTCGCGCGTTGGGCCGTCTCGAGCGCGCTCCTGCCCGACTCGGCCAGGAGCACCGAGTAGCCCTCGTGCTCGAGGTACAGGCGGACCAGCTCGCGGATCTTGCGCTCGTCATCCACCACGAGGACGGTCGCGGTCTCCATCCGTCGCCTCCAGACCCTCCGTCACAGCACGAACCGGTCGATCGCTCCGAGGACCTCGCTGGCCGAGGCGTACATGGACGGGTACTCCTTCTGCCAGCGGAGCTGCCCCGTCGCGTCGATGAAGACGAAACCGTGCCCGGGCAGGTCTGCGTGCATCCCCTTGCCGAGAACGCCGTACGCGGCCGACACGCTTCCGTCGGCGTCGATCAGGTAGGGCGTCGTGATCCCGAGCTGCTCGAGCGTCCCTTGCACGCTCTCGACCGGATTCATCACGATCGGCAGGAGCGTGATGTCCTTGTCCGCGAGCTCTGCGCCCGCCCTCTCGAGCTCGAGCGTCTGGTAGAAGCACGCGTCGCACCCGACGCCCTCGTTGAAGTACAGGAGCACGTTGTGGCCTGCCAGGTCCGAGAGCGACACGCTGCCGCCGGCCGTCGAGGGCATCGTGAACGGCGGCGCTGCCGTGGGCTTCACGGCTCCGCCCGTCGCCCCTCGGCTGCCGAGGAAGAACAGGCCGCCGGCGAGCAGGAGTACCCCGACGGCGGCGATCTGCCCCCAGGTGGGATCGAAGCGGCGGCGCCTTCGGCGAGGAGCGGGCTTGCGCTTCCGCGCCTCCACCGGATCGGAGCGCGCGTCAGTGGCAGGACGGGGTCGTGCCGGCCGGCTCGCGCTCGACCGCGGGCGATGACGCTTCTTCTTCGCCGTCTTCGTGCTCATGATGGTCCTCCAGAGGTCTGTCGAGGGACGGGGCGTTCTTCCTGCCACGGACGGCCGCGACGAAGAGCAGGGCGGCCAGGGCGAGGAGACCGAGGCCCAGGATGGGCTCCGGCACCGGATCGAGCCACCGCAGCAGGTCCGCCGAGACGCGCGTGACCGCACGGCCGATCGCGAGCTGGAATCCGGGTGCACCCGTGGTGTTGCCGTTCGCGGCGAGGAACAGCACGAACCCACCCATGAGGCCGAACGCGATCGCGACGGCCACGTTCATCGTGTTCGTGTTCACCACCCGGCCGAGGATCCTCAGCCGGACCGGCTTGGCCTGGAACAGGCGCCGCTGTCCGAGCTTGAGCCGGTCCCAGAGCAACGCCATCAGGAACAACGGGAACACCATCCCGAACACGTACGCGAGGCCGAGGCTCGCGGCGCCCACCGTCGTGCCGGAGAGGGCGGACAGCGCCATCACGCCGGCCATCACGGGCGCGCAGCACGACGACGCCACGCCGGAGAACACGCCGAGCGCGAACACGCTCGCGGTGTCTCCTCGCTCGATGTCCGGGGTACGCACGAACCGCGGCAGGCTCCACGACCTTCCCAAGAGGGATAGGACCGCGAGCCCCAGCATCAGCAACCCACCCACGACATACAGCTGTGTGTGGAAGCGGCGGACGGACGTCATGACGAGGCCCACCCCGAGCGTCACCGGCAGCAGGACGGCCGCGAGACCGAGCGCGAAGACGAAGGTCAGCGGGAGGATGGTCCATCGCCGGTTCTTCACGGCGGACGCGAGGTAGGCCGGGAACAGGAAGACGATGCAGCACGGGCTGAACAGCGCGACCGCGCCGGCGAAGAACGCGGCGAGGATGGACCCGGTGGTGAGCAGCGTCCCCACTCACACCACCGCCTTCGGGCGTTCGAGGTACTTGCGGAGCTTCTTGCGCGGGAGACGACCCGAGCTGAACAGGTCACCGTCGATGATCACGAACGGCGGCAGCGGCGGGCGGAACCGCTCGAACACCGCCTGGCCCTCGACCGATCCGATGGGGGTGTCGCGGACGATCAGGCCGTACTCGGGCGCGAGCTCTCCGAGCACCTCGAGAGCGTCCTCACACAGGTGGCAGGCCGGTGAGGTGACGACCAGTACGTCAACCATCCGATCCTCGCTCCAGGGACATGTGCTCACCTCCGGGTCACCGACATCCTCGGCCCGGCTTGTGAAGTAACGGTGAACCGGATGCGCAGAACGCGTGGGGTCACGGGTCCGCTCCTTCACGCGGCATCCACACGGTTCGCACAGCGTCATCACGCCACGGGTCTACGGTGCCCGCATGTTCGGCTACATCTCGTGGAGGATCGTCACGGGCTTCCATATCGGCCCGCTCATGATCCGGCCGCACGGGGCGCTGATCGCGGTCGGGTTCCTCGCCGGAGCGTTCCTGATGCGGCGCTCGACGCGCGCGGCCAAGATCCCCGACGAGCAGCTCTGGCGCGTCCTCGAGTGGGGGCTCGTCGGTGGGCTGATCGGGATGCGGCTCGCCTGGGACCTGGGTCACCTCGACGAGATGCGCTCGCCCGTGGACCTCATCGCGGTGTGGAACGGCGGCATGAGCCTCCTCGGCGGGCTGATCGGGGCCCTGATCCTCGGTGGGATCGCCGTTCGGCGAGCGGGGCTTCCGCTCCTGCCGATGCTGGACATGGCGGCGCCGGGTCTCGCCCTCGGGATCGCGATCGGCCGCTTCAGCGACCTAATCGTCGGAGACCACCTCGGCAAGCCGACATCCCTCCCGTGGGGGTTCAAGTTCATCGGCGGGATGCATCCGCTCGAGGGCGTACCCGCGATCGGCACGGTCGTCCACCCGGTTGCGCTCTACGACATGCTGCTGACGACGGCCCTGCTGATCGTGCTGCTGCGGTTCGCGCGCCGGCCGCGGGCGGTCGGGTCGTCGATCGCCTTGTTCACGCTCTGGTACGCGGGGAGCCGAGTGTTCACCGACTTCCTGCGGACGGACCCGCGGCGGCTCTTCGGGCTCACGGGGAGCCAACTCACGTCGATCGTGCTGATCGCGATCGTCGTGACCGGCGTCGTCCTGCGTGGCCGCTCAGGCCGCAAGTCGGCGGGCCACACCGGCCCGCGGGACCCGGGCCCTGCCTGGCATGCGTTGGCGGAGGAGACCAGCAGATGACGGGGATCGGGAGGTTCGCGCTCTTCCTCGCGCTCGGGTCCGCGACGTGGAGCGCGGTGCTCGGCTTCATCGGTGCCCGACGTGGGCAGCGCGCCGCGACGCGGACGGCGGAGGGCGGCCTTCGCGCAGCCGCGTTCGCTCTGTCGGTCGCCGCGTTCGCGCTCTTCTACGCGCTCGTGACGCGCGACTTCTCGCTCGAGTACGTCGCCTCGTACACCAGCCGGAGCCTCTCGCTGTTCTACACGCTGGGAGCGTTCTGGGCCGGTCAGGCCGGATCGCTGCTGCTGTGGGCTTGGGTGCTCGCGCTGTACGGGGTCGTGGTCCTTCGCCAGAACCGGACGCGGAACCTGGACCTGATGCCGTACGTCGTCGGCGTCATCGGGGTCGTCCTGACCTTCTTCGCGTTCCTCGTCGTGTTCCTGGCGAACCCCTTCGCCTCGCTCGCGGTGACGCCACCGGACGGCCAGGGCCTCAACCCGTTGCTGCAGAACTACGGGCAGTGGATCCACCCGGTCACGCTCTACGCCGGCTACGTGGGGTTCACGGTGCCCTTCGCGTTCGCGGTCGCGGCGCTCGCGACGGGGAACCTCGGCGACGTCTGGATCCGGACGGTGCGGAAGTGGTCGCTCTGGTCCTGGCTCCTTCTGGGCGTGGGGATCATGTTCGGCGCCCGGTGGGCGTACGTGGAGCTCGGCTGGGGCGGCTACTGGATGTGGGACCCGGTCGAGAACGCGAGCCTGCTCCCGTGGCTGACCGGAACCGCGTACCTGCACTCGGTCATGATCCAGGAGAAGCGCGGGATGCTGAAGGTCTGGAACGTCTTCTTGATCGTTGCCACGTTCGCGCTGACCATCTTTGGCACGTTCCTCACCCGGTCGGGCGCCATCTCGTCCGTCCACTCCTTCTCCACGTCGAGCATCGGCACATTCCTCATCATCGCGGTCGCGATGGTCGTGCTGGGCGGGGGTGCCCTCATCGTCTGGCGGCTGCCCGAGCTCCGCGGCGACAACCGGATCGACTCCCTCGTCTCGCGCGAGTCCTCGTTCCTCGTGAACAACCTAGTGCTGCTGGGGATGGCCTTCACGGTGTTCTGGGGCACGGTGTTCCCGCTTATCGCGGAAGCGGTCCGCGGCGTGAAGGTCTCGGTCGGGACGCCGTTCTTCGAGGCGTTGATGACGCCGCTCGGGGTCGTGCTGCTCGCGCTCGCTGGGCTCTGTCCGCTACTGGCCTGGCGGAAGTCGTCCCGGCGCAACATCCGTCGCAACTTCACCGGCCCCGCGATCGCCGGCGCCGTCGCGGCCGTCGGGCTCGTGATCCTCTCGCGCGGCCGGCACCTCGGCGCGGATGCCGTGATCGCGCTCTCGATCTTCGTCGCCGCGACCTTCGTGCAGGAGCTGTGGCGCGGCGCCCGCGCACGTCGCGCCACGAGGGGGGAGGGGTGGGGTCGCTCCTTCGTGAACCTGTTCTCTCGTAACCCTCGGCGCTACGGCGGCTACCTCATCCATCTCGGAGTCGCGATCCTGCTCGTCGGCGTCGCGATCAACGTCTCCTACAAGGTCGAGAAGCGGCTCAGCGCCGTGGCGGTCGGGCAGTCGGCGGAGGTCGGCGGCTACACGATCACGCTCGAGGACATGCTGACGGAGGACACGCCCGAGCGATCGACGGTGATCGGCATCTTCCGGATCCAAGACGCAGAGGGGAAGGATCTCGGGACCGTTCGGTCGACGAAGTCCTTCTACGCGGACCCGGAGCAGCAGCCGTCCACGGAGGTGGGTATCCACTCGACGCCGATGGCCGACATCTACATCATCCTGACGACGCCGGACGTCCAGAGGCGGATCGCGGCCGTCTCGTACCTCATCAACCCCGGCATGTACTGGCTGTGGCTCGGCGGCCTCGTGGTGATCGCCGGCGGCGTCGTCGTCGGGTGGCCCGAGCGACGCCGGCGCGAGGAGCCGAAGGAGGCGCGCGATGCGATCGAGGAACCCGTCGCGGTCGGCACCCGTGGGTAGGACGGTACGCGGGTTCGCGCTCGCCGCGATCCTGGGCGGCTTGGTGGTCTTCGCGTTGCTGCCGCGCGTCGCATGGGCGGCGCCCGTGCACGGTCTCCACCCGCAGATCGGGACGGCTCCGAGCATGGCCCCACGCGCACCCACCGAGGTCCCGGTGAGCCCCGAGCTCAGGGAGGTGCTGACGCGCCTGCTCTGTCAGTGCGGCTGCAACCTCGATGCCTACCAGTGTCAGCAGACGATGACGTGCGACGTGTCGACGGCGATGTGGGACCAGGCCGCGCAGATGGTCGATCGGGAGGGCAAGACGCCGGAACGGGCGCTCGAGATCTTCGCGCTGGACTACGGCGAACGCGTGCTCGCGGCGCCGACGAAGCAGGGCTTCAACCTCACGGCATGGGTCATGCCCTTCGTGGCGCTCGCGCTCGGGGCGGGGGTCGTCGCGTTCACGCTCCGTGGCTGGAGGCCGCGGCCGGCGCCGACCGTCGGTGACACCGGGCTTCAGATCGACCAGCGCTACGTGGATCAGCTCGAGCGCGAGCTGCAGGAGGACGGCTAGATGCTACTCGTGGCGGTGGGATCGTTCGTGCTGCTCATCATCGTCGTCTACCTGGTCGCGGCGCCGGTGGCGCGAGGGGCGCCCGCCGAGGAGGCGACCGAGGCGTCGGCGCTGCTCGTGCGCAAGGAGAGGCTGCTCTCCGACATCCGCGACCTGGACATGGACCTCGTCACCGGCAAGCTCGACGAGGAGGACCACCGCGGTCTGAGAGTGGCCCTGCTCGGCGACGCCGCCGAGACCCTGAAGGCGCTCGAGGAGGCGGAACCGACCGCTCCGGGCGGCCCTTCGGACGCGCTCGGGCCTCAGGACGCGATCGAGGCCGACGAGGACGCTCGGGTGGAGGCGTTGATCGCGGCGCGCAGGCGTGCGATCGAGTCGTCCGCGTGTTCCTCGTGCGGAGGGGGATCCGATGCCGAGGACGTGTTCTGCCGTCGATGCGGCGCCGATCTGTGGGCGCAGAGGGTGGGGTGAGGGGCATGCCGGCGTCCGAACAGGTCGTGACCGAGGGCACCGCCTCCCCGACGGCGCCACCGACCGGTACCGACCGCGCGACGGAGCCGGCCGCGCCTCGGAAGCGTCGGCATGGGCGGGTCACCGGTATCGTGGTCTTCGCGGCGCTCGGCGGCCTCATGATCGGAGTGCTCGGCGCGACCCTCAAGGTGAAAGGCGCGGACCAGCTTGCCATGGATCCGTCGGGCCCCGCGCCGGACTTCACCCTGCCGTTGCTCCGGGGCGAGGGGTCGATCACGCTCTCGGACCTGCGTGGCCGCCCCGTCCTGCTCAACTTCTGGGCCTCGTGGTGCATCCCCTGCAAGGAAGAGGCGCCGGTCCTGGCCGCCGGCTGGCGGAAGTGGCGCGACACGGGCGTGGTCTTCATCGGCGTGAACACCCGCGACAGCCGAAGCGCGGCGATCGCGTTCGAGGAGGAGTACGGCATCGAGTACCAGAGCGTCGTCGACGAGAACGAGAAGGCGAACTACGCGTACGGCGTGACGGGGTTCCCCGAGTCGTTCTTCGTCGACGCGAGCGGCATGATCGTCGCCAAGTACGTCGGCCCGATGGACGGCCCGACGCTCGACGCGTACGTTGCCGCTCTCGTCGAGATGTCCTGAGGGGTCGAAGGGCGGGAAGGACGTGCAGCGAACCAACATCGCGCTCTTCCTCACGGCCGTCGGCCTGATCGGCATCGCCCCGCTCCTGCTCGTCGCGGTGTACGTGGCGCGCAGGCGCATCGAGCGAGATCCCGAGCGCGAGCGGACGTCGCGATCGTTCATGCCGATCGTCGCCGCGATCGCCGCCGTCCTGCTCGTCGTGGGCGGTGTCGTCGCGTGGACGTTCTCGGGACCGGGGGCGTCCCCATCGCCCATCGAGGGCATGGATGGGATGGTCGGAGGTTCCGCCCTCGAGAGCGCCGGTGGTGCGACGATCCCGATGGAGCTCGCCGACCAGCCGCTCACCTCGTACGTCGATGGGCCGGACGCGATCGCCGGCGTGGCCCAGCTGCACGGCTCGACCTTCCCCGTGACGGACGCGGAGATCGCGACGTACGGGAACGGGCTGGCCACGATCTGGCGCTCGGGCACGCCCGACGCCGTGGCCGCGGCGGACCAGGTCGAGCGGATGCGCGAGCGCATCGCCGGGGGCGGCTCTCCGTTCGACACCCCGCGCCCTGTTCGAGGGCAGCCCGGCGTGTACGCGACGTTCGGGATGGGGCAGAAGCACTTCTTCTTCTCACGGGGTGCCTCGGTCTGGTGGGTGGCCGTCGAGCCCTCCATGGCCGGGCGCGCCCTCTCCGAGGCGCTGGGGGTCTCGACATGATGCTGATCCATCTCGTCGTCGGGACCGCCGTCGTGGGACTCATGGTCGTGGCCGGGGTCGCCTTCTTCGTCGGGCAGCCCGGGCCGGCCCTGACCTCAATCGCCGGTTGGGCGCTCGGGCTCCTGATCGTGCAGGCCGCGACCGGGATGTTCCTGCTCACGGCCACCGAGGACGGGCCCGGTCCGCTGCACATCGCGCTGCCGATGCTCGGGCTGGCGGCGGCCGCGGTCGTCCGCTTGGCCAAGCCGGAGCCGGCGCGTGGGCGCGATCCCCTCCTCGGTGCCGTCTACTCGCTCGCGGCCGTCGGCGCGCTCGTCGGGCTCATCACCGGGCTGACCGCCGGGTAGGCGGGCGCGCCCGGGCGTCTCGGCTCCCGGGCGCGCTCGAGCGTTCGGAGACGTGCTCGGGTCCTCGGACATCGGTGGAGTGTGCCGCCCAGCGGCGCGGCCGGCCGGACGGAGGCCGATGCTAGACTCGAAAACCGGAGGAGCGTGATGTGGCGACCCGAGTAACACCCCGCTCGTCACACGAGGCCCTCGGCCTTGGGGCCGACGACCTCCGCTCCATGTACCGCACGATGGTCACCGCTCGCACCGTCGATGAGGCGTCCTTCCGACTCAACCGGCAGGGGAAGGCCGCGTTCGTCGTGCCCGTGTCGGGTCACGAGGGCTGTCAGGTTGGCACGGCCTGGGCGCTCGAGCGGGGCCGGGACGTGTGGCTCCCCTACTACCGCGACGTGGGGGTCGTGCTCGTCGCGGGGATGACGCCGTACGACATCTTCCTCGGCCTGTTCGCCAAGGCCGACGACCCCTCATCGGGCGGGCGCCAGATGCCGAGCCACTGGGGCTCTCGGCGGCTCGGGATCATCTCGCACTCCTCGCCCATCGCCTCTCAGTTGCCGCACGCTTCGGGCATCGCGTACGCGATCACGTACCGCGGCGAGGACGCCGTCGTCGCGTGCTGGTTCGGCGAGGGCGCGACGAGCGAAGGCATCTGGCACGAGGCGCTGAACTTCGCCGGGATCCACAAGCTGCCGGTGATCTTCGTGTGCGAGAACAACCACTACGCGATCTCCGTCGCCCAGAAGAAGCAGATGGCCGTCGAGAACGTCACGGACCGCGCCGCCGGCTACGGCATGCCCGGCGTCGTGGTCGACGGCAACGACGTGCTCGCCTCCTACGCGGCCATGAAGGACGCGGTCGCGCGCGCCCGCGCCGGCGAGGGCCCCACCCTCATCGAGGCCAAGACCTACCGCTTCTTCCCGCACACCTCCGACGACGACGACCGCACGTACCGCAGTCGCGAGGAGGTCGAGGAGGCCAAGCACCACGACCCGATCCACATGTTCGAGCTCTACCTCCGCAAGGCCGGGATCATCGAGAAGGGCGAGATCGAGACCATCGCCGCCGAGGTCAAGGCCGAGGTCGACGCCCAGATCGACGAGGCGTGGATCGCGCCCGACCCCGATCCCAACACGCTCCTGCGGCACCTCTACGCCGAGGACGACGCGCCGTGACCGAGAAGAACGTCGTCACCGCGATCCACGACACGCTCCATGAGGAGATGGCCGCCGACGAGCGGATCGTCGTGCTCGGCGAGGACGTGGGCGCCCGTGGTGGCGTCTTCCGCGTCACCCAGGGGTTCATGGAGGAGTTCGGCGAGCGCCGAGTCATCGACACCCCCCTCGCCGAGGGCGGCATCGTCGGCCTCGCGGTCGGGATGGCGCTGCACGGGCTCGTGCCGGTCGCCGAGATCGAGTTCGCCGACTTCATCCACCCCGCCTTCGACCAGATCGTCTCGGAGGTCGCGCGGATGCGGTACCGAACGAACGGCGACTTCGGCCTGCCGATGGTGATCCGCACGCCCTGGGGCGGCGGCGTGCACGGGGCGCTCTACCACTCCCAGTCGATCGAGGCGTTCTTCGGGCACGTGCCGGGGCTGAAGGTCGTCGCGCCGGGCACGCCCTACGACGCGGCCGGCATGCTGCGCTCGGCGATCCACGATCCCGACCCGGTGCTGTTCCTCGAGCACAAGCGGACCTACCGGCTCATCTCCGGGGAGGTCCCCGACGAGCCCTACACCGTGCCGATCGGTCCGGCCGACGTGAAGCGCGAGGGTCAGGACCTCACCGTCGTCGCCTACGGGCTGATGCTGCACCTGTGCCTCGAGGCCGCCCAGCGGCTCCAGGACGAGCAGGGCATCTCCGTCGAGGTCGTCGACCTGCGCACGATCAGCCCCCTCGACAAGGAGACGATCCTCGCCTCGGTCCGCAAGACGGGCAAGGCGATGGTCGTCTACGAGGACAACCGGACCTACGGGGCCGGCGCCGAGATCGTGGCCACAATCGCCGAGGAGGCCATGTTCGACCTCGACGGGCCGATCGTGCGGATCGGCGGGCCGGACGTGCCGGCGATGGGATTCGCCACGAACCTCGAGCACGCCTTCATGCCCGACGCCGACTCGATCTTCGACCGGATGCTCGAGCTCGCGCGCTTCTGACGCCCCTCACCTGCGCTTTCCTCTACGCCGGACGCTCAGGTGGGCCCCACGACGTACCGATGACCCCCACAACGGGTTAGGTCGATGGGCGAACATCAGCAGCCGCGCGGACGGGCACGGGCGCTTTGGGATCTGCTGTTGATCCTCGCGCTCGTCGTCGTGCTGTTCTGGCTCGGCGCAAGGGCAGATGCGTTCGAGAGCGTCCACGACTGGCTCAGCCGGACGTATCCCGGCGCCGAGGACAAGATCCTCGTCGGGCTCGCACTGGTCGCGCTCGGCCTCGCGGCCTTCGCCCTCCGCCGATGGGGCACCGAGCGACACGAGATCGCCGCCCGTGCTGCGGCCGAGACCCGGTTCCGCGCCCTCGTCGAGCAGATGCCGGCCGTGACGTACACCTGGGACCCGCGCAAGCGGGCCGGCACGCTCCCGACGCCGTATGTGAGCCCCCAGGTGCAGGCGATCCTCGGCTTCACGCCCGAGGAATGGCAGGAGGATCCGGAGCTATGGATCCGCCAGATCCACCCCGACGACCGCGACCGCGTGCTCGCGGCGTCCTCGTACGCGGACCGCACCGGCGAGCCATTCTCCATCGAGTACCGCCACCACAAGAAGGACGGCACGATGGTCTGGATCCGTGACGAGGCGGTCGTCGTGGAGCGCGATGCGCGCGGCCGCCCGTCGCTCGCCCAGGGCATCGTGTACGACATCACGGAGCGCCGGCTCGCCGAGGAGAGCGTGCGCGAGACCGAGGCTCGGTACCGCGCCCTCGTCGAGCAGGTGCCGGCCGTGACGTACACCTGGGATCCCTCGGCGGAGCCGGGGACGGCGTCCGCGCCCTACGTGAGCCCGCAGATCGAGCACCTGCTCGGCTACTCGGCCGAGGAGTGGCGGGGGAACCCCGCCCTGTGGCACGAGCGGGTCCACGCAGAAGACCGCGAGCGCGTGCTCGAGGAGTGGGACCTCGCGATCAGCACCCGAGCCGCCTTCAGCTCCGAGTACCGCATCCGGGCGCACGACGGCCGGCTCGTGTGGCTCCGCGACGAGGCCGTCCCGGTCTCGAGCGAGGGCTCGACCCCACGCCTGTACCAGGGCGTCATGTACGACATCACCGAGCGCAAGGTCGCCGAAGAGCATCTCCTCGAGGCCCAGGAGCGCTTCCGCACGCTCGTCGAGCAGATCCCGGCCGTCGTCTACATCGAGGATCCGAGCGACGGCCGCAACGTCTACATCAGCCCGCAGGTGGCCTCGATGTTCGGCTTCACGCCGGAGGAGTGGATGGCCGACCCCTCGCTGTGGGAGCAGCGCCTGCACCCGGAGGACCGCGATCGGGTGGTCTCCGGCAACGACGAGGGATCGGGCGACCGCTGGAGCGTCGAGTACCGCACGATCCATCGCGACGGCCACGTCGTGTGGATCCAGAACGAGGCCGTCTTGATCCGCGACCACGAGGGACACCCCCTGTTCTGGCAGGGCGTCGCCTTCGACATCACCGAGCGCAAGGACGCCGAGGCCCGGCTCCGACAGGCGGAGGAGACGTACCGGACGCTCGTCGAGCAGCTCCCCGTGGTCGTCTACCAGGACGCCGTCGACGAGCAGAGCACGGCCCTGTACATCAGCCCGCAGTACGAGCGCCTGTTCGGCTTCCCCCCCGAGGCCCGCACGAACGACCCCGAGTTCTGGATCCGCCACCTGCACCCGGGCGACCGAGAGCGCGTGCTCGCGGAATCACGGCGGACGAACGCCACCGGGGATCCGTTCGTCGTCGACTACCGCTTCATCGCGAGCGACGGGCGCATCGTCTGGGTGCGCGACGAGGCCGTGCTGCTCCGCGACGCCGAGGGCAAGCCGCTCTACTGGCAAGGGATCCTGCTCGACATCACCGAGCGCAAGCTCGCCGAGGACACCTTGTCCCGTCGGGACGCCGTGCTCGAGGCCGTGGGCTTCGCCGCGGAGCGCTTCCTACGATCCCACGATCCCGACGAGGCCCTCCCGGACGTGCTCGAACGCCTCGGGGAGGCCGCGGGAGCGAGCCGCGTCTACGTCTTCGAGAACGAGGCGATGCCGGACGGCTCACCGGCCATGACGATCAACCGCGAGTGGCTCGCGCCGGACGTCACATCGATCGACGAGCCGTCGAACCGGCGGCTCCCGTACCGGACGAGCTTCGGACGATGGGAGGCCGCGCTCTCGGCCGGGGGTCCGATCGTCGGCCTCGTGCGCGACTTCCCCGCCGGGGAGCGCGAGGGTCTCGGGGCAGAAGGCGTGCGCTCGCTCGTCGTCGTGCCCGTGTTCGTCGGCGACGAGTGGTGGGGGTTCCTCGGGTTCGACGACTGCATGTCCGAGCGTGTGTGGCCGGCCGCCGAGGTCGAGGCGCTCAAGGCCGCCGCCGACACCCTCGGGGCCGCGATCGGCCGCGCCCGGGCCGAGCGGCGCCAGGCCGAGACGGAGCTCCGCTACCGCACGCTCGTCGAGTCGATCCCGGCCGTCACCTACATCCAGGACGGCCAGCTCGGCGGCCCGACCACGTACGTGAGTCCACAGATCACCCAGCAGCTCGGGTACGGCGCCGAGGAGTGGGGGGGCCGCGACGCCTGGGTGAAGAGCATCCACCCCGACGACCGCGAGCGCGTGCTGGCGGCGGACGCACGTTCGGACGCCACGGGCGAACCGTTCACGATCGAGTACCGGCTCCGCCGAAAGGACGGCGCCGAGGTCTGGGTGCACGACGAGGCCGTGCTCGTGCGCGACGAGGACGGCAGCCCCCGATACTGGCAGGGCGTTCGTTTCGACATCACGGCGCAGAAGGGCGCGGAGGCGCAGCTGCGCGAGGCCGAGGAGCGCTACCGGACGCTCGTCGAGACGATCTCGGCGGTCATCTACATCGACCGCGTCGACGAGGAGCTCACCACGGTCTACGTGAGCCCCCAGATCGAGTCCCTGTTCGGCTACACCGCCGACGCCTGGATCTCGGACGTCGATCTGTGGCGCCGCAACCTGCACCCGGAAGACGTGGAGCGAACGCTCGAGGCCGTTCGGCGGCAGAACACGGCGGGCACGCCGCTCGACATCGAGTACCGGTTCCGCGCGGGGGACGGGACGTGGCGATGGGTGCGCGACCAGGCGACGGTCGTGCGCGACGCCTCGGGCGAACCGCACCTGTGCCAAGGCCTGATGTCCGACATCACGGCGCTCAAGGAGACGCAGGACCAGCTCCGCGAGACCGAGGCCAGGTACCGCGCCCTCGTCGAGCACAGCCCGGCCATCCTGTACATCGATCCGGCCGAGGAGCATGCCCCCTCGATCTACGTGAGTCCGCAGATCGAGGAGGTCGTCGGTGTGACGCAGGACGCCTACCTGCGCGACGGCGATGTCTGGCTCGAGCTCATCCACCCGGAGGACCGCGACCGCGTGCTCGAGGCCTATCGGGCGTCCCTCGTGGCCGGTGAGGGCTGGCGCGTCGAGTACCGCGTCATCCGCCCGGACACGGGCGCGGTCGTGTGGATCCGTGACGAGTCGACCGTCCTTCCCGGCGAGGACGGCAGGCCGAGCCTCGTCCAGGGCGTGATGTTCGACGTCACCGAGCGCAAGCTCGCCGAGGAGGCGCTGCAAGAGAGCGAGCGGCGCGAGCGCGAGGCCGCCGAGCGCCTGCGAGCGCTCGACGAGATGAAGAACACGTTCCTGGCGGCGGTCTCGCACGAGCTGCGGAGCCCGCTCACCTCGATCCTCGGCCTGTCGCTCACGCTCGAGCAGACGAGACTTCCCGAGGAGGACCAGGCCGACCTGCTCGGTCGCCTGGCGTCGAACGCCCGCAAGCTCGACCGCCTGCTGAAGGACCTGCTCGACATCGACCGGCTCAACCGCGGGATCGTCACGCCGAACTCCCGCCCTACCGATGTCGGCGCGCTCGTCCGCCGAACGGTGGAGAACCTGGACCTCCTCGGCGAACGCCCGATCCTCGTCGAGGCCGAGCCCGTCACCGTCGAGGCCGACCCCGCGAAGCTCGAGCGCATCGTCGAGAACCTGCTCGCGAACGCCACGCGGCACACGAGCCCGGACACCGGCATCTGGGTCCGGGTGTGGGCCGAGCCCGACGGCGTGGTCATCGCCGTCGAGGACGACGGGCCCGGCGTGCCGCCCGAGCTCCAGCGCGCGATCTTCGAGCCCTTCCGCCAAGGGCCCACGGCCTCACCGCACGCCCCCGGCACCGGAATCGGGCTCTCGCTCGTCGCGATGTTCGCCGAACTGCACGGCGGGCGCGCCTGGGTGCAGGAGCGCGAGGGAGGCGGAGCCTCCTTCCGCGTGTTCCTGCCCTCCGAGCCCCCCGCTCGCGCCGAGGCGCCGAACGGGCGCGCGGCGACCCTTCGCATCTCCGAGGCGGGCTAGACTGGCTCGGATGCAGGGTCGCGACCACAACCCTCACCAGCGACGCCTCCACCTCCCGATCGTGCGGACGAACGGCGTCCCGGCCTCCGACGGCCGCAAGCCGCCGTGGCTGAAGGTTCGGCTGCAGGCCGGCCCCAACTACCGTGACGTCGAGAGCATCGTCCGCGAGCACGCGGTCCACACCGTGTGCGAGGAAGCGATGTGCCCCAACATCCACGAGTGCTGGGAGGATCGCGAGGCGACGTTCCTCATCCTCGGCGACCGGTGCACCCGGCGGTGCGGCTTCTGCGACGTCATGACCGCCAAGCCCGACCCGGTGGACGAGGACGAGCCGCGGCGGATCGCCGAGGCCGTCCGCGCCATGGGACTGCGGTACGTGGTGCTCACCGGCGTCGCGCGCGACGACCTGCAGGATGGCGGCGCGCAGATCTGGGCCGAGGCGATCCTCGCGATCCGGCAGGCCGTGCCCGGCTGCGGCGTCGAGGTCCTCCCGAGCGACTTCGGCGGCGGCGAGCGAGGCATCGGCACGGTGCTGGGCGCCGAGCCCGACGTCTTCGCGCACAACCTCGAGACCGTGCACCGACTCCACGCCAGGATCCGCCCGGCGTTCGGCTACGACCGCTCGCTCGAGGTGCTGCGCTTCGCGAAGCGCCATCGTCCGGCCCAGGTCACGAAGTCGAACGTGATCGTCGGCATGGGTGAGACCCCCGAGGAGGTGGCCGACGCGCTGCACGACCTCGCCGAGGCCGGGTGCGACATCGTCACGATGGGTCAGTACCTCCAGCCGACGAAGCTCCACCTGCCGGTCGACCGGTGGGTCACACCCGAGGAGTTCGCCGAGCACAAGGCCGCCGGCGAGTCGTTCGGCATCGCCCACGTCGAGGCGGGGCCGCTCGTTCGCTCGAGCTACCACGCCGGTAGGCAGCTCCGGCGCGCGCTCGACGCCGCCGCGGCGGCGACCCGGTGAGAACGCCGGACGAAGGTGGAGGAGTCGGCCTGTAAGCCGGATCCTGTACCGGCCCTCGCGGGCCGGCGGCGACCATCTCTCTGAGCGCCTCGCGGCGCCCCGGCGCGTCCCCCGGAGGGGACGCAGCTCGTGCGGCCTACCCGGGAGCTCGGACGGGCCGCCCTCGAACGCTCCCTGCTTGGCCTTGCTCCGGGTGGGGCTTGCCGAGCCGGACCGGTCGCCCGGTCCGCTGGTGAGCTCTTACCTCACCGTTGCACCCTTACCGCCCGAGGGCGGCGGTCTGTTTCTGTGGCGCCTTCGCGAGGTCACCCCCGCCTGGGCGTTACCCAGCACCCTGCCCTGTGGAGTCCGGACTTTCCTCGACGGGCCGAAGACCCGCCGCGGCCGCCCGGCCGGCTCCTCCGCGCCGAGTATAGGACCGGGGCTGCGGGACGTCGTCACGGCCGTTGCGCCTCCGGCTCCCACAGCGGCGGCTGACCTGCCGACGTCGAGCCGACCCCGCCGGCCGCGAGCCACGCGTCGACGCCCTCGTTCGCCAGGCGGTCGGCCTCGGTGTTGCGCTCCCTCGGCACGTGCTCGTAGCGGACCCGCCCGAGCGCGCCGGCGACCTCGCGCACCTCCTTGTGGAGCCGCTGCAGGGTCGGGTTCTTGACCCGGAACCGGCCCGAGAGCTGTTCGACGAGCAACCGGCTGTCCGAGCGCACGAGGACCTCGGTCGCGCCGAGCTCACGGGCCCGTCGCAGCCCCTCGAGCACGGCGGTGTACTCGGCCTGGTTGTTCGTCGCGACGCCGAGCCCCCGAGCGATCTCGGCGAGCACCGCGCCGCCCCGGTCGGTGATCTGCACGCCGATGCCCGCCGGACCGGGATTGCCTCGCGAGGCTCCGTCGCAGTGGACGATCACGCGAAGACCACGATCCGGCGACAGTACTCGCATCGCTTGATGCCCTCCGTGTGCTTCAGCCGGTCGAGCTCGAGGGCGGAGAGCTTCTCGTGGCAGGCCTGGCAGACGCCGTCGACGAGCGCCGCCGCGCCGATGCCGCGCTTCTGGCGCCGCTGGTCGTCGTAGAGCTCGAGCAGCTCCTCGTCGATCTCGGGTGCGAGGGCGTCGCGCGCGGCTCGCTTCTCGGTGAGGGTCGCGGCGATCTCGTCGAGCTCGCGCACGGCGTCGCCGCCGACCTCCTCTACGCGAGCGCGGGTCGCGGCCACCTCGGTGTCGGCCTCCACGGCTCGAGCCTCGAGCTCCTCGCGCCGCTCCATGCGCTCGAGCAGCTCGTCCTCGGTCCGGACCTTGCGCTCCCCGATGTTCGCGATCTCGTGCTGGAGGGCCTCGAGCTCCCTCGTGTTCGCGATGCTGCCGTCGTACAGGCGCTTGCGATCGGCGGCGGCCTTCTGGTCCATCGTGTCGATCTCGTTCTCGAACCGGCGCTGCTCGACACCGAGCTGGTCCAGGGCGAGCCGGATCTCGCCCAGGCGCGACTCCGCCTGCTCCATCGCCGAGCGGACCTCCGCGAGCTCGCCGCCCTCTTCGAGCTGAGCGCGCCGATGCTCCAGCCGGTCGATCGCCGAGTCGAGCTCCTGGAGCTCGAGGATCCGGTCCATGCCTCGCATCGCACGAAGGGTAGCCGAACCGCGACGGGCCGGTCGTCCCTGGTGCGGAGCCGAGACGACCGAGAGGGCGGGCCGCTCGGCCCGCCCTCTCGAGATATCGGTCGTTCTCTGGAGCTACCGGTACACGCGGACCTGGTAGGTGGTGCCGTCCGCCGAGACCGACAGGAGCGCGATCTTCAGCCCCGAGCCGGGGAGCTTCACGCTGCTGTACGGCACGCGCGGGTCGTAGTACGCGTTCACTCCGGAGTCGTTGAATACCGGCGCCGCCGGGGCGAGGTAGGTGCGCGAGTACAGCTTCGCGCCCCGGTAGCTCGTCAGGGCGATCGAGTGATCCCGCAGGGTGAACGTGGAGTCCCACGTCTGCCACCGCTCGCGGATCCAGCCCTTGCCGATCACGAGCGGCATCGCCGCGGGGTGGCTGTCCACGACGAGCACCTGCCCGTAGCCGGGGTGCGACGAGACGTTGTTGTCCGCGTACTTGGAGTTGCGGTACCAGACCAAGATCCCGTCCGCGTAGCACTCCTTGTCGACCATCGTGTTCGTGATGAACAGGTAGGCCCCACAGAGCGCGATGTCGCTGCGGACGTACGAGCGCGACTCGGCAAGGTAGTAATGGAAGTACGTCTTCGTGAACTGTCCGTCCGTCGTCTGCACGAACCCGCCGAACGTCCAGGGTGCCGGATTCGAGCCGTCGTCGATGGCCCCGCCGTTCACCGCGATCGAGTCCACCGCGAAGCCCTGGCCGACGACCGCGCCGTCGGTCCAGTAGCGGAACCCGATGTTCGTGGTCCCAGCCGGCAGCGGGTAGGTGCCACTCACCCACCCGCCGGACGTGCTCGTGATGCCGAAGCCGAAGTTCTGGCCGTTCGGGTCGGTCGTCGTGGACAGGTTGCCACTCGCGTTCTGCCAGTTGACACCGCCGTCGGTCGAGTACTGGACATAGGCGTAGTCCCAGTCGAGCTCGATGTCGTAGTTCGCGCGGAACGTGATCGTGCCGTCCGCCGTGAGCGGCACGTCCAGCGCTCGGCGCATCGTGGTGTCGATGTCGTTGCCCTGGGTCGAGTAGTAGTAGTACGGATCGGTGCCCTCCGGCGCGAACACCGTGCTCGTGGCCTGGTAGTTGGGCAGGTTCACGCGCAGGGCCTGCGAGGTGCCCGCCGTGCGACCCTCGGCGGGTCCGAGCGTGACCTTCTTGTCGTCGCCGAGCGTGAGCGTGGCGAGATCACGGTCGAGCCATCCGAGCACGAGCTTGTCCCACGCACCCATGTGCGTCGGCTGGGTTCCGATGTGCGGCACGTCCGGGCTCGAGACGTTCGAGCCGTCGCTCATGAGGTCCCAGAACGAGACCGAGTTGTCGTTCCAACCCTCGGTGTCGTACAGGTCCGGCAGACCGAGGTCGTGGGCGAACTCGTGCGCCAGCACACCGACGCCGCCGTTCTCGGGCTCGATCGTGTAGTCCCCGACCCACAGGCCGGTGCCCGGCACGGCGTAGCCGCCGAACAGACAGCCGGCCGGGCCGGCCCTGCCGATGTCACCGAAGTTCGCGTACCAGCGGTGGCTCCAGATCGCGTCCGAGCCCTGCGCGCCACCGTCGTCCTCCTGCCCGATCCCGGCGTGGATGATCGTGAAGTGGTCCACGTAGCCGTCGGGCTCGTTGAAGTTGCCGTCGCCGTCGCAGTCGTAGCGGTCCCAGACGTCCACGACCGAGGGCGACCAATCGATCCCCTCGTTCGCCGCGATCGTGCCCTGGAGCGCGGCGTCGACGATGCGGAACACGGCGCCGTTCGCGTCGTCGCCACCGTACGTGGCGTCGGCGCCGAAGTCGGCCTCCTCGTAGGGGATCGGGATCCAGTTCGAGACCTGCCCGTTGACCGTGTAGCGACCGGACGAGACCTCGAGGTAGTAGTCGGCCATCGATGGCAGGTTCGTTGGGTTCCCGCCGACCATGAACATCATCCCCCGGTAGTGATCGGGGTTGAAGTCCGGCATCCAGAACGTCGTGTTGTCGACGGCGCGGTCCGGCGGCGGGATCTGGTTGTGCAGCGGGCCGGCGCCTTCGGCGAACTCGACCAGCAGCGTGACGATGTGGTCGGTGCCCTCGGTGCGGTAGTCGACGAACTTGCCGTTCGGCAGCTTGACGCGGCCGGCGCTGTCGACGGTCGCCTTGCCGCGCGCGACCAGATCGGCCGCCGTCGCCTTGTCCCCCTGCCACTTGCGAACGAGCTTCGGTTGTCCGCCCTGTTGGCTCGGCGCGCCGTCCTGCCCCTTCGAGCCGGCGCCACCTCCCACCGCGAGGCCGGCCGACGAGCCTGCGAACATCGACAGGCCGATCAGCGTGGCAGACACGAGCGCGAGGAACCGTCGCAACGTGCAACCCCCCTCTCGGTTGCGCGGGGTGCACGATGCGGGTCCCGCGTACCCCTTTCCTACCCGGTGCTCTCCAGGAACGCAACGGACTTTCGGCTCTATCCGGGCGGAGCGCCAAGGGGTCGTGCTCGCGGCGATAGGATGCCGCCGATGAGCGGACGTGTGGTGCTCGTGACCGGGGCGGCCGGCGGGATCGGCCGGGCGGCCGCCACCCGATTCCGGGACCAGGGCGACACCGTGGTGCTCACGGATGTGGATGTCGGGGGGCTCGAGAAGGTGGTCGCCGACCTCGGCCTCGGCGAGGGCATCGTCGCCGACGTGACCGTGGTCGCCGACTGCGAGCGCGCCGTCGCCGAGACCCTCGAGCGGCACGGACGTCTCGACGTGCTCGTGAACTGCGCCGGCATCTGGGTCGAGGGCCCCACCGCCGAGATGACCGAGGCCGAGTTCGACCGCGCGATCGGCGTGAACCTCAAGGGCACGTTCTTCATGTGCCGGTACGCGATCCCGCACCTCGAACGCTCGGAGGGCTGCATCGTGAACGTCTCCTCCGACGCCGGTCTCGTCGGCACGTCGGAGGCCGCGATCTACTGCGCCTCCAAGGGCGGCGTGTCCCTGCTGACGAGGTCGCTCGCCCGCGAGCTCGCGCCGAAGCTCGTGCGGGTGAACGCGGTCTGCCCGAACGACGTCGAGACCCAGATGCTCGAGGGCCAGGCGCGCGACTACGGCGGCGACGATCCGCAGGGCTACCTGCGAGACCTGCTCGCGAAGTACCCGCAGGCCGGGCGGGCGCGGTTCATCAAGCCCGAGGAGGTCGCCGCGCTCATCTCGTACCTCGCCTCGGCCGAGGCGGCGCCCATCACCGGCGCGTGCGTCGCGATCGACTTCGGGAGCACCGCGGGCTACTGAGGTCGAAGCGGCGGTCGGTAGCGCGGTCACACGCCTATCCTCGGGACGCCATGGCGAGGATCCCGCGGTTCGTCCTCACGCCCCGGTGGATCGCGCTGCTCGTGTTCGCACTCGTCGTTGCGGCGACGTGCGTGCGGCTCGGCATCTGGCAGCTCGACCGGCTCGACCAGCGCCGTGCCCTCAACGCGCAGGTCGAGCGCGGCCTCGCCGCCGAGCCCACGTCGCTCGACGCGCTCGATGGCAAGGCCGACGATGCCTACCGGCGCGCGCGGGTGACCGGCACGTACGACACCGAGCACGAGTTGCTCCTCTACGGTCGAGCGCTCGACGGCAGCCCCGGTCACCATGTCCTCACCCCCCTGGTGTACGGCACGGAACAGGCGACCGGCGACGCCGCGATCCTCGTCGACCGCGGGTGGGTGCCCGCCGAGCTCGACACGCCGCCGGTCGCTCCGGCGGCACCGCCGAGCGGGCAGGTGACCGTGACGGGGTTCCTCCTGCCGGCCGAGGGCGGCGACGACCTCGTCATCGACCGCGACGCGTCGGGGCGGATCCTCACGGTCCGGCACGCCGATCCCGCGGCGCTCGAGGGCGAGGTGCCCTACGAGCTCTGGCCGCTCGCCCTGCAGCTCCAGGACCAATCGCCGGCACAGTCCGGCGACCTGCCGGCCGTGGTCCCACCTCCCGAGCTCTCGGAGGGCCCGCACTTCTCGTACGCCGTCCAGTGGTTCATCTTCGCGACGATCGCACTCGTCGGGTACGTCGTCCTCGTGCGGCGCGAGGTGCGCGATCGCGCGCGCGCCGCCGGGACCGAGGCGAGATAGGCTTCCCCTGCGATGGGGTGCTTCGTCGTCGTGCTCGGGCTGCTCACGCCGCGGTTCGTGCTGGCCGTGATGTGGCTGTTCAGCGACTACCTGAACCGCGCGTTCGAGAGCGGGTGGTGGCCGCTCCTCGGGTTCTTCTTCCTGCCGACGACGACGATCGGGTACGCGATCGCGCAGAACGCCTTCACGACGCCCGACGGCGGCCTCGAGGCGATGGGCATCATCGTCATCGTGCTCGGCGTCCTCATCGACTTCGGGCTCATCGGCGGCGGGGCCAAGGGCCGCGGCATCGGTAAGCGCCGCGACTGACCGCCGAGGCGCTCACCAGACGAACGGGATGAAGCGGCGGTGCACGCGGCGGCGGTAGTCCTCGTACCCCGGGTGGTGCTCGACGAGCCAGGCCTCCTCGCGGCGCCGCTTGAGCTCGAACAGCACCGCGAGGAGCGCGGTGGCTGCGAGGGCGAGCGGCGAGCTCGCGAGCGAGCAGGCGGCCGAGACCAGCAGCACGCCCCCGTAGAGCGGGTGCCGCACGAGCCCGTAGACGCCCCGGTCCTTCAGCTCGCCGCCCTCGACCGGCTTCGGGAACGGGGTCAGCTGCGCGCCGAGCCGGAACGCCCCGCCGATCAACAGCACGGCGCCGCCTGCGACGCAGAGCGCGACCCCCGTCCAGGTCCACCAGTCCAGCCCGCCGGGCCACCGGGGACCCAGGACGCCCACCAGACCGACGAGTGCCAGGACCGCGACCTGCAGCGCCACCCAGCCCTCACCGCGAGGACCGAGCGCGGGGAGCTCCCGGCGAGTGGGCTCGGCCATGAGGTCGAAGCGTACCGCCCCGAGGAGAGCCTCTAGACTCTCCACCCGGTGGGGACCGAACAGGACACGGCGGCAGCCCGAGCGGGCGGCGCACCTGCGGCGCAGCGACTGAGCCTCGTGCCCAAGGAGCACGGCGCGAGCTTCATGTCCGTGCACTCGCTGCTCCTGGGTGTCGTGGCGGGGTTCGCCGCCGGCGGGGACGACTGGGCGGGGCTCGCGCTCGCGCTCGCGTTCGGGGTGCTGTTCCTGCCGCTCACCGCGGCGATGTCGGTCATCACGCAGCCCCGACTCGCCGCGGCGGCGAGGCACCGGGCGGCCATCCTCGGCTCGCTCTTCGCCGTCGTGGGCGCCCTGGCGCTCCTGCACGGTCCGCTGCCCGAGCTCCTGGTGCTCGGCGCTGTCGGCGTGGTGCTCGGCGGGCTCTACGGGCTGAGCCGTGCCAGGACGGGCGGCAGATCCGTGCCGTCACAGCTCGCGGCGATCGTGAGCATCTCGCTCCTCGCGCCGCTCGCGTGGATCCTCATAGCCGGGCCGACCGCGCGATGGCCGCTCGCGGCGCCGGCGGCCTTCCTCGCGTTCGGCGGCACGGTCCCGTACGTGCGCGAGCGGGTCCGGCGGCGCCGGTTCGCGGAGCTGACCCTCGCCGAGCGGCTGGGCGGCGGCGCGGTCGCGCTCGGGTGGCAGATGGTCGCGCTCGGCGCTGCTGTCGGGCTCGCGCTCACGGGCGTGGTGCATCCCCTCCTGCCGCTCGCCTTCCTCCCCGGCGCTACGAAGACCGCCTCCGCGCTCATACGTCCCGAGCGGAAGCCGCCGATCAAGCGGATCGGGTACCTCGAGACCGCCATCTCGACCGTCTTCGCGGTGCTCGCGGGGATCGGGCTCGGCATCGGGCCGCTCGCGTAGCGCTCAGCCATCGAACGCGGTCGCCGTGGGCTCGGGCGACCCTGGTACGGTGCAGAGGAGAGCGCCGGTCTCGGTCCGAGCCGAGCGACCCCCTTCCCGCCACCGCGCCGGGTGCCGCGCGAGGAACCCCGGAAAGGGGCCGTCCATGGCCGCGAACCTCAAGGTCCGGTGCAAGGCGTGCGGGCAAGGGTTCCGGGTCCCGAACCAGATGGACCGGAGCGCCTTCGAGAACCCGGCGAACGTGGTCGCCGGCAAGGGCTACCGCTGCACGAAGTGCGGGCAGATGCGCGTGTACGACCGGCCCGACCACTTCTTCGAGTAACGGGGCAGACCAGCCGGCGCAAGGTCACGCGAGCGGGCCCACCTCGGCCTCCACGGCGTCGAGGATCTCACCCGATCCGACGAGGGCCTTCATCGCGTCGTGGTCACGGTAGAGCGGCCGGTCCTCCTCGAGGTGCTCGACGTGCCGGCGGATGACCTCGTGCGCCGTCCGAACGCCGCGACCCGGAGTGAACTCGCGGAAGTCGAGCGCCTGAGCGGCCGCCATCAGCTCGATGCCGATGACCGCATGCGCGTTGTCCAGGATCTGGCGGTTCTTCAGGGCGGTGTTCATCCCCATCGAGACGAAGTCCTCCTGGTCGGCCGCGGCCGGGATCGACATCGTGCTCGCCGGCGCCGAGAGGATCCGCTGTTCGACGATGAGCGTGTCCGCCGTGTACTGGCTGAGCATCATCCCTGAGTAGAACCCGGGGTCCGGCGTGAGGAAGTCGGGCAAGCCCTGGCTGAGCGCGGGGTTCGTGAGGCGATTCAGCCGGCGCTCGGCCAACACGCACACGGTGGTCACGGCCTGGCCGACGAGCTCCATCGGCAAGCTGACGGGCGTGCCCTGGAAGTTCGCGCCGGTGAGCGTGAGGTTGTCCTCGGGCAGGAAGAGCGGGTTGTCGCCTACGCCGTTCAGCTCGATCTCGACCTGGCTGCGCGCGTACGCGAGCGCGTCGTGCGCGGCGCCGATCACCTGTGGTGAGGAGCGCATCGAGTACGCGTCCTGCACCTTGGTCTTGATCGCGCCCGTCTGCAGGTCACTGCCCTCGATGCACCGCAGGATCGCCCTCGCGCTGCGGATCGCGCCGGCGAACCCACGCAGCTCGTGCACGCGCGTGTCGTATGGCCTCAGGTTCGCGAGGAGCGCCTCCAGCGACATCGCGCACGCGATCTCGGCGTGGCGTAGGAGCCGGTCGACGTCGTGGACCTGGAGGGCACTCATCGCGGTGAGGACGTTCGCGCCGTTGATGGCGGCCAAGCCGTCCCGCGCCTGCAGGCCGGGGACCGAGATCCCCGCTTTCGCCATCGCCTCGGCGCCCGGGAGGCGCTCACCGTCCACGAACGCCTCACCCTCCCCCAGGAGGAGCTCGGCGATCTGCGCCATCGGGGCGAGGTCGCCGCTCGCGCCGACCGAGCCCTTCTCGGCGACGACCGGCGTGACGCCACGGTTCAGCATCTCGACCAAGGTCTGCGTGATCTCGGGGCGACACCCCGAGTTGCCGTGCGCGTGCACGTTGATGCGGCCGGCCATCGCGGCCCGCACGACCTCCTGCGGCAGCGGCCCGCCGATGCCGGCGGCGTGGTTGTAGACGAGGTACCGCTGGAAGCGCTGGACCTGCTCGTCGGACAGGACGATCTCGGAGAACTCGCCGATGCCCGTGTTCGTCCCGTACATGGTCTCGCGCGCTGCGAGCTTGGCCTCGAGCATCGCCCGGCAGGCACGGATGCGCTCGAGGGCGGCCGGGTCGAGCTCGACGGCCTCGCGCCTCCGCGCGATCTCGACCACCCGCTCGATCGTGAGCGAGGACCCATCCAGGACGATCGGCATGGTGGGCTCCTTCCGCTGATCCGTGGATGTCTCGGGTCATCCTCTCGCGGAACGCCCGGACCGGGCGGGACCCTCGACCCCCGATGTCCGGGGCGCCCCCGGGACCTATGAAGCCGGACGCCTCCGCGGTCTGACTTCCCCCGTGCGCCGGGGGAACGATCGCGGCGGTAGCCGACCTTGTAGCGTGGATGGTCGTGGAAACCGGGCTGAGCATCATCCAAGGGGGGATGGGCGTCGCCGTCTCCGGCTGGCGCCTCGCGCGAGCCGTCTCCCGGCTGGGTCAGCTCGGTGTGGTCTCAGGCACGGCGCTGGACGTCGTGCTGGCGCGCCGGCTGCAGCTCGGCGATCCCGACGGCGACCTGCGCCGCGCGATCCGGCACTTCCCCGAGCCCGCGGTGGCAGAGCGGATCGTCCAGACCTACCTCGTCGAGGGGGGCAAGCCTCCCGACAGGGCGTTCACGAGCAGGCCGATGTTCTCGGCGTCGCCCAAGCGTCGCAACGACGAGCTCGCGGTGCTCTCCGGGTTCGTGGAGGTCTTCCTCGCCAAGGAAGGCCACGACGGCGTGGTGGGCATCAACTTCCTCGAGAAGATCCAGCCGCCCACGCCCTCGACCTTGTACGGGGCGCTGCTCGCCGGTGTCGACTACGTCTTGGTGGGCGCGGGCATCCCGCGCCACATCCCCGGATTGATCGACGGCCTCATCCGCCACGAGGCCGTGGCCCTTCCCCTGCGCGTGACCGGCGGCGACGACCAGGCGCCCGTGGATCTGCGGTTCGACCCGCGAGAGGTCGTGCCGACGCCGCTGCCGACGCTCGCTCGGCCGCGCTTCCTCGCGATCATCGCCTCGGCTGCGCTCGCGGTGAGCTTGGCCCGCCATACCCCGGGCGTCGACGGCTTCGTGGTCGAGGGGCCGACCGCCGGCGGGCACAACGCGCCGCCGCGCGGGCCGCTCACGCTCGACGAGGGCCAGCCCGTCTACGGGCCACGCGACGAGGTGGACCTCGCGAAGATCCGTGCGGTCGGCCTGCCCTTCTGGCTGGCCGGCGGGTATGCGACGCCCGAGCGCCTGCGCCGAGCCCAGGACGAGGGCGCCGCCGGGATCCAGGTGGGGACCGTGTTCGCGTTCTGCGAGGAGTCGGGGGTGGACCCCACTCTCCGCGCCCAAGTGATCGCGCAGGCCCGCAACGGTGGCCTCGAGGTACGCACCGACCCGCTCGCCTCGCCCACCGGCTTCCCGTTCAAGGTCGTGGAGCTCGAGGGCACGCTGTCCGAGCCCGAGGTCTTCGGAGTGAGGGTGCCGCGCTGCGACCTCGGGTACCTGCGCGAAGTCTTCCGCCTGGACGACGGCACGCTCGGCTACCGCTGCCCTGCAGAGCCGGCCGACGACTACCTGCGGAAGGGCGGCAAGGCCGAAGACATGGTCGGGCGCAAGTGCATCTGCAACGGGCTCATGGCCACGGCGGGCCTGGCGCAGTGGCGCGCCGGCGCGCCCGAGCCCGCCATCGTCACGGCCGGCGACGACCTCAAGGGTCTGTCCCGCCTGATGCCCGCCGGAGCGGACTCCTACTCGGCCGCCGACGTCGTCGACTACCTTCTCGGCCGCCCTCGCCCTTGAGCTGGATGCTCGCGAGGGCCGATCCGCCCTAGTCTTCGGTCCGAGGAGGCAGACATGACCATGACGCCGCGCGAACGCGTGCTGGCAACGGTGCGCCACGAGGAGCCCGATCGCGTGCCGATCGTGCTCGGGGTGAGCAACGCCACGGGCATCAAGATGAAGCCGTACCGCGAGCTCAAGCAGCTGCTCGGCATCGAGGCGAGCGATGCCTACCTCTACCGATGGCCGGAGCTCGGAACGGCGGAGGTCGACGAGGACACGCTGGTTCGCCTGCGATCCGACGTCCGGGGGGTCCTCGACCTCGAGCCGGCCTGGGTGCTCGAGAAGAACGCCACCCGCCCGCCGCACGACGACTACATCAACTCGTGGGGCTCGGGCGCCACCGAGATCGGACCGGACGACTGGTTCCCGTCCGTGTGCCCGATGACCTCGGCGACCACCGTCGAGGAGATCGAGGACTACCCCTGGCCGGACATGGACGATCCGACCCGCGTCGCGCACGTAGCGGCCGAGGCCGCCCGCCTCGCGGAGGAGAACCGCTACGCCATCATGGCCACGCCGTGGCTGCTCTTCCCCCTCGAGCGCGCGTTCGCGATGCAGGGCATGGAGACGTTCCTGATGAACCTCGCGATGCGGCCGGACTTCGCCGAGGCACTGCTGTGGAAGATCCAGGAGCGGTGCAAGGTGTTGATGGGTCACTTCCTGGCCGCGTTGGGTGACAACGTCGACATCATCAAGATCGGCGACGACCTCGGCACCCAGGAGAGCCTCATGATGTCGCCGGACATGTACCGCCGGATCCTCAAGCCCGTCCACGCCGACTACATCCGGTTCATCCGCGAGCGGACCTCGGCCAAGGTCTTCTTCCACACGGACGGCGACGTGTTCCCGCTGATCGACGACTTCGTCGAGATGGGGATCGACATCCTCAACCCGATCCAGACGTCGGCGGGCAAGATGGCCAACCTCGAGGAGCTCAAGGCCAGGTGGGGCGACCGGCTAACGTTCTGCGGAGGCATCGACACCCAGCGGATCCTGCCGACCGGGACCCCCGACGAGGTGCGGGCGGAGGTCCGACGGGTGATCGAGATCCTCGGCCCCGGCGGGGGCTACATGGTCAGCTCCGTCCACACGGTGATGAACGACGTGCCGGCCGAGAACGTCCTCGCCATGGTCGATGCGGTCGAGGAGTACGGCACGTATCCCATCGCTCGAAGATGACCGGGCCACACGACGCCGACGAGCGGGTGGACCCGGGACACGGCACTCGGCACTGGGCGCCAGGTGCGGTGGGCACTGCAGCTCCTCCCAGGCCTGGCTCAGTACCCTCCGTGGGAAGCCCTTCCCGTCTCCTTGAGCACCGCGAGCATGTGCCGGAACTGCTCCTCGGTGATCTCGCCCCGGGCGTACCGGGCGAGGACGACCTGCTGTGGGTCGGGCACCGCCACCTCGTGGTCCACGTGCCCCGCCTCCTGCACGTCGCCGTGCGCCTCGTGCCCGCCGTGGAGCAGATGCATCAGCATGCACACCGCCTCGTCACCTCCTTCTCGACCTGCGCCGGGTCCGCTCCTCTGCTTCTCAGCTCACGACGAGGGTGACGACGAGCAGGACCACGGCCCACTTCCTCTGCGTCATGGCCCTCAGCTCCGCGAGCCCTCGAGCGAGCTTCGGCGCCGCCGGTACTCCTCCTCGTCGATCTCCCCGCGGGCGAACCGGGCGTCGAGGATCCGAAACGCGCCGGAGTCCCCATGCCGCGCCTCCCCGGAAGCCGGAGATCGCACGAGAAGCACGACCCCGATCACGATGAGGGCGAGGAACAGGAGCGAACCCACTCCCATGCTCCAGCCCCACGGTCCCCACATCATCTCGGTCTCCTTTCGGTCAGCACGTCGGAACCTACCGATCGCCTTTGTGGATCCCGCGGAGGTCATGTGTGCACCCGGTGAAGACCCTCACGCTGGTGCTGGAGGCGATGCCGGACCGATGCGTGCTCGTGAAGCTGGGTGGACCGGTGACCGAGAACGTTGCCCGGGGGCGCTGACGCACGCCTCCGACCTGCCCCGTGACGAGCTGAGAGGCAGGTAGCGGATCTACCCCCTCTTCAAGACCCGACGGCTTTCCTCGAACTCCTCCTTGCTTATCTCGCCGCGGGCGAATCTCTCTTCGAGGATGGCAGTCGGGTCGGGCCGTCCTTGGCCGGACCCTGGAGTGAACTGCCTCACGCCCCAGACGATCACCACGATCAGACCGCCCCAGAAGATCGCCATCGAAAGGAGCATCACGATCCACCATCCCCATCCGTTCCCATCTGACCACCACATCATCGTGTTCACCTCCTCGTTCGTCGGCCCTCGGCGCGTTCTGCGGGAGCGGCGTGAAGACCGCGGTCACGCCCAGCGGGCGAGCCAATACTTCTCGAACAGCACCTTGGAAGCGTGCCATCTCCGAGACGGTCGGCGGAGGGACACCCTCGGCGCACCTTCCGCATAGAAGTCCCCGGTGGCGAACGCGGCAACGCCATCGCCCATGTCGACGAAGCACGAACCTTTGCCGTCGAAGACCGCCGGCGGTTCTCTGCCGCCAAGCTCGTCGGCGATCCTGCTCGCGACGACCCGGGCCTGCGCCTTCGCGAACACCCCGGCCTTGGGCAGGAACTTGCCGCCCGCGATCGGGATCTGTGCGACGTCACCGATCGCGTAGACGCCTTCGGCCTGCGTGGCAAGGGTGCCTGGATCGGCGGGGATGAATCCACCCTCGTTCGATAGACCACTTCCCCGCACGATGCTCGCGGTGCGGTGAGGTGGGATCGCGAGGAGCAGGTCGTATCCCGCTCGCTCACCGCCCTGAAGAACGAGCTCTCTGTTGCCCGCATCCACCTCCTCGACCGCTTGCTGCGCGTGCAGCTCGATGCCACGTTCCTCGAGCATGCGAGCCAGGGCCTTGCCGAGGGCCTCACCCGCGGTCGGCATCGGGTAGGGCTCGGGCGTGTAGAGGGCAACCTTCGCGCGGACGCCCCGGCGTCGGAGGATCGCCTCGGCCAGGAAGGCGGCCTCGTTCGGCGCGGCGGGGCACTTGTAGGGGAGCTTGGCGACGAGGACGACGACCCTTCCGCCGTCCAACTCGCGGAGCGCGCGACCGGCAGCCAGGGCTCCCTCGGTCGTGTAGAGGTCGATGGCGCCCTCGCTCAGACCCGGCATGAGCTCCGGCGCCGGTTGGGCGCCCAGGGCGATCACCAAACGCTCATATGCGATGTCTCGGCCGTCCACCCGAACCATGCGCCGCCCGGGGTCCAGTCCCTCGGCCTCGCCGTTGACGACCTCGATCCCCTTACGCGCGAGACGCTCGCGTCCCCGCGAGATCTGCCTGGGTTCGCGATCGCCCGTCATCAGCCACAGCAGCGACGGGGCGAACGTGTAGGTCTCGTCCCTGTCGACGAGGACCACGCGCACGTCCTGGGGGAGTCGCTTGCGCAGCAGCCGCGCGGCGACGATCCCTCCGATCCCTCCGCCGAGCACGACGACGTTGCGTTCGCCGCTCATCAGAACGTGATGACCTTCTCGGCCCACAGGGTCCACCCCGTGAGCTCGTCCATGGACGAGTGGTGCGCGCCGTCGCTCAGCATCGGCTCGGTGATGCCGCGGGCGTCCATACACGTGCCGCAGCACCCGATCGAGACTCGCTTGCGCCCCAGGGCCCGGATCATCGTGTCGAGGTTGTAGTAGCCGTCAGGGGTCTTCTGCCCCGAGACGGCGCATCCGACCGCGTCGCCTATCAGGAACACCCGAAGCTCCGTGCCTTCCTTCACCGCGAGGGACCTCGCGAGGCGGAGCGCGTTGTAGGAGCGCTCGGTTCCGTAGGGCGGATCGTTCAGGATGATGAGGAACCTCATCGCCCCACCTCCACCGGATGGCCGGCCGCACGCCACTCTGGGAGCCCGCCGGCAAGGCGTCTCGCCAGGATGCCAGCCCCCCGCAGGATGTCTAGGGCCTGCGGGGCGAGCACGCAGAACGGTCCGCGGCAGTAGGCGACGACCTCTGCGTCGCGCGGGAGCTCGGCGAGGCGGCTCTTCAGCTCGTCGAGCGGGACCGAGATCGCCCCGACGACGTGGCCCGCCTCGTACTCCTCGGCGGGTCGCACGTCGATCACGACCACATCCTTCCTGCGGATCCGCTCGAGCAGGTCTTCCCGGCCGACGGGCTCGAGCTCGTCGCGCCGGTCGAAGTAGTCATGCGCGATGCGATCGGCCTCACCGAGGCGAGAGCGAGCGAGTCGCTCCATCTCATACAGGAAGGTGCAGACCGCGACATCGGACACCCCGTAGAGCGAGCGCGTCCCTTCCTTCCGCACGTCGACGAGCCGGGCGGCCCTCAGGATCTGGAGGTGCTGGGAGGTGTTCGTGATGCCCATGCCGGTCAGCCTTGCGAGCGTCTCGACGCTCCTCTCCGCTTGGCAGAGGAGATCCAGCAGCTCGACGCGCTTGCCCGATGAGAGCGCCTTGCCCAGGCGGGAGAACTCCTCGGTGAGGGAGACCTTGACCTGTCGCGGAGGCCTTGCCGGGGACGTGGAGCCGCGCGGTTCTCCAGTCATCGCTGGAATACTGTACGAGATGCCGGCCATGGCGTCGAGCGACCGGTTCGTCGGCATTCCCGGTTGGTGCACGCGCCGTCTGCCAGATCACCCACGGCTCAACTGAGGAGCCCTTCGCAGCCCCCGAAGCGCGATCGGGCGAGCGCTCTCTCCCCTGAATCCGCGCTTGCGAGTCCGTACAGATTCCTGTACAGTTCGCGCATGGCGAAGACGGTCCCCTTCACGGAGGCTCGGGCCAAGCTGAGCGAGCTCCTGGACGAGCTCGACGAGCGCCACGAGCATGTCGTGATCACCCGCAGCGGACGGCCGGTCGCGGTCCTCGTTCCTGCCGATGAGCAGGAGGTCCTCGAGGAGACCCTGGAGATCCTCCAGGACGAGAGCCTCCTCGACGCGCTGCGCGAGAGCGAAGAGGACGTCAAGGCCGGCCGGCTGAAGACCCTCGACGAGGTAAGGCGAGACCTCGGCCTTGCCTAGGCTGCTCCTCACCCACCGCGCGGAGCAGGATCTTGCCGCTCTCCCTCGAACGATCCAGGATGCGGTCGTTGAAACCCTCACCCTCCTCGAAGCCGGCCCCGAGGACATGGGCAAGGAACTGCGAGGGCGACTTCGCGGCCTCTGGTCCTGCCGAGTGGGCAGCTACCGGATCCTCTACACGGTTGAGGGGTCGAAGTCGCGACAGCGAGTCGTCGTGCGAGCGATCCGGCATCGAGGGGTGGCATACGGCACTCGTCGGCGCCGCTGAGACCCGAAGGACCGCGGTGGGCGCTGAGGGTTTCGAACCCCCGTCCTCTTCCCTGCAAGGGAAGGCCGGCGCAACGCTCTGACCAGCACTTTCGCAGATCGGAGGTGGTTCGCGGAGTCACAGGAGTACCGTCGAGTACGGCCTAGTTCCGACGGCTCCTTGACCAGGTGTTGACCGCTTTGCCGCGCCTCAACCAGGCGAGCTGCTCCACAGCTCCCGGCCGGTCGCACGGCTGGCGGTACTTGAGAAGGCCGTTCCCGAGACGTCGGTGATCTCTCGCAGGCTGGATCCCTCTCGATGCAGGTCCTTCACCACAACGGTCTCCGCCTCGGTCCCGTCGGACTTCCGAAGCTCCTCCCAGTGCGTGCCGTCGTCGGCCGTGAAGTAGAGGGTGCCCGCGACGGCGGCGGTCGACGAGGACACGCTCGTTGCCCGGGACCTATCCGATCGGGCGCTGGGGGACGAGATGACCGGTCGAGGAGCGGCTCGGCGCTTAGCCCGCGCGCAGGTCTTCCGGGCAAGCGACTCACGCCCGTGAGGGGTCTTTCGACCCTGCGATCGGGCGGTCCGGTGAAAGACGATCGCCCGAGGTCCTCGAGCGACCTGGGCGAACGGTGAGGGGTATGGCGCGGAGACCAGATCGGGGGATCCTCACGACCCTCCTCATCTCCGGGCTCACAGTGGGCCTCCTCTTCCTCCTGCGGAGCCTCACTCACCCCACGGAGCCGGGGACCCCCTCGCCCGTCGTCCCTCCGCCGGGTGAGGCCGCCATGGGTGAGTTCACAGACTGTGGCGACTGTCACTCGGATCTGGACGAGGGGTCCGGAGGAGGTGAGACCCAGCTCCTCACGTTCGCCCACGAGACGCACTTCGCAACGGACGTCTCCGAGTGCTCCTGGTGCCACCCTGCGAACAGCCACGATGGCAACCAGGTCAACGCGCCGACCATGGGCCGCTGCTTCACATGCCACCTCGGCGAGTCGCAACCCCGTTCCTGCACGGTCTGTCACCCCGAGCAGCACCCGGATCGCGGCGACTGCTCGACGTGCCACGACCTCAAGTCCTGGGAGAGCGGGTTCGTCCACGCTCCGGAGCTCGCTGCGGCGCACGCGAGATCGCCCTGCGAGGCGTGCCACACCCCGGCGAACGACGGGCGCGTCGGGTTCCCTGCGGGTTGCGTCGATTGCCACGAACCGCAGCACCCGATGAAGCTCGGTGCGCTCGACCTCGAGCGCTGTGCCGAGTGCCATACGATCGCACGCTGGTACCCGACGACGTTCCACCACCCCGCCACAGGGTGCATCGAGTGCCATGGCGACCACCACGACGACCCTCAGAGATCTGAGTGCCAGCTCTGCCACTCACAGGAGACCTGGGCCGGTGCGACGCACACGCCGGCGCTGGCGGGTGCACATCGGCAGGTGTCCTGTGGGCGGTGTCACACGCTGGCCACCAGCACGACGATGGGGTTCCCGGCCGGCTGTGTCGATTGCCACAGGCCACCGCACGCGCTGTCACTCCGTAGCATGGACCTGAGGCGGTGCTGGGACTGCCACACGATCGCACGCTGGTACCCGACGACGTTCCACCACCCCGCCACAGGGTGCATCG
>CAYUSA010000016.1:40092-55233 GCA_964447335.1 uncultured Actinomycetes bacterium
TGGCGACCACCACGACGACCCTCAGAGATCTGAGTGCCAGCTCTGCCACTCACAGCGCACGTGGGCCGACCCCACTCATCCCGACAGCAACTGCACCGCCTGCCACGACCGCGGCGAACTGCATTCAGGTCTGAGCAACCGGTGCCAGAACTGCCACATCCCGGGCGCCTACTGGGAGCCGTCCACATATCAGCACCCGCAGGTCGGCGAGCACGTGCCGACCGGCACGCCCCCTCTCAAGTGCTTCAAGTGCCACACGACCACCTACGCCGAAGCATCGTGCAAATGTCACGACCACGAAGATCGCTGACCGCACGTGGGCGCTGCAGGGCTCGAACCTGCGACCTCTTCCTTGTAAGGGAAGGCTGGTACAACGCTCTGACCAGCACTTTCGCAGGTCGGCGGCGGTTCCCGGTGTCACAGGAGTGTCGTCGAGCACCGCCTGGTTCGGTCGGCTCCTTGACCAGATGTTGACCGCTCCAGACCGCAGTACCCCCTTCTTCCTTGTGCCGTGGGCACACCGGTCCTTGCTGAGTTCGTAGGCGGCGGACAGGACCGCGATCCCCGATCCGACCACCGCAACCTTCGCCATCGCGCCACCTCCGTTGGAGGTCGTCGGGTCGCGCAGACGAACCCCTGAGTGCGCCGGCCGAGTGAACGCGAGTCATGAGCATAGCGATCCCTCGGCTTGCGGTCTCCGGGACGCCTGAGGATGATGCGGCAATGGAGCCCGACGACACCCGCATCCCCGACACGTTCCCGTTCGCCGTCGACCGCACGGACGCCGCGTGGATCGGACTCGCCGACGGGACCCGCCTGGCCACGCGCATCTGGCGTCCCGTCACCGACGAGCCCGTGCCGGCGATCCTCGACTACATCCCCTATCGTCAGGGTGACCAGACCTGGCCGTACGACGAGCCCATCGCGTCGTGGTTCGCGGGGCATGACTACGTGTTCGTGCGCGTCGACATCCGCGGAACGGGCAACAGCGACGGCCTCATCACGGACGAGTACGCGCCGCAGGAGCAAGACGACGCGCTCGAGGTGATCGCGTGGATCGCCGAGCAACCATGGTGTAGCGGCGCGGTGGGGATGATCGGGATCTCGTGGGGAGGCTTCAACGGGCTCCAGATCGCGGCTCGCCGCCCGCCGGCGCTGAAGGCTGTGGTCTCGATGTGCTCCACGGACGACCGCTACGCGGACGACGTCCACTACGACGGTGGCTGCCTCTTGAACTGGGACGCGCTCCCATGGGCCTCGATCTTGTTCGCGATGAATGCGCTGCCGCCCGACCCCGAGGTCGTCGGCGACGGGTGGCGCGAGCTGTGGCGCGAACGGCTGGAGGGAACACCGCCGTTCAGCATCGCCTGGCTCGAGCACCAGCGCAGGGACGCGTACTGGCAGCACGGGTCGATCTGCGAGGACTACGCCGCGATCGAGTGTCCCGTCTACATGGTGGGTGGCTGGGCAGACGGCTACACGAACGCGATCCCGCGCACGCTTGCGGGCCTCCCGGGGGTGCGCAAGGGCCTGATCGGTCCCTGGGCGCACGCCTGGCCCCACCGTGCGGACCAAGGCCCACGCATCGGCTTCCTCCAGGAGTGCGCCCGCTGGTTCGACCGGTGGCTGCGCGGCGTCGAGAACGGCATCGACGACGAACCGATGCTGGCCGCGTGGCTGCAGGAACCGGCTCGCCCCGAAGAGCTCGCGCACGACCGCGCAGGGCGGTGGGTCCGCGAGCCCGCGTGGCCGCCGCCATCGGTCAAGCCGGCGCGTCGGTACCTCCAGACGAGCGGCGCCTTGGACGCGGAGCCGGGCCCGAGCGGCGAGCTGGCGCACGCGGGCTTCCAGCGCCATGGGCTCCTCGCGGGGACCTGGTGCCCGTACGGACCGACCGCCGACTACCCGCCCGACCAGCGCGAGGAAGACGCGTTGTGCCTGACGTTCGACTCGGCACCCCTCGAGGAGCGGCTCGAGCTGCTCGGGTATCCGCGGCTGCACTTCCGGGTCGCCGCCGACCGCCCGAACGCGTTCGTCTCGGCACGGCTGTGCGACGTCGCGCCCGACGGCACGTCGACGCTGCTCTCCCGTGGCGTGCTCAACCTCACGCACCGCGCCGGGCACGACGCGCCCACGCCCGTGGTACCCGAGGAGCCGATGGACGTCGAGATCGAGCTCGACGTCCTCGGGCAGGCGGTCCCAGTGGGCCATCGGCTCCGTGTCGCGGTGTCGACCACCTATTGGCCGTGGCTCTGGCCGTCGCCCGAGCTGGTCACGATGTCCTTGGAGGCCGGACCGACCTCGTGGCTGGAGCTGCCCGTGCGTCCGACCTCCGTGCCCGATGGTCCCGCGCCCGGGTTCGGTGCCCCGGAGCAGGGTCCGGGCCTCGTCCTCGACCGCGAGGAGGACGAGGCCTTCCACGTCGTCGAGCGCGATCTGGTCACCGGCGAGATCTCCATGCGGATCAATCAGGATGGCGACTACCGCGTGCGGCTGCCCAACGGCATCGCTCTGAGCGTCCGGAACCTCGACCGGTTCACGATCCGTGAAGGCGATCCGCTCTCCTCTGTCGTGACGTGCGATCGCACCCTCACGTGGGACCGGGACGACGTGCACGTGCGGATCGAGACGCGGAGCGAGCTGTCAAGCACCGCCGCCGACTTCCTCCTCCGCGAGCACATCGAGGTCTTCGAGGGGGATGAGCGGGTCTTCGAGCGGACGTGGGACCGGACGATCCCGCGGGACCACGTCTGACGCCGCCCGCGGTCCGCTCGCGCAGCGGCGGTCAGGCCTGAGGGCGGTCCACCGGCTCGAGGGGGTAGAGGCACGCCGCAGCGGTGGGCCCTTCCTCCAGCGGCGGACGGGTCGTCCTACACACGTCCTGGACCCGGTGACAGCGCGCGGCGAACAGGCAGCCCTCGCGGGACGGCTCTTCGTCGGTGGCCGTCGCCGCGCGGCCCTCGAGCTTGCGGCGCCGCGGGTGATCGCCGGGAACCGCCGACAGGAGCATCTCGGTGTAGGGATGGCGCGGGCGTTCCGAAACCTCCTCCGTCGGCCCGGACTCGACCACGCGTCCCTGGTGCATCACCGCGATGTCATCGGCGATCCGTCGAACCAGATCGAGGTCGTGGCTCACGAAGATCGTCGAGACACCCCGTTGTCGCTTCAGGTCGAGCAACAGGTTCAGGATCTGGGCCTGCACGGACACGTCGAGGCTGGCCGTGGGCTCGTCGCAGACGAGGACGTCGGGCTCGAGGATCAGGCCGCGGGCGATCGCGATCCGCTGCCGTCCGCCGCCCGAATAGCGCGACGGGTAGGAATCGAGCGGCGCATCCGGCAGGCCGACCGCCGCGAGCATCGCTTCGATCTTCACAGGCTCGTCCCGGCCACCGAGGCCGTGGGCCCGCAGCGGCTCCGCCACGATGGCGCCGATCGTCATCCGTGGGTCCAGGGCATCGTAGGGATCTTGGAACACCGAGCCGATGTGGCGTCGGAACGCCCGGAGCTCCCTGCGCGAGCGCGGGTAGGGGCGACCGCGGAGCAGGAGCGTCCCCGACGAAGGCCTGAGCAGGCCGAGCACCATCCGCACGCACGTCGTCTTGCCCGATCCGGATTCGCCCACGAGTCCCAGCGTCGTGCCGGACCGCAGCTCCAGGTCGACGCCCTCGACCGCGAGCCGCGACCCGAACCGCCGCGTGACCTCGCGGAACGCCACCACGGGTCCGTCGTTCGCTTCGAGCGGCGCGTTCACGGCGGCATCGCCCCCGAGGGGTGGTGACAGGCGAACGCCCGTGCGTCGACGTGCCGCAGGACCGGGTCTTCCGTGCGGCAGCGATCGGTGGCCTGGGGACAGCGAGGATGGAACGCGCAGCCGTCGATCGTCTGCTCGATCGCGGGGGGCTGCCCCTCGATCTGGTACAGCCGGTCGCCGGGCCTGCCTTCGCGGAGGTCGTGAAGGGTGCGCAGCAGTGCCTCGGTGTACGGGTGCGCCGGCGCGTCGAACAGCTCCTCCGCACTCCCTTCCTCCACCACCCGACCCCGGTACATCACCGCGACACGGTCGGCGATCTCCGCGACGACCCCCATGTCGTGGGTGATCCAGAGGAACGCAGCGTTCGTCTCGCGACGCAGGAGGGTCACCAGTTCCAGGATCTCGGCCTGCGTGCTGACGTCGAGTGCTGTGGTCGGCTCATCCGCGACGATGAGCGGCGGGCCGAGCGCGAACGCGATCGCGATCATCACCCGCTGCCGCATGCCGCCCGACAGCTGGTGCGGGAAGAGGCGCGCCACCCCTTGCGGGTCGGGGATCCGCACCTCGCGGAGCAACGCGACCGCGCGGAGCCGCGCCTCCGATCGGCTCAGCCCTTCGTGGACCTCGAAGGCCTCCGCGATCTGGATGCCGACGCGTGTGGTCGGGTTGAGCGCGGCCATGGCGTCCTGCGCGATGAACCCGACGATCTTGCCGCGGAGCCTCCTCATCTCGGCCGGCGTCAGGGTCAGGGTGTCGGTGTCGTCGATCTCGACCGACCCCTCCACGCTGCTGCCGTGCGGGAGGAGGCGTGCGATCGCCAGGGCGAGCGAGGTCTTGCCGCTCCCCGTCTCCCCGATCAAGGCCACGGCCTCGCCCGGCGCGATCGTCAGGTCTGCGCCGCGAACGGCCTCCGCGTCCCCGTAGCGCACGTGGATGTCCCGCGCCGTCAGAACCGGGTCGCTCACGATTCCACCCGGGTCCTGGGATCGACGAGCATGCGGATCACGTCGGCCACGATGTTGAAGCCGATCACCGCCGCGGCTCCGACGATCACCGTCCCCATCACGACGGGGCGATCCAGCCTGGAGAGGGAGGTCACCGCGAGTTGTCCCATCCCCGGCCAGCCGAACACCGCCTCGACCACGACGACGCCCGACAGGAACAGACCCAGGTCCAAGCCGATCATCGTGATCAGCGGGGAGGCGACGTTGCGGACGGCGTGCCGTGCGAGGACGCGCCGGTCCGAGACGCCCTTCGAGATCGCGGTCCGGACGTAGGCCGACGAGAGCGAATCCTGCAGCTGCTCCCGAACGATCTGGGCGTAGTAGGGAGCGCCGAGCAGCCCGAGCGCCAGCGCGGGCAACACGAGTTGTCGGGGCCCCATCCCTCCCGTCACCGGCGCCCACCCCAGCGTGAACCCGAAGAACAACAGGAGCGCCAGACCGAGCGTGAACACGGGGATCGACAGGAGGAGCAGGTTCATCGTCGTCACGAGGCGGCCGGCCCCCGGCCGAAGCACTGCCCAGACGCCGAACGCCGTCCCGATCAGCACTTCGAAGACGACACCGGCGACGGCGAGGGTTACCGTTGCCCCCACTCGCTGCAGGATCAACGAGGAAACGGACGCCTGCTGAACGTAGGACTGCCCGAGGTCGCCGTGCAGGAGCCCGCCCACGTAGGACAGGTACTGGTTGACGAGCGGCTCGTCCAGATGGAGCTGCGTCCGGATCTCCTGCAGCTGCTCCTCGCTCACCGCTCGCGGCGCGAGCGCGCGAGCAGGATCGCCGGGCACCACGTACTGCAGGATGAAGGTGAGCGTGACGACGCCGAAGAACGCGATCAGCCCGAGGCCGATCTGGATCATCAGACGCCGAGCCACGATGTCCCCTTCCGGCCGGGATCTCGGGCCTTCAGGCCCTCGCCGATCAGCAGGAACGACAGCGTGGTCAGCAGGATCATGATCGCCGGCTCGACGAGGAGGTGCGGCGCGTAGAAGATCGCGGTCTCACCCTCGGCGATCATGTTGCCCCACGACGGCGTCGGCGGGTTGATCCCGGCGCCGAGGAACGAGAGCGTGGCCTCGAACCCGACCGCCGCCGCGGCGTTCAGCGGAGCGTAGGTGAGGATCAGCGGTGCGAGGTGCGGGAGGATGTGGCGACGGATCGACGTCCGGCCGCGCACACCCGCAGCCTCGGCCGCCTCGACGAACGTCCGGCTCCGCAGGGCCAGGACTTCCCCGTAGAAGAGGCGGGCCGGATAGGCCCAGAACAGGAACGTGATGATCCCGATCACGCGCGCCATCCCCGGAGGCATCACGCTGGCGATCACGAGCGCGGCGAGGGTGAACGGGAGTGCGAGGGCTATGTCGGCGAACCGGAGCAGGATCCCTTCCACGCGGCCTCGGTAGAAGCCGGCCAACACCCCGACCAGGAGCCCCAGCGCGATGCTCGTCACGTTGGCGACGAGGGCCACCGTGAGGGAGATGCGTGCGCCGTACGCGAGTCGTGGCAGCATCTCGCGACCCAGCGTGTCCGACCCCAGGATCAGGCCGGGGCTGCGGATGGGCATCGGGAGGCCGGCGGGGGTGAGCCCGTTCGTGAAGTCCTGGAACAACGGGTCACCGAACATCGGGGCCGCGACCGCGAACACCGCGATCGACAGCAGGAGGAGGGAGCCGACGACGAGCGCGGGAGGGTACCGGTGCCGCCGAGCGGCCGACGCGCTAGCCCGAGACCCAGAGGCGATCGTATTGGGTCCCGTATTCACCTCGGTATTGGTAGTTCTGGACCTTGGCACCTCGTCCTGCGTAGAACCGGCCGGTCATCACGAAGATGGCGGGTGCGTCCTCGCCGATCAGCTGCTCGATCTCCGCGTAGTTCTCGTTCTGCTTGGCGACGTCGTAGTCGCGCCGTGCCTCCTCGGTCAGCGTGGTCACCTGCGGGTTGTCGTACTTGGTGAAGTTCGCGTACCCGCTGGGGACGTACACGCTCTCCACCAGATCACCCGCCGTGGGCTGGAGCATGAACAGCCCGGTGTACATCAGCTCGAAGTCCTCGTTGGCCTGGAGGTCGTAGATGGCGCTGCTGTCCACCTGGTCGAGGTTCACCGTGACGCCCACCTGCCCCAGCTGCTGCTGGACCACCTGCACCGTGCTCGCGGCGTCGGCGGTATGCGACAGCGAGACGGTGAACCCGCTTCCGACGCCCGCTTCGTTCAGCAGCGACCGCGCCTTCTCCGGATCGTACGTGTAGGGCGTGAACGTGGACTGGAAATCGGCGAGGTTCGCGGGGTAGGGAGCCCCATAGGCCTCGTTCCCCGTGATCTTCGCGATCGCGTCACGGTCGATCGCCCAGTTCAGCGCCTGCCGCACCCTGACGTCGCCGAGCGGCTCGATGCTCCGGTTGATGTCGATCCACAGCGGGAGCAGGACCGGGATGTCCTTCGTGAGGACCTTCGTCGTGGGATCGGCTAGCACACGGGTCACCTGGTTCGTCGGGATCCCGTTCCCGGCGATGTCGATATCGCCCGACTGCAGCTGGGGCACGATCAGGCCCGGGTCGATGTTCCAGCGGAACTCGACCTCGTCCACGTACGGCAGGCCCTCCCAGAAGTAATCGTCGAATCTCGTGAACCGCGCCGCCTGGCCGCCGCTGTCGTGACTTTCCAGCTTGAAAGGCCCGAACCCCACGGGGGCGTTCGCGAAGCCCTCGTCGCCCAGGCGCTCGACCTCTTCCTTCGGCAAGGGCGCCGCGAACGGCTGCGCGAACACGTTGAGGATCATGAAATCGGGCTGATCCAGCGTGACCTTCAGCGTCTTCGCGTCGACGACCTCGACGCCCGCCAGCTCGTTCGCCTTCCCGGCGCGCAGGTCCGCGTACCCGCTGATGCTCGAGAAGTATGACTTCGCCCACGATCCCTTGAGCCCGGGCTTGATCGCGCGCTCCCACGAGTACTTGAAGTCGGCGGCCTCGATCTCCCGGCCGTTGTGGAACTTGACGCCGGGTTTGAGGGTGAACGTGAGGGTGGTTCCGTCGGACGAGATCTGCGGCATGGCGGCGGCGATGTTGGGCACCGGACCACCGGTCTGGCCTCCGTAGGCCAGTAGCGAACCGAAGAAGACGAGCTCGGTCGCGACGTCGTAGTCGAGGAGGTTGTACGCCCGGGCGGGGTCGCCGAACGCGTACGGCTCGGTGTCCCAACCCACGACAACTCGGCCGCCGTAGGTGCCGCCGGAGACGGGCTGTGGACCCGGAACCTCTCCGGCGATCGTGGCCCCGCCACCCGACGGCGCAGCCGATCCGCTGCTACCCGTGCTCGTCTTGGACGTGCAGGCAGCGAGCGCCGCGCCCAGTGCCGTCGTCCCCGCGATGCCGAGGAACGCCCGGCGGCTGAAGGGCGATCGCGAGAGGAAGATCCGATCGATCGGGTCGCTGCGGGGATCTCGTTCGGGTGCCATCGAGTCCTCCTCGTCGCACTGGTTCGCGCCCGTCCGGCCGGCGCCTTCCTTGAGGCCAGAACTCTACGGCAGGTCCCCGCTGCCTCGCGCCCTCGCAGAGTGACTCTCGGTCACTCGCGTTCGCCGCGGGCGGCGGCACCCTTCGCCGGACGTCTCGGGTTGCTACAGTCCGTCGATGGCGGCGGAACGGCACGGCTCGGAGGCAGGCGAGGCCGTGCCGCGGACGACCGCGCGGGGTGACGCGACGCGACGCCGGATCCTCGCCGAGTCTGCGCACGTGTTCGCCGAGCGCGGGTACGACGGTGCCAGGCTCGAGGACATCGCGTCTCGATGCGGCATCTCACGGGCGGGGATCCTCCGGCACTTCGGTTCCAAGGAACGGCTATTCGTCGAGACCTACAAGGTCGCCATCTGGGATCTTCCGACCTGGTTCGATGCGCCTCAGGAGGTGCTCGACGGAGGGTTCTTCGCGATCCTTGAGCATTGGCTGCGGAGATCGGCGCTCCAGCCCGCCACCGACTCCACCCCCTACCAGATCTTCTACCTGGGTCGGTTCTGCAGCAGCATGTCGGTGCAGCGCGAGCTTGCGCGTTTCATGCGCCAGGAAGATCCCCAGCGGACGCTCGAGCTGGTGGAGTTCGGGATGGAACGGGGGGAGGTCGATCCGGCGCTCGATCCCTATGTCGTCGCGGCGTTCATCGACTGGAACATCGACGGGTTCGAGGCTGGCGGATTCGCTGAGGGATTCGACCGCGGCGGGTTGTTCCGCCACGGTCCCGAGCGAGACCACCGCGCAGGCGAGGCCGTCGAAGCGACCTCTGAGCTGATCCGGCGCGCCATCGGCGTTGCGCGGAAGACGTGAACCCGGGCTAGGGGACTCCCTGCTCAGCGTATGTCTGCCGACCACGAGGCAGGGCCGGTTGGCCTGCCCCATCGCGTAACGCCTTCCCTGGTCAGAAGCGGCTCGAACAGGCATGCCGTGGTGGGCGCTGAGGGACTCGAACCCCCGGCCTCTTCCTTGTAAGGGAAGCGCTCTTCCGCTGAGCTAAGCGCCCGAGATCCACGCGGGCTCGACCGAGAGGCCGCGGACGTGGCCGCACGCTCGGCAGACGACTTGGCCGAGCATCGCGGACAACCGCGTCTCGCCGCACGCCTCGCACCGGTCGAGCTGCACGGCCCAGTCTGCGCGCTCCTCCTGGCAGGAGGGGCACACGAGCACCTGGTGGCCTCGACGGTGGCGCGCACCCACGGCCGCTCCCGCTTGTCGGGGTCGAAGGTGGGGCGGCCGCAGAACAGGCAGCCGGGGCGCGGGGCGGACGGCTCGGTCGAGCTCACGAGCCCAAAGGATAGGTCACTCGGCGCGACCGTGACTCGTGGCCGCCAGGGTCTCGAACCGCTCCCCCGCTCGGTAGGTCCGGCGCTCGCTCTCGTGCAGGACCATCGCACCACCCTGCCCGAACACGGTCCAGCGCTCGCCGTCGCCGAGGATCGCGGTGCGCTCGTCGATGCCCACGAACCACGACGACTCGGGGATCCGCGAGGTGACCCACCACCGCAGGCCGGGGATCTTCGACATCCGGTCCCAGTGAACGCCGAACGAGACGTGCGGCACGAGTCCGAGCCCGAACGTCCAGGAGGCGCCGGCCTTGCGCTCGCGCGCCTGCGAGCGCGACTGGCTCGCGACCATGGCACCGGCGCTGCATCCCGCGTACACCGCACCCCGGTCGAGCGCCGCGTTCATCGCGTGCCAGAGCGCCGTGCCCTCGATGGCCGAGCCGAGATGCTTCGGGTTCCCGCCCGAGAGGTAGACGAGGCCGGCGCGCTCGAGCTCGGCGGCGAGGTCCGCGCGCTCGGCGTCCTCGCGCGTCCTCACGGGGAGCACGCTCGCACGCCAGCCCATCGTCGCGTAGTGCTCGAGGCCCATCCGGCCCCAGCGGTCGAACACCTCGTCACCCTCGGGCGCGCTCGCGGTGGGCAGGATGGCCACGCGCGGGTCGGCGCCGTCGAGCGCGGCGCGCTCGGGCTCCTCGGACCAGGGCTCGAACTCGCCCGAGCCGAGGAGCAGGAACCGGCGGTTCTGCGACATCGGCGAAGCCTCACCTAGGATGAGCTCGGAGCACGAAGGAGGCGACCATGGACGAGTACCGCCAGCGGGCGGCGAGCGCCCTGGAGTTCGAGGAAGACGTGACCGTGCAGAGGTCACTCGTCGGGTTCATCCGTGCCCGGGACGTCCACCTGCAGCAGGCGGCCGCGGGGCCGATCGCGGCGAGCGGCAGCGTCTCGATCCTGCAGGGGGGATGCGGTCCGGTCATCGCGAACGGCGGCGTGACGATCCGCCAGGGTGGGTGCGGGCCGATGATCGCGAACGGCGATGTCTCGATCGAGCAGGGCGGAGCGCAGAGCATCATCGCGGCCGGCGGAGCGACGATCGGCGAGCACGCCTACGTCGGGCTGGTGCTCTCGCCGAAGGTGACGGTCGAGGACGGCGCGAAGGTCCTCATGAGCACGCCGCAGGCGCTCGCGTTCGGCGCGGGGGTCGGCGCGACGATCGCGCTCCTCATGCGGCTGTTCCGTCGCTGAGCGTCTCGGCTACGCGCCGAGCGTGTCGGCGAGCCGATGCGCGAGGACGCGGAGCATCGCAACCGCGATGCGGGGCTCGGACTCGAGCAGGCGACGGAAGTCGGAGCGGCCGATCACGAGCGCGCGGATCGGCGTCGTCGAGCGCACGCGAGCGGTCCGGAGGACGTCGTCGGCCAGGATCGACAGCTCCCCGAAGAACTCGCCCGGTCCGAGCTCTATGGGTCCCGAGGGCAGCTCGACCGAGACCGTGCCCTCCTCGAGCAGGAACATGCCCGAGCCGGCATGCCCGCGCTCGACGATCACCTGTCCCGCGGGCGCCTCGATCTCGCTGAAGAGCGAGGAGACGCGCTCGAGGGCGCCGTAGTCGAGCCCGGCGAACAGCGGGATCTGGCGCACCTTCTCCACGGCCTCCGTCATCAGAGCCCCACCTCCTCCCGGATCGGTTGCATCCCCTCGCCGGGCGGACCCGGCAGCTCGGGCGCGGGCGTCGGCGGCAGGCCGGCGCGGTGGCGCCCGCGGTGACCCCTCGCGCGCCAGGTCGCGACGGTCGCCGCGCCGAGGCCGAAGCCCGACCCCGCGACCCACACCGCGCCGCCGATGTAAGGGATGGCCGTCGCGGCGCTCGCGATGAGCCATCCGAACAGGAGCGCGAGCCACCGGTTCCTCGGCGGGCGCCACAGCAGCCGTCCGGCGATCCACGCGCTCAGCGCGAACCCGACGAAGAACAGGAACGCGAGCGCGAGCAGCAGCGCGATCCCGAGCGGCAGCCCGAGCACCGAGACCAGTAGCAGCACCGCGAGCACCGGCAGGCCGACGAGCGCCCCGAGCCCCCATCCCGCCGAGGTCCACGGCCCCGTCGTCGCAGTCACGTGCACGGCGTCGGCGCCACGGGGCACGAGCAGCACGAGCGCGAGCCCGAGCAGCAGCGTCGAGACGGCGATCGCCAGCCACACGAGGAACCGCGCGACCGCCTCGAGCGGGCCTCGCAGCGTGAACGCCACACCGTCACTGACGTCGCCGGACACCTGCGAACCCTTGGCCGCGTCCACCGTCCCGCCGGCGATCACGTCGCCACGGACCTGCGCGCCGGGGCCCAGCGTCACGTCGCCGGTCACGGCGATCACGCTGCCGCTCACCTGCCCGTTCACGACGATCGGCCCGTCGAGCACGACCACGTCGCCGAGCGCAACCCCGGCGATCGTGGCACTGCCGTGGAAGACCACGATCTCGCCGGCCTCCTTACCCCTCGGCACGGTGACCGAGCCCGAGAGCACGATCTGGTCCTCGGCGTGGGGGGTGGTGTCGTCCTCGACGGCATGGGCGACCGCCGGGACGAGCGCGGCCAGCGCGAAGACGCCGAACGCGAGCACGCGCCGAAGGGTTGCCATGTGCAGCATCCTACCGGCGCCTCCGACCGTGTCGGCCGTTCGCGATAGGTTGGGCGCCGTGACGCTCGAGGTCTTCTCCCCCGCCGTCAGCGAGTGGTTCTCGGCTTCGTTCGCCGAGCCCACGCCGGCGCAGACGCAGGGCTGGCCGGCGATCGCGGCCGGCGACCACGCGCTGATCCTCGCGCCGACGGGCTCGGGCAAGACGCTGGCGGCGTTCCTGTGGGCACTCGACCGGCTGGCCGCCGAGCCCGTGCCGCCCGCACCCGAGCGCTGCCGCGTCCTCTACATCTCACCACTCCGGGCGCTCGCGGTAGACGTCGAGAAGAACCTGCGCGCGCCCCTCGCGGGCATCCGCCTGGCGGCCGAGCGCCTCGGGCTCGAGCTCCACGAGCCGAGCGTAGCCATGCGGACCGGCGATACCTCGGCCAAGGAGCGGCGCGCGATCGCGAAGCGTCCGCCCGACATCCTCATCACGACGCCCGAGTCGCTGTTCCTCATGCTCACCTCGCAGGCGCGCGAGATCCTGCGCAGCGTCCGCTGGGTCATCGTCGACGAGATCCACGCGATGGCCGGCACGAAGCGGGGCGCGCATCTGGCGCTCTCGCTCGAGCGGCTCGAGCAGATCGCGACCACGCCGCCGCAGCGGATCGGCCTGTCGGCGACGCAGCGGCCGCTCGAGGAGATCGCGCGGTTCCTCGGCGGCGTCACGCCCGAGGGCTCGCGGCCGGTCACGATCGTGGACGCCGGCCACCGCAAGCCGATGGAGATCGAGGTCGTCGTCCCGGTCGAGGACATGTCCGAGCTCGGGCAGTTGAACGACCAGATCCGCAGCGGCCCGGCCGCCGCGGGGCCGCAGCGCACGAGCATCTGGCCCTCGATCCACCCGGAGCTGCTCGAGCTGATCCGCTCGCACACCTCGACGCTCGTGTTCGTGAACGCGCGGCGGATGGCCGAGCGGTTGGCCTCGCGACTGAACGAGCTCGCCGGCGAGGACCTGGTCCGAGCGCACCACGGCTCGATCGCGCGCGAGCAGCGCCTGGAGATCGAGGACCTCCTGAAGCAGGGCACGCTGAAAGGCCTGGTCGCCACGTCCTCGCTTGAGCTCGGCATCGACATGGGCGCGGTGGACCTGGTCATCCAGGTCGAGTCGCCGGGCTCGGTCTCGCGCGGGCTTCAGCGCATCGGGCGCGCGGGCCACCAGGTCGGCGAGCCCTCGCGCGGCAAGGTCTTCCCGAAGTACCGCGGCGACCTGCTCGAGGCCACCGTCGTCGTGCAGCGCATGCTCGAGGGCCAGGTCGAGGAGACGCGCTACCCGCGGAACCCGCTGGACGTGCTCGCGCAGCAGGTCGTCGCGATGTGCGCGATGGACGAGTGGAGCGTGGCCGAGCTCGGCGCGCTCGTGCGCCGCGCCGCCAACTTCGCCGAGCTGTCGGAGGACGTCCTGCGCGCGGTGCTCGACCTGCTCTCGGGGCGGTACCCGTCGGACGAGTTCGGCGAGTTCCGGCCCCGCATCGTGTGGGACCGGCGCTCGGACACGCTCCGCGCTCGCGAGGGCGCCGGCCGCGTGGCCATCGCGAACGCCGGCACGATCCCCGACCGCGGCCTGTTCGGCGTGTTCACCGCCGACGGGCGCCGGGTCGGCGAGCTGGACGAGGAGATGGTGTACGAGAGCCGGCGCGGCGAGGTGTTCCTGCTCGGCGCGTCGTCGTGGCGGATCGAGGACATCACGTTCGACCGGGTGCTGGTCTCGCCGGCGCCGGGAGAGCCGGGCAAGATGCCGTTCTGGCACGGCGACAAGCCGGGCCGGCCGCTCGAGCTCGGCCGCGCGATCGGCGAGGTCACGCGCGAGCTGGCCGCTCTGCCCGAGCGCCGAGCGACCGCGCTGCTGCGCAAGCGGTTCGGGCTCGACGAGCTCGCCGCCCGGAACCTCGTGCTGTACCTGCAGGACGAGCGCGACGCGGCCGGCGTCACGCCCGACGACCGCACGATCGTCGTCGCGAGCTTCCGCGACGACCTCGGCGACTGGCGCGTGTGCGTGCTCTCGCCGTTCGGCGCTCGGGTGCACGCGCCGTGGGCGATGGCGATCGAGGACCGCCTGACCGAGCGCCTCGGCGTCGACGTGCAGGTGCTCTGGAGCGACGACGGCATCGTGATCCGCCTGCCCGAATCCGAGGACCACATCCCGCTCGAGGACCTGCGCTTCGATCCCGAGGAGATCGAGGAGCTCGTCGTGCGACGGTTGCCCTCGACCGCGCTGTTCACCTCGGTCTTCCGCGAGGCCGCGGCGCGTGCGCTCCTGCTCCCCCGCCGCCGGCCCGGCGCCCGCACGCCGCTCTGGCAGCAGCGGCAGCGCGGCGCCGACCTGCTGCAGGTCGCGATGGCCTACCCGGAGTTCCCGATCCTGCTCGAGGCGACACGCGAGTGCCTGCGCGACGTCTTCGACGTGCCGGGACTCAAGGAGATCCTCACGGACCTGCGCGCGCGGAAGATCCGGATGGTCGCGGTCGACACCGACAAGGCATCGCCGTTCGCGCAGTCGCTGCTGTTCCGGTGGATCGCGGTCTACCTGTACGAGTACGACGCACCGGCCGCCGAGCGCCGGGCGGCCGCCCTGGCGCTCGACCGCGACCTGGCGCGCGAGCTCCTCGGCCCCGAGGAGCTGCGCGAGCTCATCGACCCGGCCGCGCTCGCCGCCCTCGAGCTCGAGCTGCAGGCGCTCGCCGAGGGCCGGCGAGCCCGGAACCCCGATGATCTCCACGACCTGCTGCGCCGCCTCGGCGACCTGACGACCGAGGAGATGACCGCGCGGGCGACTACCGACCCCGCGCCGTGGGTCGAGCAGCTCGTCCGCGAGCACCGAGCGATCCGCGTGCGCGTGGCGGGCGAGGAGCGCGTCGCCGCGATCGAGGACGCCGGCCGCCTGCGCGACGGGATCGGCGTCGCCATCCCGCAGGGCGTGCCGGCCG